>JAYRDK010000027.1:0-48032 GCA_041909435.1 Lacunisphaera sp.
GACCCCTGAAACCCACGGCGGAACCGATTAGGTGAAGCTCACCAATTAGCAGAGCCGGTAGGCGATGCATCAGTGGTTAAATACGGATCGGATCTTGCGGTCTTCAGCCGCTCAGTAATTTGAGCCTAGGATTTGAAGACACTCCCTGATGGATTCATCAAGGGATGAATCCTTGGAAGTGCGCTCCGACTAATCGTCTCCGCCAGTGGGCTTCCGCCTTCGCTGAAGCTACGGCGGACAAGTCGGGGGCCGGCTAATCGCCGGCTTATTACCCAGTCTGCGATAAGCAGACCCCAGACATTGACTGGAGGCGATGGAGCGCGGCAGCGCGAAAATGGTCGCACCCAGCGGGTGCGGCCCCGTAGCGAAGCGAAGGGGTGACTGGGGCGGGTGCCCTTTGGGCGGCACCAGTCACATCAGGCGGAAGAGACATCGAAAGTTTCGCGCATTGGCGAAACTGATTAGTGGTTCCAAAAGTTACGGGGGTTGGTATCTGGGCAACCAACACTGACATGAGCAATCCCTACGCCACCAAACCCGCCCGGGCCGCCTTCGTGGCGCGCCGGCTGGCGGAGCTTTATCCGGAGACGCCCATTCCGCTGGACCACAAGGACCCCTATACGCTGCTGGTGGCGGTGCTGCTCTCGGCGCAATGCACAGACAAGCGCGTCAATCTCGTTACTCCGCACCTCTGGGCCGTGGCGGACAACCCGGCGGACATGCGGCGGGTGCCGGTGGCGAAGATCCAGGGCGTCATCCGCCCCTGCGGCCTGTCGCCGCAGAAGGCGAAGGCCATCAGCACGCTTTCCGGGTTGATCATGGACCGTCATGCCGGCGCCGTGCCGCGCACTTTTGCCGAGCTGGAGGCGTTGCCCGGCGTCGGGCACAAGACGGCCTCGGTGGTCATGAGCCAGGCCTTCGGCGTGCCGGCCTTCCCGGTGGACACGCACATCCACCGGCTGGCGCAGCGCTGGAAGCTGACGGCGGGCAAAAGCGTGGAGCAGACCGAGCGCGACCTGAAGAAACTCTTCCCGCCGGAAACCTGGAACCAGCTGCACCTGCGCATCATCTTTTACGGCCGCGAGCATTGCACGGCCCGCGGCTGTGACGGGACGGTGTGCGAGATCTGCCGGACGCTGTTCCCCGCACGGAAGCGCGCGGTGGCGACGCGGAAGTAGGGAGGGGCGCCGCTGAGCCAGGCCGGTGAATGTGGTGGGAGGGGCTTTATGCCCCGACAAGGTCGGGTGTCGGTTCTTGTTAGCCATAGGCCAGGCGACGGCTGATCCACACCGGCGCTTTCGCCGGTCCGGAAACCTGCGGCCGCCTCAATCAGTCGGGGCATAAAGCCCCTCCCACCAAAACCTGCGACCGCCTTTTACCCGTTCCGGCCCGGCCGCGGGATCTCGATCCGGATGCGCGTGCCGACGCCCAGCTCCGAGCGGATTCAGAACCGTCCGCCAAACTGCTTGGTCACCAGGAACGCCTTGGTCAGGCCGAAGCCGCCGCCCATCGTGCGCACTTCCGCGACATTGCTGCCGCGCCGGCCGTAGTGAACCACGGTCTGCAGCTCGTCCGGAGGAATGCCCCGGCCGCTGTCCTGCACGGTGAAACGCAGCACCTCGGCGGTCTCATAAAGCCCCGCGCTGATGGTGCCGCCCGGCGGGGTGTATTTGCGGGCGTTGGCCATCAGGTCCCGCATGACATCGGTGAAGACCAGCGGCAGGGCGACGGTCCGGCCATCCTGGCTCTCGATGGCGAGGTCGATGTAATAGTCGGCTGCTTCCTGCTGGCCCAGGTTGTAGATGATGCGGAAGCGGCCACGGCTGTTTTTCTCGATGGCGGCGAACACGCTGCGAAAGTCCGCGCGGAGGTCCTCGATCGGCATCACCACCCATTTCCCGGGCGCCGCGGCGCGCGCCAGGATTTCCCGCGCGCGCACCTCCAGCACCTTGTAGACCGAGCGGATGTTGGCGAGCGAGTCCTGCACCGCGGGGTCGTCCGCCTTGCCGGGCTGGCGGTCCAGCTCCAGGGCGATCGTCCGCTCGATGGTGAAGAGGGTCTGATCCAGCGCGGCGGCCTGGCGGAGGCTGGCCGCCGGGTCGGTCAGGTCTTTCCGGAAGCGCTCGCAGAGTTCGAGGGCGGGACGGAGCAGCCAGTCGTCATCCGCCAGCGTCAGCCCGAGCAGGGTGAGCTCGCCGTAGAGGATATTCAGCACATTGAGCACCGAATGCATGTTCAGCAGCGAGGTTTCCCCGGGGCTGAGCGGGGGGATCGCGGTGATTTCCTGTTCCGGACAGGTCATGACCTACGCCTACGCCGGGCCGGTTGCAATGCGACCCAAAACCGGCTGCCGGGAAACCGGCGCATGGCTTAACGCAAGATATGCGGAGCCTCCGGCCGGGGGAATCTGCGATACTGGACGCCGGGCCAATGAACTTTCCACGCATCATGGCTTTCGTCCGTCCGGATTCCCCCTTTCGAGTCACCCTGCTTTATGTCCTGGTCGGGGCATTGTGGATCGTGGGCAGTGATGGATGGCCTGGCGGGTAGGTGAAGCGGGTGAGATATGGAAACTGGGAACCCTGAAGGGGCTGTTGTTCATCGTGGTTTCGGCGGGTATGCTCTACCTGTTGACGCGACGACTGGTGCGGCAGCACGTCGCCATGGAAAAAGCATTGCAAGAGAATGAGCAGCGCCTGGCCTTGGCGCTGGAGGCGACCAACCAGGGGCTTTTTGACTGGAACATCCCGTCAGGCGTCGTGGTGGTGAACGACGCTTACGCGACCATGCTCGGGTATGAACCCGCGGACTTTCGGGAAAGCGCGGCGGCTTGGTTTGAGCGCCTTCATCCGGGAGATCTGGCTCCGACCAAACAAAGCATCGACGATTATCTGTCCGGTCGGATCGATCACTATCGGGCGGAGTTCCGCCTCCGGACTGCGACGGGAGATTGGTGCTGGATCCACTCGCGGGGTCGTATCGTTGAGCGGGACACGGCCGACCGGCCGCTTCGCATGATCGGCGTCCACACCGATATCAATGAACGGAAAAGCGCGGAGGCCCGCATCATGGACACGCTCGGCTTTGCGAAGACCATCCTGAACAGTTCACCGATCGGGGTCCTTGTCTACGGAGCGGACGGCCGGACGGTGACGGCGAATGAGGCGGCGGCGCAGCTGGCGGGCGCCGATGTGCCCAGCCTGCTCCGGCAGAATTTCCGGGAAATGGAATTGTGGCGCCGATACGGCCTGCTGGCGGCCGCCGAGGAGGCGCTGGCCACCGGCAGGCAGGTCGTGCATCGCGGTCCGTTTGAGAGCAGCTTCGGCCGTTCCGGCTGGATCGAGGCCCGGTTCAAACCGTTTCATTATCAAGACGCCACGCACCTGCTTCTGCTCGTCACCGATGAATCGGAAAAGCAGCAGGCCCTCGCGCACCTGCACCTGTTGGAGGCGGCGGTGCAGGCCGCCCCGGTCGGCTGGGTGGTGACGGATGCCGACGGCGTGATCAAGTCGGTCAACCCGGGCTTCACCGCGTTGACCGGCTACACGGCGGCCGAGGCCATCGGCCGCAATCCGCGGGTGTTGAAATCGGGCCGGCACACACAGGGGTTTTATGCGGCCATGTGGGCCACCATCAAGCGGGGCGAGGTCTGGACCGGCGAGATGTTCAACCAGCGCAAGGATGGCGTCCAGTATCACGAGCGCATGACGATAGCCCCCGTGCGGGGCGAGAACGGAAGGATCGCGCATTATGTGGCCATCAAACAGGACATCACCGAGCAGAAGCAGCTCGAGCAGCAGCTGGCCCGCGCCCAGCGCCTGGAGAGCATCGGCATGCTCGCCAGCGGCATCGCGCACGACCTGAACAACATCTTCGCCCCGATCCTCCTCTCGCTGGAGCTGCTCAAGCTGAAATACCCGATGGCGGACGCCCGCCGCATGCTCGACACGATCGAGGGCGCCGGGCAGCGCGGGGCCGGCATTGTGAAGCAGGTGCTGACCTTCGCCCGGGGCATCGAGGGCGAGCGCACCGAGGTGCAGCCGAAATACCTGGTCAAGGAGATGGCGCAGATCCTGGGCGAGACGCTGCCACGCAACATCCGGATCGAGACCGAGCTGGGGGCCAACCTTTCCCCCGTGCTCGGCGACGCGACGCAGCTGCACCAGGTGCTGCTCAACCTCGCGATCAACGCCCGGGACGCAATGTCGGTCGGCGGCCGGCTGGTTCTGGGCGCACACGAGGTGCTGGTGGACGAGGCGCGGGCCGCCCGCAACCCGCCGCTCAAGCCCGGCCGCTGCATGGCCTTTACGGTGGCCGACACCGGCGGCGGCATCCCGCCCGAGGTGCTGGAGCGCATGTTCGAGCCGTTCTTCACCACCAAGCCGATCGGCAAGGGCACCGGCCTGGGCCTCTCGACGGTTTATGGCATCGTGCGCAGCCACGGCGGTGCGGTGGAGGTGAAGACCAAGGTCGGGGAGGGCACGGAATTCAGCGTCCTGTTGCCGGCGATGGCCCGCACCTCCGCCGCGCCGGAGGCGGCCGAACCTGGCGGCGAGTTGATCCAGGGGGGCGGCCGGCGGATCCTCGTGGTAGACGACGAGGAGCCCATCCGCATCGTGACCGCCGCGGCGCTGCAACGGCACGGCTTTGTGGTGGAGACGGCGGAGGACGGCAGCGAGGGCCTGGTGAAATTCCGGCAACACGGACCGTTCGCCGCGGTGGTGACGGACCTGATGATGCCGGGCATGAACGGCTATGAGATGGCCCGGGAGATCCGGCGCCATGACCCCCGGGTGCCGATCATGGCCTCCTCGGGCATGACCGGGGAGATCTCCGAGGCCGGACCGGAAGCCGGGTTGGAGTCGCTCGGCATAAGGACGCTGCTGACCAAGCCTTACACCGAGCAGCATCTCCTCCGGACACTGGCGGCGGAGCTGGATCCGGCCCCGGCGGAAAAGAAGGGTTGATTCGTCCCGGTCGGTTGTTAACCGTCTGCCCCTCGTTTCGGACGCTTAGCTCAGTTGGTTAGAGCACGTGCTTCACACGCACGGGGTCACAGGTTCGAGTCCTGTAGCGTCCAAGCGATGTCAGCCCCCTGGAATGGGGAGAAAGACGCCGGATCGAGACACGGACGGTTCTTGGCTCCGTCACCGACCGGTCGTTGAACGATATCAGCGAGATAAGCCGTTCCCAGGCTTGCTGGAAAGCGCTGCTTCCACTGGATTCCTGGCCTATGCCCCGTTCGTCGAAAACCGTCCTGCTCGTGGCCAATGGTGATCTGCGCCAGTCGGCCAACCAGGTCTGCTGGCCCGCCCAGGCGGGCATGGAAAAGAAACTCGCCGCCGCGGTGGCCGGCTTCGGCCGCAAACTGGTGCGGGCCCACCCCTACAAGCCGGCGGTCAAGCACGGGTTCATCGCCTCGCAGAAGGAAGGCCTCGAGGTCTTTGCCAAGCTCGATCCCGATGCGCCGCTCATCGTGGCCGAGGCGGTCTGGCAGTATTCGCATCACCTGCTCGCGGGCCTCATGAGCCACCGCGGTCCCATCCTGACCGTCGCCAACTGGAGCGGCACCTGGCCGGGCCTCGTGGGCATGCTCAACCTCAACGGCTCCCTCACGAAGGCCGGCGTCAAATACTCGACCCTCTGGAGCGATAATTTTGACGATGAATATTTCCTGCGCGGCCTCGCGCGCTGGCTGAAGACCGGTGTCACCACGCACCGCACGCCGCATGTGCGGCCGATCGCGAAAGCCCGCGTGCCGGCGAGGGCGAAGACCGTGGCGAGGAAGATCGCCACCGATCTGCGCGTAAGGAAGTCCATCATGGGCATCTTCGATGAGGGCTGCATGGGCATGTATAACGCCATCATCCCCGACGATCTCCTCTACCAGACCGGTGTCTGCAAGGAGCGCCTCTCGCAGTCTGCGCTCTATTATGGTGCGACGCAGGTGACCGACGCCGAGGCGAAGGCGGTGTTCGACTGGTATATCAAGAAAGGCTTCACCTTCCACTTCGGCACCGACGAAAAGACCGAGCTCACGAAGAGCCAGGTGCTGTGGCAGTGCAAAACCTACATCGCGGCCTGCCGCATCGCCGACGAATTCGGCTGCGAGTCGATCGGTATCCAATACCAGCAGGGCCTCAAGGATCTCCTGCCGGCCTCCGACCTCGTCGAGGGCACGCTGAACTCAAGCGACCGTCCGCCGGTGAAGAACGCCGCGGGCCAGGTCATCCGTCCTGGGCAGCCGATCGTGCATTTCAACGAGGTGGACGAATGCGCCGGTCTCGACGGCCTGTTCACCAATCGCGTCCACGCCGCCCTCGGCCAGCCCAAGGCCAACACGCTCCACGATCTGCGCTGGGGTGATTGGGATCGCTCCGGCACGACGGACGAATACGTCTGGGTGTTCCTCATCTCCGGCAGCGCGCCGGCCGATCACCATGTCGGCGGCTGGGCGGGTTCGGATTCGCTGCGGCAGCCCCCGATGTATTTCCGGCTCGGCGGCGGTTCGCTCCGCGGCATCGCCAAGCCCGGTGAGATCGTCTGGAGCCGCGTGTTTGTCCAGGGCGGCAAACTCAAGATGGACATCGGCCGCGCCAAGGTCATCACGCTCCCGCGCGCCGAGACCGAGCGCCGCTGGAAGGAGACGACCGTCCAGTGGCCCATCATGCACGCGGTCACCTACGGCGTGACCCGCGACCTGATGATGGCCCGGCACCAGGCCAACCACATCCAGGTGGCCTACGCGAAGAATGCCGCCGCGGCCGACCTCGCCGCCTACACCAAGGCGTCGCTCGCCGCGCAGCTCGGCATCGAGGTGTCCTTCTGCGGCACCAAGGCGGACGGGTCGGGGTTTTAGCAAAAAGATCGTGGCCTGGCGGTGGAGGGCCCAGCTCCAGCTGGGCCGTGTGTTCGCCGGTGATATCGCGTTCGCGGTCCAGCTGGAGCTGGACCCTCCAGTTAGATGCCTACGCCCCGAACCACGGCCGCAGCGTGCGGCTGAGTTCGTCGTGCTTTGCCTGCAGGTCGCGGTAGAGCGCGCGGTTCTTCTTGTCGGGCGTGCAGCGCGTGCGTTCGTCGGGGGCCACGGTGGTGGCGGTGAAATCGGTGAGCTTCGCCTTGCGGCCGTCGCGCAGCGCGACGCACCATGCGGCCTGCAGCGCGCCGCCGAGCGCGGCGCCCTCGTCCTCGACCATCGCGACGACGGGCACGCCGAAGATATCGGCCATGAGCTGGCGCCACACGGCGGAGCGGGCGCCGCCGCCCGTGACACGGATCTCGCGCGGCTTGAGGCCCAGCGCGGTCAGCCGGCGCAGGCCGTAGTTCATGTTGAGCGTCACGCCCTCCAGCGCGGCGCGCGCCAGGCCGCCGGGGGTGAGCGAGGTGCGGTTAAGGCCGGTCAGAACGCCGGTGCCGCGCGGCAGGTTGGGCGTGCGTTCGCCGTCGAAGTAGGGGAGCAGGTTCAGGCCGCCCGCGCCGGCGGGGGCGGCGGCCACGGCGTGGTCGAGCCCGGCGTGGTCCCAGTTGAAGAGCTGGCGGAACTGCTCGGTGACGAGCGTGACGTTCATCGTGCACAGCAGCGGCAGCCAGCCGCCGGTGGACGAGCAGAAGGCGGCGATCTCGCCCTGCGGGTCGACCACGGGTTTGGCGCTGTGGGCGAAGATGGTGCCGCTCGTGCCGAAGCTCGCGCTGACCACGCCCGGCGTCACGTTGCCGGTGCCGATGGCGCCCATCATGTTGTCGCCGCCGCCAGCACTGACGACCACGCCGGGCCCGAAGCCGAACTGCCGCGCAAGCTCGGGTCGCAACGTGCCGGCGGCCTCGTGCGAGCCGGACAGCGGCGGCAGCCAGTCGATCAGGTTTTTGTCGATCGCGCGGATGACCTTGTCCGACCACTTGCGCTGCCTGACGTCCATGAGTGCGGTGCCCGAGGCATCGCCGGGCTCCATGAAATAATTCCCGGTCAGATGATAATTGAGATAATCGTGCGGGAGCAGCACATGGCGCAGTTGCCGGTAGTTCGCGGGCTCGTGGCGTTTTAACCACAGGATCTTCGGCGCCGTGTAGCCGGGCAGGAACGGCAGGCCGGCGGTGCGGATGGCGGCCTGGGCGCCGCCGAGCTTCTTCGTGAGCAGTTCGCACTCCTGCGTCGTGCTGGTGTCGCACCAGAGTTTGGCGGGGCGGATCACGGCGCCGGCGGCGTCGAGCGGCACGAAGCCGTGCTGCTGGCCGGAGACGCCGATGCCGCGCACGCGGGTGCGGTCGATCTTCGCGGCGACCCCGGCGATGACCGTCTCGAGCGCGGCGGTCCATTCCGCGGGATGCTGCTCCATGTGGCCGGCGGGCAGGCCGGGGAGGAGCGTGTGCGGAGCGCGGGCCTCGGCGACGACGCGGCCGGTGTCGAGGTCGAGCGCGATGGCCTTGGTGCTTTGCGTGCCGCTGTCGATGCCGAGGAAGATTGCCATGATGAGATTGGGGTAGAGTGGGGCGACGGGATCAGTTAAAGGAAAACAACGAAAGGAACCGGGTCACAACCCCGAAGCAACCACCCATGTCACGCCGCCCCGCGCCCGCCGAATCCGGCCTCGCGCTAATGTTAGACTTAGCGCTCTTTTGATTTCCCCGCCGGGCTTCTGTTGTTTCGCGGCGCCGGCTACCCCCGTTGGCCGTTTCACCCCATCGCCCCATGTGCCTTACCTCCGCACGCCCCCATGGACGCATCCGCGTCGTGTCCCGCCCAGCCTAACCCCACCATGAATAACGTAAGAAAATCCCTGACCGCGCTGGCCTTGGTGGCCTGCGCGTGGCCGTTGGCCGCGCAAACCGCCGCCCCGGCCCCCGCCCAGCCCGCCGCCAGTGACAAGCCTGTGCCGGTTGAGAACCGCCCGGCCGACAACGACACCATCGAGCTCTCGCCCTTTGAGGTGACCGCCACGCAGGACACCGGCTACCAGGCCACCGAGACGCTGGCCGGCACCCGCATCCGCACCAACCTCAAGGACGTGGGGTCCGCGATTTCCGTCGTCACGAAGGAGTTCATGAAGGACATCGGGGCGACCGACAACGCCACCCTGCTCCAATACACCCCGAACGCCGAGGTGGCGGGCACGCGCGGCACCTACGCCGGCCTGGGCAACGGGACCTCGCTGGATGAGACCGGCAGCCTGCGCGCGCCCGGCGGCGCCCAGCGCGTGCGCGGCCTCGCCTCCGCCGACAACACCCGCGATTACTTCGGCACCGACATCCCGTGGGATGGCTTCAACGTGGACCGCATCGACATCCAGCGCGGCCCGAACTCGATCCTCTTCGGCCTCGGCAGTCCGGCCGGCATCGTCAACGCGACGACCCGCAATGCGGATTTCGGCAAAAGCCGCGGCAGCCTGGAGGCCCGGTTCGGCTCCTTCGGCACCGTGCGCACCAGCGCGGATTTCAACCAGGTGGTCATCCCGAAGGTCCTGTCCTTCCGGCTCGCCGGCCTGTGGAACGACGAGAAATACCAGCAGGAGGGCGCCTTCCAGGAGAGCAAGCGCTACTATGCGACCGTGCGCTTCGAGCCGCAGCTTTTCAAGCGCCGCGACTTCCGCACCAGCATCAAGGCGAAGTATGAGCACGGCGACGTCGACGCCAACCGCCCGCGCATCCTCCCGCCCCAGGACAGCATCACGCCCTGGTTCCGCCCGGTTAACACCGCCAGCGCGGACGGCGGCCTGGGCAAGCTGGCCATCACCAACGGCTACACGGTCGGGTCCTCGCCCGCGACCTTCAATCCCTGGCTGAGCGGCGTGGTCAACCAGCAGCAGCCGCTGTGGTTCATCGATGGCGCGAGCAGCCAGCTCTACCGGATCTACGGCGGTTATGTGAACACCGGCGCGCTGAACGCGGCGGGTGTGCCCCAGGGTGCCTCCAACGGCATCATCGGCCTCCGCTTCTCCGATGTGTTCTCCGCCCTGGGCAGTTTCAGCGCCTACGCCAACAACGCCCGGCTGCCCAACTTCCAATACGGGCAATACCGGAACATGTCCCTGACCGACCCGAGCGTCTTTGACTTCTACAACAACCTGATCGACGGCCAGACCAAGAACGAGTGGGAAGGCTGGGATGCCTACAACCTCGACCTGAGCCAGACCGCCTTCGACGACCGCCTGGGTGTGCAGCTCTCCTATGACCGCCAGAAATACGACCGTGGCGGCCAGGCTTTGATCGGCAATCCGACGCTGAACATCGACATCCTGCAGAACTTCCAGGACTACGTCACCGGGTCGGGCAACACCAGCAACCCCGGCGTCGCCAATGCCAACTTTGGCCGGCCGTTTGTTGCCGGCGGCCCGGGACGCGGCAACTCCTATGAGAGCGACCGCGAATATTACCGGGCTTCTGTGTTCGGCGAGCTCCGCTCCGCGGACTTCTTCGACAAGGACAGCTTCCTGGCGAAGCTGCTCGGCAAGCACCGCCTGAACGGCGTCTACAGCAGCGAGAAATACAACACCGAGAACCGTTCGTGGCAGATGACGGCCAACTCCACCGCCTACGCCTCATACAAGCTGCAGGGCAATCCGGACGGCCTCATCAACCTGCCGCCCACGGCCGTCATCTACCTCGGGTCGTCCCTGGCCGGCGCATCCTCCGCGGCCGGCGCCAATATTCCCGGCATCCGCTCCAACGTCACGCTTCAGGACGGCAACATCTACCAGTTCGACATGAGCTGGCAGAACCCGGCGGGCGTTAATTTCAGCGACCCATGGAACGTGCCGGCCAACCTGCAGCCATTCTTCAACGGCGCCCCGGTGATCAATCCGGCCACCGGTTTGCCCTACGCCCAGCTGACGCAGGTCTCGAACCCGGCCAATTACCGGGGCTGGAACAGCACCTTCCAGAACACGCTGCTCCGTTACAACGACGGCGCCAACCCGTCGCTGATCACCGCCGCGTCCAAGAGCCTCCGGCAGACCAAGTCCTATGCCGGCTCCTGGCAGGCCTTCATGTGGAAGGAGGCCATCGTCGCCACGCTCGGCTGGCGCTTTGACGAGGTGAAGAGCAAGAACGTCTCCGCCTCGCCGCTCGCGGGCGCCGCCAATCGCGGCGCGCTCAACCTCGACCCGACCGTCTACAAGCTGCCCGACCTGTTCCCCGCCAGCCAGACCTTCAAGGACCACTCGACCGCCGGCGGCGTCGTCGTGCACCTGAACAAGCTGTTCGGCGAGCGCGACCCGCTGCCGATCAACGTCAGCCTCTCCTACAACAAGTCGAACAACTTCCAGGTCACCGACCTCCGCCGCGACATCTACGGCAACTCGATCGGCAATCCGACCGGCGCGACCAAGGACTACGGCGTCCTGCTCTCCACCAAGGACGGCAAGTATTCGCTCAACGTCCGGAAGTATGAGACGAGCGTGATGGGCACCAACACGCAGCTCGATAACAGTGGCATCTACGGCACCATCCGCGACGCCCTCAACTGGCGCAACATCAAGGTCTATTACATGTCGGCCTATGCCTGGTCCACGGCCGGCCAGACCAACCTCAATCCCTACACCGGCCAGCGCTACCTGTGGGATCCGGTCTATGTGGACAACACGACCGGCCGTCCGGTGGCCTCCGGTCAGTCGACGACCCCGCCCGCGAATTCCCGCCTGGAGTCCACCGCCGAGGCGAACACCCGGCGCGACGCGGCGATCAAGGCCATCAATGACATGCAGGTGTTCCTCGCCGCCAAGGGCTACTTCCCGGCTTGGAACTACGGGGCGGGCCCGACGACACAATCGGCCCTGCAGACCCGCGGCCAGTATGAGGCCAGCCCCATCCTGCCGGATCCCAACAGCGTGTATGACTATCGCACGGCCCCCCTCATGCAGGGCTTCGCGGTGACCGCGGATACGCAGTCCAAGGGTTACGAATTCGAGTTCGTCGCCAATCCGACCCCGAACTGGCGCATCAGCTTCAACGCGTCGAAGACCACGGCGGTCCGCACCAATGTCGGCGGCGCGGTGCTCGACGAACTGGTGACCTACATGGACACCATGCTGGCCGGTCCCGCCGGTGACCTGGTCCGGTTCAACTCCGACTACTCCGCCGCCAACGAGCTGCGGGCCGCCTGGAATCCCTGGCGCGGTCAATACACCCTGCTCAAGTTGCAGGAAAACACCGCCGCATCCGAGCTCCGCAAGTGGCGCTACAATGTCGTGACCAACTACAGCTTCCGCGAAGGCATGCTCAAGGGTGCCGGTGTCGGCGGCAGCTACCGCTGGCAGGACAAGGTCGTCATCGGCTACCCCGTCATCCCGGGCGCCGGCAGCCTGGCGAGCTTCGACCTGACCAAGCCCTACTACGGGCCTTCCGAGGACGCGTTTGATGCCTGGGTGAGCTACGAGCGCAAGCTGACCAAGAAGATCAACTGGAAGATCCAGCTCAACGGCCGCAACCTCTTCGGCAAGGACGAGGTCATCCCGATCTCGGTCCAGCCCGACGGCAAGACCTGGGCCTCCGTCCGCATCGCGCCCAACCGCGAGTGGTTCGTGACGAACACCTTCACCTTCTGACCGGCCATCCTTGGGGTATAGTTACCAAGGGCGGGGTCATCTGACCCCGCCCTTGTCGTCTCCACCCTCCGCCGGCAAACTCCCCGGATTCCCGCCATGCAAGCCCTCGTCCTCGAGAAAACCAAGACCCTCAAACTGCGGGACTTTCCAATCGAGGAGCCGCTGGGCGCGCATGACGTGCGCATCCGCATCCACACCGTGGGCGTCTGCGGCAGCGACGTGCATTATTACCAGCACGGCGCCATCGGGCCTTTCGTGGTCCGCGAGCCGATGATCCTCGGGCACGAGGCCGCCGGCGTTGTCACCGAGATCGGTGCCGCGGTCACCAGCCTGAAAGTCGGCGACCGTGTTTGCATGGAACCGGGCATTCCCGATCCCAACAGCCGCGCGACGCGGCTCGGTCTCTACAACCTCGACCCTGCCGTCCGCTTCTGGGCCACACCGCCCGTGCACGGCTGCCTCCGGCCCGGCGTGGTGCATCCCGCGGCCTTCACTTTCAGGCTGCCTGACAACGTTTCCTTCGCCGAGGGTGCGATGGTCGAGCCGCTCGCGGTCGGCATGCACGCCGCCAACAAGGCGCGGCTCCGCCCCGGCGACATCGCCGTCGTGCTCGGTGCCGGCCCGATCGGCCTGGTCACGGCGCTGGCGGCGATTGCCGGCGGTTGCGCACAGGTGATCATCACCGATGTCCAGGCGCCCAAGCTGGCGCTGGCGGCGAAGCTCGGCCCGATCACGCCGGTCAACGTCCGTGAGCAGGACCTCAAGTCCGTTGTGCACCGGCTGACCGACGGGTGGGGCGCCGACGTCGTCTTTGACGCGGTCGGCCTGCCGTCGTCCGCCAACCAGGCGATCGACGTGCTCGCACCCGGCGGCTGCGTCGTGCTCATCGGCATGCCCGGCGCACCGGTGCCCTTCGATGTCGTCGCCGCGCAGGTCAAGGAGGCGCGCCTCGAGACGATCTTCCGCTACGCCCACGTCTTTCCCCGGGCCCTCGCCCTCATGGGCAGCCGGAAGATCGACGTGCGCCCGCTGATCACCGACACCTACGCCTTTGCCGACGCGGTGGCGGCGTTCGACTACGCCGTGAACATGAAACCCACCAGCGTGAAGGTGCAGATCAACCTCGTCTGAACCGTGAAAAAACTCCTCCTTGCCCTTTCGTTCCTCCTCGGGTTGCCGCTGGCGGCGCAGACGCCGGTGCCGCCGGGCGAGTCCCTCCTGCCCGCGGCCATCGAGGATGCCTTCACCGCGACCGGCAGCGCAGGCAATGGCGATGCGATCCGGCTCACGACCGTGACCGTTGCCGGCCCGGGCTTCACGCGGGCCCTGCACGTCGAGACCGCGCGCGACCTGAGCCCCGCCTGGGCCGTCGAGGCCAAGACCCCGCTGGTGAAGGCGGTGCAGCGGGGCGACACCGCGCTGCTGCGCTTCTTTGCCCGCCGCGTCGCCTCCGCCGACGAGACCGGTGCCGGCCAGGTGCGGGTGGTGGTCCAGCGGGCCGGCCCGGATTACGCCAAGAGCCTGGAGAACACGGTGACGATGGGCGCGGACTGGCAGGAATTCCTCCTGCCGTTCACCTTCGCGGGCGACTACGGCAAGGGCGGGCTGGAGCTGGGCTTCGGGTTCGGTTTCAAGCGGGAGACGGTGGAGATCGGCGGCATCGAGCTGCTGCACTACGGCCGCAGCCTCGAGCCGGCGGCGCTGCCGAGGACGCGTTTCACCTACGCCGGGCGCGAGCCCGACGCCGCCTGGCGGCACGAGGCGCTGGCCCGCATCGAGCAGGTCCGGAAATCGGGCTTCCTCATCGAGATCCGGGACGCCGCCGGCCAGCCCGCGGCGGGTGCGACCGTGCGCGTCGAGCAGCGGCGCAGCGCGTTTCACTTCGGCACGGCGCTGCAGCTTGCCCGTTTGGTGCAGGACTCGCCGGACAACCGCATCTACCGCGAGAAGGCCCTCGCGCTCTTCAACGCCGCCAGCCCGGAGAACGACCTCAAGTGGCCGGTCTGGAATGGCGAATGGCCGGGCGCCTACGACCGGGCGCAGTCCCTCGCGGCGCTGCGCTGGTTGCGCGAGCAGGGGCTGCATGTCCGCGGCCACGTGCTCGTCTGGCCGGGCTGGAAGAACCTGCCCAGGAGCATCGGCGCGCTGAAGGACGGCAAAAAGAACCAGGCCAAGATCCCGCCGCTGGTCCTGTCGCATATCGCGGACATCACCGCCGCCACCCGCGAGTGGGTGCAGGAATGGGACGTGCTCAACGAGCCTTACGACAACCACGACCTGATGGCGCTGTTCGGCCCCGACATCATGGTCGACTGGTTCAAGGCCGCGCAGGCCGGCGCCGCGCCCGGCGCGCCGCTCTACCTCAACGACTACAGCAACCATGACCTCGTGGCGGACAAGGCGCACTGCGCGGACTTTTTCAAGGTCGCGAAATTCCTCCAGACGAAGGGCGCCCCGCTCGGCGGTCTCGGCCTGCAGGGCCACATCAGCGCGCAGCCCAACCCGCCGGAGCGGGTGCTGGCGGCGCTCGAGGCGTATGCGGAGCTCAAGCTGCCGATCCGGATCACGGAGTTTGACATCGATACGGACGACGAGCAGCTGCAGGCCGACTACACGCGCGACTTCCTGATCCTTGCCTACAGCCACCCGTCCGTCGTCGGGGTGCAGCACTGGGGCTTCTGGGCCCGGGCGCACTGGCGGCCGCGCGGCGCGCTCTTCCGGTCCGACTGGTCGGAGAAGCCCGCGGCCAAGGTTTACCAGGACCTGGTGCTCAAGCAGTGGCGCACCAAGCTCCAAGGCAAGGCCGGCGCCAGCGGCAAGGTCGGCGGCCGCGGCTTCCACGGCGACTATGTCGTCACGGTCGAGCAGGACGGCAAACGCGCCGAGGCGGCCTTCACCTTGCGTCCGGATGAGGCCAGGACCACCGTCGCGATCGTGCTGCCGTGAAGTTCTGTTTTTGCCCGACCATGACGAACCGCTCCTTGTTCTTGGCTGTCACCCTTCTCGGCCTCGCCGGCCTGCCGGCGCACGCGGCGCGCGAACGCCTCCCGCTCAATGATGGCTGGCGTTTTCAAAAGGATGATCCGCCGGGCAACACCGTGCCGCTCCTCTATGATGTGCGGCCGGAGGTGAAGGACGCGCGGGACGACAAGGCGGCCGACTCCCGGCCCGAGGAGGCCGCGCGGCTGGCGGCGGCGGGTCAGGCCGTGCTCAAGCCGTGGATTATGCCGACCGGCAACGACTTCATCAGGGACCCGGCGAAGCGGCACCTGCGGCCGGCCGGCGATCCGGGCAGCGACGTGCCTTATGTGCGGGCGGATTTCGACGACCGCGGCTGGCAGCCGGTCACGCTGCCGCACGACTGGGCTGTCGCGGGTCCCTTTCTCACCGAGGGCAACCACGGTGGCATGGGCCGGTTGCCGAGCTGGGGCATTGGTTGGTATCGCCGGCAACTCGACATCCCGGCGGCCGACGCGGGCAAATCCCTCTTCCTCGAGATCGACGGCGCGATGTCCTACGCGATCGTCTGGCTCAACGGCCGGCTCGTCGGCGGCTGGCCCTACGGCTACGCCTCGTGGCGCGTGGACCTGACGCCCTACGTGATCCCGGGCCGGGTGAACCAGCTGGCCATCCGCCTCGACAATCCGCCGGCGTCGTCGCGCTGGTATCCGGGCGGCGGCATTTATCGCAATGTCTGGCTGACCAAGACGTCGCCACTCCATGTGGGCCAATGGGGCGTGCAGGTCACGACGCCGCAGGTTTCAGCGGAGTCGGCGACGATCGAGGCGGCGGTCACCCTGGCCAACGCCACGTCGCAAACCGCTTCCGTCGCCGTGGGCACGGAGATCTACGAACTTGACGCCACCGGCAAACGGGGCGGCACGCCGGTCGCTCAGCTCACGCCCCTCACCGTGGTGCTGCCTGCCGGCGGACAGGGGACGGTCCGGAGTTCGGTCGTGTTGTCCCGGCCCAAGCGCTGGGGCCCGCCGCCAACGCAACAACCGAACCGCTATGTGGCGGTCACGAACGTCACGCAGGAAGGTCGCATCATCGATACCTATGAGACCCGCTTCGGCATCCGGGAGCTGCGCTTTGATCCGGCCCGCGGCGTGATCGTCAACGGCGAGCACATCCCGCTCCAGGGCGTGAACCAGCATCACGATCTCGGCGCGCTGGGCGCGGCATTCAATACCCGCGCCGCCGAGCGCCAGCTCGAGCTGCTCCGCGAGCTGGGCTGCAACGCCATCCGCATGAGCCACAACCCGCCGGCGCCCGAGTTGCTGGAGCTCACCGACCGCCTGGGCTTCCTCGTCGTGGACGAGTCGTTTGACGTCTGGGAACTGAAGAAGACGCCGCTCGATTTCCACCTGATCTTCCCCGACTGGCACGAGCCGGACATGCGCGCGCTGGTCCGCCGCGACCGCAACCATCCCTCGGTCATCCTGTGGAGCATCGGCAACGAGGTCGGAGAGCAATACACCGACGCCGCCGGCGCCGCCGTGGCGAAGCGCCTGCATGACATCGTCCGCGAGGAGGACCCGACGCGGCCCACGACGACCGCGATGAACTGGGCCAAGCCCGACATGCCGCTGCCCGCGGCGGTGGATGTCGTCAGCCTCAACTACCAGGGCGAGGGCATCCGGCAGGAGCCCGAGTTCGAGGGCACGGACCGCATCCGCACCCCGCCGCAGTATCCGCGCTTCCGCGAGAAGTTTCCCGGCAAGGTCGTCATCAGCAGCGAGACGGCCTCGGCCTTCAGCAGCCGCGGCGTTTACCTCTTCCCGGTTTCGCCGATGGTGAGCGCCCCTGTGCGCGATGGACGCGGCGGCGACTCGACCAACCACCACGTCAGCGCCTACGAGCTCCACGCCGTGGACTTCGGCTCCACGGCGGACAAGGTGTTCGGCTCGCTCGCCCGGCATCCGTTCGTGGCCGGCCAGTTCGTGTGGACCGGGTGGGACCACCTCGGCGAACCCACGCCCTATTACACGTCGCGCAGTTCCTACTGTGGCATCATCGATCTGGCCGGTTTCAAGAAGGACCGGTTCTACCTCTACCAGTCGGTCTGGCGGCCGGATCATCCGATGGCGCACATCCTGCCGCATTGGACCTGGCCGGAGCGGGTGGGGCAGGTCACGCCGGTGCATGTCTTCACCTCGGGCGACACCGCGGAGCTGTTCCTGAACGGCCGCTCGCTCGGCCGGAAAGCCAAGGGCCGGTTTGAATACCGCTTGCGCTGGGACGACGTGGTCTACGAGCCCGGCACCCTCGAGGTTGTGGCCTACAAGGACGGCAAGGAATGGGCGCGGGACATCGTGCGCACCGCGCAGGCCGCAGTTGCGTTGGAATTGAAACCCGATCGCACGACAATCGCGGCCGATGGGCGCGACCTGGCGTTTGTCACCGTGCGCGTCACCGACACCGCCGGTCTCACTGCGCCGCGCGCGGACCACGCACTGCAATTCAAGATCGAGGGCCCCGGCGAGATCGTGGCCACCGACAACGGCGACCCGACCAGCTTCGAGCCGTTCCAGCGGCCCGCCCGCAAGGCGTTCAGCGGCCTTTGCCTCGTGATCGTGCGCGGCGTGCCCGGCCAGCCCGGCACGATCCGGCTCACCGCCACCGGCGACGGGCTTGCGACCGGCACGACCACTCTGACCACGATCGGCGACAGACCATGAGATTTCATCTGAAAAGGTGGGAGGGGCTTTATGCCCCGACAAAACGCCCCAGTCGGGGCATAAAGCCCCTCCCACCAGCGGTGGTGGGCGCGATTTTCATGCTCAGTGCGCTGTTCGCTCCGGTTGTTTGTCCAGCAGGACTGGTTATCGATGGCGGGACAAAAGGCGCGTTTGCCTTGGTGGACAAGAACCACGCCGCGTCGCTCGTCGTCGCGGACAACGACTGGCCGGGCGTGCGGCGCGCGGCGGGTGATCTGCAGGCCGACATCGAGCGGGTCACGGGTCGCAAACCCGCGCTGGGTGCGAAGGCATCGGGCGATGTCGTCATCATCGGCACCGTCGGCCAAAGCGTGCTGATCGACGGCCTCGTCGCCGCCGGCAAGCTCGACGTCACCGCCATCCGCGGCAAGTGGGAGGCCTTTGTCATCGAGACCGTCGAGCATCCCCTGCCCGGCGTGGAGCGGGCGCTCGTCATCGCCGGCAGCGACAAGCGCGGCACCATTTACGGCATCTATGAGATTTCCGGCCAGATCGGCGTCTCGCCCTGGTATTGGTGGGCCGACGTGCCGGTGAAGCAAAGCCCGGAGCTTTACCTCCGGCCGGGCCGCACGGTGGTCGACAGTCCCGTCGTGCAATACCGCGGCATCTTCCTCAACGACGAGGCGCCCGCGCTCACGGGCTGGGTTTATGAGAAATACGGCCGTTTCGGTCGGGAGTTCTACGGCCGCCTGTTTGAGCTCATGCTCCGCCTGCGGGCCAACTACCTCTGGCCGGCCATGTGGCTGCCGCGCGCCTTCAATGACGATGATCCCGAGAACCCGCGCCTCGCCGACGAATACGGCATCGTCATGGGCACCTCGCACCACGAGCCGCTGATGCGCGCGCATGCCGAGTGGGGCAAATACGGCCAGGGTCCCTGGGACTATGCCAGGAACGACGCGGTCCTGCGTGAATTCTGGCGCGGCAGCGTCGAGCGCACGAAGGATTTCGAGAACATCCACTCGCTCGGCATGCGCGGCGACGGCGACGAGGCCATGACCGCCGACACCAACACGAAACTCCTCGAGCGCATCGTGTCCGACCAGCGGAAGATCATCAGCGACGTCACGGGCAAGCCGGCGGAGCAGACCCCGCAGCTCTGGGCGCTCTACAAGGAGGTGCAGGATTATTACGAGGCCGGCTTACGCGTGCCGGATGACGTCATCCTGCTCTGGTGCGACGACAACTGGGGCAACATCCGCCGCCTGCCCACGCCCGAGGAGCGCAAGCGTCCCGGCGGGGCGGGCGTTTATTATCACTTCGACTACGTCGGCGGCCCGCGGAACTACAAATGGCTCAACGTCACGCCCCTCACCAAGGTCTGGGAGCAGATGCACCTCGCCTGGCGGCACGAGGCCAACCGCCTCTGGATCGTCAACGTCGGCGACCTGAAGCCGATGGAGTTCCCGATCGAGTTCTTCCTGCGCTACGCCTGGGACCCGGCGCGCTGGCCCTACGAGAAACTCGGGGAATATTCCCGGCAGTGGGCGGCGCGCGAGTTCGGCGCGGAGCACGCGGCCGAGGTGGCCGCGCTCATCGACGGTTATTCGAAACTGAACCGCCGGCGCACGCCCGAGCTGCTCGCGCCCGACACCTACAGCCTGACCAATTACCGTGAGGCCGAGCGCGTGCTCCTCGAGTGGCGCGACCTCGTCGCCCGCGCCACGAGGCTGAACGCGGCGCTCGCGCCCGATTACCGCGACGCCTTCTACCAGCTCGTGCTTTATCCCGTCACCGCCAGCGCCGGCGTGCACGAGCTCTATGTTTCCGTCGGGCTCAATCGTCTCTACGCCCGCCAGGGTCGCGGCGATGCCAATCTTTACGCCGCCCGCGCCCGCGAACTCTTCGCCGCCGACCGTGCGCTCACCGCGCACTACCACCAGCTCGGCGGTGGCAAGTGGAACCACATGATGAGCCAGATCAAGTTTGGCTACACCTACTGGCAGACGCCGGAGATCGACGCCATGCCTGCGGTCCACGAGGTGCTGCCGCGGGAGGGTGCGTCCCTGGGCGCCGCCATCGAGGGCTCCGAAACCGGCTGGCCCGTCTATGGCGCGCCGCGCGCGGTGCTGCCTGAGCTGAACGTCCTGCAAGGCACCGCCACCCGCTGGGTCGAACTCTTCAACCGGGGCAACGAGCCGTTCGACTTCAAGGTCACGGCCGACCAGCCATGGGTGAAACTCTCCGCCGCCACCGGCCGGGTGACCGACCGCACCGTGCGCCTTCGGCTCGGCGTGGACTGGGCCGCCGTGCCCGCCGGCACAGCCACGGCCAATGTCACCTTCGACGCCGGCACGGCCGGCCGCTTCACGGTGCAGCTTCCGGTCAACAAGCCCGCCGGTCCGGTCCGCGGTTTCATCGAGACCGACCGCCACATCGCCATCAACGCGCTCAACTTCGACCGCGCCGTGCAGTCCGGGGAGGTCATATGGCAGAAGCTGCCCGGTTTCGGCCGCACGCATGGCGGCATCACCGCCTTCCCGGTGACCATGCCGGCGGTCACGCCCGGCGGAGAATCGCCGCGGCTCGAATACGACCTGCACACCTTCTCCGCCGGGGACGTGAAGGTGGAGGTGCACCTCGCCCCGTCGCTCGACTTCCAGTCCGGCGAGGGACTCCGTTACGCCATCTCGATTGACGACGAGGCGCCCCGGATCGTGAAGGTCGGCACCTGGTCGCCGCAGGCCAATTGGGAAGCCGCCGTGTCCGACAGCGTGCGTCGCGTCGCCACCACGCACCAGCTCGCCGCGCCGGGCCAACACACGCTCAAGTTCTGGCTCGTCACGCCCGGTGTCGTGCTGGAGCGCATCGTCATCGATCTGGCCCCGGCGCCGGCGACGTCGCCCGCGCGCAGCCCGCGCCCGGTGTCCGGCGTGCGCCCGAGCCATCTCGGGCCGCCGGAAAGCCCGCGGGTGACGGCGGCCCCGCCCGCCGACCAACCGGTGATGCGCGGTGATGCCAATTCGCAGATGGTCCACCAGCAGTTGCTCGCCAAGGCGCGGGCCGGCGGCATCTCGCTCTATTTCCTCGGCGACTCCATCACGCGGCGCTGGGGCGCGACGGATTATCCGGACTTCCTGGCGCACTGGAAGAAGAACTTCCATGGCTGGAACGCCGGCAACTTCGGCTGGGGCGGTGACACCACCCAGAACATGCTCTGGCGCTTGCAGAATGGCGAATTGGACGGCGTGAACCCCAGGGTCATCGTCCTGCTCGCCGGCACCAACAACATCGGCAAGGAGCCGGGCGACGACGCCAAGGTCGCCGACATCACACGCGGGGTCACCGCCTTGGTCGATCTCTGCCGCGCCAAGGCCCCCGGCGCCACGATCATCCTGATGGGCATCCTCCCGCGCAACGACGGCCCGGTCATGCCCACCGTCGACCGCATCAACGCCAACCTGGCGAAGCTCGCCGACGGCAGGACCGTCCGTTACCTGAACATCAACGACCGCCTGGCCGACGCGAAAGGCCAGCTGTTCGACGGCCTGACCGTGGACCGGCTGCACCTCAGCCTGCAGGGTTACCAGAGGTGGGCCGAGGCGCTGGAGCCGGTCCTCACCGAATTGCTCGGCCCGCGGGCCGCGACCGACACCGCGCCGCCGCCGACGGGAGACCCGAGTGCGAAACGATGAGTTTTAGATTCGACATGGTAGGGCGAATCCTCCGGATGAGCCGCGGCCTTGGGCGCCATAGGCTTTGCGACGGCGGCTCGTCGAGACGACTCGCCCTACCGGGCTACATCCAATCTTTTTCCTCATGAAACTCGGTCTCGGACTTTACCGCCACATGCTCACGCCGGAGAACTTTGCGTTCGCAAAGCAGGCCGGCGCCACGCACATCATCGCGCACCTCGTGGATTATTTCCGCGGCGGGGCCGGCCACTCGGCCACCGACGACCAGCCGCTGGGCACCGATTGGGGCTGGGGCCTGGCCGGCGACCCAGACAAGCTCTGGACCCTCGAGGAACTCAAGGGTGTGCGCACCGCGACGGAAGCCGCCGGCCTGAAGCTCGAGGCGATCGAGAACTTCGATCCCGCGCACTGGGGCGACATCCTCCTGGATGGTCCCAAGCGCGCCCAGCACATCGAGAACGTGAAGACGATCATCCGCCGCCTGGGCGAGGCGGGCATCCCGATCATGGGCTATAATTTCTCCATTGCGGGGGTCGCCGGTCGCACCAAGGGCAACTATGCCCGCGGCGATGCACCGTCTGTCGGCATGGAAGGAGCTTACGACCTGCCCATGCCCAACGGCCTCGTCTGGAATATGGTGGTGGATCCCACGGCACCGTCGCGCTCCACTGGCACCATCCCGGCGGCGACGCACGGGCAGCTCTGGTCGCGCCTGCAGCGTTTCCTCGACGAAGTGCTCCCGGTGGCCGAAAAGGCCGGCGTGCGGCTCGCCCTGCATCCCGACGATCCGCCGATGCCGTTCATCCGCGGCCAGCCCCGCCTCGTTTACCAGCCCTCGATGTATCAAAAAGTCATCGACCTCAACCCGAGCCCGGCCAACCAGCTCGAGTTCTGCGTCGGGTCGCTCGCCGAGATGACCGAGGGCGACATCTACGACGTGGTCGACCAATATTCCCGGCAGAACCGCCTGGGCTATGTTCACCTGCGCAACGTCCGCGACAAGGTCCCGCACTACAAGGAGACCTTCATCGACGACGGCGAGGTCGACGTGCTGCGCGTGCTCGCGATCCTGAAAAAGAACCGGTTCGAGGGCGTGATCATCCCCGACCACGCCCCGCAGATGAGCTGCGCGGCGCCATGGCACGCCGGCATGGCCTTCGCCATGGGTTACCTCAAGGCCGGCATCCAGTCGTTGCGTTGACCCTGGCGTCCTCTCGTATTTTTGTGACCACGGATTTCACGGATTGCCACGGATCAAACCAAGGCAGCTTTAACCACTAATGCACACTAATGACTCACTAATCCGGCAGAGCCAGAGCTCCTAAATTTTGGTTAGTGTCCATTAGTGTGGATTAGTGGTTAACCGGTGTGGTTCTATATCCGTGTTCATCCGAGTAATCCGTGGTTAAAAAATCTTTTCTTTACCCTCATGTCCTCCTCGTTTGCTGACGTCTTCTCTCTGCGCGGCGAAACCGTGCTCATCACCGGCGGCGGCACCGGCATCGGCCTCGCGATGGCGAAGGCGATGCACGCGGCCGGCGCCAGGGTCATCCTCGCCGGCCGGCGCGAGGCCGAGCTGGCCGCCGCGGTCAAGGAACTCGGTGCCGGCGCCGCTTATGCCGTGCATGACGTCAACCGCCTCGAGCTCGCGCCCGCGTTTGCCGCGCAGGTCGAGCAGGAGCACGGCCCGATCACCTGCCTCGTCAACAATGCCGGCCAGAACATGAAGAAGCCGGCCGTGGACACGACCACCGAGGAGATGGAGGCGATCGTGCGCACGCACATCTTCGGCGCCCATGCCCTGGTCCGGGCCTTCGCTCCGGGCATGATCGCGCGGAAGCACGGCAACATTCTCTTCACGGCCTCGATGGCGTCACTCTTCGGGATCCCCAACGTGATCGCCTACACGGCGGCCAAGTCGGCCATGGTCGGGCTGGTCCGCGGCTATGCGGTCGAGTTCTCGCCCCACGGCCTGCGGGTGAACGCCATCGCACCGGGCTGGATCGACACGGCGATGTCGCGCAAGGCGATGGAGGGCGACCCGGCCCGGAAAAACAAGATCGTCAGCCGCACCCCCATGGCGAAATTCGGCGACACCGAGGACATCGGCTGGGCGGCGACCTATCTGGTTTCACCGGCGGCGAAGTTCGTGACGGGCGTGATCCTGCCCGTCGACGGCGGCGTGAGCATGGGCTTCTGATCACGGCTCCAGCCGTGTGTAGGGCCCCACCAGCGCGCCGGTGAAGTGCAACCCGCCGCCGGCGGCCTGCACGCTGATCGGATAAGAATCGGCCTTGGGCAGCAGCGGCTGCCAGGCACCGGGCGAAAGCGCGTAGTCGAAGGCGAGCGTCGGACCGTCACCAGTAAGGCGCAGCTCGATGGACTTCGTGTCCGCAGGCAGCGGCAGGGTGACCAGGGTTTCTGGCTTGGGGCCGTTCTGCAGCTCGACAAAGGCGACCAGGCCGTCAGCCGCGCGTCGCACACCGGAATAATAATGATGCGTCTCGTTCTGCATGACGGCGAGCCCGGCGGAGATGCCGGCGGTGGCGGGCACCTCGAGCCGGACGGAAGTCTCGAACCTCGAGTGCTGGAGGCGGCGGCCGAGGAACGAGGGGTTGCCTTTGCCGGAAAGAAGCTCGGCCTGCGGGGTCAGGTTGAGCCGGCCGCCGGCGAGCGACCACCAGTTTTGCCTGGGCGTGCGGAGCATGATCCACAGTGGCGAGAGTTTCACGTCGTCGAAGTTGTCGGTCCACGTGAAGTTGCCGGTGAGGGGGGTGGGTAGGGCGAGTCGTCCCTGACGAGCCGGTTCGGGCGACGGCTCATCCGGAGGATTCGCCCTACCTGGAGCCTTGACGACATACGGCACGCGTTCGCCGGGCGGGAGGATCTGCGGCCAGCCGTCGTCGGTCCATTTGACCGGGAGCAGGAAGGTCTCGCGGCCGGTCGCCCAGCGGTCGGGCGCATAGGGCCGGCAGGCGAGGAAGATGGCCCACCAGTTGCCGTCGGGGCCGATCTCGAGGTCGGCGTGGCCGGTGCAGGTGACGGCGTGCGGGGCGCTGCCGTCGAGATCGCGCTGGGTGAGGATGGGGTTCTTGTCCCACGGCGTGAAGGGTCCGGTGGGTAACTTGCCGCGCAGGATGACCTGCGAGTGCTGCCAGGAGGTGCCGCCCTCGGCGCAACAGAGGTAATACCAGCCGTCCTTCTTGTAGAGATGCGGGCCCTCGATCCAGACGGGTTTCTTGGTCAGATCGACTCCGCCGTTGACGATGATGGAGCGCGGTCCGGTCAGCTTCTTCGCGGCGATGTCGAACTCCTGGATCCAGATGGCGCGGTGGCCCTGGTAGAGAGGCTGGTTGTCGGGCGGGTTGCCATTGTTGACCATCCAGGCCCGGCCGTCGTCGTCGAAGAAAAGCGACGGATCGATGCCGTCGAAGTCGAGCCACACGGGATCGCTCCACGGGCCGGCCGGGTCGGTGGCGGTCATGAGGAAGTTGCCGCCGGCATCGACCATCGTGCAGACGACATAGAAGATGCCGTTGTGGTGGCTGATCGCGGGGGCGAAGATGCCACGGGTGATGCCGAGGCCGTCATATTTGACCTGCGTCGGGCGGTCGATGACGTGGCCGAGCTGTTTCCAGTTCACCAGGTCCCGGCTGTGGAAGATCGGGATGCCGGGAAAGTGGGCGAACGTGGAGTTGATGAGGTAGTAGTCGTCGCCGACGCGGCAGATGCTCGGGTCGGGGTAGTAGCCCGCGAGGATGGGATTGCGAAAATGCCCGGCGGGCAGCGGCGCCTCGAAGGCCGGGTCGCGGCCGGTGTAGGTGAACGAGTCGAAGGCGACGGGCTCAGCGGCCGGAAGGGTGAGAGTGAAAGTGAGAGTGAGGAGGGGCGGGAGTCTCATGGGGTGGAAAGGGGCCAGTCGTCGGTCCGGAAGGGCGCGGCCGGGAGCCCCGCGCCGTTGAAAAGCGGGGCGGGTGGGTTGGCTTGCCAGGCGTAGCGGACCGCGACGGGTCCGGGCACGGCCGGCGAGGAGACAACGATCGTCTCGCCCTCGAGCCGGGCCTCGGCCCAGTGCCAGACGCGGTCCGCACCGGCGATGGCGAAGCCCGTGAGCGGGCCGCGCGCGACGAGGCCGCCGTCGGTGTGCGCGAAGAAAAGGCGGAGACCGCCGGGCGCCGGTGCCATGCGCGCGAAACGCGGGCCGTCGGCCACGACATCGGTGCGGCCATGGGTGTGCCGGAGCGCGAGGAGGGCGAGGCGCTCGCCGACGGGTTGCTTGTCCACCGGGTGGATGTCGTTGGCATCGCCGGTGTCCACGGTGATGGCGAGGGCGGTGTGCGGCACGGTGTGGGCGGTCTGGGCCTGGGCCTCGCGGAGTTCCGTCCATCCGTCCGAACCGGGCTGGTCGCGGCGGGCCATGAAGGCGGGCAGGCTGACGATGTAGAAGGGCAGATCGGGTGCGGCAAACAGCGCGCGCCAGTCGGCGATCATCGCCGGGAGGAGCGTGCGGTATTGCGCGGCGCGGGTGAAGTTGGCCTCACCCTGATACCAAAGCGCGCCGGCGACGGCGAGCGGCGCGAGCGGGCGCAGCATGCCGAGGTGCAGCACGGCCGGCATCGTCGGCCAGTTCTCGTAGCCAAGGGGCAGCGGGTGCGGCGGGCGGGCATCGGCGCCGAGGGCGGCGCGCCAGCCGGTGGCCAGCGGGATGGCGGTGCCGTCGCCGAGCACGAGCTTCAGGCGGTCGGCGGGAGAACGGAAGCCGCCGTCGGCCGCGGTCTTCAGGACACGAAGCGTGAGCTGGTTGCGGCCGGGACGCAGCGCGCCGGCGGGGATGGGGTAGGCGCGGGGGTTCTCGACCCACGCACTGGCGCCGATCCAGCGGCCGTTGAGCCAGGCGGTGTCCATTTTCTCGACCACGCCGAGCAACAGCTTCACGGCGCCGGCGGGCAGCGGGTCGGGCAGATCAACGTCGCGGCGCAACCACGCGACGGCCGGGGTGACCGGCACGCCGAGTCGCGTGAACACGTCGTGCAGGTCGGCGGGGGTCCAGGCGCGGTCGTCGAAGCCGGCTTCCGACCATTGGCCCGCGAGGCCGCGGTCGAACTCGTCATACCAGTGCATGACGAAGTTGCCGTAAGCAGGGGCGCCGCGCTCGCGCAGCCGCGCCATTTCCGCGAGGCCCGGCGCGAACTCGGGGAAGTCCTGCAGCGCCGCCGGACTCATCCATGACTCGGCCGGCGTGCCGCCGATGGCGATCTGGACAAGCCCGATGGGCACGCCGGTTTCGGCCTGGACTTTCCTGGCAAAGTAATAGGCCACGGCCGAGAAGCCGCCGGGCTGGGCGAAGGCCGCGGGTTCGCAGCGCCGCCATTCGCCGCGGGGCGTTGGGACGGGGGCGTAGCCGGGCTGGGTGGCGACCCGATAAAGCCGGATGGATTCGTGCGTGGATTGCTGCACGGCGGCGGCGCCGTCGCGGGAACGCGCGAGATCGAACTCCATGTTGGACTGGCCGCCGCAGAGCCAGACATCACCCACGAGCACGTCATGGAATTTTCGTTTCTCGGTTCCTGATTTTCGATCGGTGGCGGTGAGG
This sequence comes from Lacunisphaera sp., assembly GCA_041909435.1. GTDB lineage: Bacteria > Verrucomicrobiota > Verrucomicrobiia > Opitutales > Opitutaceae > Lacunisphaera. The sequence goes on from JAYRDK010000027.1 coordinate 27,485, forward strand.
ACGAATTCCTGCGCCACCGAGGAAGCGGCGAGGGATTCAAGCGTGACCTGCCAGCGGCCATCGGCGCCGGCGACGGTGGCCTTCGTCTGGCCGGCGAAGGCCAGGGTCACCTGCGTGCCGGGCTCGGCCCAGCCCCAGACCGGGTTGGGTTTGCCGCGCTGGAGCACCATATGCTCGCCGAACACCGGGCTGAGCAGCGGTCGCGCGGCCGGCTCGCTGGCGGCGAGCGGCAACACGAGGCAGGCGAGCAGCAGCAGGGTGCGCATGGTCCCCCCTAGTGGCCGGGCATGTAGCGCGGCTTGATGGCCTCGTAATATCCCAGGTCATGCGCCGGCGCCTCGACCCCGGCGGGCAGCGGGCGGCGGCTGAAGGTCTGAAAATAGAGCAGGCAGGCGTCGCGCCAGATGATGGCGTCCTGTTCCTGGCGTTGGAGGCGTTGCTGCACGCCGGTGAAACGCTCGGTATCGATCTTGCCGGCGAGCGAATCCCACGTGCGACGCATCCCGCGCACCTCGTCCACGCCCTGCTGGTAGCGCAGGCAGAGTTCGTCCCACAGGCTGCGGCCGGATTTCATGCGGCGGTCCCACGCGACGTGGTGAAACCAGAGCAGCAGGTTCTCGGGGCAGGTGTCGGGGTTGCCCCAGAGCGCGGCGAGTTCGGGCGCGTATTGCGCGATGGCGTTGGAGCCGGTGGCGCTGCGGGCGGCGCCGAGGCCGGCGGCATCGGCCTGGTGGTAGTAGGCGGAACTCCAGTCGGCCCGTTTCGGATGGGTCGCCCACGGTCCCGGGCCATAGTGGTGGCCCTCGGCCATGATGTGGTGCAGGCCGAGCGGCATCGAGTAGTTGACCACCGTCTCATGCGAACCGAGCAGCAGCCGGCTGACGGCAGCCACGGTCTCCGGGTCGTGGCCGAAGGTGAGGCGCGTCCATTCGTCGGCGATCTGCGCGGAGCTGAGGGAGTGGTCCCACGCGAGCCGCCCGAAGGCATACCAGTTGGCCTGGGCGAGCGGGTGGCCGGTCCAGTTGCGGTCGGTGCCGGTGTTGGCCACGCCGGCGATGACCGACAGGCGGTGGCCGCGGAGCGAACCGTCGATGGCGCGCGCGACCGTCGAGCCGGGGCCTTGCGCGAAGGTATCGGCCTCGAGGACCTCCTTCCACATCGGCGCGAGGTAGGCGAGCTGGACGGACTGGCCGAGGTATTCCTGCGTGATCTGCAGCTCGAGCGTCATCGGCGTGCGCGCCAGGCCGCCGAGGAGCGGCGAGAAGGGCTCGCGCGGCATGAAGTCGAGCGGGCCGTTCTTGATCTGCACGGTGACGTTGTCGCGGAACGTGCCGTCGAGGGGCATGAACTCATGCCACGCCTGCTTGACGCGGTCCTCGGTCCTTTCCGCGGCGTAGACGAAGGCGCGCCACATCACGATGCCGCCGTGCGGTGCGAGCGCGTCGGCGAGCAGGTTGGCTCCGTCGGCATGCGTGCGGTGGTAGTCCTGCGGGCCGGGCTGGCCCTCGGAATTGGCTTTCACCACGAAGCCCCCGAAATCCGGGATGTGACGATAAATCTCGTCGACCTTCGCCTTCCACCAGGCCGCGACCGCGGGGTCGAGCGGGTCGGCGGTCGGCAGGCCGCCGATCTCGATCGGCGCGCTGAAGCGGGCCGTGAGATAGACGCGGACGCCGTAGGGACGGAATTCCTCCGCCAGGGCGGCGACCTTGGCGAGGTAGTCCGGCGTGAGGACGAGGGCGTCGGCGTTGACGTTGGTCAATACGGTGCCGTTGAGGCCGACGGAGGCGAGGGCGCGGGCATAGTCGCGGTAGCGCGGGTCGCGGATCTCCGGGAGATAGAACCACTGCCAGAGGGAAAAACCCGCGTAGCCGCGCTCGACGGTGCCGTCGAGGTTGTCCCAGTGATTGAGCAGGCGGCGGGCGATTTTCGGGGCGCTGGTGACATCGAGCCCGGCCAGCGGCCGCCCGGCCTGCAGGTGGCGCAGCAGGGCGAAGGTCCCGTAGAGCGCACCGACATCGCTGTTGGCGGAAATCTGCACGGCTCCGCCGGTCGTGACGCGGATGGCATAGCCCTCGGCGCCGGCGCCGGGCACCTCGGTCGGGGACGGCTTGAGGCTCACGGCCGTTTGCGCGCCGAACGCGGACCGGAGTTCCGCCCGCGCGGCGGCGATGGTCGGGGACTCGCGTCCGGCGGGGGTCGTGAGCACGACGGCGGCCGGGGCGGCCAGCGAATCATAACGCAGCCAAAGCCGGTAGCCGTCCTCGGCGTGGGCGAGGCCCGTCAGCAGGAGAAGCAGCGCAAACAGGCGGCGGTGCATGGGCTCAGGCGGGCACGCCGGCCTTGCGCCGGCGCTCGGCGAGGTCGGCGGCCATCTGGAGCGTGGTCGCCTTGTTGAGCTTGCAGAGCGCGATGGAGAGCGCGCCGCCGGCGAACAGCAGGCCGACGATGATGGAACTGGTCGCGCGGTAACCCGCGATCGCGTTGGCGGCGGTGGGCAGGTGCGTCTCGTAGTCGAAGAGCCCGGCCATGAGCCACAGGAAGACGGCCGAGCCGAGGGCGAGGCCGGACTTGAGGGCGAAGCCGATGGTGGCGAAGACCATGCCGGTGAAGCGGCGGCCGGTCTGCCACTCGGAGTAGTCGGCGGCGTCCGCATACATCGCCCAGGCGACCGCGATGGTGGGCGCGTAGACGACCGAGCCGAGGACGGCGAGGGCCAGCATGCCCCAGGTGTTGCCGGGGCTGAGCAGATACATGGCGAAGGCGTTGAGCGCGGCCAGGGCGAAGCCGGTGCCGATGACGGCCTTCTTGCCGAAGCGCGCGGAGAAGGAGGCGGAGAGCATGATGACCACGATGGTCACGGCCGTGCCGACCATGTTGACGATGCTGTTGAACACGTCGGCCACGTTGGAGCTGGCGGCGGTCTCCCGCGTGCCGTGGACGATGTAGCCGAGCCAGTCGAGGAGGCCGCCGCCCTTGGCGGCCTCGCCCGTGGTCAGGCCGAGCTGCTCGACGAAGTCGAACATCGCGGCCTTGTCGGCGTAGTGGTGGTAGTAGTTGTAGTGGGCGCCGCCGCGGAACGACAGCATGGCGAAGTTGAACACCGTGTAGGCGACGAGGGCGATCCAAGGGCTGTTCTTGAGCAGGTCGGCGAAATCCTGCCTTGGCGAGGAATGGGTCTCGGCCACGGGCTGCACGCGCTCCTTGGTGGTGAGGAACGTGACCATGAAGAGCACGAAGCAGAGGACCGCCCAGATGGTCATCGTCACCTGCCAGCCGTGCTGGCGGTCGGAGCCCTCGGCGAACTTGGCGACGAGCGGGAGGGTCAGGCCGCCGACGATGAACTGCGCGATGTTGACGGAGACGAAGCGGTAGGAGTTCAGCTTGGTGCGCTCGTTGAGGTCGCCCGTCATGACGCCGCCGAGGGCGGAGTAGGGCATGTTGTTCATCGAGTAGAGCGTCATCAGGATCGTGTTGGTGATGCCGGCGTAGGCGATCATCATGCCCATGCTCCAGCCCTGCGGGGTGGTGTAGGCGAGCACCATGACGATGGCCCAGGGCACGGAGGTCCACAGGATCCACGGGCGGAACCGGCCCCAGCGGGACTTGGTGCGGTCGGCGAGCACGCCCATGATCGGGTCGAACACGGCGTCCCAGAGGCGGGGCCAGAGCAGGATGGCGGCGGCGGCGTTGGCGGAGAGGCCGAAGACGTCGGTGTAGAAGTTCAGCTGGAACAGCACCATCGTCATGAAGACGAAGTTCGCGGCGGCATCGCCCGCGCTGTAGCCGGCCTTCTCGACAAAGGAGAGTTTCTGCGCGGAATCGCTCATGGGGTGGGGCGGGGATTTTCGATTTTTGATTCTCGATTGGTGGAAGAATCAACGCGACGGTCGGAACTCTAGTCGCCTGTCATCCTGAGCGAAGCGAAGGATCCAGTGCAACGAGTGTGACGCCACGGGTGAACAACAGGATTCTTCACTTCGTTCAGAATGACAAAGAAGGGTGGGTGCGTTTTAGGGGCCGCGACTTAGACCAGCGTGATCTCGCCGGTGGCCGGGGCGGCGGCGCCGAGCGCCTGGGCGCGGGCGCCGGGCGAGGCCGAGCCGATGACGAGGCGGTAAAGGCCGGGGGCGTGCACCTGCTGGCCGGCGGCGTTGACCTGGGCAAAGGCCGCGGCGGGCAGGCGGAACGTCACCTCGACGGAGCCGCGGGCGGGCACGGTGACCTTCTGGAAGTCGACGAGCGTCGCGAGCGGGGCGTCGGGCCACGAGCGCGGCGGCTGGAGGTAGCACTGCACCGCCTCGCTGGCGGCCCGGGCGGAGGTGTTGGTGAGCGTGACGCGGGCGGTCACTTCCTGGCCGGCCGCGAGCCGGGCGGTGCTCAGGGTGAGCGGGCCGTAGCTGAAGCTCGCGTAGGTGAGGCCGAAGCCGAAGGGATAGAGCGGCTCGGTCGTGGCGAAGCGGTAGGTGCGGCCCTTCATGCCGTAGTCGATGAAGGCCGGCAGGTCGGCGGTGCGGCGCGGGACCGTGAGCGGCAGCTTGCCCGAGGGCGAGGCGTCGCCGTAGAGCACCTCGGCCAGGGCGCGACCGCCCTCGCAGCCGGGATACCAGACCTGCAGGACGGCGTCGGCAAAATCGTGCACCTCGGGGATGGCGATCGCGCTGCCGCCGGTCAGGACGACGATGAGCTTCTTCGCGTGCTTGCGCAGCTCGGTGATGAACTCGAGCTGCACCTTGGGCAGCTCGATGGTGTCGCGGTCGCCGCCGCTCGGGGAGGCCGGGCTGTCGCCCTCCTCGCTTTCGAGCGAGGAGTCGAGGCCGAGGATGGCGATGGTGATCTCGTTCTCCGCGGCGGTGGAGAAGGTGTAGTTGACGCCCGGGGACATCGGGCTGAGCAGGGGCGAGCCCAGGCGGTAGACCGTGCGGGTGGTCTCGGGCGCGCGGGCGAAGATGCCCTCCGCCAGCGTGACGAGGCGCGGGGAGAAACCGTAGTAGTTGCCGATCAGCGCCGTGGTGTTGGCGGCGGTCGGGCCGCAGACCAAAATGCTCTCGTGATCCGGCCGCAGCGGGAGGAGGCCGTTGTTCTTGAGCAGGACGATGGACTCGATGGCGGCCGCGCACGAGAGCTGGCGGTGCGGGGCGCTGTCGATGATCGTGGGCGGGGTCCCGGACCACGGCACGCGGTCCTGCGGGTCGAGCAGGCCGAGCTTCAGGCGGGTGGCCAGCAGGCGGCCGAGCGCGGTGTCGATCTCGGCCTCGGTGATGAGGCCGTCCCGCACGGCGACGACGAGGTCGTTGTAGGTGCAGCCGCAGTTGAGGTCGCAGCCGTTCCGCACGGCGAGGGCGGCGGACTCGGCGGCGTTCCTGGTGACCTTGTGCTGCTGGTGGAAATCATCGATGGCGCCGCAGTCGCTGACGAAATGACCCTTGAAGCCCCAGCGGCCGCGCAGGATGTCCTTGATGAGGAGCTCGCTGCCGCAGCAGGGCTCGCCAAGGGTGCGGTTGTAGGCGCCCATGACGGATTCCACGCCGGACTCCACGAGCTTCTTGAAGGCGGGGAGGTAGGTCTCGGCGAAATCCTTCTGTGTGGGGACGGCGTCAAAGCCGTGGCGGTCCTGCTCGGGGCCGCTGTGGACGGCGTAGTGCTTGGCGCAGGCCGCCGTCTTCAGGTAACGGGGATCATCGCCCTGCAGGCCGCGCACCATGGCGGAGCCGAGTTCGCCGGTGAGGCAGGGGTCCTCGCCGAAGGTCTCCTGGCCGCGGCCCCAGCGCGGGTCGCGGAAGATGTTGATGTTCGGCGTCCAGAAGGTGAGGCCCTGATACTGGCCGCGGCGGCCGGCGGCGAGGGCGGCGTGGTGCTTGGCGCGGGCCTCGTCGGCGATGGTGGCGGCGACGCGCTGGACGAGGTCGCGGTTCCAGGTGGCGCCGAGGCCGATGACCTGCGGGAAGACGGTGGCGCGGCCGTTGCGGCCGACGCCGTGGCAGGCCTCGTTCCACCAGTTGTAGGCGGGCAGGCCGACGCGGTCGATGGCCCGGCTGTCGTGGACCAGCTGGCTGATTTTCTCCGGCAGGGTCAGGCGGCCGACGAGGTCGGCGATGCGCTGCGGCAGCGGGAGGTCGGGATCAAGAAAGGGCAGGGGGGCCGCCGGAGAGGCGTGGGGGGGCATGGGGAAAAACTGCGCTCCGGCGGCCGGGGGTCAGCCGTGGAGGTAGGTATTGAGGAGGTTTTCGAGGTATTCCTGCTTGCCGGAGCGCGGCTTGGGTTCGCCGAGCTTGGTCAGCACGAGTTTGTTCAGCTCACGGAAATTGGTGCGGCGCTTCTCAATCGCGCGGCCGTAGCCGGTGTCGAAGGAGCGGTAGCGCTCGGCGACGAAGGCCTCGAACCTGCCCTCGGCGAGGATCCGGCGGGCGAGCTTGAAGGCCAGCGCGTAGGCGTCCATACCGCCGATGTGCGCGTGGAAGAGGTCGGACGGATCGATCGAGGGACGGCGCAGCTTGGCGTCGAAGTTGAAGCCGCCGGTGCCGAGGCCGCCGGCGCGCAGGATGGAGACCATCGCGAGGGTGAGCTCCTTGACGTTGGTGTTGAACTGGTCGGTGTCCCAGCCGAGGAGCAGGTCGCCGGTGTTGGCGTCGATCGAGCCGAGCATGTCCTGCGAAGCCGCGACCTCGATCTCGTGCTCGAAGGTGTGGCCGGCAAGCGTGGCGTGGTTGGTCTCGATGTTGAACTTGAAGTGCTTCTCCAGGCCGTAGGTGCGGAGGAAGGCGATGCCGCTGGCGACGTCGAAGTCGTATTGGTGCTTCGTGGGCTCCTTCGGCTTGGGCTCGATGAGGAACTGGCCCTTGAAGCCGATGCTCTTCGCGTAATCGACCGCCATGTGGAGGAAGGCCGCCAAGTGGTCCTGCTCGCGCTTGAGGTTGGTGTTGAGGAGCGTCTCGTAGCCCTCGCGGCCGCCCCAGAACACGTAGTTCTCTCCGCCGAGCTGCTTGGTGACGTCCATCGCCTTCTTCACCTGGGCCGCGGCGTAGGCGAAGACGTGGGCGTCGGGGTTGGTCGCGGCGCCGCACATGAAGCGCGGGTTGGAAAACAGGTTGGCCGTGCCCCACAGGAGCTTCACCCCGGTGGCTTTCTGGAGCGACTTGGCGTGGGCGACGATCTTGTCGAGGTTGCGGTTCGACTCGGCAAGCGTGCGGCCCTCGGGCGCGATGTCGCGGTCATGGAAGCACCAGAACGGCGCGCGGATCTTGGTGAAGAACTCGAAGGCGGCGTCCATCCGGACCTTGGCGATGGAGACCGGGTCGGAACCCTTCTCCCAGGGGCGGTTGATCGTGCCCGGGCCGAAGGGGTCGGCGCCGGTGCCGCGGAACGCGTGCCAGTAGGCGATCGAGAAGCGCAGGTGGTCGGACATCGTCCGGCCGTCGATGATCTCCTCGGGGTTGTAATGCCGGAAGGCCAGCGGGTTGGACGAGCGGGTGCCCTCGTAGGCGATACGCGGGATGCGGGGAAAATGGGAGCGGGTGGGTTTCATCGCAGTTGAGCGGAGCAGGGTCGGGGTAGCCGCTCAAGACCAGAGGGCGACATTTCGCGGTCATATGCGGGTCGAGACAACCGGCCGTCCATGCTAACAATAGACTTGAAGCAGGGCGGCCAGCGCGCCGGAATCCCGGCACCCCCGAGATGAGCGAAAAACGCGTTACCCTGTCGGATATCGCCGTGAAGGCGGAGGTGCATGTCACCACGGTCTCCCTGGCCCTGCGCAACCACCCGCGCCTGCCCGAGACCACCCGCCGCCGCATCCAGGCGCTCGCGAAAAAGATGGGCTACGCGCCCGACCCCTTCCTCCGCGCGCTGGTCGCCTACCGCGGCGGCGTGATCGAGCGGCGCAACACGCCGACGCTGGCCTACGTCACCAACTGGACCACGCGCTGGGGCTGGAAGAAGGTGACGGCCCACCCGGATTTCTACGCCGGCGCCCTGGCGAAGGCCAACGAGCTCGGCTACAAGCTCGACCACTTCTGGATGCGCGACGAGGGCATGAGCCAGGAGCGCCTCGGCCAGATCCTCTACTCCCGCGGCATCAGCGGCCTCATCATCGCCTCGCACGGCCGCGAGATGGGCGACGCGCTCCAGTTCGACTGGGCGAACTTCAGCGCGGTGAAGATCGACTATTTCCCGCACCAGCCGCAGCTGCACAACGTCACCAACAACCAGTGCGACATCGCGCGGCTGGCGATGCAGAAGGTCATCGCCGCCGGCTACCGGCGCATCGGCTTCGTCATGCACCGCGGCTGGGACCACGCCGTCGACCACCTCTGGACCGCCGGCTACCTCTGCGAGCAGCAGGCGTTGACGGCCCGCGAGCGCATCCCGGCCCACCTGTTCCCCGAGCCCGAGCCGGTCGAGCGCTGGCTCAACGAGAGCAAGTCCGAGGTCTTCCCCGAGCCCGCGGCCTTCAAGGCATGGTTCGAGAAATACCGCCCCGAGGTCGTGATCAGCAAGGCCTCCTTCGTGCTCCCGCTGCTCAGGGAGATGGGCCTGCGCGTGCCGCGCGACGTGGCCTTTGTGGACGTGTTCCTGGAGAAGAACGACGGCGCCGTCGCCGGCGTGCAGCAGAACCACACGACCGTCGGCGCGCTGGCGGTCGAGATCCTCGCCGGCCAGCTCCAGCACAACAAATACGGCGTGCCCGAGATCCCGACGACCACCTACGTCGAGGGCACCTGGCACGACGGCGCCACCTGCCCCATGCCGGCGAAGCGCGCGGCGGGCTCTTGATTGGTTGGAGGCGGGGCCATCAGCCCCGCGGGTTTTCGTGTTCGCGGGCCATGCTTCGCGGGGCTGATGGCCCCGCCTCCAATTAGGCACGCCCGACTGCGTCATCCGCCTTCTTTTCGCTTCCCATAATCCGCCCGCCGGCAAGCCTCGTCGCATGAGCGGTTACACCCCCGACGCGAGGCGCTACGAGTCGATCCAGTATGCCCGTTGCGGCCGCAGCGGCCTCAAGCTCCCCCGGCTCTCGCTGGGCCTCTGGCACAACTTCGGCGGGGCCGACCCGATCGACAACCAGCGCGCGCTCATCCGGCGCTCCTTCGATCTCGGCATCACGCATTTCGACCTGGCCAACAACTACGGCCCGCCGCCCGGCTCGGCCGAGGAGAACTTCGGTCGCATCCTGCGCGAGGACCTCGCCGCGCACCGCGACGAGCTCATCATCTCGACCAAGGCCGGCTACCTGATGTGGCCCGGTCCCTACGGCGAGTGGGGCTCGCGCAAATACATCCTGGCCTCGCTCGACCAGAGCCTGAAGCGGATGGGCCTGCCCTACGTGGACATTTTCTACCACCACCGGCCCGACCCCGACACGCCGATGGAGGAGTCGCTGACCGCGGTGGCCGACGCCGTGCGCTCGGGCCGCGCGCTCTATGCCGGCATCTCGAACTACAACGCCGCCCAGACCCGGCAGGCGGCGGCCATCCTCAAGGGCCTCGGCGTGCCGCTGCTCATCCACCAGCCGGTCTACAACATGTTCAACCGCTGGGTGGAGCCGGAGCTGCTGCCCACGCTCGCGGAGGTCGGCGCGGGTTGTATTCCGTTTTCGCCGCTCGCGCAGGGCCTGCTGACCAACCGCTACCTCACGGGCATCCCGTCCGACTCGCGCGCCGTGAAGTCCGGCGTCTTCCTCAAGCCCGGCCAGATCACCCCCGCGGTGCTGGCGAAGATCCAGGCGCTCAACGAGGTCGCGAAGGCCCGCGGCGCCACGCTCGCCCAGCTCGCGACCGTCTGGCTCCTGCGCCGGTCCGAGATCACCACCGTCCTCATCGGCGCCAGCAAGGTCGCGCAGATCGACGACATCCATGCCGGCCTCAGCCAGTCCCCGCTGGCCGCCGCCGAGCTCGCGAATATCGAGGCCATCCTCGGCAAGAGCTGACTTGGCCTCCGGCGTTTTTTCGTCGAAGGTAAGGCCGCCTTTCAACCTCAGCCCCGACCCCGTTCCCGTCATGTCGAGACCCGTCACGCTTTTCACCGGCCAGTGGGCCGACCTGCCCCTCGAGAAACTTGCGCCGCTCGCCAGGAAAATGGGCTACGACGGCCTCGAGCTCGCCTGCTGGGGCGATCACTTCGACGTCGATGCCGCCGCGACCTCGGACAAATACCTCAAGGACAAGTGGGCCCTGCTGTCGGACCACGGCCTGACCTGCTTCGCCATTTCCAGCCACCTCGTCGGCCAGGCGGTCTGCGACCTGATCGACGAGCGCCACAAATCCATTTTGCCCGCCGATGTCTGGGGCAATGGCGAGCCCGAGGGCGTGCGTCGGCGCGCCGCGAAGAAACTCGCCCTCACGGCCAAGGCCGCCCGCCGCTTTCGCGATGCCCAGCCCGGCGGCAACCGGAAGGCCCCGGTCGTCGTCAACGGCTTCACCGGGTCCTCCATCTGGCACTCGCTCTACGCGTTCCCGCCGACCTCGCAGGCTTATTGGGACGCCGGTTTCGCCGACTTCGGCCGGCGCTTCGGCCCGATCCTCGCGGAGTTCGAGAAGCAAAACGCCAACTTCGCCCTTGAGGTGCATCCGACCGAGATCGCCTTCGACATCGCCAGCGCCGAGCGCGCCGTGGCGGCGGTGAAGGGTCACCGGCGCTTCGGTTTCAATTACGACCCCTCGCACCTCGGCTACCAGGGCGTGGATTACGTGAAGTTCATCCGCACCTTCGGCCCGCGGCTCTTCCACGCCCACATGAAGGACGTCTGGTGGGGCCACGGCGACGGCACCGTCGGCACCTTCGGCGGCCACACCAGCTTCGGCGACGCGCGCCGGGCCTGGGATTTCCGCTCGGTCGGCCGCGGCGACATCAACTTCGAGGAGATCATCGTCGCCCTCAACGACGTCGGCTACGCCGGCCCGCTCTCCGTGGAGTGGGAGGACATCCGCATGGACCGGGTGCACGGCGCCACCGAGTCCTGCGCCTTCCTCCGGAAACTCGATTTCGCCCGCAGCACCGTGGCCTTTGACGCGGCCTTCGACAAAAAGAACCAATGACCTTACAGGAGATCGCAGAGGACGCAGAGGTCTTTATTTCTCTGCGCTCTCTGCGGCCTCCTGTGAAAAACGCTTTTCCTGATGAATAGAAAATTACGCTTTGGCATGATCGGCGGCGGCCGCGGGGCCTTCATCGGCGCGGTGCACCGCATCGCCGCCCGCATGGACGGGGAGGCCGAGCTCGTCGCCGGCGCCTTCTCCAGCGACGCCGCCCGCTCGCGCGCCTCGGGCGCCGACCTGCATCTCGATCCCTCGCGTGTCTACGGCAGCTACCAGGAGATGGCGCGCGCCGAGGCGAAACGACCGGCCGAAGAGCGTCTCGACTTCGTCGTCATCGTCACGCCGAACCACCAGCATTTTCCGCCGGCGAAGCTGTTCCTTGAAAAGGGCTTCAACGTCGTCTGCGACAAGCCCGTCACGCTCAACCTCGCCGAGGCGAAGAAGCTCGCGGCGATCGTGAAGCAAACGAGGAAGGTTTTTGTCCTCACGCACAACTACACGGGCAACGCCATGGTGAAGCAGGCGCGTGCGCTCGTGGCCGCCGGCCATCTGGGCAAGATCCGCAAGGTCGTTGTCGAATATCCGCAGGGCTGGCTCTCCACGCGGCTCGAGGCCACCGGCCAGAAGCAGGCGGCGTGGCGCGCGGACCCGAAGAAGAGCGGTGCCGCCGGCGCGATGGGCGACATCGGCACGCACGCCGAGAACCTGGCGCGCTATGTCACCGGCCTGCACATCAGCGAGCTTTGCGCCGACCTCACGAGCTTCGTGCCCGGCCGGAAGCTCGACGACGACGGCAACATCCTCGTTCGCTTCAAGGGCGGCGCCAAGGGTGTGTTGCACGCCTCGCAGGTCTCCGTCGGCGAGGAAAACAACCTGAACATCCGGGTCTACGGGGAGAAAGCCGGGCTCGAGTGGAAGCAGGAGCACCCGAACGAACTCATCGTCAAATATCCCGACAAACCCGCCGAGATCTGGCGGCGGGGCAACGGCTACAACGGTCCCGCCGCGCAGGGCGCCACGCGCATTCCGCCCGGCCACCCCGAGGGTTATCTCGAGGCCTTCGGTAATATCTACCGCGAGGCGTTCCGCGCCATCGCCGCCGAGGTCGCGGGCCGGAAGCCGCCCCGCGACCTGGATTTCCCGACCATCGCCGACGGCATCGAGGGCATGCAGTTCATCGAGACGGCCGTGCACAGCGCCAGGTTGGGCGCACGCTGGGTGAAGTTCCCCAGCTAGCGACCCTTCAACGGTGGGGTCGGCGCTGGCGCCGATCGCACGGGCGAGGTCGCTGCAAGCAGCGACCCTACACCAATCCATCTTACCCCATGAAAACCAAACTGACCCGCCGCGAAGTCCTCCAATCTTTGGCCGCCGGCTTCGCCCTCGCCGCGTTGCCGCGCACCGGTGCCGCCGCCGAGACCCCGGCCGCCAGCACCGGCGGCTTCCGTCATTCGGTGTGCAAGTGGTGTTTTCCCGGCATTCCGCTCGCCGAGTTTGCCGCGGCGGTGAAGGAATTCGGCCTCGAGTCGGTCGAGCTGCTCAACCCGGCGGACTGGCCGGTCGTGCAAAAGCTCGGCCTGACCTGCGCCATGGCCAACGGCACGACGACGATCCCCAAGGGTTTCAACCGGCTCGAGCACCATGCGGGCTACGTGGCCTCGATGACCGAGCGCATCAGGCAGTGTGCCGACGCGGGCCTGCCCAATGTGATCGTGTTCTCCGGCAACCGCGACGGCATGTCCGACGAGCAGGGACTGGAGAACTGCGCCATCGGCCTGAAGCAGCTCATGGGCGAGGCGGAGAAGCGCGGCGTCACCGTCTGCATGGAGCTCCTCAACTCGAAGGTGAACCACAAGGATTACATGTGCGACCGCACGCCGTGGGGGGTGGAGCTGGTCAAGCGCGTCGGTTCCGAGCGGTTCAAGCTGCTCTACGACATCTACCACATGCAGATCATGGAAGGGGACGTCATCCGCACGATCCAGGAGAGCCACGCCTATATCGGGCACTACCACACGGCCGGCAACCCGGGGCGCAATGAGATCGATGAGACCCAGGAGCTGAACTACCCGGCCATCATGCGCGCGATCAAAGCCACGGGATTCAAGGGTTTCGTGGCCCAGGAGTTCGTGCCGAAGCGCACGCCCCCGCTCGACTCCCTCAAGGAGGCGGTGAAGCTCTGCACGGTGTAGTTTTTAACATTTAAAAAAGGCCGTTGACAGGGGCGCGGGCGTGGACACTTATGCGACTCCCCTTGATGCAGAGTGGAGCAGCCTGGTAGCTCGTCAGGCTCATAACCTGAAGGTCCTTGGTTCAAATCCAAGCTCTGCACCCAATTTTAAAGCCCTCCCGCCGCCGGGAGGGCTTTGTTGTTTATATCGTTGAGGGGCGGCCAATTCTCGTTGGCACGGCGGGGATCAGCGTGTTCGTTCGCATCGTCCCGTCTCCTTACCCCCGTGCTTTCCGCCGCCAATCCATGGTTCGTCGGGCGATGCTTCGCCGTGATGCTGACGGTATGGTGCGCCCTGACCGGGCGGGCGGAGGAGCGGATGTCACCGTGGCACGCGAAGGATGTCGTCCAGTATTCCTTCGACAGCCATGGCCTTGAAATCGGGCTGCCGGGGACCGTGGTCACCTCCGCGACGCAGACGCGGGACGGCTACCTCTGGGTGGGCACGCCGTCGGGCCTCGGCCGGTTTGATGGCGTGCGATTCACCGGGTTTTCCGCGCCGGAGACACCGGGCCTGCCGAGCGACCTGATCTACTGCCTCCGCGAGGACCGGCTCGGCGTGCTCTGGATCGGAACCGACCAGGGGCTGGTCCGCTTGGAGCACGGCCGTTTCGTGCCGGCGGGACTGGACAAAAAATCCGTGCGCGTGCTGACGGAGGACGCCGCAGGCAATCTCTGGGTCGGGACCTGGGGTGACGGCGTTTATGTGCTGCGGGACGGCCGTCCCGAGCCTTTCCGGCCGGAGGGCCTGCCGGCGGACCTGCGCGTGCGCACGTTGTTCGTCGACACCCAGGGCCAGGTCTGGGTTGCGGCGGATCGGAGCCGCGGGGTGTTGCGGATCGACCGGCAGGGTGTGGCGCGGCCGTTTGACGGCGGCGAGGCGCCGCTCGGCGAGGTCCTGACGATGGCGGAGTTTCCCCGCGGGACGCTGTGGTTCGGGACGAAGCGCGACGGGCTTTTCCGCTGGCAGGACGGCCATCTCACGCGCCAGGGCACGGGCGAGGCCCCCGGCAACACGCCGGTCTATGAAATCCGTCCGGCGCGGGGGCAGGGATTGTGGCTCGCCGCCGGCGCCCTGCTTTACGCGCCGTCGGCGGAGCAGCCGGTGTTCGCCCCGATCCCGGGATTGCCGAACCGGAATGTGCAGGCGGTCTGCGAGGACCGCGAGGGGGGCGTCTGGTTGTGCGCGGGGTCGGAGGGGCTGACGCGCATGCGCGAGCTGCCTTACCGACTCCTGTCCACCCGGCAGGGATTGCCGACGGACAACGTGAAGAACGTGTCCGAGGACCCGCAGGGCGGGTTGTGGCTGGGCACGCAGGGCACGGGCGTTGTGCAGGTCGGCAAGGCCGGCGACGTGATCCTGCACCGCGGAAACGCCGGTCCGCCGGACGGGGACACGGCGGTGGTTTATGCGGCGCGGGATGGCAGCGTCTGGGCCGGCGCGGGCTCGCACCTGTGGATCCGTCGCGCCGGCGAGTGGCGGCAGCACCCCGACCTGCGGTCCGTGCGCGGATTGCACGAGGACCGGCAGGGGACGATGTGGGTGGGGACGGAGACGGACGGTTTGTTCCGCCAGGCCGGCGGGAAGATCACCGAGGTGAAGACCGCGGCCGGCGGCCGGATCCTGCTGGCCACCTCATTTTCCGAGATGGCGGACGGCACCATGATCGTGGGAACCTGGCGCGCGGGGCTCTGGCGGGTCGCCGCGGGTGAGGCCACGGCCCACGCGTGGGCGCCCGGGTTGCCGGCCGCTGATGTCCGCGCCGTGCATGTTGATCCCGAGGGCCGGATCTGGGCCGGCCTGAGCAATCGCGGCCTCGCCGTCTGGGAGAACGGCCGCTGGCTGGCGCCGCCGTCGCTGGTCAAGGCACTGGGGAGCAGCGTGTCGGCGATCGCCGAGGGGGAGCCGGGCCGCGTGTGGCTGGGCACGCTCGCGGGGCTCATGTGGGCGCAGAAGGACGAACTGCTGGCCTGGATGCGCGCGCCGGTCTCCGCGCCGCCCATCCACGCGCTGCCGGTGGGCGACGAGGCCGGCCTGATTCCCGTCTGGTCGGGGGCGCAGCCGGTGGTCTGGCGCGCCGCGGACGGCGACCTGCTCTTCGCCACCCGGCGCGGGGTGCTGGCGGTCGATCCCCGGCAGGCGATCCTGAACGCCGTGCCGCCGCCGGTGCACGTGGAGCGGATCTTCGTCGACCGGCATCCGGCCGATGCGGGCGGCCCCGTGCAGCTGCCGCCCGGCACGCGTTCGCTGGGCATCGAGTATGCCGCGCCGAGCTTCGTGCAGGCGGAGCGGGTGCATTTTCGCTACAAACTCGAGGGCTATGATGCCGACTGGGTCGACGCCGACACGCGGCGGGCCGCCTTCTACGGCAGCCTGCCGCCGGGAAAATACAGCTTCCGCGTCCGGGCCGCCAACAGCGACGGCATCTGGAACGAGACCGGCGCCGGCGTGGCGGTCGTGCAACTGCCGTATTTCTACCAGACGGCCTGGTTCGCCTGGTTGCTCGCGGCCGGCGCGGCGGCGGCGGCCGGGGGCCTCTACCGCTGGTCCAACCGGCGGCTGCGGCAGAAGGTCGAGCGGCTCGAGCGCGAGCGGGCGATGGACAACGAGCGCCGGCGCATCGCGCAGGATCTGCACGACGACCTCGGGGCCAGCCTGACCGAGATCGGCTTGTTCGCCGACGCGACCCGGCGCACGGCGCCGCCCGCGGAGCAGGCGGGGCTGGACTATCTCGCCCAACGCGCGCGGGCGCTGGTGGGTTCGCTCGATGCGATCGTCTGGTCGGTGAATCCGGCCAACGACTCGCTCGACCACCTGGTCATGTATGTCGGCGAGCTTTTCCAGGAGCTTTTCCGGTCCAGCGCGATCTCGATCCGGCTCGACCTGCCGTCCGGGGTCCCCCGGCTGCCGCTGACCGCGGAGGAGCGCTCCGACATCTTCCTCACGACGAAGGAGGCCATGAACAACCTGCTGAAGCACTCCGGCGCCACCGAGGCGTGGCTGCGCATCCGGATGGAAGCCGGTGAACTGAGGATCACGCTGCGCGACAACGGCCGGGGTTTCGATCCGACCGCGGCCACGGCGGCCGGTGGCAACGGCCTGGCCAACATGCGCACCCGCATCGCCCGGGCCGGTGGCCGCCTGGAGTGGCGGACGCAGCCCGGGGCGGGGACGGAGATTGTGATTGTGGTTTCGTTCCCCGGCCGGAAAGAACTGTCCGGATCGCCCTGAGCCGCCCATGAACCCCATCACCGTCGCCATCGTCGAGGACAACGCCGCCGTCTGCGCGTCGCTGGAGAAGATGATCAACGCCTCCGGCCGCTGCCGCTGCGTGAGCACCAGCCGCAATGCGGAGCATGCGCTGGCGGCGGTGCCGAAGCACCGGCCGGACGTGGTCATCATGGACATCAACCTGCCCGGGATCACCGGCATCGAGTGCACCTCGCGGTTGAAGCGCCTGCTGCCGCGCACCCAGTTCCTGGTGCTCACCGTCTACAACGACAGCCGGCAGATCTTCAGCGCGCTCGAGGCCGGGGCCAGCGGCTACCTGCTCAAGCGCTCCCGGCCCGAGGCCATCCTGCAGGCGGTGTGCGACGTCCATGCCGGCGGTTCGCCGATGAGCGCCGAGATCGCGCGCCAGGTCGTCCAGTCGTTCCAGAAGCCGGCGGCGCCGGCGAGCGAGATCGCGGCCCTGACCCCGCGGGAGATGGAGATCCTGCAGCTGGTGACCGAGGGGCTCGCGACCAAGGAGATCGCCGACCGCTCGGGCGTCAGCTACACCACGATCTGCACGCACCTCGGCCACATCTACGAGAAGCTCCACGTGCATTCCCGCACGGCGGCGGCGGCCAAGTATCTCCAGGCGGAAAAGCGGTAGCGGGCTCTTCGTTTTTTAGGTGGCGCGCCACGTTGCGCGCGAGCGCGCAACCTACGTTTTCTGGGACCGGGCGAGGGCATCGAGGTCTCCCCCGAATCCTCAGTTCTGAGGATACCAATCGGGGCGGCCGGTTGGTAGGATGGGGCGCTTTCCAACCCCACCGGTGCGCGGTTTCCCCGCCGCGCGCATCAACCCGCCCCTGCCCATGAAACTTGGTGCTTTTCGTCTGTTCGCGCTGGCCGCCCTGGTGGCGTTGCCGGCGCTCGCCCCTGCGGCGCGCTACGATGTCTACACCGCCGCCGACTTCACCGGCCTGCCGGCGCTCGCTGCCGGCGACACCGTGGTCGTGCACGACGGGACCTACGTGAACATCGGCAGCAAGACGATCACCGGCAGCGGCACCCCGGCCAGCCCGATCCTGATCTATGCCGAGAATCCCGGCGCGACCGTGTTTGCCGGCACCACCCGCATCGTGCTGTCGGGCTCATGGCTGACCTTCGCGGGTTTCAAGTTTGACGGCCAGACGGCCGCGGGCGGCATGCCGGGCGCGGAAAAATGGGGCATCATCCAGACCGCCGCCGGCTCGAGCGACTGCCGGATCACCAACTGCATGTTCCGCGACTTCAACGCCGGGGCCGTCGCGGGCAACACCTACTACTGGTTCGTGATCCAAGGCTACCGGCACACGGTCGATTACAACAGCTTCGAGGGCAAGACGACCATCGGTGCGACCGTCGTGCTGGCCACGCCGGAGGCCGACATGACCACGCCGCGCAGCCACCTCTTTGCCGGCAATTATTTCGGCCCGCGCACGGTCATCGGCAGCAACGGCTACGAGGGCATCCGCGTCGGCGACAGCGCCCACCAGGGCTGGAACATGTCGTCCGTCTTCCAGTTCAACTATTTCTACCGGACGATCTACGGCGCCGGCGAACCCGAGCTGATCTCCAACAAGTCCGCGAACAACACCTACCGTTACAACACCTTCGTGGAGAACCGCGGCCAGCTCTGTCTCCGCCACGGGGACAACTGCCTCGTCGAGGGGAATTTCTTCTTCGGGGCCGGCCTCGCCGACTCGGGCGGGGTCCGCGTCATCGGCCAGAACCATACGGTCCGGAACAACTACTTCCAGGACATCGCGGGCACGGGCGTCACGTCGACCATCGTGGTGCAGAAGGGCGATCCGGCCTGGCCGGCGAGCGACGACGCCAGTACCTACGAGGTGGCGAACAACGCGAAGATTTTCCACAACACCTTCCTCAACTGTGAGCAGCCGTTCTTCCTGGGGCGCAACAGCAGCGGCACCGGCGCGCTAAATCCCAGCGGGGTCGAGGTGCGGAACAACGTGGTGCAGAGCGCCCCGGGCGACGGTGCGGTCTTTGCCATCGACTACAGCACGTCGGCCATCGCGTTCGGCGGCAACTACGTCTACCATCCCGATTCCAACTACGGCGTCACGGGCCTGTCCGGCGTGACCTACGGCCCGGGCTCGCCGGGCCTGGCCCAGGACGCGGTGCTCGGCTATGCGATTCCCTCCGGCTCCAGCCCGGTGCTCGGCCTCGCCGGCGGCACCTCGCCGGCGACGACCCTCGACATCCGCGCCCTCACCCGTCCGGCCAGCGGCAAGGACTCGGGCTGTCACGAGCGCGAGGTGAGTGGCGCCGGCGTGGGGCCGCTGGTGCGCGAGGACGTCGGACCGGAATTCTATGGCGGCCCGGCCGGCACCTTCATCCCCCCCGGCAGCCAGGCGGCCGCCCCGGCCTTCAGCCCGGCCGCCGGCACCTATGCGAGCGCGCAGTCCGTCACCCTCACCTCGTCCACCAGCGGCGCCACGATCCGTTACACCACCAACGGGACGAACCCGACCGCCACCACGGGCACGATTTACAGCGGGCCGGTGTCGATCGCGGCGACGACCACGCTGAAGGCCATCGCCTACAAGTCCGGACTGACGGACAGCGTCGTGACGAGCGGCGCCTACACGATCACGCCCCCCGGCGGCACGACCATCACCAGCGCGGCCGGTTTCGTCGGCGTGGCGCTGGCCGGTGCGCAGGCCGGCACGTTCACCGCGGAATTCGACGCGCAGTCCTCGGTGTCGCCCGCCAACGCCGTGGCCGGTCTCTCCTCCGGCGCCGCCAGCGGTTACAGCAGCCTGGCGTGTTATGTGCGCTTCAACACCACCGGCCAGATCGACGCGCGCAACGGCGGCACGTTCACGGCCGGCACCATTCCCTTCACGGCGAACACGGTCTATCACTTCCGCCTCGTGGTGAATGTGCCGGCGCACACCTATTCCGCCTATGTCACCGCGCCCGGGGGCAGCGAACAGACCATCGGCACCAATCTCGCCTTCCGCACCGAGCAGGCGGGGATCGCCAGCCTCAGCCACGCCGGCTTCAACGTGAACGCCTCGCCGGGCGGCGCGATGACCTACTGGCCGGTCACGGTCACCAGCGCGCCCACGGCGGCGAAGTATTCCATCCCGGGGGCCAGCGTCACGGCCAGCGCCAACGATGGCAATGTGCCGGCGAACACCGTGGACGGCAGCCTGGCGACCCGGTGGTCCGCCCAGGGCGAGCAGTGGATCCGCTATGACCTCGGCGCGGTGAAGACGCCGGCCTGGGTGCGCCTGGCTTTCCTGAACGGGGACTCCCGCGTCTACAGCTTCGACGTGCAGCTGTCCGCGGACGGCACCAATTGGACCACGGTCTACACCGGGGCCAGCAGCGGCACGACCACGGCGTTGGAAACCCACAACTTCCCGAACGGCTCCGCGCGCTACCTGCGCCTGCTCGGTCACGGCAACAACGTGAACACCTGGAACAGCATCACCGAGACCGAGGTGTGGGGCTACTGAGCCCGCGCGTTTGCCCTGAATTTCCAACATCAACCACCCCACAACCCCATGACCCTCATGTCCCGCCGGCTCGCCGGCCTGTCCGCGTGGTGCCTGGCGCTCGGCGCCGTCACCGTCTTTGCCCAGCCCAGCCCGGCTCCCTCCGCGAAGGAGGAAGTCATCGAACTCTCGCCCTTCGAGGTGAAGGCCGATGACAACCGCGGCTACGTCGCCTCCGAGACCCTGACGGGCACGCGCGTGGCCACCGAGATCAAGGACCTGCCCTACACGGTGAACGTCGTCACCAGCGAGTTCTTCGAGGACTTCGCCATGTGGCAGCTGGACGATTCGTTCACCCAGGTCGGCGGCCTGACCGGCATCGACGTGGGCGGCGGCTTCAACCTGCGCGGCTTTGTCTCCTCCTCGCAGCTGCGCGACGGTTTCTACCGGCAGGGCCGCTACGGCCAGACCAACATCGACCGCGTCGAGGTCATCAAGGGCCCGAACGCCGGCATCTACGGCCGCAGCTCGCCGGGCGGCATGGTCAACATGATCTCCAAGATGCCGC
>JAYRDK010000028.1:0-46324 GCA_041909435.1 Lacunisphaera sp.
GAGCTCGCTCGCGCCTTTTCCCGGTCAAGCGCGAGCAAGCTCGCTGGCCCACCTCAGGAAGATGCGGGCGCCGCCGGGGCGGCCGGAGCCGCCGCCTCGGCCGGCTGCACCGGCCCGATGGGCGTCGTCTCGACCGCGGCGTTCAGCAGCTCCGCCTCGCCGGTTTCCAGCGCGCTGAGCTGGATGAGGCTGTTCAGCGAGCTGAAATGCTTGGTCCACTCGAAATCGCCCGTGTGGTTGCCCACGACCTGGTTGAAGAGCTGCTTCTTCTCGCCCTTCAGCGCCTGGATGCGCTCCTCGATCGTGCCGGCCGTCACCATGCGATAAACGAAGACCGTGTTCGTCTGACCGATGCGGTGCACGCGGTCGATCGCCTGGTCCTCGACCGCCGGGTTCCACCACGGGTCGAGCAGGAACACGTAGTCCGCCGCGTGCAGCGTGATGCCCGTGCCGGCGGCCTTGAGGCTGACGAGCATCGCCGCCGCGCCGCTGGCCGACTGGAAGTCCTTCACCGGCTTCTGCCGGTCCACCGTCATGCCGGTGATCTCGTAGCGCGGCAGCTCCGGGTAGTGCTGGTCCAGCGCCGTGCGCACGCGGTCGAGCAGCGTGACGAACTGCGAGAAGATGACGACCTTGTGGCCGCTGGTGACGACCTCGCCGAGCTTCTCGACGAGCAGCTGCAGCTTGCCGCTGTCCGTCAGCGGGGAGTTCATCCACGGGAGCAGGTCCGGGTCGCAGCACACTTGGCGCAGGCGCGTGAGCAGGGCGAGGAAGCCGAAGGACTTCTCGCGCAGCGCCAGGCCGATGTCCTCGCCGAGGCGCGCGAGCCCCTCGGTGCAGATGCGGGCATACTCGGCGCGCTGCACCTCGGTGAGCGGGCAGAGCAGGTCCATCTCGACCTTGGGCGGCAGCTCGGTGGCCACCTCGTTCTTGGTGCGGCGGAGGATGAACGGCGCGACCTGCTGGCGCAGGCGGGTCATCGTGCGCTCGCGGTCCTGCACCAGCGCCGCCTCGAACGCCGCGCGCGAGCCGAGCAGGCCGGGCAGCAGGTAGCGGAAGATGGACCACAGGTCGAGCTGCCGGTTCTCGAGCGGCGTGCCCGTCATCACCAGCCGGTGCCGCGTCTTGATGGCGAAGCAGGCCTGCGTGACCTTGGCATCGGGGTTCTTGATGAACTGGCCCTCGTCGAGGATGGCGTAGCCGAACTCGACGGTGTCGAGCAGCGCGCGGTGCTTGCGCAGCTGCGTGTAGCTCGCGAGCCAGATGCACGGCGCCTTGTTGGCCTTGAAATCATTGCCCGACTTCAGGATGTCGACCTTCGCCTCGGGATAGAAGCGGGCGATCTCCTCGCGCCACACCGGCACGACGCTGGCGGGGCACACGACGACGTGGCGCAGCTTGGCCATGGGGCGCGTGCGCAGCAGGGCGATGACCTGCGCGGTCTTGCCGAGGCCCATCTCGTCGGCCAGCAGGCCGTGGCACTCGGTCTCGCAGAGGTGGTGCATCCACTCGACGCCGCGGCGCTGGTAGTTGCGGAGATAGTCCGGCAGCTCGGGCGGCGTGGCGGGCGGGGTCAGGACCTTCTGGCGCCAGGCCTCGATCTCGGAGCCGAGCGTGACCTTGATGCGGTGGTCGTTGAAGAGGGAGAAGATCAGGTAGGGCGGCACCTCGCCGGCGGCGGAGGTGTCCTCGAGGTTGCGTTTCCACTGGTGGTAGCCCTCGAGCTTTTCCGGCGTGAGCGTGACGATGCCGAGGTCGGGCAGCAGCATGGGCGAGCGGCCGTGCTTCAGCAGCGCGGCGGCCTGCTCGTCGGTCAGGAGTTTCTCGCCGGCGCGGAAGATCCAGCGCAGGTTCAGGCCGCCGTCGCCGCGACGGTCGGCCACGGCCTCGATCTCGATGGCGCGGGCGCCCTGCTTGATGTTGTCCACCTTGACGTCGAGCTCGATGGCGAACTGCTTTTTCCAGTGCGGCAGCAGGTCGCGGAGGAAGCCCGGGATGTCGCCGAGCGCGTCGAGCGCGTAGGCGTGGGTGGCCTGGTTGTAGCGGAAGTGGGCCTTGCGGGCGTAGGTGGCCAGCGCGATGAGCTTGGCCCGCTCGGCCGCGGTCGGTGGGTTGGCGGTGTTGCCGAGCGCCGGGATGCGGCTGCGCCCCTGCTTCCAGTAGGCGAGGAAGACCAGGCCGTCGGCATTGGTCGTGAAACTCAGGAGCAGGTCGCGCGGGGGCGCGTCGGACTTGGGGGCGCCGTTGGTGCCGGTGCCGTTGCCGTTTGCGTGCTGGCCGTTGCCGGCGGCGGGGCTGGCCTTGCTCGACGAGCCCGGCAGCAGCGCGGCCATCTCGTCCACCAGCAGCTCCTCGATCTCGTGCAGGCCGGCCACGGCGATGGCGTTGGCGAGCAGGGCGTCGGTCGAGGAGGAACGGACCTTGATCCGGTCCCCTTCCCACTCGATCACCGCGTATTCCTCCTTCTTTTCGACCTTCCGGTGGATGATGGCATCCTTGGCCCCGAGCTCGACCTCGCGGATCTCACCGTCGCGATACATGTCGTGGCCGCGCTCCACGTGGGCCGCGTCAAACTGCTCCTCCCATTCGACCTCCAGGCGGCCGAACCAGAATTCAAGGGACTGCGGGGTATAGATGCGCTTGGGCCCGTGGGTTTGCATCAAGCTAAAAGCCAGACGTTAGAAACCTCGGCTTGGGCCGCGCAACCCCTATTTCGCCTTTTTACCAGACGCTGCCCCACAGCGTTTTACACGATCGTCACCGGGGCGGCACCGGTTCTTCACAAGGTTCGTCCACCCTGCCGTCGCGCTCCACGGCTGGCAGGTCGCCGCCGCCCGGGCCAACCTGATTGAACCTTGTCCTCGTAACCGAAACCTACTCTCCCGAAATCAACGGCGTCGCCATGACGCTGGGGCATCTCGTGCAAGGCCTCACGCGCCTCGGCCACACGGTCACGATCATCCGTCCGCGCCAGCGCGCCGAAACCGGCGCCCCCACACTCCGGGTCGACGGCCCGGTCACACAGCACCTCCTGCCGGGCCTGCCCATCCCGGGTTATCCCCTGCTCCGCTTCGGCCTGCCCGCCGGCGGCCGCCTGCGCCGGCTCTGGCGCCAGGCCCGCCCCGACCTCGTCCACATCGCCACCGAGGGCCCGCTGGGGTTCTCGGCCCTCAACGCCGCCCGCAGCCTCGGCCTGCCGGTCACGTCGAGCTTCCACACCAACTTCCACCACTACACGCACGACTACCGTTTCAGCTGGCTGTTCAGCCTGACCGCGAAGTGGCTGCGCTATTTCCACAACCGCACGCTCCGCACCTTCGCCCCGACCCGCGAGCTCTGCGACGAACTCGCCGCCGGCGGTTACCAGAATCTCCGGGTGCTGTCCCGCGGCGTGGACACGGCCCTTTTCCATGCCGCCCGGCGCAACGCGGCGACCCGGCTCAAGTGGGGCGCCGCCGCGCACGACCCGCTCGTCCTTCACACCGGCCGCCTCGCCCGCGAGAAGAACTACCCGATGATCATCCGCGCCTTCGACGCCATGCGCGCCGCCAACCCGTCCTGCCGCTTCGTCGTCGTGGGCGACGGCCCGCTCCGCGCGGAACTCGAGGCGAAACTCCCCTACGCGCGCTTCACCGGCTTCGTCGACCGCACCACCCTCGCCGCCCACTACGCCTCGGCCGACATCTACCT
The DNA here is from genome assembly GCA_041909435.1 of Lacunisphaera sp. Lineage (GTDB taxonomy): Bacteria > Verrucomicrobiota > Verrucomicrobiia > Opitutales > Opitutaceae > Lacunisphaera. Next base: position 3,691 of record JAYRDK010000028.1, read on the forward strand.
GCACGCCAGCGTGACCGAGACCTACGGCAATGTCGCCGCCGAGGCGCTCGCCAGCGGCCTCGCCTTCGCCGGTTACGACTACGCCGCCGCCCACGAACTGGTTCGCCCGGAGGAAAACGGCCTGCTCGTCCCCTTGGGCGACGAGTCCGCCTTCATCGCCGCCGCTGTCCGCCTTGCCACCGGCCCGGCGCTCGTGGCCCGCCTCCGCGCCCGGGCCGCCGCCGCCGTGGCGGCCCGCTCGTGGGACAACGTCGTCGCCCAGTTCGCCGCCGACCTCGCCGAGGCGGCGGCTGGAGGCGGGACCATCAGTCCCGCAAACCGCACGTCGCACAACCCTGCTGCCGCGGGTCTGATGGTCCCGCCTCCAATTTCTGATTCCACACCATGAGCAAACTCCACGTCCGCACCGTCATCCTGTCCGACATCCACCTCGGCACGCCGCACAGCAAGGCCGAGGAGGTCACGCATTTCCTCAAGCACACCCGCTGCGACCGGCTCATCCTGAACGGCGACATCATCGACGGCTGGCGCCTCCGCCGCGGCGATCCCTGGACGAAGTCCCACACCAAGTTTGTGCGCCGCGTGCTCACCATGATCCAGAAGCGCGACAACGAGGTCGTCTATCTCCGCGGCAACCATGACGATTTCATCGGCCGCCTCCTGCCGATGCAATTCGAGACCCTGCGCCTCGTCGAGGACCACGTCCTCGAGACCGCCCGCGGCCGCTACCTCGTGCTGCACGGCGACGTGTTCGACGGCGTCGTCAAGAACATGGTCGTCCTCGCCCATCTCGGCGACATGGGCTACGCGCTGCTGCTCCGCCTCAACCGCGCCTACAACTGGTTCCGCCGCCTCCGCGGCAAGGAATACTTCTCCCTCAGCCAGGCCATCAAGGCCCGCGTCAAGCAGGCCGTCAGCTTCATCGGCAAGTTCGAGGACCAGGTCGCCGCCCTCGCCCGCGACCGCGGCTGCACCGGCGTCATCTGCGGCCATATCCACACCCCCGCCGACAAGATGATCGGCGACATCCATTACCTCAACTCCGGCGACTGGGTCGAGTCGCTCACCGCGATCATCGAGCACCACGACGGCCGCTTCGAGCTGATCACCTACAAGGAGTTCGCCGCCCGCTTCGCGCCCGAGCCCGCCGCGGCCGACGAGATCGACGAGCCGATGCAAATGGCCGTGCTGGCATGAACGCACGATTCCGGCGCCTTCCCGTAGGTTGCGCGCTCGCGCGCAACGTGGCGTGCAAGCACGACACCGATATTTCCACTCCATGCCCAAGGTCCTGATCCTCACCGCCGGTTACGGCGAAGGCCATAACAGCGCCGCCCGCGCCCTGCAGGCCGCGTTCAACGAGCGCCCGGGCATCGACGCCGAGCTGGTTGATCTCTTCGCCCTGCGCGCCCCACGCCTGAACAACGTGTCCCGCCGCGGCTACCTGAAGCTGATCAACACCGCGCCGAGGATCTGGAGCCGGCTCTACCGCTGGCTCGACGAGTCGCCGCGCGCGCCGTGGATGTTCCGCACCCTCGCCAGCCATCGCCGCCTCCTCGGCCGCATCATCGCGGAGAAGGAGCCTGTCGCCATCGTCTCTACCTACCCGGTCTACGCCTGGCTGCTCAACCAGCTCCGCCGCGAGGGCCATTTTTTCTGCCCGCATTACACGGTCGTCACCGACGCGCTCACCATCAACTCCGTCTGGTATCGCACGTCCTCCGCCGGCTGGTTCGTCACCGACCACGATTCCGCAGCCTACCTGCGCGTCCGCGGCGTGCCGGCGGACAAGGTCCATGTCAGCGGCTTCCCCGTCGCCCTCGCCTTTGCCGACCGCGCGGCGCACCTCGTGCCGCCGGAAGCCGCCAGCCCCGCCCGGCCGCGGCGCGTGCTGTTCATGATCAACACCGGCCGAGCCGCCGCCCTGGCCATCACCCGCGCCTTGCTGCAGTTGCCCGGCTGGCACCTCACCATCACCGCCGGCCGCGACGAAGGCCTGCGCCGGGAGCTGATCAACCTCGCCCACGGCGCCCCGGCCAAGGCCGACATCCTCGGCTGGACCGACCGCATCCCCGAGCTGCTCATGACGCACCATGTGGCCATCAGCAAGGCCGGCGGCGCCACCACGCAGGAATCCATCAACGCCCTCTGCCCGCTCCTCGTCAGCCAGATCGTGCCCGGCCAGGAGGAGGGCAACTACGAGCTGATCCGCCGCCACGACGCCGGCGCCCTCGCCGAGACCCCGGCCGAGATCGTCGCCACGCTGGAACGCCTCTTCGCCAACGACGCCACCCTCTGGCGCCACTGGCGCGCGAACCTGCGCCAGCTCGCCCAACCCGCCGCCGCCCGCACGATCGCGGCCCAGGTGCTCACCCAGTCCGGGTCCACTTCCGCGCAATCCATTCCCCTGCGGCCCAAAGCGGCGGGGGACGTAGAGCTGATGTCAACTATTAGTTGACATCAGCCGCGAGCGTCGCGCCACCCGGATTTCTTAGTCCGATAACTGGTCGATCCCGGCGGATCAGCCCAACTGCGCGCGGATGACCGCCAGCGTGCGCTCGGTGGCGCCTCGGTTGGCCTCGCTCCACTCGCGCGCGGCCGCCGCGAGCTTGTCGCGCTGCGCGGTCTCCTGCAGGAGTTCCACCGCGGCCGTGATGAGCTCGCTGTGCGTCTCCACCTTCCGCACGGCGCCGGCCTCGGTGAGCGAACGGATGATGTCGCGGAAATTCGTCATGCGCGGCCCGTGCAGCACCGGCTTGCCGAGCACGGCCGCCTCGACCGGCGTCTGCCCGCCATCGTGCGGCGCAAGGCTCTTGCCCGTGAACACGAGGTCGGCCAGCTGCGTGAATTTCCGCAGCTCGCCCGTCGTGTCGCCCACCGCCACGTCCACCGGGCCGGGCGCCGCGCCCGCCGAGCGGAAATGAAAGCTGAGCCCGGACTTCTCCAGCAGGGCGCGCAATTCCTCGCGCCGCTCGGCGTGCCGGGGCACGAGGAGCAGCGAAACCTGCAGCCCCCGCTCGCGCGCCGCCTTGAGCGTCGTGAGCAACGCGGTCTCCTCCCCCGGCCAGGTGGATGAGCCGAGCAGAACGGCCCCGACCGGCGGCAGGCCGAGCTCGCGGCGCAGCGCCGTCTGGTCGGCGTCGGCCAGCCGCGGGATGTTCACGTCCAGCTTGAGATTGCCGGTGGTCTGCAACCGGTCCGGCGGAAACCCGAGGGCCTTGAAGCGCTGTTCATCACGTTTCGCGGCGCACAACACCCGGGTGATGCCGGCGGCCAGCGGGCGCAGCACCCGGTTGAAACGCATCGAGCGCTTGAAGCTGCGGTCGGACATCCGGGCGTTGACGCTGATCACCGGCACGCCGCGGGCCCGCGCCTGCGCCACGTGCTCCGGCCAGCGCTCGCCCTCCATCAGGATCGCGAGGTCGGGCGCCACCTTGCGCCAGGCCGCCGCGCTGAACGCCCACCAATCGAGCGGAAAATAGCCGATGCCGACGGTGAGCGCGGCATACTTCTCCTTCGCCAGCTGGTAGCCGGTGCTGGTGGTCGTGGTCAGGTAGACCTCGGTGCGCCCCTCGCGCTTGAACGCCTCAAGCAGCGGCGCGATGGCGAGGATCTCGCCGACGCTCACCGCCTGCAGCCAGACACGCTTCGCGCCGGAAGCCCTCGCGGGCAGGGACGGCACCTCGCCGAACCGGTGCCAGAAACCTTCCGCGTAGCCCCCGCGCCGCCGCATCCGCCACAGATAATAAGGCGACGCCAGCAGAAGCAGCGGCAGGAACAGGATTCTATAGATCCAGATCACGGAGGTTTAACCACTAAAGGACACTAATGGGGCACTAATCATGATTAGTGGGAAATTAGTGTGGATTAGTGGTTAACTCCGGCTGCCCGGCCTTACTGGCCCAGGACCCAGGCGAAGATCAGCGGCGCCACGATGGTCGCGTCGCTCTCGACGATGAACTTCGGGGTCTTCGCGCCGAGCTTGCCCCAGGTGATCTTCTCGTTCGGCACGGCGCCGGAGTAGCTGCCGTAGCTGGTGGTCGAGTCGCTGATCTGGGCGAAATAACCCCACAGCGGCACGCCGGTGCGGCCGAGGTCCTGGTGCAGCATCGGCACGACGCAGATCGGGAAGTCGCCCGCGATGCCGCCGCCGATCTGGAAGAAGCCGATCGAGCCCTCGCCGTTGCGGAGCGTCTTCGCGGTCTTCGTATACCACGCGGCCAGCCAGGTCATGTATTCGATGCCGGTGCGGACGGTGTGCACGTGTTTGATCTCGCCGGTGACGACGCGGCCGGCATACATGTTGCCGAGCGTGGCGTCCTCCCAGCCGGGGACGATGATGGGCAGGTTCTTCTCGCAGGCGGCGAGCATCCACGAGTTCTTCGGGTCGATCTGGTAATATTTTTTGAGCTTACCGGACCGCAGGATCTTATACATGAACTCGTGCGGGAAGTAGCGTTCGCCGGCCTGGTCGGCGGCCAGCCACTCCTCGGCGACGGCGGCCTCGATGCGGCGCATGGCCTCGCCCTCGGGGATGCAGGTGTCGGTCACGCGGTTCATGTGGCGGTCGACCAGGTCCTGCTCGTCTTCGGCCGTGAGGTGGCGGTAGTGCGGCACGCGCTCGTAATAGTCGTGGGCGACGAGGTTGAAGATGTCCTCCTCGAGGTTGGCGCCGGTGCAGACGATGGCGTGGACCTTGTCCTGCCGGATCATCTCGGCGAGCGTGATGCCGAGCTCGGCCGTGGACATCGCGCCGGCGAGCGTGACGAGCATCTTGCCGCCGGCCTGCAGGTGGGCCTCGTAACCCTTGGCGGTGTCGAGCAGGGCCGCGGCGTTGAAGTGACGGTAATTCTGCGCGATGAACTTGGAGACCGGCCCCTTTTTTTTCGCCAGGGCGGCGTTGATGTGCTCGGGCAGTTGCTTGACGCGTTTTGCTTTGATCATTTCACCACCAGATAGGAACCGGCCCGGGCGTTTGGCCACACTAAATTCGGGCGGTTGGCGGGTGGAACCCGGCCTCCGGACGGGTTGGCACGAGCGGAGTGTGGCGGAGCAGGCCGACGCATGTCCGGTAAACCCGTCCAGAGGCCGGGTTCCACCTTCCGAGCCGATCACCCCCACCTCGAAACTTGCAGTCGGCCCGCGGGTCGGAAGAATCCCCCCGCCATGCGCCTTCCCCGCCCCGCCCGCCTGCGTCTCCTCCCTTTCGCCGCGCTGCTGCTCGCGCCCCTGCTGGCCTTCGCGGCCGACTTCCCGCACCAGGTCAGCGACCTGCCCGCCGACCCGCGCGTGCACTGGGGCAAGCTCGACAACGGCCTGCGCTACGCCCTCCTTCACAACCCCGAGCCCCGCGGCCGCATCAGCGCCCGCCTCGCGATCCGCGTCGGCTCTCTCTACGAGAACGACAACGAGCGCGGCCTCGCCCACTTCCTGGAGCACATGGCCTTCAACGGCAGCCAGCACTTCCCGCGGGCCGATGTCGTCGAGTTCTTCCAGAAGCTGGGCATGGACTTCGGCGGCGACACCAACGCCTCCACCGGGTTCGACCGCACCATCTACCAGCTGGAGCTGCCCGACACGAAACCGGAGACGCTGCGCGAGTCGCTGACGTTTTTCGCCGATGTCGCCGGCGGCCTGCTGCTCGAGTCCAAGGAGATCGACAAGGAGCGCGGCATCATCCTGAGCGAGAAACGCGCGCGCGATTCCGTCGGCCTGCGCACCTTCATGGCCGAGCTGGAGTTTCTCGTGCCTGACACCCGCTTTCCGCAGCGCCTGCCCATCGGCACCGAGAAGGTCATCTCGACGGCCGACCGCGAGCGCTTCGTGGCGTTCTACGACGCCTGGTATCGCCCCGAGCGCATGGTGCTCGTGCTGGCCGGCGATTTCGACCCCGCCGCCGCCGAGCCGTTGGTGAAGGAGATCTTCGTCCCCCTGGCCGCCCGCGGCCCCGCCCTGCCCGAGCCGCGCCTCGGCACCGTCGCCCCGTCCGACGAGGTCACCGCGCACCTCCACACCGAGAAGGAGGCGGGCAACACCAACGTCGCCCTCGAGACCGTCGCGCCCTACACCTTCGAGACCGACAACGCCGCCAACCGCCTGAAATACCTGCCGCGCACGCTCGCCCTGCAGATGCTCAACCGGCGGCTCTCCATCCTCGCCAAGCAGGAGGGCGCCCCGTTCCTCAGCGGCCTCGTCGGCGTCACGGAGCAGTTCGACTTCTTCCGCAACGCCTCGATCGAGCTCAACTGCCGGCCCGACCAGTGGGCCGCCGCCCTCGCCGTCGCCGAGCAGGAGCTCCGGCGCGCCCTCGACCACGGCTTTCAGCCGGAGGAACTCGCCGAGGCCGTGGCCGGCATGAAGAACAACCTGGAGCAGGCCGTCCGCACCGCGGCCACCCGCCGCTCGAGCGCCCTGGCCGACGATCTCGCCGGCGACCTCCTCGACCGCGCCGTCACCACCCACCCCTCGGCCGAACTCGCGCTCTATTCCCCCGCCCTCGTCGCCGTCACGCCCGAGCAGTGCGCCGCCGCCCTCCGCGCCACCTGGAGCGAGACCGCCGGCCGGAAGATCTTCGTCGCCGGCAACCTCGACCTGCCCAAGGCGGCGCAGAACATCACCGCCGCCTACCAGGCCAGCCGCCGCACCATCGTCACCCCGCCACCGAAGAAGGAGCAGGCCGCCTTCGCCTACACCGACTTCGGCAAACCCGGCAAGGTGGACGAGACGAAGCTCGTCGAGGACCTCGGCGCCACGCTGATCGAGTTCAAGAACGGCGTGCGCCTCAACCTCAAGCCCACCGACTTCGAGGCCGGCCGCATCCGCGTGTCCGTCCGCATCGGCGGCGGCACCCTCACCCAGCCGCGGGACCAGCGCGGCCTCGGCCTGCTGGCCAACGTCGCCTTCACCACCGGCGGCCTCGGGCAGCACAGCGTCGACGATCTCCAGCGCCTCCTCGCCGGCAAGACCGTCGGCCTGGCCTTCGGCGCGCAGAACGATGCCTTCACCTTCGGCGGGACGACCAATCGCGACGACCTCCTCCTGCAACTCCAGCTCTTCTGCGCCTACCTGACCGACCCCGGCTACCGCCCCGAATCCCTCCGTCAGGTCCACAAGATGGCCGACCAGACCTATCTCCGCCTCGCCCACGTCCCCGAGGGCCCGATCCAGCTCGAGGTCGCCCCGCTCCTCGCCGGCGGCGACCCGCGCTTCGGCCTGCCGCCGAAGGATGTCCTCCTCGCCCGCTCGCTCGACGAACTCAAGGCCTGGCTCACGCCGCAGTTCGCCAAGGGCGCCATCGAGGTCGCCATCGTCGGCGACTTCGACCCCGAGGCGACCATCGCGGCCGTCGCCCAGACCTTCGGCGCCCTGCCCAAGCGCCAGAAAAAGCCCGCCTACGAGAACGAGCGCAAGGTCGCCAAGCTCGCCGAGCCCGTCGCCAAGGAATACACCATCGAGTCCGAGATCCCCAAGGCGCTCGTCCGCCTCTACTGGCCCGCGAGCGACGCCCGCGACGTTAAGTTCTCCCGCCGGATGCGGCTGCTCACCGACGTGTTCGCCGACCGCCTCCGCGTGAAGATCCGCGAGGAACTCGGCGGCACCTACAGCCCCAACGCCGGCGGCGACCTCAGCGAAACCTATCCCGGCTACGGCTACATTGTGGCCGAGGCCACCGTCGCCCCCGACGACACCCGCCGCATCGCCGACGCCATCAAGGCCGTCGCCGCCGGCCTGCAGGCCAATGGCGTGACCGAGGAGGAGCTCGTCCGCGCCAAGCAACCCGTGCTCACCGCGCTGCGCGAAAGTTCGCGCACCAATCCCTACTGGCTGAACACCGTCCTCGCCTCCGCCCAGGAGATCCCGCAGCGCCTCGAGTGGAGCCGCACCCGCTACAGCGACAACGAAAGCGTGACCACCGCCGAGCTCACCGCCCTGGCCAAGGAATACCTCGACCCGGCCAAGGCCTCGGAATTCATCGTGATCCCCGTGAAGCCGAAGCCGGTGGGGCCGTGACGATGACCGGCTACTCCGGCACGCCCTTGTGGAAGAAGCTCGGTTACCAGACCGGGCAGGCCGCTTTTGTCCATCTGGCGCCGCGCAATTATTCCGCACTCTTGCAGTTGCCGGCCGACGTCAGCGTGACTTGGGTTCCAAAGTTCAAGGCCGGCCTCCCTTTCGTTCATCTCTTTGTCACCGAATTCACCGCCCTCACCACCCGGCTCGGCCAATACCGTTCCAAGATCGCGCCGGACGGCGCCGTGTGGGTTTCCTGGCCCAAGAAAAGCTCGGGGGTGTCGACCGACATCACCGAGGACCGCATCCGCGATGCCGCCCTGCCGCTGGGTTACGTCGACATCAAGGTCTGCGCCGTGGACGAAACCTGGTCCGGCCTCAAGCTCGTGATCCGGAAAGAGCTGCGTTAATCGCCGGCTGGGGTTCGCCGCAAAAAGCGGCCGGTTGGACGCAATTTTCCCGGCCGCGCGGAAAATATGCTATACTCCGCCCGGTCCACCCCGCCCATGAAGACAATCATCCGCCTCGCGCTGCTTGTTCTCGCCGGCCTGAGCCTGGCCGGCTGTGCCTCCCAGACCGCCTCCCGGAAAGATCCGCCCAAACCCCGGACCGTGGCCCTGGGCGACCAGCCGCTCAGCAGCCGCGATCACTGGCTGATGCGCGACATGGAAGACCGCCATGATCGCGTGCTTCTCGGAACCCAGTCCGGCGGCAGTCCCGGCCGGTGAGCCCAGTTCCTCGGCTCACGGCGCCGCAGCGGCATCCGCCGCGGACGCCAGCTTCAGGTTGAGCAGCGGCACGAGCAGCAGCAGGCCCACGCAGGTGAGGCCGAGCACGGCGTAGCCCGCGGCATCGTGAACCGTGCCGTTGATGGCATCGGGGCCGTAGGCATAGGCCCAGCCGGTCAGGAACAGGCTGCGCCCGAGGTTCATCAGGAAGGCGAAGCACATCGAGGCCACGACCAGCGTCACCTTCTTCCAAGTCTCGTTGAAAAAGGTGGCCCCGAGGAACGATCCGGCGAAGAGGCACGCCGTCAACGAACGGATGCCCGAGCACGCATCGGCCACACCGACCGGCCCCTTCGGCAGCATCAGCACGTTGCCCTGCTGCTCCAGCGGGAAGCCGAGCATGTCGAAGACAAACGCCACCACCGTCACCACCTTCCGCAGCAAGAACAGGCTGATCTGCGACTCGATCGCCGACACCAGCGGCGCCGAGATCAGCCAGACCAGCACGGGGAAGATGAACAGCGCCGCCACGCGGAAGCGGGCGTCGGCAAACAAAGCGGTAATTTGGTAGGGGCGCTTGCCCTCAAGCGCCCTATCCGGGCCGCTGGGGGCAACGGCCCCTACCGGCACATTGAAAAAAATCAACGGCAGCACGATCGCGACCATGCCGAGCGTCAGGGCGAACGTGCCGGGCTGCGACGTCCCCGCACCGGCGCGATAAAAGGCTCCCAGCAAAAAGAACAGCGCCCCGCCGAGCAGTCCGAGGCCCGCCGCCGTGTTCAGGGTCCAGCGCACCCAGCGCGCGCTGGCCGGTCCGGCCTCCGCCTCGCGCAGCCGGACGAGGATCTGCGGCCACCGGTCATAAACGACATAGGCGGTGAACAGCGGCACCAGCCAGCCGAACGAGTAGTCCTCCTTCCGGCTCCACCAGTGCGACTGGTCCCACGCGACAAACGCCATGAAGCCCGCGGACAACCCCAGCGCCGCCAGGAACGGCGCCGGCGGCTTCGGGTTAGACTGGGATTGGTCGGTCACGCTGGGCCGAGCAAAGGCAACAGACTGTAGCGTGCAAGCCGGTAGGGGCCGTTGCCCTCAACGGCCTGCCGAGGGCGCTTGAGGGGCAGGCGCCCCTACCCCTTCAAGACCTTCCCCATCGACCGGTCATGCGCCCGTGCGAGCAGCAGCAGCGCCGCGACCGCGCCGACGAGCGCCAGCGCCATGTCGGTCTGCGTGTCCCACGCATAACCCTGCGTGCCGAGAAAATCATCCGCCGCCGCGCCGCTCAGCTCCGCCACCGCCCACTCGAGCAGCTCATAAAACGCGCTGAAGGCCAGGCACACACTCACGACGAGAAAACCCAGCCAACGGCTCGGTCTGACCGGGCCGTTGCCCTGAGCCGTGTCGAAGGGCCCATTCTGTTGATGCTTGAGCGGCGACGTCCGCAGCAGGATCTCCCGCGTCAGGATCGCCGGCACAAACCCCTGCGCGAAGTGCCCGAGCTTGTCGTAGTTGTTGCGCGACCAGCCGAACCACTGCATCGCCCAATCACCCAGCGGCACTTTCGCGTAGGTATAATGTCCGCCCACGATCAGGATGACGCTGTGCAGCCACAGCAGCCCGAGCAGCAGTCCCGACAGCGGAAACCGCCGCTGCACCGCGAAGGCCAGCGGCAGTCCGATGAAAACGGGAAACACTTCCAGCAGCCAGGTGAAGAAATCGTGCGGCCTGATCGCCGACCACCCGAGCACGGGGGCGAGCAGCAGGGAAAACCAGATTAAGCGGCGGTCCATGGATGCAGCCTGCTGACGCCCAGGACACGTGCAAGCCGGCAGAGGCTCTGTTTTTTTGTGGGGGGGGCGTTTGCGCGCGCATCGGGGAACCGAAACCCTGCGCGAGCCAGCTCGCCGCCCACATCAACGACCCCGTCCAATCCCTGTTTTGACTTCCCCGCCCGGCCGGCCAAGCCTGCCCGCAAACATGGACCACCTGCACGCCTACTGGCGGATGGAATACATCGAGACGCCGCGCCTCCCCGAGGGCGGCAACATCTTCGTTGAACTGCCGAAGCTCGGCGACGACGTCGCGGCGCTCATCATCCACCGCGGCAAGCTGTCCTACCTCATCCTCAACCGCTACCCTTACAACGCCGGCCACCTCCTCGCCGTGCCCTTCCGCGCCGCCACCGACCTCACCGAGCTCACCGCCGCCGAACGCGCCGACCTGATGGACGAGATCATCCTCGGCAAACAGATCCTCACCGCCGCGATCAAGCCCGACGCCTTCAACGTGGGCTTCAACCTGGGCAGCGCCGCCGGCGGCAGCATCCCCCACCTCCACGCCCACATCGTCCCGCGCTGGGCCGGCGACACGAACTTCATGCCCGTCATCGGCCAGACCCGCGTGCTCCCGCAGTCCCTCGCCGCCATGTATGCCCGCCTGAAGGGGACCGCCGACAAACTTGCCACCAAATCCTGACCGGTCTGTCCTCTGTCTTCTGTCCTCCGTCCTCTGATCCCCAACCCGTGCCCGACTCCAAGACGCTCCACTACCCGAACGCCCGCCACCTCAACCAGCTCTACGGCGGCAGCGAGGACAACCTCATCCGCGTCGAAAAGGCGCTCGGCTGCCGCCTCACCACCCGCGACGACTGGCTGAAGCTCGACGGCCCCGCCGAGGCCATCACCCGCACCGAGGAGTTCTTCACCCTCCTCAACGCCGGCAAGACCCAGGGCCTCGCCGTGCGCACGCCCGACTTCGTCCGCCTGCTCGACCTCTACACCCGGGACGCCGGCGCCAGCCTGCGCGCCCTCGTCCACGAGCCGCTCGTCATCGCGACGCAGCGCAAGACCATCGTCCCGAAAACCCTCGGCCAGAAACTCTACCTGCAAGCCATCCAGAAGAACCCTATCGTCTTCGGCATCGGCCCCGCCGGCACGGGCAAGACCTACCTCGCCATGGCCGCGGCCATCTCCGCCCTGCTCAAGAACCAGGTGCAGCGCATCGTGCTCACGCGCCCGGCCGTCGAGGCCGGCGAGGCCCTCGGCTTCCTGCCCGGCGACCTGCGCGAGAAGATCCTCCCCTACCTCCGCCCGCTCTACGACGCGCTCCACGACATGCTCGATCCCGAGGATGTCGCCACGCTGTCGGAGAAGGGCGTCATCGAGATCGCGCCGCTCGCCTATATGCGCGGCCGCACCCTCGCCAACGCCTACATCATCCTCGACGAGGCGCAGAACACCTCGCACGAGCAGATGATGATGTTCCTCACCCGCCTCGGCGACGACTCGCGCATGATCATCACCGGCGACATCACGCAGATCGACCTGCCGCGCAACAAGACCTCCGGCCTCGTCCAGGCCCCGCGCGTGCTCCGCAACATCCCCGGCATCGAGTTCCACCACTTCGCCGCCGCCGATGTCGTGCGCCACCCGCTCGTCCAGAAGATCATCGACGCCTACGAGCAGGCCAGGTCGGCCGAGCCGATCGGAAATGCCTAGCCTGCCCAAGGTGGAGCGCGGCCTCCGGACGCGCTTTCAGGATCCGCTTATGCGGCGTGCGTATCATTCGCCGCTCTCGATGCTCGAACCAACGCGTCCGGAGGCCGCGTTTCACCTCAATTCCCCATGACCCGCGAAGTCGCCATCACCAACCGGCACCCGCGCCTGCGCCTCGACCGCCGCGCGATCGGCGCCGCCATCGCCGTGCTCGACGCCCATGCCGAGAAATTCCTGGGGGGCTGCCCCGCCGGCGAACTCTCCCTTGTCTTCCTCACCGACCCGACGCTCGCGCAGATCCACGCCGACTTCATGGGCGACCCGACGGCGACCGACGTCATCACCTTCGAGGGCGACCCGGCGGCGGGCCTCGCCGGCGAGATCTGCGTGTCGGCGGACACGGCCTGGAAATATGTGGTGGGCCCAGCTCCAGCGGGGCCGCGGCCGAGCAGGAGCTCGGCCCTCCAGAAGAAACGGCTCGCAGAGACGCGAGCCCTCCCATCTGCATTCTCCGCCGAGCTCACCCTCTACATCGTCCACGGCTGGCTGCACCTGGCCGGCTACGACGACCTGCAACCGGCCAAGAAGCGCCGGATGCGCGCCGCCGAGGCCCGGGCCCTGAAGCTGTTGCGCGCGGCCAAGGCCGTGCCGGGGTTCAGCTTGCGGTAGGGCGAATCCTCCGGATGAGCCGCGGCCTTGGGCGCCATAGGCTTTGCGACGGCGGCTCGTCGGGACGACTCGCCCTACCAATGATCGCCTAAAAAATCAGTGGCATCCGCGTTCTTCTGTGGTTCACTGCCCGCTTCATGGCCTCCGTCTCCCGCATCGCCTCCCTGCGCAACGCCTTCCTCACCGGCCTGGTGCTGGTCGCCCCGTTGGTGGTCACGATCTGGGCCCTGCGCCTGATCATCGGCTTTGTCGGGGGGTCGATCACGCCGCTGTTTTCACCCTACCTGCCGGAGGCCCTGAGCCACCTGCCCACCCTGGTGTGGGATGTGCTGACCACGATCATCGCGCTCGGCCTTGTCACCCTGCTTGGCTACCTCTCGCGGCTCTTCCTCGGCCAGTTTGTCGGCGCCGTGGCCGAGCGCTTCATCCAGCAGATCCCCGGCATCGGCGGCTTCTACAACAGCGTGAAGCAGTTCATCGAGACCTTCGGCGCCAAGGACCGCGCCCAGTTCAGCAAGGTCGTGCTCGTCCAGTTTCCCCGCGCCGGCGTCTACACCATCGGTTTCGTCACCAACCAGGGCCGCGGCGAACCGCACTCGCGTCTGGCCGCGGACCACTGGGCCGTGTTCGTCCCCACCTGCCCCAGCCCGGTCAACGGCTTCTTCATGTTCGTGCCCGTCGCGGAACTCATCGAGCTCGAGATGTCGGTCGGCGACGGCATGAAGACCGTCATCTCCTGCGGCGCCGTGCTCCCGTCATGGAGCGATCCGGCCGCCGCGCGCGCGGCGTTGAGAAGCTCGGGATTCAAATAAGCCATTGGTGGGCCCGCGTCTCTGCGGGCCGGCTCGCAGGGACGCGAGCCCTCCAGATACCCTTTCCCCCATGCCCGGCCAGCAGCTCCAGACCACGGCGTTCATCCTCGCCAAGCTGCCGTCGGGCTCCGACACGTTCGAGCAACTGACCGCCTTCGCCGCCGAGCACGGCGTCCTGCACTGCCTGCGCCGCATCCCGCAAGGCAAGGCCCCGGCCACGCCCCTCGATCTGTTCGACGAGACCGAACTCTGGCTCGAGTCCTCCAACCAGGGCCGCACCTGGTTCATCAAGGAGCACCGCCTCATCCAGCGCCATGACGGCATCGGCCGCTCCTACGAGGCGCTCCGCGCCGCCGCCGCCCTCGGCAAGCTGCTCGGCCGCAACCCGGTGCCCGACGAGTCGCGCGAGGAGGTGACGGGGCTGCTGCGGACCACCTTCACCGCCCTGGCCGCCGGCGGCCGACCGGACATCGTCTGGCTCAAGGCGCTCTACTGCCTGCTCCGCGACGAAGGTTACCCCGTGAAACAGCAATGGTGGCCGCAGCTCGCCGACGCCGACCGCGACGCCGCCGCGCACCTGCTCAACCAGCCGCTCGCCGCGCAGACCGCCGACGCCGCGAGCGTGGCCCGGATCACCCGCCGCCTCGAGGACTGGGTCCACGCCGAGACGGAGATCAAGTTGTAGGGCGGGATCTCCGCATCCCGCCTTCCGCTGAACATAATCGTTCCCGAGGCGGGATACGGCGATCCCGCCCTACATGGCTGATTCCCGCTTTCCTTCCGTGTATTCCGTGTGTTCCGTGGTTCCGCCTTCATGCATTTCTCCCTCGAAACCCGCACCGTCAGCCTGAGCGTGGGCGAATTCGCGGGCTTCAGCCTCGGTCCGTCGGATTCCGGGGGCGGACCGCAGGGCATCTGGCGCGCCCAGCTCGGCCAGCACTGGCACAACGAACTCCAGAAGCGCACGCTCGCCGAAGCCCCGGCCGCCCAGTTTGAGGTCGTGATCGACGGGCGCATCACGCACCGCGGCTGGACCTTTGCGCTCAACGGCCGGATCGACCAACTGGTCGGGGACACGTTGCGGGAGATCAAGAGCGTCATGCGCCCGCTGCCCGCGGAAGAGACCGACCTGCGCACCGACTACCCGTCCTACTTCCTCCAGCTCGCCGCCTACGCGGTCCTCCGGCGTGCCTTGGGCGCGAAGCAGACAAAGGCCGAACTCATCTTCGTCGAGGCCGGCTCCGGCCTGGCGCAGACCATCGCCCTCTCCGCGTTCGACGAGGCGCTCGTCCATCACCAGCTCGATGCGCTGGTCGAATTCCTCAATCTCCGCCTCCGCGCCACCGAGCGCCGCCGGTCGCTCCACTTCCACCCGGCCTTCCCCACCCTCCGCCCCGGCCAGGAAACGATCCAACAGGATCTGCTTTCAGCTTTTTTGCCTGACGACGGTCAGGACAAACACCGGGCTGGCAGCAGCCAGCAACGGCGCAGCTTTCAGCCTTCAGCTTTGCTGTTTGAGGCCCCCACCGGCTACGGCAAGACCGGCTGCGTGCTGGAGTTCGCCCTCGGGCAGATGAAGGCCGGCCGCTTTGCCCGGCTCATCTGGCTGACCGGCAAGTCCACCGGCCAGCTGCAGGTCGTGCACACCCTCTCGCAGATGACCGCCGGTTCGCCGCTCGCCTCCTGGCAGGTGCGCAACAAGTCCGAGCACTGCGTCAACCACACCTTCCACTGCGTGCGCGACGGCTGCGACTACCTGAAGGACTGCGCCGACCGCTGGCCGGGCAGCGGGCTGGCGAAGTTCTACCTCGACGACCGCCAGCCGCGCGACCTCGACACGCTGCGCACCGCCGGCCGCGAGGCCCGCATCTGTCCCTACGAGATCACCCGCGCCTCGCTGGCGTTCAACGACGTGTGGATCGGCGATTTCAACTACGTCTTCGCCCCCGACAACCGGAACCTCTTCTACAACCAGCCCGGCTTCGACCCGGCGGAGACGCTGCTCGTCATCGACGAGGCGCACAACCTGCCCTCGCGCGTGGCCGGGGCCCACTCGCACCGCGCCACCGACACCGACGCCCGTCTGCTGCTGGCCGAGCTCGACCACCTGCAGGCGCCCGCGACCCTCGTGATTGCGATGGAGGAGTGGACCCGGCTGCTCGCCTCGCTCCGGCCCGCCGAATCGCTGGACCCCGCCACCGAGGCCGAGGTGCACGACCATGTCGCCAAGCTGGCGAACCTCGTCAGCACCCAGTCCATGGACTACGCCGCGCTCGGGCCGCACCATGCGGAGACGCTCTGGTCGTTCGCCCGGCTCGCCGAGTTCATGGACGACTCCCGGCTCACCAAACTCCTGTGGGTGGCCCGCGAGGGCGAACTGGAGTTCACCTGCGTGGACGCCGCCCCGGCCATCGGCGAGACGCTCAAGGCCTTTGGCGGCGCGATCCTGATGTCGGCGACCCTGCAGCCGTATGGGGAGTTTGCGGCGAGCTGTGGACTGGTAGGGCGAGTCGTCCCCGACGAGCCGCGGCTCACCGGGACGGTTCGCCCTACCTTTCAAACCCTCCACGCCCCCACCCCGTGGCGCGCCGGCGCCTACGATGTCGCCGTGGACCTGCGGATCAGCACCACCTTCCGCGAACGCGCCAACCACTACGGCACGACGGCCGAAACCATCGAGGCGTTGCACGCGGCTTCCTCATCTGGAGGCGGGGTGCCCTCACCCCGCAGCGCCATCGCGGTCTTCTTCCCCTCTTACGCCTACGCGGAAGCAATCCAGCGCGCCTTGGAAAACAACGGCTCCGTGCTCCGCGTGGCCCTGCAGCCGAAGCTGCCCGACCTCACGGCGCAGACGGCTTGGATCGAGGAGAACCTCGCGCTGAGCGACGCGCTCTTCCTCGTGCTCGGCAGCAGCTTCGCCGAGGGCATCGACCTGCTCGGCGGCCGCGTCAGCCATGCCATGGTCGTCGGTCCCGCCCTGCCCGAGGTCAACGCCGTGCAGAAGGCCCGCCTGGACGCCCTCGCGGACCTCGGCCGTGACGCGGCGTTCCGGCGCGTCTACCAGATCCCCGGCCTGCAGAAGGTGAACCAGGCCCTCGGCCGCCTCGTGCGCGCCCCCGGCCAGCGCGCCAAGGTGCTGCTCCACTGCCAGCGCTTCGCCGAGCCGTCCTACGCCGCGCTGCTCGCCGCGGACTACCAGATGTTCGCGGAGATCGCCTCCGACGGCGACCTGCGCGAATGGCTGGGGCGCGACCGCTAGGGATTGGCCCGCGCGATCTCCGCCGCGTCGAGTGTCAGCTCGTGGCTGAAGCGCGCCTGCTCGGCAAAGGTCACCTTGACCAGTTCGGCGTCGTTGAGCGCGTTGATGGCGTCCAATGTCGATCCCTTGGGGGGACGCGGGATCGCGAGATATGACATCGTTCGCCAGCTGATCCCCACCGAGGCGATGCGCGTCAGCCGGTAGTCGGTGGAAGTGCCGCGATCCACCGCTCCCCGCGCCCGGTTGACCAGGAAATACTGGGAATAATCCCCGGGGGCCGCCAGTTGACCGCCGCCGGCATTATCCACCCACAAGGAGGGCATATGGCGAATGAAAGTCACGAGCAGTTGGGGCCCCTCTTTTTCCGCATGGGCCAACCGTTCGCCATGGCTTTGCTGCCTGCTCCATGTTCCGGGTTCGAGCGGCACGCGGGTGACCGACTCGAACCGCATCAGCCGGAAGCGCGCGGACAAGGTGTGGCTGGGAGCCTGGCCCCGCACCTTGGCCATCGTGGCCGCCGGGATCGCACTGGTGAAATTCACACCGTCCGGTTGGACGGCCGCCTCCCCGGAATCCCGCCCGCCGGAAAGTGCCTGCGCGGACATCATATCCGCCAATCCCGTCCGGCCCCAGCTGCGACCGGTGGCACCCGTGCCGTCCGGCCAGCTCATGGTGTATCCCGACGCGACGGGCATGAGGCCCTGCATCCCAGCCAGTCCTTCCACCTGGTAATGGGCGATCAGCGATGCCGGCCGGTCCGGCCGGTCCTTGCGGCCCGCGAACTCCGCCGACTGCAATTTAAACCCGAGCCCCGGCGGCTCGGCCGCGGCCGGCCAGTCGCCCTGGGCCTGCCTGATGAGATAGGAATAAAACCGGGATTCGACATTCCACGACCAGGGCCAGAACGCCCCCGTCAACACAATCAAACCCACGGTGCCCGCGATGATGGCGATGGACCGCGCGAGGTTCCGCGTCAGGAACTGGTGCACGACCACCACAAGGACACCCGCGAGGGCGAGGAGGACGACCAGCAGGAAACGGGTGGCCACCAAGTCCGGCAGAAACGATGCCTGATGGCGGGAAGCGTAATAGGCAATGATCCCCGTCAGCATCGGCGTCGCGAACAGCGTCACCAGCGTCCACATCAGGAAGCGGGCGAAACCATCGGTCACCACGGACCAGAGCAGGCCGAGCAGGACCGCGATTGCCTGGGCGGCGACGGTTTCCGTCACCGCCCAGCCAATTTCGCTGAGGCCGAGGCGGCACCCCAGCCACCACGGCAAAGTCACCAGCACCGGCGCCACGATGAACACCAGGCTGATGCAAATCAGCTTGGCCCGCAGGAGGCGCGCGCCGGAGATCGGCCGCGTCATCCAGAAGGCCGTCGTGCCGACCATGAGATCCTGCTGGATGATGGCGGCGGTCAGCACGAAGCTGACGAATTCAAAGGCGGACAAGACCTTGGCCAGCGCGTCCATCTTGTTGAACCAATCGAAGCCTTCCGTGCCGTCGGCGTTCAGCAGCGTCACGCCCACGCCCAGCTTGGCGACAATCAGCGCGATCCAGAGCAAGAGCGGCCACTGGAGGGCACGCAGGTCCTTTTTGATGATGTGCCAGGTGAGGTTCATGCGGCGGCTCCTTTGGGTTGGGTGCGGGTCTCGCGGGCGAGCGTCACAAAGATCTCCCGCAGGGTCATCGGGTGCGCCACCGCGGAGCCCTCGGGAAAATACTCGCGGCAGGTCTTCTCCGGCGTCTCCCGGTCGAAATTCGTGACGATGAACCTCACCAGCCCGCCCTTCTGCTCCAGCTCCAGCCAGCCGGCCGGCGGCGCGCCGAGCGTCACCGGGCCGGGCACCGTCACTTCCATGCGACGGAAACGGCCGAGCAGCGACTCGGTGGTCTCGCTGAAGCGCAGGCGGCCGTTCTCAAGCAGGGCGACATTGTCCGCCAGCCGCTCGACCTCCTCGATGTCGTGCGACGACACCAGCACGGTCCAGTCCCCGAGTTCCGAGGCCTCGAGGATGCCGCGCACAAAGTCGTCGCGCGCGAGCGGGTCGAGCCCGCTGAAGGGCTCGTCGAGCACCAGCAGCTTGGGCCGGTAGCAGAGCGTCGACAGCAGCGCGGCCTTCATCAGCATCCCGCGCGAAAGATGCTTCAGCTTCCGGTCCGCCGGCAGGTCGAACTGCGCGAGCAGCTTGGTCTCGAGGGCGGTATCCCATGTCGGGTAAAACGGGCGGCAATAGTCGAGCAGCTGCCGGACCGTCATCCACAGCGGCAGCTTCTGGTTCTCCGAGACGTAGCCGATCTGTGCCCGTTCCTTTTCACCGAGCCGGCGCGAGTCCACGCCGAGGACGGTGGCCGAGCCGCCCGAGGGCGGGAGCAGGTTCATGAGCACCTTGATGGCGGTGGTCTTGCCCGCCCCGTTGGACCCCAGCAGGGCGAAGACGCTGCCGGTGGGGACGGCGAGCGTCAGGTCGCGCAGCGCCTCGGTGCGCCAGTAGCGCCGCGAGAGCCGGTTGGTTTCGATGATGTTCATGGGAGAGATTATTTGCGGCCGAGTTTCTTCCAGTGCGCGGCGAGGCCGGCGGACACCTCGTCGAGGGTCAGGCCGAGCTTCTTGGCCTCGACGACCACGCGCTCGAGCTCGGCCCCGAGCAGCTCGGCGCGCTCCGTGCGGTCACCGGCGGCCTGCTCGGCCACCACGCTGCCGACGGCCGGGGTCGTGACCAGCACGCCCTGCGCGACGAGCGCCGCCACGATCTTGTGCGCCGTGTTGGGGTTGATCTGCAGCTCCTGGCTGACCGTCCGCACCGACGGGAAGGACTGACCGGGCTTCAGCTGCCCGGCGACCACGGCCTTTTTCACGGCGAAAATCACCTGCTCCGTGATCGGCAGGCCGGGTTTCAGTTCGATGGAGAACGGGAGCACGCCGTCCTAGTTGCACTAGGACAGTTAGGACGGCAAGGGAAAAGTTTCTGCCGAGGGATTATTGTAGGGCGGGATCGCTGATCCCGCCTGCTTGGTAGAGGGTCGGGCTCCCGGCCGACCGCGGCCGGTCAGGAGACCGGCCCTCCAGTGGCGGGATCAGCGATCCCGCCTTGCCTCACGCCGTCTCGGTCTCGCCGAGCAGGTTGGCGAAGATCATCTTGCCGCCGGCGCTGGGCAGGACGCCGATGATCTCGGCCGTCACCCGTTTGCCGACAAAGGCCCGGCCGTTGTTCACGACGACCATGGTGCCGTCCGCGAGGTAGCCGAGCGCCTGGCCGTCCTCCTTGCCCGGCTTGACCAGCTCGAGGGCGATGCTTTCGCCGATGACCAGCTCGGGGCGGAGGGCGTTCTCCAGCGCGTGCAGGTTGAGCCAGGCCACGCCCTGGAACTTCGCCATCGTGGCCAGGTTGGTGTCGGTCGTGAGCAGCTTGGCGCGCATGGACTGCGCGAGGAAGACGAGCTTGGCCTCGATGTCCTGCCGGCGGGCGACCTCGCTCTGGTGGATGCGGATGTCGATGTGCTTGATCGCGCGCAGCTCGTTCAGCACCTGCAGGCCGCGGCGGCCGCGGGCCTGTTTCACCGGGTCGGGCGAGTCCGCGATGGCCTGCAACTCCGTGAGCACGAAGGAGGGGATGATGAGCGCCGCCCCGAGGAACTGCGTCTGGCAGACCTTCGCGATGCGGCCGTCGATCAGCGCGCTGGTGTCGACGACGACCAGCGGCACATCCACCTCGTGCGGCACAAAACGGACGTAGGGGATGACGAGGTTGAAGTCGTCCTTGCCGCGCAGGGCGATGACGGTGCCGAGGTAGGTGCAGATGAGGAACAGGGCCAGCTGCACCAGGTAGATGATCGAAGGGTCGCCCTCCTTGAGTAGCGGCGAGGTGGAGATGAGCCAGGCGATCAGCGCCCCGATGCCCAGGCCGAAGGTCAGCGCCGTCAGCCCGCGCAGGGAAAAGCCCTTGAGCATCAGGTCGACCAGCACCACGAGGACGCCGATCATCAGGCCGATGGACACGGCCAGCCCGCGCCGGTGGTCCCACTCCTCGACCGTATAGCACACCAGCCAGCTCGCCACGGCGCACAGCGCGATAAACAGGATCCGGATGACGAGCAGGGTTTTGTTCATACCACGGGGCGGATGATCAGTTGAATACTCCGCGGTTTTTCAGCCACAGCAAGACAAAGGGCAGGATGCCGAAGAGGATCATGACCCCGTAAAGAATCATTTGTGCCCGGTGGGCTTTTTTGGCTAGTTCCGGATCCGGCTCATTCATTCCTCCCGCATCCGACCAAGCAGCCCCCCCGATGACAACGCAATACTGGCTCGTGAAATCCGAACCCGAGACCTACTCGTGGAACGACCTCGTCCGTGACAAGCGCACCGACTGGACCGGTGTCCGCAACTACGCGGCCCGGATCAACCTCAACACCATGCGCCCCGGCGACGAGGTGCTCTTCTACCACAGCGGCGAATCCAAGAGCATCGTCGGCGTGGCCCGGGTGACCAAGCCCGCCTTCCCCGACACCACCGCCGACGAACCCGGCTGGGTCGCCGTCGAGCTTGCCCCTGTGAAGGCGCTCGCCACTCCCCTCCCCCTCGCCCAGATCAAGGCTGACGCCACGCTCAAGGCCATGGAACTGGTCCGCCAGAGCCGGCTGTCCGTCTCGCCCGTCCGGCCGGCGGAGTTCACGCGGGTGCTGAAGCTCGGCGGCAAGTGACTTGCTTGGAGGCGGGACCATCAGTCCCGCGAGGCAGCGCTGCCGAAAACCCGCGGGACTGATGGTCCCGCCTCCAATGTTCACCGCGCCGCCAGCAAATCGACTTCCACGACCACGCGGAAAGCGGTCGTGCGCGAGCGTTCCGTCCGCGGCTGGTTCCTGACCGCGCCGTCCGGGCCCAATACCGGCGCCGTGACGGCATCCCCGGCCCCGGCGGCGACCCACTCGTCCCACCCGTCCTCCCCGGCTTTGACCGCCCGTTCCCCGCGGGCCGCGCACAACTCCTCCGCCGCCGGCAGCCGCACGGCGGCCCCCAGCACCCAGCCCAGCCGGCGGCAAAACTCCGCGGCCTCGGCGTAATTCACCGAGTCCACCGGCCGCATGCGCCCCGCGTTCCGGCTGGGGTTGGAATTCATCACCAGGGAAAACAACACCTGCGGCACCGGTGAATTCATCAGGGCCGACGGGCCGTGACCGGGCCACGGCAACAGGAGATCGTAGGCCTGGTCCTGGATGGCCCCGAGATCGTCCGCCCGGCGGCGGAGATAGGCCAGCCGTTCCCGCAGGTGCTCGTCCACCGCCCGGGACTGTGGAAATTGTCGGACGGCCCCCTCGAGCCTTTCCCCCGCCGGCCCGAACTGCTGCTGCGCCTGGAATAATTCCCGCCGCCGCAGGTGCGCGGCCGCGGCGGCGTCCAAGGCCCGCACCGCGTCCTGCTCGGGCGCGAAGAGCCCGGTCTGCCGCTCCGCCTCGCCCGGTCCCGCGAGCGCGGCCGCAACCGGCCCGCCGGGGACGGTTTCCCATTCGCCGAGGCGCTGCTGCAGCAGCGCCTCGCGACCGTAGCTTTTCAACGTCCGCGCGGCCATGCCCGCGTTCACCTCGCGCTGCAGCCGCAGGGCCTCCCGCAGCTTTTCCGCGGCGGCCGCCGGTTGTTTCTGCCGGCGCAGTTCCTCGGCCTCCGTCTCAAGGGCGCGGCTTTGCCGGTCCAGCTCGCGCGCGCGCGCGTCGTCCAGCTGCGCCTGCCACTCGTCCAGGCGCTCGAGATCCGCCGGCACCGGCGGCACGTGCAGCTTGAGCAGCTCATTCTGCCCGGCGACCGCCTCCTCCAGCAGGGCCCGGCGCGTGGCCGGGACGGCCTCCGGCGGCAGCGCCGCCAGCCGGATGCGCAGGCTCTCCAGCCGCATCTCGAGTCCGGCGACCCGGGCCGCCAGCTCCGGCTGGCCGGCGGGCGCCGCCGCGGGCGCCCGCACCATCTGCCACCAGACCGCGAGCCCGGCCACCAACAGCAGCCCGGCGGCCGTCAGCCACCTGGTGAGGCGGCGGTGCGCAGGCCTCACAGGAGCTTCGGTCCGCTCCGGCACTTTGTCATAATTCATGCGCGGGATGCACCCAACCCCGCCCGCCGCCAAAAGGCAACGGCGGAGCCCGCTAGGAAATTTGTAATATAATACGTTACAAGTTTCCGGACGGCGGCGGGCGCTGCGCGGCAAGCTCGACAATCCCGGGCCGGCCGCTTTGCCTTGGGGCATGTTTGACCGCATCGCCATCCTTGCTCCCGGCCTCCTCGGCGCCTCCGTGGCCCGGGCGGCGCGGCATTATGGCGCGACGAAACACCTGACCGTCTGGGCCCGCCGGCCTGAGACGCGCCTGCAACTCCAGGGCCAGCCGTGGTGCGACGCCGTGGCCGACACCCCGGCCGATGCCGTGCGCACGGCCCAGCTGGTCGTCATCTGCACCCCGGTGGACCTCATCGGGCCGCTGGTGGGCCAGATCGCCGCCTCGCTCCCGACCGGCGCCATCGTCACCGATGTCGGCAGCGTGAAGGGCGAGATCTGCCGCCTGGGCCACAAGGCGCTGGCCGGCGGCACCCATTTTGTCGGCTCCCACCCGATGGCCGGCTCCGAGAAGACCGGCTGGGAACACGGCAAGGCCGACCTCTTCGTGCGCCGCACGGTCTTTGTCACGCCCCTGCCCGAGACCGACCCCAAGGCCGCGGAGCGCGTCGCGGCGTTCTGGACCTCGCTCGAGGCCGACGTCGCCACCATCGAGCCCGACGCGCATGATGAGATCGTCGCGCACATCAGCCACCTGCCGCAGGTGCTGGCCTCGACCCTTTGCGCCAGCCTCGCGAAGCGCGACGTCCGCTGGCGCAACTTCGCCGGCGGCGGCCTGCGCGACACCACCCGCATCGCCGGCAGCGACCCCAAGCTTTGGAAGACCATCCTCGACCAGAACCGCGACGAGGTGCTTCGCGCCGTGCGCGGTTACCAGGAGGAACTGCACGGCCTCGAGCGCGCGCTCGCCAACCGCGACTGGTTCGAGGTGCAGGCCATCCTCGAGCGCGGCCGGGCCTATCGCGACCAGTTCCGGCCGAACCCGTGAGCGCCTATCCCGACAAACTTCCCATCGTGCCCTTCACCCGGCCGGTGCGCGGCAGTGTCACGCTGCCCGGTTCCAAGAGCATCACCAACCGCGCCCTCATCCTCGCCGCGCTGGCCCGGGGCACGACCACCCTGCACGGCGCCCTCTTCAGCCGCGACACCCACATCATGGTCGCCGCGCTGCGCGCCCTCGGGTTTCTCATCGTCACCGACGAAAAGGCCCTGACCATCACGATCGCCGGCCGCGGCGGCGAGATCCCCGTCCGCGAGGCGAAGATCGACGTCGGCAACGCCGGCACCGCCGCGCGCTTCCTCACCGCCTTCGTCTGCCTGCACCCCGACGGCACCTACCACTTCGACGGTGACGAGGCCATGCGCCGCCGTCCCATCGGCGCGCTGCTGGAGGCGCTGGAATCGCAGGGCGCGAAAGCCAGCGCGCGCAGCTTCCCGTTCACGCTCCGGACCGCCGGCCTGCGCGGCGGCCCGGTCGAGCTCGACGCCTCCGAGAGCAGCCAGATGCTCTCGGCGCTGCTGATGGTCGCGCCGCACGCGAAATCCCCGCTCACGGTGAAGCTCAAGGGCGAGGCCGGCTCCAAGCCCTTCGTGACGATGACCGAGGCGATGGTGCGGCAGTTCGCCGCCGCGCCGGCCGACTACCGGATCGAGGGGGATGCGTCGGCCGCGAGTTATTTTCTCACCCTGCCGGTCGTCACCGGCGGCGCGCTCACGCTGCCGAACTACGGCGGCCCGCTCCAGGGCGACATGAAATTCAGCGAGGTGATCGCCGCGGTCGCCCGCGACCGGCGCGGCCTTGACCGGAATTTCCGCGAATTCTCGGACACGTTCCTGACGCTCGCGGCCATCGCCCCGCTGCTCGACGGCCCGACCAAAATCTCCGGCATCGCCCACACCCGCAAGCAGGAGACCGACCGGGTCGCCGGCATGGCGCGCGAACTGACCAAGCTCGGGCAACATGTCATCGAGACCGAGGATTCCCTGGAAATCCACCCGCGTCCGCTGGTGCCCGGCGTCGAGATCGAGACCTACCACGACCACCGCTTCGCCATGAGCTTCGGCATCCTCGGTTGCCACGACCTGCTGAAAAACGGCCAATCCTGGCTCACGATCAAGGATCCCGCCTGCTGCGTGAAGACCTTCCCGGCATTCTTTGACTTGCTGGCCGGCCTGCGGGCTGCGTCTCATTAAGCCCTTCATGGCGAACCCGCCCTTCATCATCATCGCGATCGACGGCGGCGCCGCCTCCGGCAAGTCGTCGTCGTCCAAGATCCTCGCCGAGCGCTTCAACCTGCTCCACGTCGACACCGGCTCGTTCTACCGGCACATCACCTACGAGCTGCTGCGCCTCGGCGTGCCGCACACCGACCTGCCGAAGCTCAAGGCGGCGCTCGGCAACCTGAAGTTTTCCACCCGGCTCAACGGCCGGTCGGCCCAGATGCTCATCGGCGGCGAACCCGCGAGCAGCGAGATCCGCGGCCAGAGCGTCAACGACCACGTCTCGCACTACGCCGCCATCCCCGAGGTCCGGCACGTGCTGCTCGGTTACCAGCGCGGCCAGGTGGACGTGGCCCGGCAGCACGGGTTCCGCGGGCTTGTCATGGAGGGCCGGGACATCGGCTCGGTGATTTTTCCGGCAGCCGATTTCCGCTTCTTCCTGCATGCCGATCCCGCCGAGCGCGCCAAGCGCCGGGCGAAGGAGGGCGGCCAAGACTCCATCGCCGAGCGTGACCGGCTCGATTCCTCGCGCAAGACCTCGCCCCTCACCTGCCCCGCCGGCGCCATCGACATCGACTCGACCTTCATCTCGCTCGAGCAGGTCGTGGAGAAGATGGCCGCGCTGATCGCCGCCAAGTTGCCCTGACCGGACAGCCACAAGGAGGCGCAAAAAAGCAGAGCCATCCAGTCAGCTGTTTTTTGTGTCTTTTAGTGACTTTTTGTGGCCAAACTGAATCCCGAACAATGCCCCGCACCCCTGACCACGCGACGATGCGGCCGTTCTACGGCTTCTTCCATTTCCTCGCCGGCACGATCCATGGCATGTGGTTTCGCGGTGAGGTGGCCGGCACGGACAATTTTCCCGAGTCGGGGCCGTTTCTCATCGCCTCCAACCACGCCAGCCACCTCGACCCGCCGATGGTGGGCAGCCAGATCGCCAAGCAGATGCGCTTCTTCGCCCGCAAGAGCCTCTGGAACAACCGGCTCCTCGCCTGGTGGCTCGACCAGGTGGAGACCATCCCCGTCGAGCGCGACAGCGGCGACATCGGAGCCATCAAGAAGGTCCTGCAGGCGCTCAAGGATGACCGCGCCGTCGTGCTTTTCCCCGAGGGCACGCGCTCGCCCGACGGCCAACTACAGAAGGCCAAGGCCGGCGTCGGCCTGATGGCGTGCAAGACCGGCGTGCCGGTCGTGCCCTGCCGCGTCTACGGCTCCTTCGCTGCGTTCGGCAAGGGCGCGAAGATCCCTAGTTTTGGCACGCCCGTGACCGTGGTCTTCGGCCCGCCGATCGCCGCCGCCGAATATGACGACCCGACCGCCGGCAAGGCCCGCTACGAGATCGCGGCCCAGCGCATCATGGAGCGCATCGCCGCCCTGCCGGAGCCGCGCTACACGGTGATCTGAGGGGTTGCGTCATGTAGGATCGGCGCTTGCGCCGACCTAACACGCGAGGTCGCCGCGAGCGGCGACCCTACATTCGAGCCAGGGCAGCAGGGGTGACCCCACGCGCGCTCGTGCAACCCGCCAGCCCGAGCGTCAGGTCGAACTCGGCCAGCACGTTGCCGATGACTTCCTCGACGCCCCTCTGTCCGGCAATGGACAGTCCGTAAACGTAGGGCCGCCCAAGGCAGACCGCGTTTGCCCCGAGGGCGATGGCCTTGAACACATCCGCCCCGCCGCGCACGCCACTGTCGAAGAGCACGGGGATTTTGCCGTTCACCGCCTCGGCCACCGCCGGCAAGGCGTCGAGCGCGGCAATCTCCCCGTCGATCTGCCGGCCGCCGTGGGTCGAGACGATCAGGCCGTCGACGCCGGTCTCGACCGCTTTCCTCGCGTCGTCGGGGTGCAGCACACCCTTCAGCAGGACGGGCAGCTTCGTGTGCTGACGGAGGAACTTCAGGTCGTCCCACTGCAGCGACGGGCGCGAGTAGGTCGTCATGAACCGCTGCACGGCCGCGCGCGGGTCGCCGGACGTGAGGTTCCTCATGAGCCCGCCGGGAAAATTAGCCTTCTGCGCGAGCGCCGTGGCGATGGTCTGCAGGTTCAGCGGCGGCTTGGGAATTTGATCGGTAGGGCGAGTCGTCCCGACGAGCCGCGGCTCATCCGGAGGATTCGCCCTACCCAATTCCAAACGAAACACCGGATCGCTCGTATACTGCGCAATCCCCTGCCCCTGCATGAACGGCAGCGAGCCGAGGTCGAGGTCGCGCGGCCGCCAGCCGAGCATTGTCGTGTCGAGCGTCAGCACGATGGCCGAGCAGCCGCAGGCCTCGGCGCGCTTCACGAACGACGCGACGAGTTCGTTCGAGCGGCTCCAATAGAGCTGGAACCAGCGCGGCGCGGCGCCCATGACGGCGGCGCACTCCTCCATCGGCACGGACGCCTGGTTGGAAAAGATATACGGCACGCGCAAAGCCGCCGCGGCCTTCGCCACGGCGAGATCGGCCTCCTTGTGCACCATCCCCAGCACGCCGATCGGACAAAGCAGCAGCGGCGACGGCAGCCGCTGGCCGAACAGCTCGATGGACAGGTCGCGTTGCTCGACGTCGCGCAGCACGCGCGGGACGATCCGCCACTTTTCAAACGCGGTCCGGTTGGCGTCCAGCGTGGACTCGCGCCCGGCGCCGCCCGCCACATAGGCCCAGGCCTCGGGTGACATCGCCGCCTGCGCGGCCTTTTCGAGTTCGGCCTGGCTTACGGGCACCGCCGGACGGTGCCCGCCGACGCCGGCGACAAAGATCGTGCGCTGGCGCTGGCGGCCGATCTCAGTGTGATCAAAGTTCATTATGCCACAAAGAGCGTCACGGCATATATGGGATTCGCGAGCTCCACGTTCCCGAGCGATTTTCTTCTGGCATCTTGCTCAGATACTTGGCCACTGCCAATGCACAATTAGGGTTCTTGATACCTGAATACTCCCAACCGGCTCCCACAACTTTCTGGTCAGTAACCCTAACCTTAAGACAATGTATCACTAGGGCCCCGACACCCAGTTTTAGCACCTCGCCAATAAGCGTATCGGTCCGCTGCAGATCGAATAGCGTAAAATCATTCAGCAAGGTCACAGCGCCCAAGTTGGTAATATCAATGCAGATGATAACGGACTCTGAACGTCCGGCTTGAGCCGCCTTTTCCTGAAGCGCCCCACAGACTTTCCTCAACAAGTCTTCAGCAGAAACAGCCTTACCCATATCTTGAATCAATTTGCTTGTGCATTCGATGATCAATTCCCCCTCACTATTCGTAACAATGAAGTCCGCACCCTTTTTTGGGCCCAGTCGGAAATCCTCTCCTCTACGGATCAAATCATGGACAATTTTAATCTCATAACGAGTGCCGTAGTAGTTACCGACATCGGAATCACCCCTCAATTTTCCTTGGAATTTCTCAAGAAGCTCGGGAGCCCTCTCGGCAATATATCGAAGCTCACTGGCGAGCTTTAGGAGCAATGTTAGGGCAATATCTCTTCCTAACGTGTCTCCTGCATGATTTCGATCCATCATGTTGAGCCACCTCTCACCAATCGGCCCAGTTGCAACATTCGCATCAGAGGTGAGAGGATGATCGAGTAGCGTCGACAACTCCGACGCTAGCTGAATAGCCCTCAGCGGGAAAGCAATCGATGGATCAGGTTTATTTTCCATCGCACCCGATGAAAGTTTTTAGCGGATTCGCGATCAACCAATGAGTCACCGCAACCCGCACGCCTTGCGGGCGCGGGCCATGGTCTTCTCGGCCACGGCGCGCGCGCGCACGGCGCCGTCGCGCAGGACCTGCTCCACGTAATCGGGATTGGCCGCGAGCTCGGCGCGTTTGGCGCGATACGGGGCGAAGAAATTCCAGTAATGCTCGAACAGCGCCTTCTTCAGGTCGCCGTAGCCGAGGCCGCCGGCGCGGAGGCGGTTCTCCAAGTCGGCCGCGACGTCCTTCGGCGCCACGTGACGCAGCAGCTGGATCGCGAGGTTCTTGTCGGCGTCGGGCTTGGGCTCGGCGGGCGTGCGCGAATCCATGACGATGCCCATGATCTTTTTGCGGAGGGCCTTCTCGTCGCCGAAGATCTCGATCGTGTTGCCGTAGCTCTTGGACATCTTCTGGCCGTCGAGGCCGGGGATGGTCGCGACCGCCTCGGCGATGCGTTCCTCGGGCACGACGAGGGTCTCGCCGTAGGTGAGGTTGAACTTGATCGCCATGTCGCGCGTCATCTCGAGGTGCTGCTTCTGGTCCTTGCCGACGGGGACGATGTTGGTGTCGAAGAGCAGGATGTCCGCGGCCATGAGCACCGGGTAGGCGAAGAGGCCGAAGTTGGGCGAGATGCCCTTGGCGGTCTTGTCCTTGTAGCTGTGCGCGCGCTCGAGCAGGCCCATCGGGGCGAGCGTGCCGAGCATCCACGTGAGCTCGCAGACCTCGGGGATGTCGCTCTGGCGCCAGAAGACGGCCTTGGCCGGGTCGAGGCCGCAGGCCAGCCAGTCGAGGGCGATGCCGTGGGTGTAGCCGAGGCGTTCCTTGGCGTCGGTCAGCACGGTCATCGAGTGGTAGTCCGCGATGAAATAGTAGGCGTCGCCGCCGGCCTGCAGCTCGATGGCCGGGCGCATGGCGCCGAAATAGTTGCCGATGTGAAGGGTGCCGGAGGGCGTGATGCCGGTCAGAATACGAGGCATGAACTGAGTGGAAGGAAGAACCGCACGGGTTGAAAGGTGAAAGTTGAAGGGCTGGCCGGGGGACAGTTTTACCGCAAGGAACGCAAAGATCGCAAAGAACGAACTATCGGGGACCAGCCCGACCAGCCTGGAAAACAGGGGACCAGGCAAATTTACGAATCTCGAATTTGAATGAACCGAAGTTGATAAGAAGGCCGTGCTCTATTCGGGAAGACTTCAGATAGCCGAGTATTTGCGCCTCGTGTTCCGGCGCCAACGTCCGGGCGGTTTTAAGCTCAACGACCAATTGGTTGTCGACCAGCAAGTCCGCCAGGTAGTCGCCGAGGGGCGTGCCGTCTTCATCCAGAACCTGAATTCCATGTTGCTGCTTCACATCCAGTCCGAGCTTCCTCAGCCGGTGCGCGAGGGCGTTTTCGTAGACCTTTTCGAGATGTCCGTGTGCATGATAGACGTGAATATCGTAGGATGTCTGCCTGACCTGATTACACAGTTCGGTAATGGATTTCATGCGGCGATTAAGTTCCGCAGCGGTTTCAACGACAACGAACACGAAAGCCAAAATAAAGGCGCCCGAATTTACCGGCAGCTTTTTGCGCCCTATGCGCTCTATGCGGTTAAATTCCGAAAGCTCAGTCCCGCCGTGGCATCGTCGTGATGGCGTGGCGCGTGCGGGCGACGGTGCTGGCCGCCACATAGCCGCTGAAGGCCGTGCACGGCATCACCAGGGCGCGCGGGCCGATCAGCGAACCGGGGTTGAGCACGGCGTTGCAGCCGATCTCGGCCTTGTCGCCGATCACGGCGCCGAACTTCTTCAGGCCGGTGCCGACGGTGCCGTTCGGCAGCCGCACGGTGACCTCGCCCTGGTCGAGGCGGAGGTTGGAGCAGATGACGCCGGCGCCGAGGTGCGCGCCGTTGCCGAGGAGCGAGTCGCCCACGTAGTTGAAATGCGCGGCCTGCACGCCGTCGAGCAGCAGGCAGTTCTTGAACTCGCTGGAGTTGCCGAGGACGCAGTGCTCGCCGGCGATGACATTCCCGCGGATGAACGCGCCGGGGCGGATCTGGGTGCTGGCCCCGATGTAGGCGGGGCCCTGGATGACGGCAAAGGGCGGCAGCTTGACCGAGGCGTGGAGCCAGACCCTGCCCTCGATGTGCACCCCCGGCGGGATCTTCGGGCCGGCGGGATTGGCCTCGATGCCCTCCAGCGCGGCGCCGACCTGCTTCAGCCAGTCCCAAGGGGTGGAGCTGGCGGGAAAAAACTTGGCGAACCGGGCCAGCGACGGAGGCAGGGCAAAAAATTCGGAGGCTTTCACGCCATGGGGGATAACAAAAAAACCGCTGAGGGACAGCGGTTTTTAGCAGCTTGGGCCCTTCAGGCCTCAGGTTTCCCGCATCACTTCTTGTCCTCGATCTTGTATTCCTTGTGACCTTCCTTCTGCAGGGCACCCATGGCCTGCACGATCTTGGTCGCTTCCTCATGCTGGCCGGCCTTGAGGGCGGCCTCGAGTTTGTCGATCTGCGCCTGAAGCTCGCCCATCTTGGCCTGGTAGTCGGCGATCCACTTCTTCCGGCCGGCCTCGGGGATGGTCGCGGCGCGGGCGGGCTCCAGCTTGACGGACGCCGCGGAGGCATCGCGCAGCGCGGCCACCAGTTCGAGGGACTCGGCGGTCTTCGTCGCATCGCCGGCCTGACGGCGGAGCTTGCGGAAGGCCGCGTTCATCTTGTCCATTTTCTGGGTGAGTTCGGTCTCCGGCTTTTTTTCCGCCGGGGCGGCGGCAGCGGGGGCGGCGTCGGCCGCAAAGGCGATCGAACCGGCGAACAGGACGGCGAGAGAGGCAAGCAGGCGGGGCAGTGATTTCATATGGTGGAAGCGGGAAAGACGGACGGACGGTGCAGGTGGTTACGGCAAGGCGGGTCAGCGGGACTCGATGTCGTCGGCAAGGTCCTCGGCCCAGGTGGTGACAAGAGCGACGTCGGCATTGGTGAGTTTCGCCTCGGGGTGCGCGAGCAGGTAGGATTTGAGCGGCATGTGGCGTTCGTGCACCTCGTCGGCCACGGACTGCAGCTTGCGGACGGCGCGCTTGGCGTCGTAGGCGGCGAACTCGGAGAAATTCAGCTCGGACTTCCCGTGGGTCACATGATCATTGAGCCACCAGGCGACGGGCTGCACCGCGGCATACCACGGATACTTCGTGTGGTTCGAGTGGCAGTCATAGCAGGCCCGCGCGAGGATCTGGCGCACGTTGGCCGGGACCTCCTCCCGCGCGACGATCGACTCCGGCCCCTCGCTGACGCCGGTGTTGCGGGGCGAGCGGTGGAACTGCAGCGCGACGAGGACCAGCAGGAGGCCAAGGCCGGTGAACCGCAGGGCTTTCTTCACTTTCTGCATGAGGCGGGCCAAGCCAAGCCGCTGCGGCACCCTGCCGGAAGCCAAAAATCTCCGATCAGTCAGATGCCACGCCCCCCCGATGACGCCAGGGCCGGGACGCGGAGGCCAAATTCCGGCTGGCATGCGCCAATTGACGCGCAGCCGCCGGCCGGGACCGGGACTAACCTGCCTTACTATGAAAAGAATCCTGGTTCCTGTTGATCTCTCGGGCGCGACGGTTCGCGTCTGCAACGCGGCGGCCGATCTGGCCAAGGCGCTCGGCAGCCAGTTGGTTTTGCTGCACGCGGTGCCGTCTTTTCCGCCCGCGATCTACGGTTTCGACGCCTTCACCGCGACCCAGGTCGTCTCGTTCAACCGAAAGTCGCGGAAGGCCTCGGCCCACAAGCTGCAGGCCCTGCAGCACTGGTTCAACAAACGCCTGCCCGGAACAAAGATGGTGCTGCACGAGGGACCGCCCGCCGAGGTCATTTTGCGCAGCGCACGCCGGATCAATCCCGACTACATCGTCATCGGCTCGCACGGCCATGGGGCGATGCATGATCTCATCGCCGGCAGCACCACCCGCGAGATCCTGCGCAAATCCCCCTGCCCCGTGGTGCTCGTGCCCATCACGCCGCAAACGGGGAAACCCCGCGCGAAAACGGCGCGGACGACCTTCACCGGCGTCCCGTGGATCTATGATTGAAGGCGGAAATTTCGCCCCGCGCAGGCGATCCGTTAGGATCAACGGCCGTTTTTGTTAGCAGTGAAGCGCCCCGGAAAATCAAAAACCCCCGGCAACTCGTTGAGCTGCCGGGTTTTCTTGAAATGCAGCGGGGGAAGTGACCCTGACGACCAGAAGCCTTTCCGCATGGCTATTCGGCGAACAGTGTTCCGAAAACGCATATTTGCCAAACTCACAACCAGCTTCATCCGAATCACACCTAGCAAAAGCGGATGACCTGAAGCCCCTCGTAGCGACTGGCGAAGACACCGCGAGCCACGACGCCGGGCCATTGAATTCACTCCGGAATTGCACGAGATCATCGAATCCTGGCTGACGCTCAATCCGAGCATTCGGGACTCCGGCAGGCCGGGAAGGCACTCGCGGCACGTCGCCGCAAATTGAACCCGGGGTTTATCGGATAGCCTCAGTGTCCCGTCCGGTGCCACTTCGCCCCAACCCCTGCTTTGTTGATCACGTCAATTCGATCTGCACCTTGATGCTGGTCGGCGGCAGGTTGGCCGCGAATTCGAAGGCCTTGATGGAGTCTTTGAACGCGAATCTGTCCGTGATCAGCGGCTTCACGTCGATCTTGCCCGCGCTCATCAGGTTGATCGCCCGCGGGTAGACATGGGCATACCGGAACACGCTTTCGATCCGCGCTTCCTTTGCCTGGGCGGCGCAAATGTCGAAGGGAATGGGCGCGGCAGGAATGCCGATGAAGACGATGCACCCTCCCGGACAGAGCGGTTCAAAGATCCCGCGCATCGCCTGTTCGCTGCCGCTGGCCTCGAAGACGATATCCGCGCCCCACCCGTCCGTAGCGGCCATCACCACCTCAGCAAGCTTTTGTTCCCGCACATTGACCGGCGTGATGCCAGGATAGCGTCCCGCCTTTTCCAGCTTGGGCGCGACCACGTCGGTGATGAAAACCCGGCTACAGCCTCCCGCCAGCGCCGACAGCGCGGTGACCACCCCGATCGGACCCGCGCCGATGACGACGGCGACATCGCCCGGGCGGATCTTCGCCTTGTTGGCGGCATGCATGCCCACCGCCAGAGGTTCGACCATCGCACCCTCGGCAAAAGACACATTGTCCGGCAGCTTGAAAGTAAAGGCCGCGGGATGGACCAGACTCGGGCGCAAGCATCCGTGCACGGGCGGGGTCGCCCAGAATTGCACGGCCGGATCGAGATTATAGAGACCGAGGCGCGTGGCCCGGCTGTTCGGATCGGGGATGCCCGGCTCCACGCACACGCGATCTCCGGCCTTAAGGTGTTTAACCGCGGAGCCCACCTCCGTGATGGTTCCCGCTCCCTCGTGGCCGAGGATCATCGGGGCACGCACCACATAAGGGCCGATCGCCCCCCACTGGTAATAATGCAGATCGCTGCCGCAGATTCCTACCGTATGCATCGCGATGCGCACATCGTGCACCCCGAGATGGTCGTCGGTCGGGAAATCCCGCAGCGACAGTTTGAGTTTCTGCTCGAGAACGAGGGCTTGCATGGGGAACGGGGTTGCTTGGTGGGTTGGCGCCGGGGTCAAACCAGGCACCGCACTTCGAAGATCTTGGCGCTGGGATCGCCGTGAGTGGCGTAAATTTGAATCCGCAATGACTGCAGCTCGCAAGCGGGCAATGCATGCCGCCGCAGCCGCTGATGATTTCCGGTCACCTGCAGCAGGGAGCGCCAGGCACTTTCACCCGGCCCGCATCCCAGCAGCTCGTAATCACGGACTGTCTCGGGCTGCGGCCCGCGGATGATGCCTTCGTTGATGGTGTCCGAGGAGGTCAACGTGAGTTCGCGCTGGAACCCGGTATCAAAAACCAGCTGGACCTCACGAATCCGCTGCGGCCCCTTCCAGCGGAGCTCAATCCAAGCCCCGTCCGGGCCCATGCGGCCAGCCCAGTGGTTAATGGCTTTTTCTATTTCTTTGCCCCCGGCGCCCATCTCCAAGGGGACATCCTGCTCCGGCAGGCAACGGACACTTTTCCCGGGAAAATCACGCGCCCAGCCGTTCACAATGTTGCGAGCGACCGCCTCACCTTCCTGCGCCGACGCCGTGATGACCGCGTCACGGGCGACATCGTTAGGGGACTCGTGGCGCACGCCCTTGATGGTCTGATCATCCAGCACGAGCTGCTGCTGAAGTTCCCGCAGCCGGTTTTTCTGCTGATATAGTTCCCGCGGGGTGATTCCGTGACGGAGGCAAACGGCGGCGGCCGTGCCCGCCGCCTGTCCCATTACACTGCACGTGCCCATCACCCGGGTGGAGGTAAAGGCCACATGACTGGCGCTGATGTTCCGTCCCGCCATCAGCAGATTGGCCACATTGCGACTGTAGAGGGAACGAAGCGGAATGTCATAGACCTCCATGGTCGCCACCTGCCGGCCCGGTGAATCGGACACGCTGTCAAACCCTCCCGGCGGGTGATCGTCCAAGGGCCAGCCCCCGATGGCCACGGCATCGTCAAACTGGCCGCCGCGGAGGAGATCCTGCTGCGTGAGCACATGCTCGCCCACGATGCGGCGGCTTTCGCGCTTGCCGGGCACCATGCCGACCCATTCCAACGCCCAGTTCGCGCTGTCGGGGAACCGGCCGCTATTCTTGATGTGGTCCCAGATCCCCATCACGATCGCCAGGAGTTCAAAGCGGATCCGCTCGTTGTCGGCAATGGTGTCCATATGCCCGCCCCATTCGATCCACCAGTAACCGTATTCCCATGACTTGATGGTGCGGCGCTGCAATTGCGCCGCATCCATCTTGCGGGCCCAGGCCGGAGGCGTGAACGGCACGGGCCGGTCGTGTTTCCGCGACGTGAAAAGAATGCTGCTGCCCAGTGTTTCCTGGTCGGCCTGCTCGGGTGCGAGCGACTCGCCGAACTCGGCCCGCGACTCGCGGCCGCGTCGCATATCGGCACCGGCCTCCAGCGCCAGGCGCGAATCACCCGTGCAATCGCAGAACAGGTCCGCCCGGATGCGATAGATCCGCTCCGTCGGGTCGCACCGCACCGTCACCTCCTCGATCCGGTCCCCCTTCATCTCCGCCGAGACCAGCGTGCTGTCGAGCAGCAGGGTGATGTTGGGCTCCGCCATGACTTTGTCATAGAGCAACAGATCCCACATTTCGCGGCAGCGCCGGGGATTATTGGCGGCATCGTCCAGACGCAGTTCCTCCAGGAGCCCTCCCTCACGCCAGCCGGGGCGGTTCTTGTGCCAGTTGGCTCCGACAATGTGCATCCGCACCTCGCTGGAGGCATTGCCGCCGAGCCTCGAGCGGTTTTGCACCAGCACGACCTTCGTCCCGTTGCGCGCCGCCGCGAGCGCTGCGCACACCCCCGACATGCCACCGCCGGCCACGACCAGCCCGGTAGACAAAGAAAGCACCGGCAGGCTGGCCCCGGCCGCAGCATGCGCGACCCCGGGATTCAGCGACGAAAACTTTGATCGAATCTGGTCAATCGGTTGGGATGTGTTGGACATGGATATAAGCGCCTCCTCCCGCGCAATGGCTGGCCGGGAGAATGCTGGGTGCCATCGGCGAACGGTTGCCCGACAATGAAACAATCCCGGGACTGCTCACGAACCGGGCGTTACTGAATGCGTTAAACACCCACCCGCACGCCTCACACTTAACGCTTTCAGTGATACGCCAATTGGCATAGATTCCACCACTTCCAGACTACCGGCGCGGCCAACCTAACCGGCCGCAGGAGACCGCTCCTTACCCTCCACCCCGAACGTCTGTCTGTCATGCCCCTGCCTAATCCCATCCGCTCCCTGTTCGCTTTCCTCGGTGTGCTCAGCGTCGCTGCCGCCGCCAGCAATGAGCCCGCGCCGGCCGCCGCGGCCGGCTCCCCGTTCCCGTTATGGTCCGAAGGATGTCTGGACATTCACCACATCAACACCGGCCGGGGTGAAACCGCCTTCCTGATTCTGCCCGACGGCACGACCCTGCTCGTGGATGCGGGGGCGGCGCCGGCCGAGCCCGGCTGGACCACGCCCCCCAAGCCCAATGCCTCGCGGGAACCCGGCGAATGGATCGCCCGCTATATCGCCCACATGCTCGGGCGTTTTCCCGAGAAGCAGATCGACCAGGCGGTCATCTCCCATTTCCACATCGACCACATGGGGGCCATCAATGCGGCCTCTCCGACCTCGGCTTCCGGCGCCTATCAACTGGGCGGCCTGACGGAGGTCGCGGAACACCTTCCGATCCGCCGGATGTTCGATCGCAACTGGCCGGACTACAACTGGCCCCTGCCGCTCGAGGACGCCAAGATGAAGAACTACCGGAAGTTCCTCGCCTGGCAGGCGGCCAACCGCGGCCTGAGTGTCGAGCGCTTCCAAGCCGGCCGCAATGATCAGCTCGGGCTGCTCCACCACAAGTCCCGCTATCCGGAATTCGAGATCCGCAACATCGCGGTGAACGGGCAGGTTTGGACCGGCGTGGGCTCGGTCGCGCGCAATCACTTTCCGCAGTTATCCTCCCTGCCCCCGACGAACTATCCCTCGGAAAACAAGTGCTGCATTGCTTTCAGGGTTTCCTACGGGAAGTTCGATTACTTCACCGGCGGCGACCTCGACGTGCGCGACGTGGAACTCGCCGGCCCCGCGGACCAATGGAAGGACATCGAGCGCCCGGTCGCGATGGCGACGGGCCCGGTGGAGGTCTTCAAGGCCAATCACCACGCCAATTACGACGCGAACAGCCCCTTCTTTCTGAGCATTCTGCGGCCGCGTGTGACCGTGGCTTCCATCTGGGGCGCAAGCCAGCCTGCCATGGCCGTGCACCGTCGCTTCCTGTCGACCGCCACCTATCCTGGTCCCCGGGAAGTGTTTTACACCAACATGATGGAGGCCACCCTGGCTGCGCTACACATCGACCGCCTGAAAACACCCACGGGACACATTGTGATCCGCGTCATGCCGGGCGGGGCCGAGTTTTTCGTGTATGTGCTCGAGGACACCGACGAAAGCTACCGCATCAAGGCGGTGTTCGGTCCGTATAAATCAGACTGAATTTCTGCCCGCCGCGCCTCATGTCAAAACTCCTAGGTGTGACCCTCGCCGATGTGGCACGCGCGGCCGGATTGAGCACCGGGGGCACGTCCTACGCGCTGCGCGGCCATCCCAGCATCCCGGCCGCCACGGTGGAGCGGGTCCGGCAGATTGCGGCGAAGCTGGATTACCGGCCTGATCTACGCGTCAGCTCCCTGATGGCGACCATCCGCCGCAGCCGACCGCTCGCCGAGCGCGAGACTTTGGCCTTCGTTTGGGTAAACACGCCCCGGCGAACGGAAACACTGCCGGTCCACCTGCAACATTACGTCAAGGTGGTCTCCGCCGCGGCCCGCCAGCGGGCGGAACAGCTCGGATCAGGCATTGAGGAATTCTGGCTGGGGGAGCGTGGCCTGGCCCCGCACCGGCTCAATTCCATCCTGCGCGCCCGGGGAATCTCCGGCGTCCTCATCTCCCCCGCCGCCAGCAACCAGAGCATCACGATCAACTGGGACTGGCATGTCCTGGCGCCGGTCATCATCGGCAGCACCGAGATTGCGCCGGTGATCAGCCGGGCCGCCCACTACCATTTTCGCAGCGTCTGGCAGACCCTGGAACGGCTCCGAAGTGAAAATCTGTCGCGTCCGGCCGCCATCTTCAGCGAAACCGTGCAGGGCCGGATCCACCGCATGCAGCATGCCGCCTTCATCACGCACCATCCCACACCGGCAATCGCCCACGACGCCGTGCGGTTCAGCGAACCGGGCGACCTGCGCGGATTGGGCCGCTGGCTGAAGAAATTCCAGCCTGACTCGCTCGTGCTGGGCTGGCAGCTGAACAAGGAGAACCTCAAACAACTGCGCGAACTGGCCCCGCAGGCCCGCCGGGTTGTGACCCTCGAGTGGCATCCGCACGGGGTCCTGCCCGGAATCGATCCCTGCAATGAAGCCATTGCGGCCAATGCAGTGGATCTCGTGATCGCCCAGTTGCACCGCAATGAACGAGGCGTCGCCTCACTGCCGACCACGGTGCTCCTGGACGGCGTCTGGCGCGAATCCTGGTAACGCCCGGCCGGCCGGGCGGCTCAGAATTCCGCCCACGTCAGGCGGAGGCTCCTGATTTCGCACGGCCCGCTTGCGATGATCTCAAAACCGGGCGACGCCTGGTGCACCATCAGTTGATAGCCGCGGCGTTGCATCTCCGGATTCCGCATGGAAAACTGCTGGCCCCCCAGGCGGATCTTGCATTCTCCCTTCATCTCCAGCTCCAGGAAAACACCCCCGAAATGCACCTCCGGAAGGGGGGCTTTGAGGCGCACGGCCCCCTCCCCGGGCAACCGCAACATACCGTCCCGGACCTGCCCGCCGATGGAGAAATCCTCGAACCGTTGGTGACGGACGAGAACCGTGGCGTTCGCGGCCAGGTCGGGCGCCAGCAGGTCGGTGGAAACATAATCCACGGCATGGGCATCGATGATGGCATAGCGAGGATAGTCATCGGCATGCGACTCGATCGGGATGCCAGCCGCGATGGCACGCGCGGCATGAGCCGAGAACTCGGCCTCGGTAAACCGCGCAGTGCTGATCGCCATGATCGTGTTGCCCAAGCCCGCCATCTCCTCAAACGTAGTTTGATAAAGGATCCCCATCAGGCGCACTTCCTTGAGGCCGAGGCCGCGGATCACCCGGTTGGCCCGGTTGTTGGAGGTGATGATGTAGTTGCCGGTCCCCAGGATTTCGTCGGCCAGTCCGATGATATCCCGATAGTGGGCGCCACTGGCATCGTATAACTTCGGTTCGATAAAAGGCAGCAGCTTCTGCCGCCGGCACTCCGCCAGATATTCCCGGAGGGTCGGAACCCGCGTTCTCGACTCCGGTTCGGCCGCTTTCAGGACATAGTTTCTCCGGAGCTCGGCCAAGGTCACGCTCTCCACCGGAACCGCTTCCTTCAATCTTGTCCCGTCGGCCGCCAGGCAGGTCCGGTTCAGCGTTTCGTCGTGCATGACGACGAGATGCCCGTCCGCGGTCAACCGCACGTCGGTCTCAATGGTGGTGAACCCCGCCCGCCGGGCATAGCGGATTGCCTCCAACGAATTCTCCCCGGCAATGGTGGAGCGCAGGTGAACCCCCCGATGCGCGATGAACTGCCGCGGATGCCGCGCGGGCCCGGCTTCCGGCACCTGCGCGAAACCCGGCGATGATAACAGGCAGGCCGCGGCCAGCAGCCCGAACGACCAGACAGACCCGACGGATTTCCTACAGCCTGGAGATTGTTTCATGATGACTGAACCCACGTCGCGGCCGCGTGCGTAGGCGGCTCAGAACTTGTAGGTAAAGTCCAGGGCGTAGGTCTTGTCCTGATTCATCTCGTAGCGGTTCATCGCGTAGGGGGCGAGGTAGCCCTGTTTGACGCCCTGGTTGGTCAGGTTCCTCGCCTGCAGCTTCACGATGAAGTTCTTGGTGATCGAGTAGCGGAAACCTGCGTCGAGGCGCTCGGAGGCGCGCAGCCAGTAGGTCTGCCACGGATACAGGCCGAGGGAGATCGGGCTGTGGCCCTTCCAGTTGTAGGAGATGCGGAATTCACCCTTCTTGCGGGGCAGGGTGTAGAAGATCGTGGCGTTGGCCATGTAGTCGGGCTGGTATTGGAGCGAGTCCAGGTGCACGGAGGTGGTGCCGGAGAGGTAGTCCATCTCGCCCCACAGCTTGGTGTAGTTGAGGGCGACACCGACGCGCTTTTCGAGGGGGCCGGGCAGGCCGGGGATCGCGTTGTGCGTCAGCGCGATCTCCACGCCGCGCATCTTCGAGCTCGAGGAATTGAACGGCTGGGTCGCCCGGTAGGTGAGCCCGTCGATGTCCACGTCGACGGCCTGCGTGTAGATGTCGTCCTTGATATCCTTGGCGAACAAGCTGACCGCCACCATGCCGTCCTTGTTGAAGAAGTATTCCAGGGCGAGGTCGTAGTTGTCGGCGCGACGCGGCTTCAGGTCCGGGTTGCCGCGGGTGATGGTCAGGTTCTGGTCATTGCGCACCACGGCCTGCGCGATTTCGCCGAATTGCGGGCGGCCGAGCGACTGGCTGACGGCGGCCTTGGCGCGGAAGCGGGGCGTGAAGTAGTGGGTCAGGATGGCGGAGGGCAGCACGTTTTCCCAGGTGCCGCCGGAGGGGGTGAACGTGCCGTTGTAGGTGCCCGCGACGGCCAGCGGGGAACGCGCGTTATAATCCACCTTGTCGTAGCGCACGCCCGCGATGAGCTTGGTCTTCTCCCAGCCATACTTCGCCGAGACGTAGGCGGCGAACAACTGCTCCTTGTAGAAATAGTCGCTCGACCAGGAGTCGTTGTTGGTGGTGGTCTGGTTGATGGCCAGGGTCGGCAGCACGGTCTGCTCGAACTTGGTGTAGTCGACCCACAGCACCGGGTAGTCATAGTTCACCGACCGGAAGTCGGGCACGAAACCCATGTCGTTCAGCCGGGCGCTGTTGTTGATGTAGTTGGTGGTGGTGCCGTCGCGGCGGGCTTCCGTTTCGCGCCAGTCGGCGCCGGTGGTGAAGCCGAAGCCGGTGCTGTCGGCGAAGTAGTTCTTCTTGTAGTCGAGCCTGACCTGCTTGGATTCCACGTTGGAGTCGACGACATTGATCGGCGCCGAGCTCAGCTGGTAGTTCGAGGCGGTGATCATCGGCTCCACGTTCTCGACCGTGACCTTGGGGAAAAGGCCGCCGTGGTCGAAGGTGATGAAGGAGGCCGGCGGGCTGTAGAGGAAGGTGGCGGTCTCGTCCCGGTCGTAGAATTCATTCTGGTAGCTGCCGGCCCGGAACTCGAGCGAGGAGTCGGTGCTGAGCTTGCCCTCCACCTTGAACAGCAGGCCGCGGGTTTCCTGCTGGAAGCGGTCGTAGCTGTAGACGGAGCGGTTGCGGCCGACCTTGAGCCGGCCGACGCTCTCGCTCGGACGGGTCGGGGCGCTGAACTGCTCAAGGAAGAACTGGTTGAGGTTCTGGTCCTCGATCTGCTTGTAGGCGAAGCCCAGCAGTGACACCGACCAGTCGTCGGAGAGCTTGTATTCGAACTTGGCCGAGCCGCCCTGGGTCTGGGAGTATTTGGTGTAGTCCATCGGACGGTAGAGCGTCGGAAACGGCTGCCGGCCGTCCCAGTTCGAGAGGTTGGCCGCCGCCGTCGTGCCGGTGGGGGTGTAGTAGATGCGCCCGTTGGGATTGGTCTTGGTGTAGCTGTAATCCCGCTGGCGATAGATGCCGCTCAGGACCACGCCGAAGCGGCCGTCGCGGCCGAAACGGTTCACATAGAGGGCCGACAGGCCCCCGGAGATGGGCCGGTTCCGGTAGTGGCCGCCGCGGCTGTTGAAGACGGGGATGTATTTGCCCTCGCCGGTCTCGGCGGTGAGCTGCACCCGGATGTTGGCGGTGCGCCGGTCCTTGAGCGCGCTGTAGGGTTCGATGTTGGTGACCCCGCCGATGGCGCCGGCATCCAGATCCGCGGTGAAGCTCTTGTAGACCCGCGTGGTGCGCGAAATCTGCGTGGGAATCAGGTTCAGGTCCACGCGGCGCAGGCCGTCGCCGTCGTTGGCCGTGGAGAACAT
>JAYRDK010000029.1:0-44595 GCA_041909435.1 Lacunisphaera sp.
ACAACTGCCCTTACAAGGTCCGCCGGTTCAATTTCTTCGACTTCAACAAGCGCGCCACCGACGCCCTCTACATGGGCCCGCTCGGCCACCAGAGCGAGATGCCGGAGCTGGTCAAGATGGTGAAGAACCCCGATGTCACCGTGCGCATGCGCGGCGTCATGGAGAAGTGCACCTATTGCGTCCAGCGCGTGCAGCAGGGCAAGATCGCCCAGAAGCGCAAGGCCGGCGCCAGCGGCAACGTCGAGATCCCCGACGGCACGATCAAGACCGCCTGCCAGCAGGTGTGTCCGGTCGAGGCCATTGTCTTCGGCAACGTCAAGGACCCGGCCAGCGAGGTCTCGCGGCTCAAGGCGCAGGACCGCGACTACGCCGTCCTCGGCTACCTCAACATCCGCCCGCGCACGACCTATCTCGGCAAGCTCCGCAATCCGAACCCGCACATGCCCGATTACTCCGCGCTCCCGCTCAGCCGGGTCGAGTATAACAACAAGAACCATCCCGCCCATGGCGATGACCATGGCTCCGCCCACGCGGTGAAGCAGGGAGGGCACGAGTAATGGGTGCGCACGCTTCCAACACCCCGGCTCCCGCCATCCTCGCCGAGGTCCACCCGGCGGCGCTGCCGCGGCCGACCCTGGTGGAGAACCACCGCGACTTTCACTGGATCACGGAGAAGATCTGCGGCCTGGTGGAGGGCAAGACGCCCGTCTGGTGGTGGTGGTGCTTCGGCCTCGCGTC
Source organism: Lacunisphaera sp. (assembly GCA_041909435.1). GTDB lineage: Bacteria > Verrucomicrobiota > Verrucomicrobiia > Opitutales > Opitutaceae > Lacunisphaera. Next base: position 739 of record JAYRDK010000029.1, read on the forward strand.
GATCGTCGCCTCCTTCACGGTCTCCGGCCTCATCTACCTCGTCGCCACGGGCGTCGGGGTCTGGGGTCACGCCAACCCGGTCAACTGGGCGTGGGACATCGTCAACTTCGTGTTCTGGATCGGCATCGGCCACGCCGGCACGCTCATCTCGGCCATCCTCTGCCTGCTGCGCCAGAAGTGGCGCACCTCCATCAACCGGCCGGCCGAGGCGATGACGATCTTCGCGGTCGTCTGCGCCGCGATCTTCCCGGTCTTCCACGTCGGCCGCATCTGGTTCGCCGTGCTGCCCGGCTACCTGTTCCCGTTCCCGAACTCGAACGGCATCTGGCAGAACTTCCGCTCGCCCCTGGAGTGGGACGTGTTCGCGGTCTCGACCTACGGCACGGTGTCCGTCCTCTTCTGGTATGTCGGCCTCATCCCCGACCTCGGCACGCTGCGCGACCGCTTCACGGCGGCCGGCAACGTCTTCAAGGCGCGCATCTACGGCTTCTTCGCCATGGGCTGGCGCGGCTCCAACCGCCAGTGGAGCAACTACGAGATGGCCTACCTCATCCTGGCCGGCATCTCGACCCCGCTCGTGCTCTCCGTGCACACGATCGTGTCGTTCGACTTCGCCGTCTCGCTGATCCCGGGCTGGCACACGACCATCTTCCCGCCGTATTTCGTCGCGGGCGCCATCTTCTCCGGCTTCGGCATGGTGCTCACGCTCATGCTCCCGCTGCGCGCGATCTGCCGCCTCGAGGACCTGATCACGCAGTATCACATCGACTGCATGTGTAAGATCATTTTGGCGACCGGCACCATGGTCGGCTACGCCTACTCGATGGAGTTCTTCATCGCCTGGTATGGCGCCAATCCCTACGAGGGCTTCGCGTTCATCAACCGCGCGTTCGGCCACTACGCCTGGGCCTACTGGATCATGATCAGCTGCAACGTCATCACGCCGCAGTTCTTCTGGTTCAAGGCCGTCCGCGAGAACACCACGCTGGTCTGGATCCTCTGCCTGTTCGTCAACGTCGGCATGTGGTTCGAGCGCTTCGTGATCATCGTCACGTCGCTGGCCCGCGACTTCCTGCCGTCGAGCTGGGGCTATTATTCGCCGTCCATCGTCGAGATCTTCACGTTCTTCGGCACGTTCGGCGTGTTCTCCGTGCTCTTCCTCCTTTTCATCCGTTTTGTCCCGATCATGCCGATGTCGGAGATCAAGGCGGTCATCCCCGCGGCCGATCCGCACGGATCGTCGAAACACTAAGGAGCCGCCGCCATGAACAAGACCTACGGACTCATCGCCGCCTTCGACACCACGCCGGAGCTTTATCACGCCTGCGAAAAGGTGCGCGATGCGGGCTACTCGCAGTGGGACGCCCTCACGCCGTTCCCGATCCACGGGCTCGACGCCGCCATGGGCCTGCGCCGCTCGAAGGTGCCGCGCTTCTCGCTCGCCGGCGGCATCACCGGTTTCTGCACCGGCATGGGCTTCATCGCCTGGCTCGGCCTGTCGGAATACCCGCTGATCGTGGGCGGCAAGCCCATGTTCAGCCCGATGTTCGCCTTCCCGGTGTCGTATGAGCTCACCATCCTCTTCACCGCCTTCGCCACCATCGGCGGCATGTTCTTCCTGAACAAGCTGCCCATGCATTACCACCCGGTGATGAAGGCCCCGCAGTTCGTGCGGGCCATGGACGACCGCTTCTACATTGTGATCGAGACCAACGACCCGAAATTCAACGCCACCGCCACCCGCGACCTGCTCGCGAAGGCCGGCGGCAAGGACATCGTGGAGCTGGAGGCCTGACCCGATGCGCTTCGCCTACTACACCCTCGCCTTCGTGGTCGTCCTCCTGCTGTCCGTCATGGGCTTCCGCGGCTCGTTCTCGACGCGCCCGCCCATCGAGGTCTTCCCGGACATGGACCACCAGGCCAAATACAAGCCGCAGGCTTCGTCCAAGTTCTTTGCCGATGGCCGCGCCGACCGCCCGTTGCCCCCCGGCACCGTGCCTTTTGGCCGCAGCGCCGCCCAGGCCGACCCGGCGTTCCTGAAGGCCGACGACTTCCATTACGACGGCAAGCTCTCCGACGGCACCTTCGGCCGCGGCTTCCCGGCCTCGCTGGAGCTCACAGGCGCGTTCCTCGAGCGCGGCCAGAACCGCTACCAGATCTACTGCTCGCCCTGCCACGGCACGCTCGGTGACGGCAACGGCATCACCAAGTCCTACGGCATGCTGACGACCCCGACCTACCATGACGACCGCCTTCGCGGCATGGCCGAGGGTGAGATCTTCAACACCATCACCCACGGCAAGAACACGATGATGTCCTACGCCGACAAGCTTTCCCCCGATGACCGCTGGGCCGTCGTCGCCTACGTGCGCGCCCTGCAGCGCGCCGCGCACGGCACCATCAATGACGTCCCCACGGAACAGCGCGGAGGGCTGAAGTAACATGAGCGCCTCCTCTGCACCCGCCCCGACGTCCGTCCTGGCCACCCGCTTCCTGCTGGCCGGCTTTGCCGGCCTCGCCGTCACCGCCCTCGGCCTGCTGGTCTCCCCGGCCCAGCACGTCGCCCTGTCTTATCTGGTCGGCTTCTCCTTCTGGGTCGCGGTCGCGGTCGGCATGCTGCTGCTGATCATGATCCACCACATCACCGACGCGGGTTGGTCGACGGTCATCCGCCGCCAGTTCGAGCACGGTGTTTCCGCCTTCAAGTGGCTCGCGGTGCTTTTCCTGCCCCTGCTCATCGCCGCCTGGATGAAGCCCGGACTGATCTGGTCCTGGATGGACACTTCGACCGTGATCCATGGCGGCCACACCGTGGGCGCCGATCCCCTCTACGTGAAGAAGGCCGGGTTCCTGAACCTGAACATGTTCACGGGCATGACGGTCGGCTTCTTCGCTATCTGGATCGGCCTGTCCGCCCTGCTGCGCAAGGCCTCCTTCGCCCAGGACGCCGACGGCAGCCCCAAGTGGACTTTCGCCAACCGCCGCAATGCCGCCCTCGGCATTCCGCTCACCGCCCTCTCGCTGACCTTCGCGGCCATCTACTGGATGAAGAGCCTCGAGTATCACTGGTTCTCGACCATGTATGGTGTGTGGTTCTTCGCGAACTGCATGCGCGGCGCCATGGCGGTCGGCGTCGTCATCACCTACTGGCTCTACCACCGCGGCGACTACAAGGGCATCTTCAACACCAACCAGCTGCACTGCCTGACGGCCCTGGCCTACGCGTTCGTGGTGTTCTGGGCCTACGTCACCTTCTCCCAATATTTCCTGATCTGGAACGCGAACGTCCCCGAGGAGACCTTTTGGTATAACATCCGCGAGCACGGCGACTGGCTCTGGGTCGGCATGCTGCTGCTCTTCGGCCACTTCTTCGTGCCTTTCCTCGCGTGGCTGCGCTACCGCAACAAGGCCGAGCTCAAGCCCGCGCTCATCATCAGCATCTGGGTTGCCGTCATCATTCTCGTCGACCTCTGCTACAACGTCCTGCCGGCCCTGAAGGACGCGCATGAGGAGCCGCTGCCGTTCCTGTCCCTGAACCTGCTCTGGGTGCTCGCCTCCGCCATCGGGGTCGGCGGCATCTGCGCCTGGTCCTACCTGAAGAGCTTCCCGACGGCCAAGCTCATCCCCATCCGCGATCCGCGCATTGTCGAGTCCCTCACGCACCATGAAGCCACCGCCCCGGAGCCGGGTCAGGTCGTCGAGGGTGCCCACTAAGCCATGAGCGAGTCCTCCCAGTTCTCCTTCCCGCACCGCACGCCCGTGTTCACCACGGTGATCGTGTTGGCCTGCTTTGCGCTTTTCGGCTGGCTGGCCCGCAAGGTCTATGCCCCGCACGCCGCCACCGTGGAGCCGGTCCCGGGCGTCCTGACCCCCGCTGACCGCAAGGCGATGCTCGCCGAGCATGTCACCAAGGATCATGCCGCGGCCACCAGCTACGCCTGGGTCGACCAGAAGGCCGGCATCGTCCGCCTGCCGATCGACCGCGCCATCGAACTCACCGTCCGTGACCACGCCAAGAAGTAAGCCCCTGTGATGAATCCTTCCGCCAACAACCGCACGGAGCAGCTGGAGATCGACGCCTCGGCCAAGTGGCCGGTGCTCGTCTTCTTCGCCTACGGCCTGGGCTGGCTGCTGCTCGGCGGCCTCATGCAGCTGGCCGCCGCGATGCAGCTGCACACGCCGGGCTTCCTCGCCGGCTGCGAGTGGGTCACCCACGGCCGGCTCGCGCCCGCCGCGCAAAACGCCCTCGTCTACGGCTGGGGCATGAACGCCGCCTTTGCCTTCGGTCTCTGGCTCATGGCCCGCCTTTCCGCGACCACCCTCCGTCACGGGGGCTGGCTGTTTGTCGCCGCCAAGTTCTGGAACACCGGCGTCGCCCTCGGCGTCGGCGGCATCCTCGCCGGCTACTCGACCTCCTTTGAACTGCTCGAGATGCCGCGTTTCGTCAGCCTGCTCCTGCTTGCGGCCTACGCCTTGGTCGGCGTCTGGGCGATCACCACCTTCAGCATCCGCAATACCGAGAACGTCTACGCCTCGCAGTGGTATATCTTCGGCGCGGCCTTCTGGTTCCCGTGGCTCTACGCGATCGCCCAGGTGATGCTCTTCCAGGCCCCCGTCCGCGGCGTCCTCCAGCCCGTCGTCAACGCCTGGTATGCCCACGGCCTCTACAACCTCTGGTTCGTCCCGGTGGCCCTGGCCGCGGCGTATTACTTCCTGCCCAAGATCCTGGGCAAGCCCGTCGCCAACTACTACCTCGCCTCGCTGGCCTTCTGGTGGCTGGCGGTCACCTCGGCCTTTGCCGGCGGCAGCCGCCTGATCGGCGCCCCGGTGCCGGTGTGGATCCCGACCATGGGCATCGTCGCCAACATGCTGGTCGTCGTCGGCGTGGTCATCGTGGCCCTGAATCTCCTCGGCACCCTGTCCGGCCGCTTCGAGGCCGTGAAGTCCAGCCCGACGCTCCGCTTCATCCTGCTCAGCATCGTGAGCTTCGTGCTGGCCGCGGCGATGAATCTCGCCCTCTCGATGCGCGGTTTCGCCGCCACGGTGCAGTTCACGCTGCTCGACGGCCTGCGCGACTGGCTGACCTTCTACGCCTGCTTCTCGACCGCGATGTTCGGCGCCGCCTACTTCCTCCTGCCGCGCCTCACGGGCAAGGAATGGCGCTCCACCGCGCTGGTGAAGCTGCATTTCGGCGCCACCGCCCTCGGGGTGCTGCTGATGGTCGCGGGCCTGACCTACGCCGGCTGGACGCAAGGCCGGCTGCTCAATGACGCCACCGTGTCCTTCACCGCGCTCACCCAGGCCATGACCTTCTGGTTTGCCTTCCGCACCGGCACCCTCGGCCTCCTGCTCATCGGCCATGTCGCCTTCCTGATCAACTTCGTCTGGATCGCCTGCCCGATCAACTCGCAGGGCACCGCGGCCGCCACCCTTCGCACACCTCCCGCCCTGAGCCTGGAGGGCCACGCATGAAAAACGGACTCGCGCTTTTCCTCGGCGTCTTCGCCACCCTCGCGCTTTCGTGGGCCGGCCTCCTCCTGACCGCGCACAAGCAGATCGGCAGCCTCGGCCAGTTCAAGGACCCGGCGGACGAGACGCTCCATCCGCAGCCGCTCTCCGGCCTCGCGAACCAAGGTCGCATGGTCTATCAGGACCTCGGCTGCGTCAGCTGCCACACCCAGCAGGTCCGCCAGCAGGGCTTCGGCAACGACCTCGCCGAGGGCCGCAAGTGGGGCGAGCGCGGCAGCTACGCCCGCGACTACATCCGCGACCAGACCGTCCTCATCGGCCAGAACCGCCTCGGCCCCGACCTGCGCAACGTCGGCAGCCGCCTCGGTGAGGCCAAGCCCGAGGAATACGCCCAGTGGTTCTACAAGCTGCTCTACGCCCCGCAGTCCGTCGCGGCGGGCACCAACATGCCGGCGCATCCGTTCCTCTTCGACGTCCATCCGGTGGCCGGCCGCCAGCCCTCGGCGCACGCCCTCGCGTTGCCGTCCAAGTTTGCCCCGGGCCCCGGCCTGGAGGTGGTGCCGACGCCCCGCGCGGTCGCGCTCGTCGCCTACCTGCAAAGCTTGAAGGACACCTACGACTATCCCACCGAGCGCAGCCGCAACACGCCGGCGCCCAAGGAGGGAGGCCACTAAGATGAGCGCGAACGATTCCAATTTCCGCGTCGAGCAGTCGGCGGCCAGTGATGACAGCATCCAGCAGGCCCACGCCCGGCTGCAGAAGCAGAAGCCCGAGAAGACCGACGGTTACTCGATGCTCCCGCTCGTGCTGCTCGGCCTGATGTGCTGCGCCGTGTTCTTCGGCTCCATCTACCTGGCGCATTTCTCTCTCCGCTTCGACCCGCTGGTCTACAGCGAGCACGCCAACCGGGAGAAACCCGGCGCCGTCAAGGTGGTCGCCCTCACCCGCGCCCAGATGGGCAAGAAGGTCTTCGACACCACCTGCATCGCGTGCCACCAGGCCAACGGCCTGGGCGTCCCGGGCCAGTATCCCCCGCTGGTCGCCTCCGAGTGGGTCACGGGCAGCGAGGAACGCATCATCCGCATCGTCCTGCATGGCCTCAACGGCCCGATCACCGTCGAGGGCAAGGAATACAACAACGTCATGGCCCCTCTCGGCGGTGCGCTGAAGGATGAGCAGGTCGCCAATGTCATTTCCTATGTGCGCGCCTCCTGGGGCAATTCGGCCCCCGAAGTTTCGCCCGAGACCGTTGCCAAGGTCCGCGCGGAGACCGCCGGCCGCAATACCTTCTGGACCGCCGCCGAGCTGCTGAAGATCGGCAACTGAGCGGATTCCAAGCTACGAACACCAAAAAGGCCGGGCGTGAGCCCGGCCTTTTGTTTTGGAATTCAACCGGGAGGCGGGAGCAACCGCCCCGCGTTCCTGATCAGTTATTCGCCGCCCATGCCGGGCATCGAGAATTTCTGGTAGCCGGCCGGCGCGCTGAATTGCGAGTCGGGAAGGGCGCCGGGCTGGATCTTGGTGGCCTCCATCTTGAAGGATTCCTTGCCCTTGGCGTCACGGGTGATGACGCGCAGCGGGAAGCCGCCCTTGCCCTTGAGCGCGTCCTCCCACTTGGCGGAGCTGGCCGGTTTCCCGCCGCCCATCATCCCGCCACCCATGGGGCCGCCGCCCCCCAAGCCCATGAACGCACCGAGACCTTCGGCGGCCCATACCTCGGTGACCAGGCCCTTGTCCTTGACGAGGATCTGGTTGCACTTGTAGCCGAGGATGGTCTCGGTCTTGCCGGTGACCTCGACGTCGGCGGTGTTGACGCCGGCCTTCTCCATGGCCTGTTCGACCTTTTGTCTCATCGGCATGACCATATACATCTGCTGGTCCGGCATGAGCATCAGCATCTCCATCTTGGCCGTGTCCATGATGGTGGAGACCAGGTTGCCCTCCGCGCTCATGTCCATGCGGACCTTCTGGCCCTTCAGGGAGTAATCCATGTTCATGGTGCGGCCGCGCTCGGCGGTGATCGCGAGGCTGACCTTGCCTTCAAAGTTGCCGGCGGCAAACGCCTGGGCGGCGGTGAGCAGGGTGCCCACGGCGAGAAAACGGGATAGGAGTTTCATGGCCGTAGTCTGACCACCGGGGGGCCCGACTCAAGCCGCGGTTGAACGGCATTGCCACGGCCGGCCGGTTTCAGGGAGTATTTACCCATGCCCAGCGAATTCAGCCTCACGCGACAGGTGGAGTTTCACGAGACCGACATGGCCGGCATCATGCATTTCGCGAATTTCTTCCGCTGGATGGAGAGCTGCGAGACGGGTTTCTACCGTTCGCTCGGACTGCCGTTGATCTCGTTCGTCCCGGGCCAGGTCGTCGGCTGGCCGCGGGTGAACGTCAGCTGCGCCTACCGTGCCCCGCTGCGTTTCAACGACACCGTCGTGGTGAGGCTTTTCGTGAAGAAACTCACGACCCGCTCGGTCACCTATGTCTTCCAGTTCCGGAAGGACGGCACGCTGTGCGCCACCGGCGAGGTGACGGCGGTGTGCGTGACGGCCGATGCCAAGGGCGGCATGGTCGCCCAGCCGATCCCCGTGGAAGTCCGGGCGCAGTTGCAGGAGGCGCCGGCCGCGGCTTACGCGGGATAAGGCGGCTGCGTCGGCGGACGGGCCAGCGGCCGGGTCGGCCAGGGGCGGGGCTGGATGTCCACGGCGAAGACGTTAACGGCCTCCGTCTTGCCCTTCACGGTCACGGCGCCGAGCGACCGCAGCTTCGACTCTTCGCCCACGGCGCGGGCCGTGGCCTCGCTGATGATGATGCTCGTCCGGTGCGCCGGCTCCTTGGTCATGGTCTCCAGGCGCGAGGCGAGGTTCACCCCGTCGCCGATGACCGTGTAGTTGAGCCGGGTGTGGGAACCCATGTTGCCGGCGACGACCCGGGCGGTGTTGATGCCGATGCCAAAGGCCAGGGTCGGTTTGCCCTCGGCCTCCAGCTCGCGGTTCATCTCGTGCAGGGAGTCCGCCATGTCGCGGGCGGCGGCGAGCGCGCGGGCGGCGGCGTCGGGCAGGGCGACCGGGGCGCCGAAGAGCGCCATGATCGCGTCGCCGATATATTTGTCGATCACGCCGCCGTGTTTCTCGATGATGGTGCTCATCCGGTCGAGGTAGCGGTTGAGCAGGGCCAGCACCTTCGTGGGCGCCAGCCGCTCGCTCATGCCGGTGAAATCCCGCAGGTCGGAGAAGAGGATGGTGACCTCGCGCTCCTCGCCGCCGAGCTTGAGGTCGGACTGGAGCAGCTGGGTGGCGATCTCGGGCGAGACGACCTTGCCCAGCAGGTCGCGCACGCGGTCACGCTCGGCCAGGCCGGCGGTCATGTGATTGAAGGCGGTGGCCAGCTGGCCGATCTCGTCCTCGCGGGGCAGTTCGATGCGCCGCGTGTAGTCGCCGGCGGCGACCAGTTCCGTGTGCCCCGCCAGCTGCTGCAACGGCTGGCTGACGCCGCGGGCGACCGCCAGGGCGATCAGCGACGCCGTGATCAGGGCGGCGAGGAGGATGAACAGCATGGTCTGCTCCAGGCGCCGGGCCGGGGCGAGCTCGGCCTCCAGGGAGCGCTGCAGCGTGATGCGGGCCGGATCCTCGGCCAGCAGTTCCAGCGGGGCATACAGGGTTACATACCGTTCCGGGCCCATGTTGGTGACCATGACCTGGCCGTCGGGCTTCAATTCGGCGGGGGCCTGGTCCGCCACCTGCCGGGCAAGTTTGGGCGACAGCGTGGTGGCGAGCACGCGTTTGGTGTCCTCGGTCAGCCCGCTGGTGAAGGTGACCTCCGTCTGGGTGGTTTCCTTGAGGTCGCGGGCGAACCGGTCGTCGATCGGGAAGGCGATGCCGAACCAGCCGATGATGTTCGGTTCCGGGGCGTAGAGCGGCACCACGATCAGCACGTGGAGTTTTTCATCGAGATAGCCGAAGTCGCTGTTTTGCTCCCAGCCGTTCTCGTCGGCCGTCCGGATGAGGTGCCGGAAGGGGCCGCAGGAATCGTTGGTGAGGCTGTCGTTGGTGGTGGCCAGCATCGCGCCGTCGACGTCGAACGTGGCAAAGACCGGCGCGTTGAGGCGCGCGGCGTAGCTCTCCATGGTCGTCCGGAGGGTCTTGAGGTCGAGTTGCGGCTGGAGGTAGAGCGTGCGGATGGGCCAGTCGCGGCTCACGACCTTGGCGCCCTCGACGAAGAAGCGCTTGCGGAAATCGATCGAGGCCCAGAACACCTTCACGTCGCCGGCGAGCCGGCTCTCGATGTGGGCGATGGCGTTGGCCTGGTTGGCCCGCGTGACCAGCAGGTAGGTGCTCAGCAGCGCGGCGGCGAGCAGGCCCAGCACGATCACCAGCAGGCGGGTGCTGAAGCGGCGGAAGCGGAGGAGCGGCGCAGCCACGATCAGCGGTAGCCGCCCGTCTTGGTGGCGCCGCCGCGGCGGATGCGGCGGTCCGGTTTCAGGGTGAGGCGGAAGTCACGCGCCGGCGTTTCCCCGGCCACCAGCGTGATTTCCTGGGTGAGCGCGGCCGCCAGGCGCGGATGCCAGACTTCGATGCGATAGCGGCCGGCCGGGGCCGCCACCGCGGCCTGGCCCTGCCCGTCGGTCCTGGCGAACCAGGGCGTGGGCACCACGAGGAGGTAGGCGATCATCCAGTCGTGGATGTTACAGCCGAGGGTGACGAGGCCGGTGGACTCAAAGACGAGCGATTCCTTCTGGCCGGGATTATAGAGCGGCAGCTCGAATTTCTTCGCCTTGGAAAGCGAATAAACATGGTGCTGCACCGTGTCGCGGTTGGGGAAGACCACGGTGGTGCCGGCCTGCACCACGGTCACATAGGGGAGAAATTCCTGGGTCTGCTGGGCGATCTCACCGGGCGACTCGACGGGCGGCGGGGCGGCGTGGTCCAGGGGGATGAGCGACACGACCGCATCGGTCACGGGCGCTCCCTTGGCGTCCTTGACGGTGGCGGTGAGCGTGGCGGATGCGGCGGCCACCCTCGTCGCGGCGGCGAGCACGAGCAGCGCAAAAAGGAGCCGGGATCTCATGCCCCGGATTAGAACCGATGAACCACGCTAAGTCCCCAAGAATCTGTCGGGTAGCGGATGCCGATTTTGTTCACCACAAAGGCGCTGCTGTAGCGGAATTCGGCGGTGGTGCGGTCGGAAACGGCGTAGGCCGCCGCCAGCGACCAGAGGTCGACATCGGCCTCGACGTTGTAGGAGACCCAGCCGGCGCCATACAGCTGGGTGACCTCCCAGGGACGGGAGGTGTAATAATTGAAGACCGCCGGCCCGAAACCGCCGGAGATGGCCTGCGCCCAGACCGGCCACGCCGCGTTGGCGACGATGTCGCCGCTCAGCCGGCCCGCGCTGCCGCTGAGGCTCCATTTTCCCGTGAGGTCCCAGGCGGCGTCGACGGTGAGGGAGTGCTGCGAGAGATCGAAGGTGGCGCGGCGGGCGTTGTGCTCGATCCACTGGCCGGTGAGGCCGGCCTTGAAGCCGGGGGTGAAGCGCTTGCCCAGGCGCAGGCTGGCCGAGGCGGTCCAGCCACGGTCGGCGTCGAGCCGGGCGGACTTGTAGGTGAGGGCGGTGTCGAGCTGGAGGACCGGGGCGAGCGGACCGAGGCCGAATTTGCGCTGTAACCCGAGCCGCGGGCCGAGCTCGAGCTGGTCGGCCAGGTCATGGTCGGGCACGGTCAGGAGCTTGGCCTCGGCGCTGGCATGCAGGAGCCAGGCGGCCGCCAGCTGCTGGTGCCGGCCGGCGCCGAGGCTGAGCTCGTAGGTCGCGGCATCCTGGCGGTTGGGTTCGGCGGAGGTGCGGCTGATGTTCTCCACCCAATTGGCGGCGCCCGAAACGGTCACGGTGAGCGGATCGAGCCAGCCGGCGGCGGTGGCCGGGTTCTGGCTCAGGCCGGTGGCGGCCAGCAGCGCGACAACCAGTGCGGACTTGCCCGGGGTTTTCATAGCAGTGGTTGCAAGGCCCGCCAGACGGTCTCCGCGACGATCTTGTGGCCGGCGGCGGTCGGGTGGATGCCGTCAGGGAGGTTCAATTCCGGCACGCCACCGACACCTTCCAGCAGGAAGGGGATGAGGGTGACCGGGAGTTTTTCGGCGAGGGCGGGATACATGGCGGCGAACTCGCGGGTGTATTCGGGACCCATGTTGGTGGGCATCTGCATGCCCGCGAGCACCACCTTTACGTCGGGATAGCGTTCGCGGATGCGCTTGATCATGGTTTCGAGGTTGGAGCGCGAGGTTTGCGGGTCTATTCCGCGCAACCCGTCGTTCCCGCCCAGCTCGATGACGAAAATATCCACCGGCTGCCGGAGGATCCAGTCCAGCCGCCGCAGCCCCCCGGCGGTGGTCTCGCCGCTCAACCCGGCATTGACCACCCGCCAGGTCCGGCCGCTGGCCTCGAGCTTGCGCTGGATCAGGGCGGGGAAGGCCTCGTCGGGATCCAGGCCGTAACCGGCCGTCAGGCTGTCGCCGAAGAAAAGCATCGTCTTGGTTTCCGCCGCCGCCAGCCCGGTGACCAGCCATAGGCAGAGAACGACCGCCCGCCACGTTTGGCATTGGCGATTTGGGGCAAATTCACTCTTGTTCAGGCCCATTTGGAGAATCCATGAGTGCCCAATCTATCCTAAAAGTCGAGCGCCTGACCAAGACCTACCCCACCGCGGCCGGGGCCCTCACCGTTCTCCACGAGGTGTCCTTCGATATCCCGGCCGGCGGCACCTGCGCCATCGTGGGCCCCTCGGGCAGCGGCAAGACCACCCTGCTCGGCCTGTGTGCCGGCCTCGACCAGCCCTCCACCGGCAGCGTCCATCTGGACGGACGGGAGATCGGCGGCCTGTCCGAGGACCAGCGGGCGCTCGTCCGCAACGAGTGCGTCGGCTTCGTCTTCCAGAATTTCCAGCTCATCCCGACACTGACCGCGCGGGAAAACGTCTTGGTGCCGCTCGAGCTCCGGGGCAACGGTGCCGACGCGAAGGAGGCCGCCGAGCTGCTGGCCCGCGTCGGCCTGGGCGACCGGCTCGACCATTATCCCACGCAGCTTTCCGGCGGCGAGCAGCAGCGCGTGGCCCTGGCCCGCGCCTTCATCAACCGACCGCGCATCCTCTTTTGCGACGAGCCGACCGGCAACCTGGACGGCGACACCGCGCATGCCATGGTGGACCTCATCTTCGGCCTCAACCGTGAACGCGGCACGACGCTGGTGCTCGTGACCCATGACCTTGAGCTGGCCCGCCTCACGCAGCGGATCCTCCGCCTGCGCTCGGGCCATGTCATTTCCGACGAGGCCACCCGCGCATGAGCTTCATCCTCAAGATGGCCTGGCGCGACACCCGCGCCTCGCGCCGCCGGTTGCTGCTGTTTTCGCTCGCCATCGTGCTCGGCGTGGCCGCGCTCGTGGCCGTCGGCTCGTTGCGCGACAACCTGCGTTTTGCCATTGAGGAGCAGACCAAGACGCTGCTCGGCGCCGACCTGACCGTCACCGCCCGCGCCAAGCTGGAGGGTGAGGCGGAAAAGTTCGTCACCGGGCTCGGGGGGGAGCAGGCGCGGGAGATATCCTTCAATTCCATGCTCATCCTGCCCGAGGCCGGCGGTCGCACGCGGCTGGTGCAGGTGCGGGCGGTCGAGCCGGGCTTCCCGTTCTACGGCAATTTCGATACCCGGCCGGCGGATCTGCGGGCCAAGCTGGGCGGGGGTCAGCACGTGATCCTCGAGGAAAGCCTGATGGTGCAGTTTGGCCTCAAGCCGGGCGACCGGGTGAAGCTCGGCTCGGCGGAGTTCGTCGTCGCGGGCGGCCTGCTGGCCGTGCCCGGCGAGGCCGCCGCGGTGGCCACCATGGCGCCGCGCGTGTTCATTCCCTTCGCGGCGGTCGGTGACACCGGCCTGCTGCAGGCGGGCAGCCTGGCGCGGCACCGGGTCTACGTGAAATACGCCCCGGGTTTCGACGTGGAGGCGTTGGTGCGCGACCAGCGGGCGCGGTTTCGCGAGTTCCGGCTGGGCACCGACACCGTGGAGGAGCGCAAGCGCGAGCTCGGCCAGTCCATCCGCAACGTGAACGCCTTCCTCAGCCTCGTGGGCTTTGCCTCGCTTTTCCTCGGCGCAATCGGCGTCGCCAGCGCGATCCATGCGCACATCCGCCAGAAGGTGCCGACGGTGGCCATCCTGCGTTGCCTGGGGGCCTCGGCCTGCACCGCCTTCTCGATCTATCTCCTGCAGGGCCTCGGGCTGGGCGTCGTCGGCGCCGGGCTGGGCGCCTTGCTCGGCATCGGAGTGCAACTCGCGTTGCCGGGCCTGTTGCGGGATTTCCTGCCCTTTGCCTTCGAGTTCTCGGTCTCGTGGACGGCGCTGGGACAGGGGCTCGGCGCGGGGCTGGTCGTGAGCGTGCTCTTCGCGCTGCTGCCGCTGCTGGAGGTGCGCCGGGTGTCGCCGCTGCTGACATTGCGTTCCGCGCTCGCCGACACCAACGGCCGCCGGCGCGACTGGTGGCAGGTGGCGCTGCTCGGCGTGATCGTGGTTTTGATCTTTGCCTTCGCGGTCTGGCAGACCGGCCGCTGGCAGTGGGGCGCGGGCTTCGGCGCGGCGCTGCTGCTGGGTTTCGCCATCCTGGCGGGGCTGGCCAAGGGCGTGTCGTGGCTGGCCAAGCAACTCAACCTGCGCGCGCTGCCTTACGCGTGGCGCCAGGGCGTGGCCAACCTGCACCGGCCGAACAACCGCACGCTGCTGCTGCTTGTGTCGCTCGGCATGGGCACGTTCCTGATGATGACCCTCTACCTGTCGCGCGACACCCTGCTCGGCCAGTTGCGCGTGGTCGGCGGCAATGACCGGCCGAACCTCATGCTCTTCGACATCCAGGACGACCAGGTCGGGCCGTTGCAGAAGCTCCTGGCGGACAACGGCGCGCCCGCGAAGCAGCATGCCGCCATCATCACGATGCGCATCGCGTCGGTGAAGGGCCGGGTCGTGGCGGACATCCTGAAGGACCCGAAATCTGGCATCCCGGGCTGGACGCTCCGCCGGGAATACCGCTCGACCTACCGCGGCGAGATGACCGACACCGAGAAGCTGACGGGCGGCCAGTTCACGGGCCGGGTCGCGCCGGGCACGGAGCCGGTGCCGATCTCGATCGAGGAGAACCTCGCCCGGGACATGCAGGTGGCGGTCGGCGACGAGATCGTCTTCGACGTGCAGGGCGTGCCGGTGAAGACCACGGTCGGCAGCCTGCGCTCGGTGGACTGGCGCCGGATGCAGCCGAACTTCTTCATCGTGTTCCCCGAGGGGGTGCTCGAGGGCGCGCCCAAATTCCACGTCATGGCCCTCCGTGTCGCCGACGCCGACCAGTCGGCGAGGGTCCAGCAGGCCGTCGTGCGCGACCACCCGAACGTCTCCGCCATCGACCTGGCGATCATCATGCAGACGATCGACAGCGTCTACTCGAAGGCCTCGTTTGTCGTCGAGTTCATCGCCCTGTTCACCGTGATCACCGGGGCCATCGTGCTGGCCGGCGCCGTGCTGATCGGGCGGTCGCAGCGCGTGCGCGAGAGCGTGCTGTTGCGCACGCTCGGCGCGACCAAGGCGCAGGTGAACCGCATCATGTTCGCCGAATACCTCGCGCTCGGCACGCTCGGCGCGGCGGTGGGCGCGGTGCTCGCGATCGGCGCGAACTGGGCGCTGGCCTATTATGTCTTCCAGGTGAAATGGGTCGCCCCGTCGGCCGTCGTGCTGCTGGGCGGCTGGGCCGCCGTGAGCGCGATGACGGTCACCACCGGCCTGCTGTCGAACCGCGGCATCTGCGACCACCCGCCGCTCGCCGTCCTGCGCGAGGAGACCTGATCATGCGCCTCCTGACCTTCCATTACACGCTGCGCGATGCCGGCGGCCGGGTGCTCGACACCTCCCGCGGCGGCGAGCCGATGCCGTTCCTGGAGGGTTCCGGCCAGATCATCGACGGGCTGGAGGAGCCGCTGCGGCAGATGGTCGCGGGCGAAAAACGCACCGTCGTGGTGCCGCCCGAGCGGGCCTACGGTTTGCGCGAGGCCGAGCTGGTGCAGAAGGTCCCGAAGGCGAACCTGCCGGTGGACGACATAAAGGTCGGCGACCAGTTCCAGACCGGCCCGGACCGGGCGGCGCCGGTGGTCACGGTGGTGGCCATCGAGGGCGACGAGGTGCTGCTCGATGCGAACCACCCGCTGGCGGGGCAGGAGCTGCACTTCGAGGTGGAACTGGTGGCCGTGCGGGCCGCCACGCCCGCGGAGTTGCAACAGGCGAAAAATCCCTCCTAGCTCGGGGCCCATGAAAGTCCTCGGCATCGATATCGGCGGCTCCGCCTTCAAGGGTGCGCCCGTTGACACCAAGACCGGCAAGCTGCTCGCGGAACGCCATCGCGTCGAGATCGACGCGCCCTGTCCGACGGCCCAGGGCCTGGCGGCGGCGCGCGCGATCGCCCGGCATTTCAACTGGAAGGGGCCCGTCGGCATCGGTTTCCCGAGCGTCATTCAGGGGAACCGGATCGGGGTCGTCGGTAATCTCGGACACAACTGGGAAAACAAGGACGGGGCGGCCCTCTTCAGCCGGGCGACCGGCGGAAAGGCGCGGCTATTCAACGACGCCGACGCGGCCGGCCTGGCCGAGATGCGGTTCGGGGCGGGAAAGGGGCACCAGGGCTCGGTGCTGATGCTGACCTTCGGCACGGGCATCGGCTCGGCGCTGTTTTATCGGGGCCGGCTGATGCCGAACGTCGAGCTCGGCCACATCCCGTGGAAAGGGAAACCGATCGAACGTTTCGCCTCGGCGGCCGTGAAGAAAAGGCGCGATCTGAGCTGGCAGGAATGGGCCCTGCGGGTGAATGTCTTTTTCCAGGTCGCCGAACGCATCTGCTCGCCGGACCTGATCATCATCGGCGGTGGCGTGAGCAAGAAATCGGACAAGTGGTTCAAATACCTCAAGGCCAAGGCCCGTATCGTTCCCGCCCGCATGAACAACGACGCGGGTATTGTCGGGGCCGCACTGGCCTGGGAACAGACCGGCCGCTGACCCGGCCGGCGACGGGGGGCCGACCATTCATCCGGTCCGGGCGCCCGTTCATCAAAACTGGCTGCAACTTTGGGCAAAAACCGTGTGTTTTGAGCCCATGCCCAGCACCACCCGCGGCCTGCCGCTTTTCGTCCCGTTCCCGGGGTGGTTCGTCGCTAAAACCTTCCGCCTCATCGCTCTGGTGTTTTCCCGCCCTGCCGCTGCTGTTTCACTGCGCCCGTTCGTAGTTATCAGTTGTGTTGCAGAGGGGCCCACAGGGGCCCTTCTGTGTTTCCGGGCCGGGCCGGGCGGCCAGATGGCTTAAAGCGCTGGCCAACCCCCTGTCTTTCCTCCCACTCTAACCGCCCAACTGATTCCCATGTCCGCACCTACGAACCCATCCGCCCCCGCGTCCCCCGCCGCCGTCCCGAAGAAGAAGTCCAAGCGCAAGCTCTTCATCCTGCTCGGCGTGGCCGGGCTGGTCCTCGTCGCCCTGGTTGTCTTCGGGGCCACGCGCAAAAAAGAGACCGGCATCCCCGTGACCACCGAGAAGGCCGTGGTCAAGACCATCACCCACCTCGTCACCGCGACCGGCAAGGTCCAGCCCGAGGTCGAGGTCAAGATCTCCCCCGAGGTCGCCGGCGAACTCATCGAGATCCCCGTGATCGAGGGCCAGGCGGTCAAGAAGGGTGACCTCCTCGTCCGCATCAAGCCCGACTTCTACCAGGCGCAGCTGGAGCAGCAGGAAGCCGCGCTCGCCTCCGCCAAGGCCGCCAGCGTGTTGAGCCAGGCCCGCCTGAACAAGGCCGAGCAGGACTTCAAGCAGGCCCAGGAGCTCTACGGCAAGCAGCTCGTCTCTGACGCCGATTTCACCGCCGCCAAGACCAACATCGACGTGGCCAAGGCCGACTTCGACTCCTCGCTGGCGCAGATCCGCCGCACCGAGGGCTCGCTCAGCCAGGCCCGGGATTCGCTGGCCAAGACCACCATCTATTCGCCGATGGACGGCAGCATCAGCTCCCTGACCAGCGAGGTGGGTGAGCGCGTCGTCGGCACCGGCTCCTTCGCCGGCACCGAGATCATGCGCATCGCCGACCTGGCCAGCATGGAGGTCCGCGTGAAGGTCAACGAGAACGACATCATCAACGTCAAGGTCGGCGATCCCGCGGCCGTGCTGGTGGATGCGTTTCCCGGCCGCAAGTTCGCCGGCGTGGTCGGCGAGATCAGCAGCTCCGCCATCACTTCCGGCGCCCAGTCCGCCGCCGCCTCCGCCTCGGACGAGGTCACCAACTTCCTGGTCAAGATCCGCGTCAAGGACCGCGACGTGAAGCTCCGCCCGGGCATGAGCGCCACGGTGGACATCGAGACCGAGACGGTGACCAACGTCGTGGCCGTGCCGATCCAGAGCGTCACGGTGCGCGCCGCCGGCGGCAAGACCGCCGAGGAACTCCAGGCCGCCAAGGCCAAGGAGGCGAAGGAGCGCTCCGGCAACGACCTCGAGCTCGTCAACGAGAAGGAGGATGCCCGTCGCAACCGCGACAACCTCCAGCGCGTCGTCTTCATCAAGTCCGGCGACACGGTCAAGCAGCAGCTGGTCGAGACCGGCCTGGCCGACAATACCTCGATCGAGATCAAGAAGGGCATCAAGGCCGGCGACGAGGTCGTCTCCGGCAGCTATGCCGCCATCAGCCGCCGCCTGAAGGACGGCAGCAAGGTCATGATCGAGAAAGCGAAGAAAGAGGAAGCCGCCAAGTAAGGTAGGGCGCGGACTCCGTTCCGCGCCACCACCACCGCGCCACCACCATGAGTTCCGCCACCGCCCCTGCCACTTCCGCCGTGCCGCGCAATTACCGCGAGCCCGGTCCGGTGGTCATCGAGATCGAGAACGTCACCAAGCTCTACAAGATGGGCGAGGAGATCGTGCACGCCCTCCGGGGCGTCTCGCTGAACGTCCGGCGCAACGAATACCTCGCCGTCATGGGCCCGTCCGGCTCGGGCAAGTCGACCATGATGAACATGCTCGGCTGCCTCGACACCCCCACGACCGGCAAATACCACTTCACGGGGAAGGACGTCTCCAGCATGACCGACGACGAGCTGGCGGACATCCGCAACCGCGAGATCGGCTTCGTCTTCCAGACCTTCAACCTCCTGCCGCGCTCGACCACCCTGGCCAACGTCGAACTGCCGCTGATCTACGCCGGCTATTCGCCCTCGGTGCGCCGCGAGAAGGCGGTCAAGGCCCTGCATGATGTCGGCCTGGGCGAGCGCATGGGGCACAAGCCGAACGAGCTTTCCGGCGGCCAGCGCCAGCGCGTGGCCATCGCCCGCGCCCTGGTCAACAACCCGTCCATCATCCTGGCGGACGAACCGACCGGTAATCTCGACTCCCGCACCGGCGAGGAGATCATGCAGCTGCTCGAGGAGCTTTATGCGCAGGGCAACACCATCATCGTGGTCACCCACGAAGAGGACATCGCCCGCCACGCCCGCCGCATCGTCCGGCTCCGCGATGGTTTGATCGAGTCCGATGTCCGCCAGCATTGATTTTAGGATTTCGATTTTAGGTTTTTGATTCCATGACCGAAGCCGAACTCAAAGCGCGAACCAAGCTCTTTGCCCGCCGGGTGCTTCACCTGGTGGAAGCCCTGCCGCGCGGGCGATCCGCAACGGTCGTGGCTGGTCAGCTTGGCCGCTCCGGCACCTCGGTGGGGGCCAACTATCGTTCCGCTTGCCGGGCTCGTTCGACCGCGGATTTTATCTCGAAGCTTGGCATTGTGGAGGAGGAAGCCGATGAGAGCGCCTTCTGGATGGAGCTGATCATCGAGGAAGGAATGCTTCCGGCCGCGAAAGTGCAGCCACTCTGGCAGGAGGCGGATGCGATCACGGCGATCATGGTCAGCTCGCGCAAGACACTTGGTCGGCAGAATCAAAAATCAAAAACCAAAACTCAAAAACCGGATTCGCGATGAAACGTCTCTTCTACGAGTTCACTGAATCCTTCCGCATCGCGCTGACCCAGATCCGGGCCAACAAGATGCGCTCGGTGCTCACCGCCCTCGGCGTGATCATCGGCATCGTGGCCGTCACCCTGATGGGCACGGCCATCCGCGGCATCGACACCGGTTTCCAGAACAGCCTGGCCATGCTCGGTGACGACGTCGTCTACGTCCAGAAGTGGCCGTGGGGCGGGGTGGAAGACTGGTGGAATTACGCCAACCGGCCCAACGTGAAGCCGCGCGACGCCGAGGCGCTCAACCGGATCATAGCCGACACGCCGAACACCCTGCTGGAGGTCGCCGTCCCGGTGGTCGCCCGCGGCGTGGCGATCAAGAAGGATGACGCCAAGGTGAGTTCCGTCTTCACCATCGGCACCACGGCGGATTACGCCCGCATCAGCGGCGCGGAATACAAGGAGGGCCGCCTGTTCAACGACACCGAGGCCAGCGCGGGCCGGCAGGTCGTCGTGCTTGGCTACGACGTCGCGGAGGCGCTCTTTCCCAACGGCTCCCCGCTGGAGCAGACGGTGCTCGTGGCCGGCCAGCCCTTCACGGTCATCGGGGTGTTTGCCAAGCAGGGCGAGTTCCTCGGCCTGTTCAGCTTCGACAACCAGGCCGTGGTGCCGCTCAACGCCTTCCAGAAATACTTCGGCACGCGCCGCGGCGCCGAGCTGCGGGTCAAGGTCAAGGACAAGCTCCAGCTGGTGGCCGCGAAGGAGGAACTGACCGGGGCCATGCGCCGCGTGCGGGGCCAGCTGCCGGGCGTGCGCGACAATTTCTCGCTCAACGAGCAGCAGGCCTTCAAGGCCCAGCTGGACCCGATCAAGTCCGGCATCGCGATGGCCGGCCTCTTCATCACCGGCCTGTCCCTCTTCGTCGGCGCCATCGGCATCATGAACATCACCTTCGTCAGCGTGAAGGAGCGCACCAAGGAGATCGGCACCCGCAAGGCGCTGGGCGCCCGCCGCCGCAGCATCCTCATGCAGTTCCTGATCGAGGCCGTTTCCATCTGCCTCATCGGCGGCCTCGCGGGCATGGTGGTGGCCTTCCTGATGTTCATGGGCATACGGTCGGCCGCGCCCAGTTTCCCGGTCGAGTTTTCGCCGGATCTGGTCGTGGTCAGCATGCTGGTCTCCATTGTCACGGGCATCGTGTCGGGCTTTGCCCCGGCCTGGGGCGCCTCCCGCCTCGACCCCGTCGTCGCCCTCCGCTACGAATGACGGGGATTTTTGATTTTGGATTCTCTATTTTCGATTTCGCCATGACCGAACTGGAACTTAAGAACCGGACCAAGGCTTTTGCCCTCAGGGTGCTCAAGCTGATTGATACGCTGCCGGATACGCGTTCCGGGCGGGTGTTGGCTGGTCAATTGGGCCGTTCGGGCACCTCGGTAGGCGCAAATTATCGGGCGGCTTGCCGCTCCCGCTCCACGGCCGAGATGATCTCGAAGCTGTCTGTGGTGGAGGAGGAAGCTGACGAGTCCGCTTTCTGGTTGGAGCTTACTGGGGAGCATGGATTGCTCCGTCCTGGGAAGATCGCCGCGTTGCATAAGGAGGCAGGTGAGCTAACCGCAATCATGGTCGCGTCTCGCCGGACGTTGCAGGGTCGCAATCGGAAATCGAGAATCGAAAATCCAAAATGAATTTTAGTGAAATCCTCCGCATGGCCCTGGGTTCCCTCGGGGTGAACAAGCTGCGCTCGTTCCTGACGATGTCGGGCATCACGATCGGCGTGTTCTCGGTGATCGGCGTCATGACCGCCGTGTCGGCGCTGCGCGGCTCCATCGAGACCGGGCTCAGCTTCCTGGGCTCGAACATGTTCCAGTTCTCGAAGTTCCCGGCCAACGGCGGGGGCGACGGCCCGCAGCGCCGCCGGATCGAGCTGCGCCGCGACATCACCCTCGACCAGGCGATGCGCTACCAGCGCCTGATGGAGGGTGTGAGCGATGTCATCTGCCTGAAGATTTTCGACCGCAACGGCATCGCCCAGGCCGTCTACGGCGGCCGCAAGAGCACCCCGGGGCTCACCTTCGGCGGCACCAACGAGCATTTCCTGGCGGCCAACCAGTATGGCGTGGATGTCGGCCGCAACTTCACGGCGGACGACATCGAGCTGGCGCGCCCCGTCATCATCATCGGGCAGAGCATCGTCGCGAAGCTGTTTCCGGCCGAGAACCCGCTCGGCAAGGTCATCAAGATCCGCGAGCGCACCTACACGGTCATCGGCATCTTTGCCACGAAGGGCAGCCAGTTCGGCCAGAACCAGGACGACATCGCGATGGTGCCCGTCACCCGCTTCCTCAACGACTTTGGCAGCGAGCGCGTGACCATCAACATCGCCACGCAGGCGCCCAGCCAGCTGGTCTACAACGAGACCATCGAGAAGGCCATCACGGCGATGCGCATCGTGCGCGGCCTGAAGCCCGAGGATGAGAACGATTTCGAGCTCTATTCCAACGATTCGCTCATCTCGGCGTTTGCCAAGATCGCCGACGTGATCGCCGCCGGCTCCTTCGTCATCAGCGGCATCGCGCTCCTGGCGGCCGGCGTCGGCATCATGAACATCATGCTGGTCAGCGTGACGGAGCGCACCAAGGAGATCGGCATCCGCAAGTCCATCGGCGCACGGAAAAAGAACATTCTCTCCCAGTTCCTCATCGAGGCGGTCGCCATCTCGCTGGCCGGCGGCGTCATGGGCATCCTGTTCGGCATTGGCGTCGGCAATCTGGTGGCGGTCATGCTCAAGGCCTCCCTGGTCTTCCCCTGGGACTGGGCCGCCATCGGCCTGCTCGTCTGCTCGGGCATCGGCGTCGGCTTCGGTTTCTACCCGGCGTGGAAGGCCGCCTCCCTCGACCCGATCGAGGCGCTGCGCTACGAGTAAGCGGTCCGGGCCTCCCCGGGTAATTGCGGATTGCCCGCCGCGGGCCGCTGCGGCTTCATCGTCAGGTCTTGCAGCTGCACTTCAAGTTCAACCCCGCGATGCGGCGCGTGCTGGAGCCGGGTGACCGCCGGCTCTGGCTGTTGCGTTCCGTCGCGCTGCGGATCGAACGGCAGGCCAACCCGCTGTGGCGGTTTGAGGTCTACCACCGCCGGCTCGGTCTCGCCCTGGCGGCGCTGGCCCTGGCCGGCTGGTTGCTGGCGGTCACGGCGCTGTTTTTCTGGCTCGACCGGCAGCCGCACAACCAGGTCGCCTGGTTCGACCTTGCCGCGCCGTGGCGCTGGTCGGAGCTGCGGGCCAAGCGCGGCGACACCGCCGTGCTCGGGGCGCTCGACGCGATCAAGGCGGGCGATTATCCCACGGCCTTCTACAACCTGCGCGTCGGCCTCAGCCGCTCCCCGGGCAACGTCGAGGGCCGGCTGACGCTCGCCCGGCTGATGGCGGGCTACGAACCGGCCCAGGCCGTTACCTTGATGGAGGAGGGGCTGAAGCATGCCTCCGCGGACCCCAGGTTTGTCGCCGGCCTGCTTGGCTTCTACGCCGCCTTCCAGATCCAGTCGCACGGGCTGGAGGTGGTGGAAGGTTTGCTGCAGGCGACTCCGGCCAGACCGCTGCCGGCCGCAACGCGGCTGGTGCTGGAGCGGGCGCGCGTTGGCTTTCTGCTGCAGCTCGGACGCCCGGCCGAGGCCGCCGCGGCGTTCGCGTTGATCACCCCGCCGGCGGACGCCGCCGGGCGCGCGGGCCTGGCCACCCTGGAGCTGGAGGTGTTGCTGCGTTCCGGGCGGGCGGCCGAGGCCCGGGTGTTGCTGGATCGTTTGCTGGCCGCACCGGCGGTCGGGGCGGGGACCTGGCGACAGGCGGCCGAGGTGGCCGTGGCGCTGGGGGACGCCGATCTCCTCCTGAGTGCGCTGCGCCGGCTCAAGGCCGAGACCCCGGACAAGCCCGGCCCCTATCTGCTGGGCTTCCAGGCCTGGCACCGGATGAAGCGTCCGAGCTATCGCGACGCGGCCGAGCAGGAATATTACCAGCTGTTCCGCGGCAGCGACGGGGCCTTGCAGGCGCTGGCGGCGCTGGCCGTGAACCTCGACCTGCCGGATGTCGTTGCCCGGGCCCAGCGCGTGGCCGCCGGGGCGCGGTTGAGCCAGTTTGCCTTCCAGGTGCACCAGACGGAACTGCACCTGCGCCGGGGCGAAATCGAGGCCGCCACCCGGCAGCTGCGTGCTTGGGAAAACAACATCGACACCCTGAAAACGTCCCAGCGCTTTCATCCCGAGTTCATCAAGCGGTTGGCGCGGGCGGCCTTTGCCGGCACGCCCGACCAGGTGACCTTCCTGCTGGCCCATCTGGCCGCCGCCCGCGGCCAGGCCCAGGTGCCGGTTTACCAGCTTGCCGTCTCAGTGCTGCAAAAGGCCGGCAATCCGGCCGGCGCCGCCGAGGTGGTGCGGGGCGGTCTGCAGTTTTATCCGCGGAGCGAACCCCTGCTGGAGGCGCAAAAGCAGCTGGCGGAGATCCTGGCGGCCATCCCGGCGGTGGACAAGGCGGCCGGGACACCGGCCGTCAGCCTGATCCTTCTGCCCGCGAATGCCGGCGAAGCCCGCCAGCAGCTGGACGCCATGCTGCAACAGGACTCGCTCGTCGCAGCGCGCGACCTGGCCCGGGCGATCCGCGCCCAGAAACCGGCGTGGCTGCCGTTGCTTGAGGTCGAGCTCACGGCCCGCGAGGTCGAGCTGGCCTATCTCACGCTCGACCAGATCGCCAGCCGCACCGCCGCGCGGGCCGCCCTGGACCGCCACCGGGGCGAGGCCGAGGTGCTCCAGCTGGTGCAGGTCGTGCAGCGGCTGGCGGCGCGCGGCCGGGTCGACGAGGCCCGTCTGCTGGCGGAGGAGATCGGCGCGGCCCCGGCCGCCACGGTCCGCGTGCAGCAGGCGTTGCGGGCCCTGAATCTGGCCGACGATGTGGCGGCCGCCACCGGCACCCAGGCGGCGGCGCTGGCGGCGCTGGACCGGAGCATCCTGGCCCAGGAGTGGGCGCAGGCCGAGCGTTTGCTGAGATCCTTGCGCGACAAGCCGCCCGCCTGGCTCGCCGCCGGGGGGACGGAAGTGAAGGTGCGCGAGGTGCAGGTGCGCCTCGGCCTGGATCAGCGCCCGCTGGCCCAGGCCGCGCTCAAGGAACTTGTCGTCAAGGGCGGCACGGCGCGCGGTGCCGCGTTCAAGCTGGTGCGCGACCTGCTGGCCCGGGACGAGCCGGAGCCGGCCCTGGTGCTGGCCCGGGAGATCGCGCGGCTGCTGCCGGATGATGCCGCGGCGATGCGGCTGGTCCGGGAGGCCGAGACGCCGCGGCCGGCGGGACCTTGATCACTCCGCAGCGGGCGTGAAGAGCAGGCTGTCCGTCTGGTAGGCCGGCAGCTTGAGCGTCCTCTCGTGGCGCAGGCCGATTTTCCGCAGCACGTTCTGCGAGCCGACGTTGTCCGGTGCGGTGATCGCGACGATGCGCTGCAGGCCCAGCACGGTCCGTCCGTAGTCGAGCGTCGCGCGGGCGGCCTCGGTGGCGTAGCCTTGGCCGCTGAATTGGGGCAGGTAGGCGAACCCGACATCCACGTCGTCCAGCACCTCGCGCTTCAGCAGTCCGCACATGCCGATGGCGGTGCCGTCCTGCTTGAGGGCGACGTGAAACAGCCCGAAGCCGTGTTGCGCGTAGCTGGCCATCGGGCCGTGCAGGATGTATTCGCGGGCGTCGGCGACGGTGCGGACGCCCTTGTCGCCGATAAACCGCAGGAATAGCGGGTCGTTCAGCAGCTCGAGGATGAAGGGGGCGTCGTCCGGCGTGAGCCGCCGCAGCGTCAGGCGCGCGGTCTCGAAAATTTTCATCACAACAAGGGCCTGGTCAGCCGCGGCGGATCTCGGAACCCTTGAACCGGATGATGCAGCGGTAGACCTTCTTCAGGCGGCAGGTGATCTTGCCGGTCTTGAGATCCACCGCCTCGGGGATCTCGATGCGGTGCACGTCCACCACGGCGTGGTAGCCGCGCTCGGAGAAGATGTCGATCAGCATGGCCAGCGCGAGCGGTTCGTCGAAGACGGCGTCCTCGCTGTTGATGTTGGCGTGGCCGGAGAGGGCGTGGCGCGTGATGATCGGCATCATCTTCTTCTCGATGAGCGTGACGACCCGCTGGAAGACCTCGGGGTGGTTCAGCTCGTAGCCGTCGAGCCGTTTCACGAGCTCCTGCCGCGCGTGGACGATGATCTCGCTGGCGAGCGGCAGCGTGCGCAGGCGGTCGTAGGTGCGCGGGTCGAGCTCGAGCGAGCTCTGGTATTCGAGCTCCTCAAGGATGTTCTGCTCGACCTCGGCGAAGGTGCCCTGGGCGTTGATCAGGTGGTAGTGGAAGACGTCCTTCAGCGAGAGCAGCGCGTCCCAGGTCTGCTCCTTGAACACGCGGTAACGGCGGCGGGCGAGTTTCTCGTCAAAGTCGGTGACGCGTTCCTCGTGCAGCACGCCGTGGCCGGAGCGGCGGACCTCCTCGTTGTGGATCTTGACCTCGCGGCCGCGCTTGAGCTGGCGGGCGACGCTTTCCTTCTCGTCGATGAAGAGGACCACGATCTGCATGACCGGCTGGCGGAAATGGATGGCGAGCGGCGTGCCGTAGAACTCGCGCCAGAGCTGGGTCATCTTCTCGTAAAGCATCTTCAGGCACTCGACCTGCACCTTGGTGCGGGGAAAGCCGTCGAGGATGACGCCGTCGCGGTATTCGGGTTTGAGCAGCCGGCGCAGGAGGACGGCGAGCACCTCGCGGTCGCCGATCATGTTGCCCGCGTCCTTGATCTTCTTCATCTCCGGCGTGTCGAGCAGGGAGCTCATCACGATCGGTGTGCAGGTCAGGCCGCGGGTCTTGGCGATGAAGGCGGTGTTGGTGCCCTTGCCGGCGCCGGGAGCGCCGCCGAGGAGGATGATCTCCTTGGGGAAGCGCAGGTGCTGGCGGCCGAAGTGGGCCTCCAGGTCGTCCCAGATGGGCTCGAAAATAATGCGGGCGTCCTTGATTTCCAGGTCACCGTTGGCGGGATGCGCGGGGGTCGGGGCCGGGGCGGAGGGTTTCTGGGCTTCGCTCATGTCAGGGTGCGCGAAGCCTAGGGGCCGGCTTTCGTCCGAGGCGACAATAATTGGGCCCGATGACCGGGAATTAGCCCGAAGGACTGATAACGATTAAAACGCCGGGGCTCATGCGCCCTTCCGGGGCAGCACGCGGGCCGGTGTCTCCATCTGGCCGCGGGTGACGCCGAGCTGGTTGATGAGCTTCAGTTCCCGCCAGAGTTCGGCCCCGCTGACCTGGCCGCCGAGCAGCTGCCGGTAGCGCTCGACGGTGCGGGCGACCTCGTCGGCCGGTTCGGTCAGGAACTCGACGCGGAAACTCCGGGCCCCGAGGGCCATCAGCCGCGCGGCGTATTCTGCCCCGGTCTGGGCGCGGCTGTTGTAGACGGTGTTGCGGCAGCCGGCGTCGGCCTTGAGCGGGTGCTCGGCGCCGACGCGGTCGCGCAGCGCCACGCGGTGCGTGTCACAGGGCCGGCCGCAGTCGCGGTAGTCCTTGCCCTTGGAGAGAAACGCGCAGAACACGCAGTGCTCCATGTGAAACATCGGCATGTGCTGGTGCAGGGTGATGTCGAACCACGCGCCCGGCGCGTGCTGCAGCAGGGCCTCGAGCTGGCCGATGTTCAGGTCGTAGGAGGCGGTCACGCGCTCCAGCCCGTGGTGGTTGATGAAATAATCCGCGGTGAGCGGGTTGGCGACGTTGAGGGAGAAATCCCCGCGGATGCGCCGGCCGGCAAAGGCTTTCAGATGGTCATAATTGCGGACCAGGTAACCGTCGGCCCCGCAGGAGAGCACCTGCTTGATGATCCACTCCTCGCCAGGCTTGAACACGCGCGGCGCGGCCACCCAGACCGAGGCCGTGGTATCGGTGCCGCGCAATTCGCGGAAGCGGGCGACGGTGTCGCGGTAATGCTTGGGGTTCTCGAATTCACAGTAGAAAGTGCGCGCGCCGGCGGTCCAGGCGGCGTCCAGCTGGTGCGGTTCGCGGATGACGACGATCAGCTCGGCGTCGGTCGCGGCCGGCTGGGCTTGGAAACGGGGCGGCGTGAATTTGTCGGCCAGCTGCCAGCGCAACGGCGTGGCGCGCTGGGTCTCGAGCTCGGTCGCGATGCGCCGGCGCAGCTCGTTGAGCTCCTTGACCGGCAGGATGACATCGCCCTCGAGGTGGTTCTGCAGCGTGCCGAGCTTGAACGGCGTGCCGCCGAGCCGGCCGAGCTGGTCGGTGAGACGCCCGGTGGTGAGGGGCTGTTTCTCGGCGCGGGCGAGGGGCAACGTGGACTCGGCCTTGGTCACGTGGCCCTGCTCGTCGCGGGCGAACAGCGTGAGCGGCGTGCCGGCGGCGCCGTGGACCTCGAGGTGGACCTCGCGCCGGAAGCGGATCTGGTCGCCCTCGAAGGTCGCGCGCACGCGGCGGTCGAGCTCGGGGTCGTTGGTTTTCCAGACCCGGTCGCCCACGTGGACGCGGGCAAAGTCGATGTCGCCGCGGCCGAAGCGGAGCACGGTGTCGCCGCCGCGCGCGTCGACGTGGTAGATGCGGCCGCCCTGTTCCTTTTCATCCGGCCGGCCGGCGTCGAACACGATGCCGTCACCCGGCTTGGCGGGACCAGTGAGCAGGAGGGCGACGCTGTCGGGGCCGACCCACTTGACCTGGCCGAGGTAGACGCCGCGCTTGGTGCCGAAGCGCGCGTGGGCGAGCTCCTGGTTCTGGATGCCACGGAACCAGCCGGTGTAGAGACCGCGCGAGAAGCCCATCTCGAGGTCGTAAAGCGACTGGCGGCGCACGTCGTCCATCACGGCGTTTTCGGGGGCGGGGGCCGGGCCGAAGACCTCGGCCATCACCTGGTCCAGCGCCTGGCGGTAGACACGCGTGATGCTGGCGACGTATTCCGGGCTCTTGAGGCGGCCCTCGATCTTGAGCGAGGCGACGCCGGAGCGCACGAGGTCGGGCAGGACGTCGAGGCCGGCGAGATCCTGCGGGCTGAGCAGGTAGCGGCGGTCGCCGAGGTCGACCGTTTTGCCGTCGGACACCAGTTCGTAGGGCATGCGGCAGGCCTGGGCGCATTCGCCGCGGTTGGCGGAGCGCCCGCCGAGGGACTCGCTGGTCAGGCACTGGCCGGAATAGGCCACGCAGAGCGCGCCGTGCACGAAGACCTCGAGCGGCATGGACGCGCCGGTGGCAAGCTGGGCGTCGCGCATGGCGGCGATTTCCTTGAGGGAATTCTCGCGGGCGAGCACGACGAGGTTGGCGCCGAGTTCGCGGGCGAAGTCCACGCCGGCGGCGCTGGTCACGGTCATCTGCGTGGAGGTGTGGATCGGGAAATCCGGCGACAGCGAGCGGATGAGCCGGCAGATGCCGACGTCCTGCACGATGGCCGCGTCGACGCCGGCGGTGATGATGGCCCTCAGGTAGTCGGCGGCGGAGGCGATCTCGTCGGCAAAGACCAGCGTGTTGAACGTCACGTAGCCGCGCACGCCCCGCCGGTGGAGGAATTCCATGAGCTTAGGCAGGTCGGCGACCGTGAAGTTCCTGGCGCGCATGCGGGCGTTGAAGCGCTCGAGGCCGAAATAGATGGCGTCGGCGCCGTTTTCCACGGCGGCCTTGGCGCATTCCCAGTCGCCGGCCGGCGCCAGCAGCTCGGGCCGCACCGGCGCGGCGCGCGGGGCGGGGGAGGTATCGAGGGTGGGCGCGGTGGGCATGGTCTTCAGACGGCGGTTTCGGCGGGGGGCGGCAGCGGATGGGCGTCCTTCGGGGCGGGCGTGGCCACGTGCGGTGCGGCGGCCCGGAGCTCAAATGCTAGCAGCACCGTCAACCCGAAGAAACCAGCCGAGACATAACCCAGCAAGGGCAGACCGGCGAGGTGCCCGGTGGCGTCCCGGGTGATGAACAGGCCGGCCAGCATGCTGGAACAGCCGCTGGCGGCCTGCTGGAGCGCGGCATTGACGCTCATGAAACCGCCCCGGTAGCGGGCCACGACGGCGTTGGTGACCATCGTCATCGCCGGGGCGAAGCGGCCCGACATCGTGACCATGAACAGCGCCATCATCAGGCTGGCGGTGACCACGGAGGCCGGGCCGAGCCGGGTGATGAAGAAGACGACGATCACGGCGCCGGCCGACATGATGGCCAGCAGGCGCAGCCGGTCCATGTGGTCGCTCAGCCAGCCGATGAGCGGCGTGCTGAAGGCGGTGGCGATGCCGCCGACCGCGTAGGCGATGGGCAGCTGGTAGGTTTCGTCGAGCCCGACGTTGGCCACGAAGGAGGGGGCGAGGAAGGGGATGATGACGCCGCCCGACATGACGAGCACGGTGCCGACGGCGAAAGCCCGCAGGTGCACGCCGTGGGAGAGGATCGCCTTCATCTGGCGCAAGGGCTGGTGGCCCTTCACGGCCGTGAGGATGTGCGGCAGGGCGAACGAGGCCAGGAGGACGTTGGCCGCCGCACAACCGGCGAGCAGGAAGAATGGCGCGTGCCAGCCGTATTTGCCGGCGAGGACCAGCCCCGCGGGCACACCCAGCACGGAGGCCAGCGGGAAGGCGGCCATCACGAAACTCATGGCCCGGCCGCGCCGCGCGGGCGGGATGACGTCGCCCACCATGGCCGTGACCATCGAGCCGGCCAGCCCGCCGAAGGCACCGGCGGCGAGCCGGGCGGCAAGCAGGGTGTGGTGGGTGGGCGCCAGGCCGCAGGCAAGGGTCGCCAGGCCGAAGCCCGCATACAGGCAGATGAGGGAGCGCTTGCGATCGAAGCGGTCGAGGAAGAAGCCACCGGCGAAACCGCTGACCGCGGCGGCCAGCCCGTAGGAGGCCACCAGGTGGGTGAACTGGGCCGGGGAAATGTCGAACACCCGCATGAGCTGCCCGCCGAGCGGCATCATGATCATGAAGTCCAGGATGTGCGTGAACTGGACGGCGCAGAGCACGAGCAGCGTGGTGAGCTCGCGACCCTTGGTCAGCGCGTGGTGCTGGACGGAGGCGGACATGAAACGGTCAGGATTTCACGAAACGGGGACGGGCGCAACTCAGCTTCATGCCGAGGGGATCCGGAACGGCGGGGTCGACTCGACCGGCGCGGGCAGCGGGCCGACCACGGCCCGGGCGACCTCGGCAAAGAGCAGGGCGCCCTTGCCCAGGTGCCGCCGCCGGTGACGCACCAGGGCGATGTCGCGCGAGGGTTGCACCGGGCCGGTGAACTTGCGGAAAATCAGGCCCTCGGGATCGGTGGCGCTGCGCGCGCTCTTGGGCAGGACGGTGACCCCCAGTCCCATGGCGGTGAGTGACTTGGCCGTGGAGAGCTGGCCGCAGCGGTGGCTGATGCGCGGCTCGAAGTCGTGGTCGCCGCAGAAACGCTGGATCTGGAGGGTCAACGTGGAGGCCTCGCCGAGCAGGATGAACTGTTCATCGCGCAGCGATTCGAAGGTGAGTTTTTCCGCCTGGGCCAGGCGGTGGCTGGAGCTCATGGCCACCCAGAGCGGCTCACTGTAGAGTTTCTCGATGTGCAGGCGGGGTTCGTTGAACGGCAGGGAAATCAGGGCCCAGTCGAGTTGCCCGTCCAGGACGGCCTCGGCCAACGGCCGGCGAAAGTCCTCCTGGGTTTGGATGTTGAGAAGAATCTCGCTGGCCCGGCAGTAGGCCAGGATGGCGGGAAAGAAGAACGGGGCGACGGTCGGGATGGCACCGACCACCACCTTGGGGCCTTGACCGGTGCTCTCCTTGAGTTCCTGCAGGGTCTGGTCGACATCACCCAGAATCCGGCGGGCGCCTTCCATCAGGGTTTTACCCGCCTCGGTGAGCACGGCCTTGCGACCTAGGCGGTGAAAGAGCTGCTGCCCGAATTCTTCCTCGAGGTTCAGGATTTGCTGGCTGAGGGAAGGTTGGGAGATGAAAGAGCGCTGAGCAGCTTTTGTAAAATTCCCTGTCTCAGCGACTGCCAGGAAGTAACGCAATTGATAGAGCTCCATAGGCAAATCAGATAAATAGAATAGAAACTAAGTATTTAGACTATTGCAAGCTGTGTCGTATACTCCGTCCAGCACCAAGAAAGGTGCCCAAGACAAAACAACCAACCAATCAAGTTTATGAAGAACAACACTCTCCAGATCACTCTCACGGCCATCGCGGCCAGCGGTATCGCCCTCTTTGCCGTCACGAACATCGCGGTCGCCGTCAGTTACGTCGCCGTGGGCATCTTGGTCGCCGTGGCGGCCGTGGATTACCGTCAGGGCCCGAAGGACTACGCTTCGCGTTAAGCTGCCAATTTAAGTCAGGTGCCAGTGTGTAACAGAGGCCGGGAGGCAACTCCCGGCCTCTTTTAATGTCTGCATCCGGCGCCGTCCGGCGCAGATTAGACAAAACCCCGGTCCCGTGACGCTCTTCAGGAAACAACCCCCGACGGATTGCATGGAGGCGACACATGATCACGGAACCTGGAAAGACTGGCTCGCAGCCCACGGCCCCAAGCTGCTGCTGTGCGCCCGCCAGTGGACCCGCTCGCTGGCCGATGCCGAGGACGTGGTGCAGGAAGCCTTTGTCCGTTACTGGCGCCACCAGCGGCATCTGCCCGGTGATCCGCAGGCCCTCCTTATCACGTCCATCCGCCGGGCCGCGTTGGATCACGCCCGCCGCCAAGCCCGCCGGACGGCCCGGGAGGAAAAGGCCGACGGTGGCCTTGAGGAGCGCGATTGTGCCTTTGAGCCCCAACCGGGTGAGGACGCCGAACGCCGCCACGAAATCGAGGCCGCTTTGCAGCGCCTGCCCGCCGTCCAGCGCGAGGTGCTCGTGCTCAAGATCTGGAACGAACTCACGTTCGAGCAGATCGGCGAGACCCTTGAGATCCCGGCCAACACCGCCGCCTCGCGCTACCGTTACGCGCTTGCCGCGCTCCGCAAGGAATTGAAGCCCGCCTGCCATGGATGAATCACTCCAGGAACTCGAAAACGAACTGAAGACGCTCCAGCCGCGCCGTGCCCCGGCGCGGTGGCTGGACCAGATCAACCGCGAGCTCGCCGCCGAGCTGCCGGCCCCGGCGCGTCCGCGCTACGCCACCGCGACCAACCTCGGCTCGTGGAAATGGCTGGGCTGGCGCACCGCCGGCCTGGCCGCCGCGCTGGCGCTCGTGGCCACGGTCGGGCTCGTCAGCCTCCGCCGCCCCGTTGCGCCCGCCGCGCCCGCCGGCCTGGCCGCGATCCCGGCTCCGGCGACGTCCGCCACGGAGCTGCGCTATGAGCCGGTGGCGGCCAGCAATGTGCTCTATGACCTCAAGGACGAGGGCGAGGTCAGGCTCGCCGGCGAAACCTCCGCCCGCCAGGTCCGCGCGCGCTATGTGGACACCTACACCTGGAAGAACCCGCGCAACAACGCCTCGCTCAAGTGGACCGTGCCGCGCGACGAGATCCGGGTCGTGCCGGCCAGCTACAACCCGAACTGACTCTCCCGATAGAAATCCAACCTCATCCCCTATGAAAACCTCCCGCCATTATCTGCTGCCGGCCCTGGCCGTGCTCAGCCTCACGCCCGTTGCCTGGGCCCAGAAAGAAGTTACCATCCGCCGCCTCGACAAGGACAGTCCGCACCACGGCATGATGATGATCCACCAAGGCGACGATCGCTTGGAAAAGGAAAAGGTCACTTTCCTCGGTGTGGAGACGGCGCCGGTCAGCCGCACCCTCGCGGCCCAGCTCGGGCTCGGGCGCGACACGGGCCTGGTGGTCGTCCGCGTTTCTGAAAAAAGCCCCGCCGCCGACATCCTCAAGGAGGATGATGTGCTCACCAAGCTCGACGACCAGATCCTCGTCAACCAGCAGCAGCTGGGCGTGCTCGTGCGCAGCCGGAAGGAAGGCGACGAGGTCAAGCTGACCGTGGTGCGCGGGGGCAAGGAGACGACCGTCAAGGCGAAGCTCGGCACCCACGAGGTGCCCAAGATGGCGGCGGCATTTTCCTTTCCGGGTGGTCCGGGGGGCATGAGCTGGAGCATGGGCACGTTGCCGGAGGGCCTGGCCCGCCTGCGCCAGATGCCGGGCATGGGCGACGACGACGCGAAGGACGTCCTGCGCATGATCGGCCGCGAGCACCGCAATTTCATGGCCACGCCGGGGGTGCGTATTTTCCGGCGCGGCGGCAAGGGATCCACGATCCTCGACCTGCCCAACAGCAACATTTCCTATTCCGACGACGACGGCTCGATCGAGATCAAGGCCAATGAAGGCAAACGCGAGCTCACCGTGAAGGACGCTAAGGGCAAGGTGACCTTCCAGGGCCCCATCAACACGGAGGAGGAACGCCAGAAGCTGCCGCCCGAGGTGGTCAAGCAGCTGGAGAAGCTGGACAATGACACGATCAGCTTCGAGGCCGGCGAGAAATTCGAGCACGAGGTGCTGCCGCTGCCGGGTGAACCGGCCAAGACCAAGATCCGCCGTGAACTCGGCCGCCCGGCCCGGCCCGCGCTGCGGCCTCTGTAAACAATCAAGGCGCGGCTTTGGGCCGCGCCGGTGTGTGTGAGCGATACCCTGGGGCGACGTGCGAACGTCGCCCCGGTTTGCTTCAGGCGGCCTTGATCTGGTCGGGCGCCGGGCGCTTCAGGATGGCGGCGATGATAAGCGAAAGGATCAGGCCGAAGAGGACCACGAAGATGGGGGTCATGATCGCCTGGGCGACCGGACTCATCATGGTCCGGGTCATTTTCTCCATCTGTTCCATCTGGGCGTCGCCGATGCCGGCGGCTTCCCATTTCGGGCGGATCAAGGCCAGTTGGTAGTCGGCGAACTCGGGGTTCACGAACTTGAAATGGATGAAGGAGTAGACCGAGCTCATCAGGCCCGAGTAGAGCGAGATCAGCGTGCCCGTGCCGACGCCCCGGCCGTAGCTCAGGCCCTTCTCGGGGGCCTCTTCCCGCACGGCCTTGATGCCGAGCCAGAGCACGGCGAACATGATGACAAAACCGAGCCAGTTAAGATACTGCCCGGTCGCCAGTTTCTCCGTCTGGAAGCCCGTGAAATACAGCAGCAGGTTCAGGAGCGCCCCGCAGACGGTCAGGGTGAGTGCGTAGATGAATTTTGTGCTCATGGCCGGACCTTGGGCCTTGGCCGCAAAAAGCTCAATGGCGATGTGACGGACGGCCCGCCGGCGGGATGGACGGTTTTAGCTGTTGTCGCCGTCGAGCACGCGGCCGATCCCGCCGAGCAGCGAGCCTTCCTCGCGACCGCCGCGACCGGTCTTGGGCGCCGCCGCCACGATGCGGCCGGCGAGGCGGGAGAAGGGCAGGGACTGCAGCCAGATCTTGCCCGGTCCGCGCAGCGTGGCGAAAAACAGGCCCTCGCCGCCGAACAGCGCCGTCTTGATGCCGCCGACGAGCTGGATGTCGTAGTCCACGCTCGGCTGGAAGCCGACGATGCAGCCCGTGTCCACGCGCAGCGTCTCGCCCGGGGCGAGCGTGCGCTCGAGCAGCGTGCCGCCGGCGTGGATGAAGGCCCAGCCGTCGCCGGTGAGGCGTTGCATGATGAAGCCCTCGCCGCCGAAGAGGCCGGCGCCGAGACGTTTTTGGAAGGCGATGCTGATGCTCACGCCCTTGGCGGCGCAGAGGAAGGAGTCCTTCTGGGTGATGAGTTCACCGCCGAGATCGGCGAGGTGGACCGGGATGATCTTGCCGGGGTAGGGCGCGCCAAAGGCCACCTTCTTTTTGCCGGCGCCCTGGTTCATGAACACGGTCATGAAGAGCGATTCGCCGGTGATCAGGCGTTTGCCCGCCCCCAGCAGGGCGCCCATGAAGCCCGAATTCTGCTGGGAGCCGTCGCCGAAGATCGTCTCCATGGCGATGCCGTCGTCCATATACATCATGCCGCCGGCCTCGGCGACGACGGCTTCCTGCGGGTCGAGTTCCACCTCGACGAACTGCATGTCGTCACCGTGGATCTTGTAGTCTACTTCGTGCATTGGGTTCATGGGTGGGGGAAAATTACGGCCGCATCATCGCAGGAAGCGGGATGGAATTCATCAAGAATCTGCCGGCAGGAGTGTAACGATCGTCGCGCCCCAGCCCCCGGAGGTCTCGTCACCCTGGGCGAAGCTGTGCACGGCGCGCGAGCGCCGCAGGTGCGCGTGCACGGTCGCGCGCAGCGTGCCGCGGCCCTTGCCGTGCACCACCCGGACGTGATGAATGCGCCGTAGCCGGCACTCGGCGAAATAGTCGTCGAGCAGGCTGGTCACCTCGTCGGGGCGAAAAGCATGGAGATCCAGCTCCCCGGTGATCGGGAGGGCGATGGGCTCGTTCGGGTCGTCCGCGGACACGACCACAGGCTTGCCGCGGATCGGGGATAGGCGACAAAAAACCCGCCCCTGGCGGGGCGGGTTTTTGACACACACACACTAGCAAAGAACACACTAACCACTAAATTTTCAGGATTTCGCGATGCGGACGGCGGTCAGCGGCCGGGCCGACTGCGCGACCTGCGTCTTGAGCGCGGGCAATTCCACGGTGATGGCCACCGGCATGTCGGCCTGGGCGCGGAGGGCTTCCAGGCTCGCGTTGATGTATTGCTCGGCTTCCGCGTAACGCTCGGTTTCCACCACGTAGGTGGGGAGATCGACGATGTCGGAGGCGCTTTGGTTGTCAGCGGCGCTGGCACCAGTGGCGAGCACCGCGAGGAGGGCGAAGGAAAGGAGGGAATTCTTTTTCATGATGAATGTCTTGTTGCCCTACATACACGCAAGCGATGTGCCAAGTTACAGGGGAAGTCGTAAGTGCATGGTTAACAGATGATAGAAATTTTCTTCGTGATTTTCCCAGTTGTAGACGGCGCGGAGCAGGCACGAAGTTGAAATCTCCGGTTCCCGCGAATGGGACAAAACCGGGTCATGCATGACCATGACTTCCTTCCGGGCGCCCGCGCTCGCGGTGCGGGCGGAGTCCGGGCTCAATCTTGATCACACCCCGCGCCACTCATGCTCAAACTTGACCGCATCACGAAGCGTTACGGCCCGCTCACGGCCCTCGACGACGTCTCGCTCGAAATCGCCCCCGGCGAATTCTTCGGCTTGCTCGGGCCCAACGGCGCGGGCAAGTCCACCCTCATGTCGCTGGTCGCCGGGCTGCGTGCGCCTGAGGCGGGCCGGATCATGCTCGACGGCCGGCCGGTCACGGCGGCCGATCCCTCCACGCGGGCCTCGCTCGGACTGGTGCCGCAATCCATCGCGCTCTACGAGGATCTGAGCGCCGAGCAGAACCTGCGCATCTTCGGCGAGCTCTACGGCCTGCGCGGGGCGGATCTCCGCGCGCGGATCGACGAGGCGCTCGCGGCGGTGCAGCTCGCGGACCGCCGGCGCGACCCGGTGAAGACCTTCTCGGGCGGCATGCAGCGCCGGCTCAACCTCGTGGCGGCGCTGCTGCACCGGCCGAAGCTGCTGCTTTGCGACGAGCCGACGGTCGGCGTCGATCCGCAGTCGCGCAACGCGATCTTCGATTTGCTCGAGGCCCGGGTGCGCGCCGGCCTGACGGTGATCTATTCCACCCATTACATGGAGGAGGCCACGCGCCTTTGCTCGCGCATCGGCATCATCGACCACGGCAAGATCCACGCCCTCGGCACGCTGGACGAGCTGCTCGCGCGGCTGCCGTTCAGCGATGAGATCGGTTTTCCCGCGACGCCCGCGACGGCGAGACTGGCCGCCGCCCTCGGAAAACACGGGACGGTCGCCACGGACGGGGGCACGCACCGGTTTCAGCCCGCGCCCGGGTTCAAGACCTCGGCCTTTTATGCGCTGACCGAGGAGCAACAGCTCCCCTCCCGGCTGTTCGTCACCGAGCGGCCCACGTTGGAGGCCGTCTTCCTCCATCTCACCGGCCGCACCCTCCGCGAATAAGGACCGCCATGAACATCCTCCTCACCCTCCTCCGCAAGGATTTCGCCAATTTTTTCCGCGACCGGGCCGCGGTCAGCCTCACCTTCCTGGTGCCGGTCGCGCTCATCTACATCTTCGGGCAGGTCTTCGGCCTGACCCGCAAGGACAGCGGCCCGACGGGGATCCGGCTTGCGGTCGTTAACCAGAGTGACAATCCCGCCGCCCGGAAACTCGTGGACGCGCTCAAGGCGGAGAAATCCTTCCGCGTGCTCACGAACTACACCAACCCGGACAAATCCGAGCGCCCGCTCACCGAGGCGGACCTGCGCCCGATGATCCGGGACCGGGAGTTCCGCTTTGCGCTCATCATCCCCCAGGACGTGATCGCGGCCAAGGGCTTCGGGCTGCGCCTGAAGATCCTCTCCGACCCGCGCAACGACATCGAGACGCAGACGGTCAACGGCCTCCTGCAAAAGGCGATCTTCTCCAGCGTCCCGCAGCTCCTCGGCCAGTCGCTGCAGGCGGGCGCGCAAAAATTCCTGGGCAGTCCGCGCCTTGAGCAATTCAACGGGGACCTGGCCGTCGCGGTGACGAAGGCCTTTGGCGGCGATGTGGCGGAAACCAAGCAGGCGCTGGCGAACGGGGATTTCGGCCTGGGTGCGATTGGCGGGGCCAACGAGCCGGGCCAGAAGGCGTCTTCCGCCGACTTCTTCTCCAAGGTGGTGAAGATCGAGAGCGAGCAGGTCGTCGGCCAGGACGTGAAGAGTCCCGAGGCCACGCGGGTGGTGGGCGGCTGGGCGATGATGTTCCTGATGTTCGCGCTCAGCCACTCGGCGGCGGCGTTTTTCGACGAGAAGAAGGCCGGGCTCTTCCAGCGGCTGCTCTCGGCGCCGGTCAGCCGGGCGCACATCCTGTGGAGCCGGTTTCTCTACGGCGTGATCCTCGGGCTGGTGCAGCTCACGGCCCTGTTCTTCGCCGGGCGGTTGATGTATGGCATCGATGTGCTGGGCAATTTCGGCAACCTGGTGGTGATCTGCACCGCGGCGGCCGCGGCCTGCACGGCCTTCGGCATGCTCCTGGCGGCGATCTCCCCGACGGCGGCGGCGGCCAACGGACTCGCCACCTTCCTGGTGCTGACGATGAGCGCGACCGGCGGGGCGTGGTTCCCGGTGAGCTTCATGCCGGAGTTCATGCAGACGATCGCGCGGTTCACCCTGGTCTACTGGTCGATGGAGGGCTTTGCGCAGGTGCTCTGGGCGGGCCAGTCTTTCCTGCAGATCCTGCCGACCGTCGGCGTGCTGCTGGGCATCACGGCCGGCGTGATGGCGGTCGCGGTGTGGCGGTTCAACCGCGGACCGATCTTCGATTAATCCGTGGCCGTCGGCGGCGCGGGTTTATCGGGGGCGGCTGGCGAAGCGCCGGTGGGCAGGCCCGGCCGGGCGGGCGGCTGGGTGGGGAATTTCTTGGGTTGGGGGTCCTCCTCCATCGCGCGGCGCACCTCTTCCTCCACGCCGCTCGCGGCCTTCTTGAATTCGCGGACGGATTTGCCGAGGCCTCGCGCCAGCTCAGGCAGCCGGTTGGCGCCAAAAAGCAGCAGGACGATGAACATGATCATCATCAGCTCGGGACCGCCGATGCCCTCGATGAAGGCCAGGGAAAGAGTCATGGGGGGGATTTGACGGATTCGGCCGGGAAAAGTAACGGAAAAAAGCCGGTTTATTTCGCGATCTCGTAACGGCCGACCATGCCGGCCTTCACGTGGTCGTTGACATGGCAGTGGTAAAGCCAGATGCCGGGGTTGTCGGCGCGCATGTCGGCGACCTTCATGCTGGCGGGCAGCAGCTCGATCACGTCGGTGCGCCGGCCCTCGTGGAGGACGGTGTTGCCGTGCCAGTGCGGGGTGTGCAGGTCGGTGTTGTCGCCCAGCGCGACCAGATACCAGCGGACACGTTCACCGAGCTTCAGGCGCAGCATCGGCAGGTTGCCGAAGATGTAGCCGTTGATGCTGTGAAATCGGTTGGCGGCGGTGCTGCCGCCCGGCGCGAGCAGGGCGGCATTCCGGGGCGCGAAGCGGCTCTGGCTCTCGTCGAAATTCATGAAGAGCGTGATGAACTCACGGTCGACATCCTTCGGCGAACCGTCGGGCCGGGCTTCGCCATGGCGGGTGACGAGCAGGGCGCCGACCAGCCCCGTGTTGACATCCTTCGGGCTGTGCACATGCGCATGATAAAGCCACACCAGCGAACTGGCGTCCTCCGGGCCCGGGCCGGAGCGGGTGGGGACCTGCCAGCGGTAGGTGTAGGTGTCGCCGGGGGCGATGGCCTCGTCGTCCTTGTCGGAGCCGGTGGTGCCGTCGGGGTAGCCGGCGCCCTCGTAGGGTTTCAGGTAATGCACGCCATGGGCGTGCAGGCTGACGGGGAAGGAGGTGTTGTTCTTCAGCGTGACCTCGATGCGGTCACCGACCTCGGCGCGGATGATGGGGCCGAGGATGCCGGCATGCTCCCAGGCGGGGTCACGCGGCTTGAGCTGCGTGAAGGTCTCGTCGGTGTATTCGCGAAACACCGCCTTCTTGAAAACAGGCGGACGGGCCTCGGCGCCGCGCTGGAGCCACGGCGAATCATCGCCGCAGCACTCCAAGCTGAGGACCACGTTGCCGGCCGGCGCATAATTCCAATCCACCTCGTCGGCCGCGATATAGTGGATCCGGGTCTCACCGGTGAGAGGTTCGCCGGTCTCGGCGGCAAAGGCGGCGAGACCCACGGCCAGGCCGACCGCGCTGGCGCGGCACAGGTTCATCCGATCGTGATCTCGACGTAGAACTTCTGGGTCTGGCCCGGGGCGACCGAATGGAGGCCGACCTTCGTCTCCGGGGCGTTGGGCGGTCCCATCCAAGGCTCGACGCAATAATACGGCGCCTTGTCGTCCGCGGTCCAGGTGACGACGGCGAGGTCCTGGCCCGGGCTGTGGGCCATGCCGCTGCGGAAGTGCAGGCGGTTGCCGGTCGGCACCTCGGTGACGGCGAAGACCTCACGACGCAGGCCGGTGTGGATGGTGTCGACCAGGTTCGGGTTGGCGAGGGTCTCGCGCGGTCCGACCTTGGTGAACGGCACCAGCCCGCCGCGCTCGTCGCGTTGGTAGAACTTGGTCGCGGTGGTCTCGAACAGGTAATCCTGCCGGCCGCGGCCGGGGCTCCACGGCAGGGTGAAGTAGAAATGATGGCCGGCGGACCAGGGCATCGGCTTGCTGCCGAGGTTGGTCAGCTGCAGCTCGACGAACAGCCCGCGCGGATCGAAGCGGTAGCTGACGACGAACTCGTAATCGTAAGGGTAGGCGGCCTTGGCCGCCTCGTCGGGCACGAATTGGGCGGAGAAGCCGCCCTCGTCGAGGCGGATGGTGCGGAACCTGCCCTGCCGGGCGAGGCCGTGCATCGGCATCGGGCGGCGCACGCCGTCCTCGGCGCGCCACTGGTGGATCTCGCCCTGGTCGTAGGTGCGCCCGTTGAAGGGGAAAAGGATCGGGTTGCCGCCGCGGACGCTGCCGATGTTGTCGAGATTCTCCACCTCGGGCCAGTAGACGATGTCCCGGATGCTGCCGTCCCCGAGCGTGACGTTCCAGTTCATGAGCCGGGCGCCCTTTTCCGGCAGGGCCAGGAAGGACGAGGCGCCGACCTGCCACTTGAAAATCGTGTGCCCGAGATACGGGATGCGTTCCATGGGTAACTTGGTAAACCGAAATGACCGCAGCGTTCCAATACAAAGTCAGTTAAATTATAGGGTGCGGGGAGGCCACGCCCGGCGCGGAGCTGGTTTTTGAAAGAAGCGGCCGGATTATAAGTTCACGGCGCTTGCCTGTCAGGACAGCCGGCGTAATCTGTCCTTTCGATGTTCCCCCGCACAGGCATTCTGATGCTGCTGCTTCTCGGTGGCTTGGCCGGCCAGACGGCCGGGCCGGCCGCGGCGAAGCCCGCCTCGGTCGTGCCGGCCAAAAAGACGGTGGTTTATGTGATTCCGGTCAAGGACCAGATCAACAGCCCGACCCTTTACATCCTCCGCCGCGGCCTGAAGGAAGCGATCGAGCAGAAGGCTGATGTGGTGTTGTTGGACATGAACACCCCCGGCGGGGCGCTGGACGTGACCTTTGAGATCATGGAGGCGCTGGAAAAGTTCCCCGGACAGAAGCTGACCTTCATTGATCGCGAGGCGATGTCGGCCGGGGCGTTCATCTCCGCGGTGACCGACGAGATCTACTTTGTGCCCAACGGGGTCATCGGGGCGGCGGCGCCCGTGCTGTCCACCGGCGGGGAAATCGACAAGTCGATGAAGCAGAAGATCGTCAGCTACCTGCGCGCGCGCATGCGCGCCACCTCCGAGGGCAAGGGTTATCGCGGTCAGGTGATCTCGGCGATGATCGACGAGGACTATGAGCTTAAGATCGGGGAAAAGGTGCTGAAGCCCAAGGGCGAGCTGCTCTCGCTCACCGCCACCGAGGCCCTGGAGAAATACGGCGAGCCGCCCCAGATGCTGCTCGGAGCCGGCAAGGCGGCCGACATTTCGGCGCTGCTGACGGCCAAATACGGCGCGAGTAACTATGAGGTCAGGAATTTCCAGGTCACCTGGTCCGAGTCGCTGGCGAAATACCTCACGGCGCTCTCGCCGATCCTGATGGGCCTCGGCATGCTGGCGCTCTTTGTGGAATTCAAAACGCCCGGCTTCGGCTGGCCCGGCACCATCGGCATCTTGCTGCTGGCGCTGGTCTTTCTGGGAAACTACGTCGCGGGGTTGTCGGGGCATGAGCCGGCCCTGCTTTTTGTGATCGGCGCCGCGCTCGTGGCCGCCGAGCTGATCTTTTTCCCGGGTCTCGTGGTGGTGGCGCTGACCGGCGTGATCTTCATGCTGGGCTCGCTGGTGTGGGCCGGGGCCGACTACTGGCCGAACCAGCCCATGACGGTCAATTTCTCGGGCGAAATGCTGATGCAACCCGTGGTCAACCTCGCCGTGGCGCTGGTCATCGCCATCGGTTTTTTCGCAGCCCTCCTGAAATATCTGCCCAAGACCGGACTTTACCAGCATCTGGCCGTGCAAGGTGCCTCCACGGTCCCGGCGCAAACCGCCGGCGTTGCCCCGCAGTCCGCCGGCACGATTGCCGGGCTGACCGGGCGCCGGGGTATTGCCGTAACCGGGCTGTTTCCCAGCGGCGAGGTGGAGGTGGAGGGCCGGCGCTACCAGGCGAAGGTCGACGTCGGTTTCGTGGAAGCGAAATCCGTGATCGTGGTCACCGGCCACACCGATTTCGGCCTGACCGTGGAAAAGGAGCGCCAGTCATGACCGCGATCATCATCCTGTTCCTGGCGGGCATCCTCCTCCTGGCCATCGAGGTTTTTGTCCCGGGCATGATCGTCGGCATCATCGGCGGACTCTCCATCCTCGCCGGCGTGGTGACCGCCTTCAATCTCTACGGTTCGGGCGGCGGCATGATCGCGTTGCTGTGCGGCGGCGGGCTGCTGGGTGTGACGCTTTACATCGAGTTTGTGGTGCTGCCCAAGACCAAGCTGGCCAAGGCCCTTTCGATGCAGGCCACGGTGGAGGGCACCAGCCAGGCCGCGGTGGCCGACCTGACCGCGGTGCTCGACCAGCAGGGCGAGACCATCACGCCGCTGGCCCCGAGCGGCTACATCAGCCTGAACGGCCGGCGCTACGAGGCGTTCTCGCAATCCGGCTACCTCGCCAAGGGCGTGACCGTGCGGGTCACCGGCCTCGATAATTTCCGTCTAATCGTAACCCAAAACCAAACCTCCTCATGAATGGCTTGTTTATCACCGCAATCGTCATCGGCGGCATCGTCGTCCTTTTTTTCGCCGGGCTCGTCTTCAGCCTGGTCGGCGCCTGGGTCCGGGCGTTGTTCAACGGCGCGCCGGTCTCGATCTCTAAGCTCATCGCCATGAAGCTCGCCAGCATCCCCTACGGTCTCGTGGTGGACGCCCGCATCACCG
Organism: Lacunisphaera sp.; assembly: GCA_041909435.1. Classification (GTDB taxonomy): domain Bacteria; phylum Verrucomicrobiota; class Verrucomicrobiia; order Opitutales; family Opitutaceae; genus Lacunisphaera. Next base: position 44,082 of record JAYRDK010000029.1, read on the forward strand.
CGGTGCGCGCCGGCATCGAGCTCAGCGCCGACCAGATCGCCTCGCACTTCCAGGCGGGCGGCAACGTGGTCCCGACCGTGCAGGCGCTCATCGCCGCGCAGAAGGCCGGCATCGAGCTGAACTGGGACCGCGCCTGCGCCATCGACCTTGCGACCAAGGGCTCGGGCAAGAGCGTGGTCGAGGCCGTCCGCACCTCGGTCGACCCGAAGGTCATCGACTGCCCCAACCCCGAGGGCGGCCGCACCACCATCGACGGCGTGGCCAAGGACGGCATCCAGGTGAAGGTGAAGGCCCGCGTCACCGTGCGCACAAACCTCTCCCGCTTCGTGGGCGGCGCCAAGGAGGAGACGATCGTGGCCCGCGTGGGCGAGGGCATCGTGACCACCATCGGCGCGGCCGAGACCTACAAGGTCGTGCTCGAGAACCCGGACAGCATTTCCAAGACCGTGCTCGCGCGCGGCCTCGACGTCGGCACGGCGTATGAGATCCTCTCCATCGACATCGCCGACGTGGA
>JAYRDK010000030.1:0-30813 GCA_041909435.1 Lacunisphaera sp.
GCTCATCTTTCCCCCGCCACAACTGAACAGTCTTAAGCCGCAACGAAGGTCAGAACGGCGCCAACCTTACCACACTTCCAAGCAACAAGGGCCCAGCTCGAGCTGGGCCTCGGCTTAAAGTAACCGTCACGGAGGAGTTTGAATTTGGTGGGAGGGGTTTTACACCCCGACTCAGCATTCGCGGCGGACTGTCGGGGTGTAAAACCCCTCCCACATTTCCGATCTAGAATATTCCCGCCAGCCTCGCCGCCCCCGCGACCAGCCCCGCCCACACGAGGAACGCCGCGGCGAACTTCAGCTGGAAGGACCCCTTCGCCGACTTGTGGCGGAAGACGATCATCCCGAGCAATCCGCCCGGCCAGCCGCCGAGCGCACTTGCCCAGAACAGCGTGGCCTCGGCCACACGGCGGCCGCCGCGACCCGCGCGCCACTTGTCGAAACCGAACAGGAGAAAAGCCCACGCACTGGCCGCGAGCGTCCACAGTATTAAATAAACATGTTCGCGCATGATGGTCCCTGGTAGGGGCGGTTGCCCTCAACCGCCCGGGCCGTTGGGGGCAACGGCCCCTACCGGATTGGAACCCTTATCCGGTGCCCCCGGCATAAAGTTCATCCGCCGCTCGCCGCTGCGGCCCCGGGCCCGCACGCGGCCGGCCGGGTCGCTGTAAGCCTTCCGGCGGTAGCCCGCGCGCGTCGGATCGGCCGCACACTTGATCTGGATATCCTGCATGCGCTGGAAAACCCCGAGCAACTGCGCCGGATCCGCGTAGCGGTCGAGCCCCGTCCGCTCCAGCACCGTGAGCAGCTCGTGCACCGCCTCGAGCGTCGACAGGCAGCCTTCCACCGGCTGCTGCTTGATGATGTAGCGGCTCGGCGCCGACGGCGTGAACATGATGCGCGGCAGCCGCTGCAGGCTGGGGCTCAGCCGCAGCATCTTCCGCGCCCCGCTCCACGTCGCGTCGAGAAGAAAAACGAGCAGCGTGCGCTGCTCGAGTTGGGAGCGCAGCCGTTCGAGGGAACGGTAGGGCGAACCGTCCTCGGTGAGCCGCGGCTCGGCGGGGACGCCTCGCCCTACCTCACTCAAATTCAAGGCGTCACGCCCTGGATAGAGCAGCACCGGGAAATTCCTGGGGTCGTTGATCAGCGCCTGCACGGCCTCGTCGCCGTCGAAGCCCGTGCCCATGTGGATCTCGCTGTTCGGCAGGCACAGGTGCGTGAGCCGGCCGGTGCCGGCCTTCTCCTCCTTGAATTCCTTCGGGTGCATCAGGAACACGAACCTTGTCCGCGTCGCCATCGGCCGCAGCGACGCGCACCAGCAGAGCGCCTGCGGCCAGAAACAACGATAGCACATCACCCGCACAGCGCGCAGGAGTTGAAGGTTGAAAGGTGGGTGTTGAAAGCCCGGTTCATTGCGTTCGTCCGACCACCTGATCAGAGGCTTGGTCTTTCAACTCTCAACCCTCAACTTTCAACTGGCGCAGCTCTGCTGCGCCTACTCGTCCGTCTGCGGATAAAACACCACGAGCAGCACGTTGATGGCCGCGAGCACGGCCAGCCCGGCGAGCCCGTTCTGGGTCGAGCGCAGCAGGTGCTGGAACGGCTGGCCCGCATATTCGAAGGCCGGCACGAGAAACTGCACGGCGATCACGAGCGCCTTGGCCGCCACCCACGCCAGGGGAGCGGCCAGCCAGCAGGCCGGCCAGCGCCCGGCCAGCAGCGCCGCCGCGCCGACAAAAAACGCCACCTCCATCCCCATGTTGCCGGCCATGCGCAGCGCCGGCAGCCCGGTGAACGCGATGTTCACCAGCGGGGCCACCAGTCCGATCGCCAGCCCGGGCAACGCCCCGTAAAAATAAACGGCCAGGAAGGTCGTCCAGAATACCGGCAGCACATAAACCCCCAGCGGCCGCGCTCCGCCCCATGGGACAAGGTGCACCAAAAACGGCACCAGCCAGGCCACGACGACCAGCACCGCGCCCTCCCGCCAGCCGACGGTTTTGAAGAGCAATGCTCGGGGAGTGGCGGATGACATGGTTGGAGAGTAAACCTGAGACCTGAAAAGGCCCGAGCGGCAGCAAGGCAGCCACACCATCTTCCCTCAACAATCAAGTTACCACTCTCTCGGAAGGATTTTACCACTAGGGAGTGTTTTCAAACCTCCGGAAGGATTAACCGCTGATGCTCCGCCTACCGGCTGCGCTTTAAGGTCCCCTCCGCCTAATCGGCTCCGGGTGTGGTTCCGCGGAGCGGCTCATCGCCGCTGAACAGCAGGAGAATTCGGTGGTCAGTCGGCGATTAGCCGACCCCCGAGGCCACCTGGCGGAGCCGATTAGGCGTAGCCGCACAGTAGCAGAGCCGTTAGGCGATGCATCAGTGGTTAAACTCGGATCGGCCTTCTGTTGCCTCGGCCTACCGTCCGTTTTTTGCGGTTTGAAAACACTCCCTAGTGGTTCTCCAAATCCTTGGTTTCCGGCCCGCCTCCCGGCGGGCCTAGGGTGAAATGCCGATTCCACCTTGCCTACTGGCTCCGGCTGCGCAGAAATGCAGCCGATGCGAGTGCGCTCCACTTCCAACCGCCTGCTCGGCCGACGGGACATCCCGCGGTCGGCCGCCGGCGTGGGCCTGGTGGAGCTGATGGTCGTCGTCACCATCATCAGCATGATCATGCTGGCGGCCGTCCCCACCTACAACCGCATCCAGCGCAAGGCCCGCGCCAGCACGGTGGTGAATGATTTCCGCGTGTTCGCCGCGGTCTTCCAGGCCCACGCGCACGAGACCGGTTCCTGGCCCGTCGAGACCGCCGTCGGCGTGGTCCCGCCGGGCATCAACAACAGCGAGCTGAAGGCCGAGTCCTGGCTCAAGCTCACCCCGATGGGCGGCCAGTTCGACTGGGATTTCAACCAGGTCCACCCGGGCGGCACCAGCCCCGGCGGCCGCTGGCGCGCCGCCATCGGCATCAACAACAGCCCCACCTCGCCCGTGATCCTCGACCAGGCGCTGCTGGAGGAGATCGACCGCGCGCTGGACGACGGCAACCTCACGACCGGCAGCTTCCGCCTCGGCGGCGACGGCGGCCCGCTCTTCATTCTCGAACCCTGATGGCCACCGCCACCCCCACTTACCAGGTGACGCTCCACCACCTCGCCCCCGGCGCGGCGGCGGCCGGCCTGGCTTATCCCGACGAGTCGCTGCCCGCCGTCCCCCTGCCCCAGCTGCGGGAGATGCTCTACGCGCTCAGCGAGGTGGCGTCGCGCCTGACCATCTACGAGCCCTCCGCCCCCGAGATCCGCATCAAGACCGACCGCGAGGCCTTCGTCGTGCGCACCCGCTACCGCCGGCTGTGGTTCGTCGGCTACGAGGCCTCCCTGCGCGGCGAGGAACACTCGGTCGCCTATATCCTCACCACGATCACGGGCACCACGGAGACCGCCAAGGCCCCCGAGCCGCGCGTCGAGCGCCCCGCCTCCGCCAGCCCGATGCTCGCGGCCGCCACCGACGAGACCGGCCGGTTCCCGCGCTGGCTGAAGATCGCCGTGATGGCCGTCATCATCATCGGCTGCAACGCCACCGCCGCCTGGATGCTGCTGAGCCCGCCCAAGACCATCGCCCCGAAATTCTCGCTCCTCACCCCCGCCGAGTCCGCCGCGCTGCTCGGCCGCGTGGCCGGCGAGTATCGCACCGGCTCCGCCGAGGGCGACCGGCGCATCATCATCGACACCAGCGGCACCGCGCGCCTCGCCAAGTTCGGCCCCAACCTCGCCACCACCCAGCCCGTCACGAAGACCGTCCGCGGCGCCGTCGTCGACGGCCAGCCCGCCCTCGTCACCAACGACCCCGCCGCCGTCGTCCTCAAGGACGCCGACACCATCGTGTTCTTCGGCAACACCTACAAGCGGCACGCGCCGTGAGCGGCTCGCTCAAGGCGCAGGTGATGGGTCCTGGGTCATAGGTGATAGGCCGAGCCACCAAACCGATGTTCCGTTGCCGGACCCTTGACCCATGACCCCGGACCGATGACCTCCCCCCGCATCCTCCTCCTCATGGGCGTCGCCGGCTCGGGCAAGACGACGATTGGCAAGCGCCTGGCCGCCGAGCTCGGCTGGCCCTACCACGAGGCCGACGATTTCCACAGCGCCGCCAACAAGGACAAGATGGGCCGCGGCATCCCGCTCGATGACTACGACCGCGCGCCCTGGCTGGCCGCCATCCGCGCCGCGATGGACGACTCCCTCGCCGCCGGCCAAAGCGCCGTGTTCACCTGCTCCGGCCTGAAGGACAAATACCGCCGCGTCCTCATGGACGGCGCCCCCGGCGTCGCGCTCGTCTACCTCGCCACCGACCTCGAGACGAGCCTCGCCCGCGTCGGCCGGCGCCAGGGGCACTACATGAAGGCCGACATGGTGAAGAGCCAGTTCGAGGCGCTCGAGGTCCCCACCGACGCCCTCACCATCGACACCCGACTGCCCCCCGCAAAGATCATCGCGGAGATCCGGCGGTCGCTGACGATGTAGGGCGGGATCACCGACCATTGTTCAATATTCAATGTTCAGCGTTCAATGTTCATTGTCGGCCAATCGTAACTCGCCCGCTCATTGAACAATGAACATTGAACGATGGACATTGAACGGTGAATTTCCTGTCCTGAGTCCCGGCCCATGAGCGACGACCCAAAGCCCGAAGAGACACCCTCGGCACCGCCGCCCCAGGATGCGGCTCCCGCTCCAGCTCCTGACGCGCCGGCCTCTTCGCCTTTGCCGGCGGAGGCGAAGCCCGCCGACACAACGGCGTCACGGCCACCCATCGACTACGCGATGCCGGCGCAGAAGTCCTTCATTCCGTCCCCCGCGCTCATCCGGAACGTCGGTTGCCTGATCAAGCTGATCGCCGGATTCACCGTCCTCCTCTGCCTGGGTTATTTCGCCCTCGTGGCCCTGAACCCCAAGGCCCGCCAGTGGGCGCTGCAGGGCAGCAAGCCCGGCCCCGGCGGCGCCCCCGCCACCGGCAAGGGCCCCACGCCGTTCAAGATCGTCAACCAGATCCTCGCCATCCCGGCCCAAGCCCTGGGCAAGACCGACGATGTCGTGAAGGCCAACAACGCGCGCGTCGGCCAGCTCGACGGCCTCGTCGCCGAGGAGGAGGCCAAGACCAAGGGCGGCAGCACCCGGACCAGCCGTCCCGTCGTCGATCCCTTCTCCACTCCCACCCCGGCGGGAGGAACTTCACGTCCCGACAAATCCACTGCCGATACCACCGAGGCCGGCCCGCAGGCCGTCTCCGCCGCCGCCATGCTCGCCCTCGCCGAGAAACGCGCGGCCGCCGCCGCCAGCTCCGAGCCCCCGGCTCCAAGCTCTCCCCCTCAAGCCTCTCGCCCCACGCCTCAAGCCTCGGTGCCCGACACGCCCGACGAGATGAAACTGCCCGGCGGCATCGTCATCGCGCAGGCCTCTCCCGCGGGCTCCCCCCGCGCTAGCGCGGCCTTTTTCTTCTGGGTGGTGAAGCTCAACGTCAGCGGCATCACGCAAAGCAAACCCGCGCGCCTGCTGCTCAACGGCCGCCTCACCCACGAGGGCGACGAGGTCAACCGCCCGCTCGGCATCGTCTTCACCCGGCTCGACCCCGCGAACCAGCTCCTGGTCTTCCAGGACGCCACCGGCGCGACGGTCACGCGCAGCTACTGAACAATACCGTTGTTGGATACTGGCTGTTCGTTGTCCGGTTAGGAACTCGGCCGGCTTCCTCCCAACAACCGGCAACCCTCAACCGACAACCGTGCGTCTGCGCACCCGCACACCGTGCTTGGCACCCCGGCCTTGGGTGTTACACCCTAGCCGCCGTCTCCCCATGGTCCGTTTCCGCGAACATCTGCATGCACCCCTGGTAGGGGCGGTTGCCCCCAACCGCCCGGCCGGGAGCGTCCGCGCCCCAGGGGCCGGCCGCCCCGCAGGATTCACCATCGTGGAAGTGATGATGGCGGCGGTGATCCTCGTGGTCGGTTTCTTGGGCATGATCCAAGCCATCACCATCGGCTCGGAAATGCTGGCCACGGCCCAGCGGCAAACCCTCGCCGGCCAGATTCTCGACCATGAGATCGGCAAGCTCCGACTCGACCCTTGGTCAACGATCAGCGCTCTGAGTGATTCCGCCGCCACCGCCTACACCAGCGATCAAACCGCCATCAACACCGCCATCACCTCATCGGGAGTGGTTTTCCGACTTGAGGTCGACGTGACGGACCTGACCACCGACCTCAGGGAGATTACGCTCACGGTCACCTGGACCAAAAGCGGCACCACCACGGCCGCCACCACGGCCACGGGCTCATGGCTGCAGCGCTTGTCGTTTTCCAGCGCCGCTCCCATCTCCAGGACCTACACCCGGAAAACCACGGCTTATTTCGGCAAATACGGCCTGAACCTCAACGTGCAGCGTTCATGATGCGGGCCCGAGCAAAATCACAGGCGGGCTTCACCCTTGTCGAGTTGCTCGTCGGCGCGACGCTCTCGGCCGCCGTGCTGGCTGGCGTGCTCTCCAGCTACATCTACATTGGTCGAAATCTCGCCCGGCTTTCCAACCAACAGACCCTCGAGACCGAGGCCCGCCGCACCTTGGCCAGCTTCAGCCGCGATGTTCGCATGGCCAGCGGTCTGACCGACACTGCGAATCTGAGCGCCACGCGCGTCTCGTTTACGGTGCCGACAGCCAACAGCACCAATACCATCACCTATTATTACAACAGCACCCCAATTGCCCTGACGCCAACCTACGTCGATGCGGACACCGTCGCGGTCAATGGCATCAATGTCTCGATGCGCCGCGAGGCACTGACCCGCTGCGTCTACGACGGCACCACCGTCACCAGCCTGACCCTGCTCCGCAACATCACGACCAACGGTGTGACCTTGCGGTATTACGATGCCGCGGATCGCGAGTATACGACTTATACCAACTACCTGCCGGGCATCAAACAGGTCGCTCTCGAGTTCAGCACCCAGCTGGGCACCAGCGGTAATGGCACCCAGACCAAGGTGTATCAAGTCGCCTCCAACCGGCTGATCCTGCGCAATCAGAATTTTCTGCCATGAGCCGCCATCACTCGCAGAAAGGCACGATTCTTCTGGTCGCCCTGTGTTTCGTGGCGGTATTGGGGATCAGCCTGGCCAGCTACATCGCCGTGTGTTCACGCACCATGCAGCTCAGCAACCGCACCTTCCAGGCCGGTCTCAGCCGGCAGCTCGCGGAGCTGGGGCTGGAAGAGGCGATGCGCGCCTTCAACAAACACAACTGGGCCGACTGGTCTAATGGCACGGCCGTCGACTGGACGCTCGACACGACCAACAAGCGCGCCACCGCCACCATCACCTTTCCGGCCGGAAAGTTCGGCCAGGGCGCGACCGGCTCGGTCAAGATCCGCGTGGACAACTACGACGTCCGCCAGCTCAACGCCAACTGGGCCTCGGGCATGAATTATCGCGTCGGTGATCTTGTGGGCGACAATGGTATCTGGTATCGATGCATCAAGGTGCACACGAGCGGCGCGTCCAACCGGCCGGTCAACTGGAACTACTGGGTGCAGGAGGGCATTCCCTGGACCTGGGATTCCGCCCGCGCCTACAGCGTCGAAGATCTCATCGTTTACAACGAGGTCTGGTATCGGTGCCAAGTCGCCAACACCAACAAGCCGCCGCCTTCCAATGCCACCGAATGGCAGCCGCTGGTCGCGATCTACACCAGCGTGCCTGCCTGGCCCTATACCACCGGTAGCGAGGAAGCCTTGCTCTTTTCCGGTGGCGGCCTGGTCAAGCTCACTACGTCTACCTGGGGGACCAATCCGCCTTATCAATGGCGCTGGCGCGACGCCCAGTCCTACAAGCTCAACGACGTGGTTTATTACAACGGGATTTGGTATCGCAGCAGCTCAAACCACACGAGCGACTGGAACAACTATCCCACGGGCTGGGCGACCGTTTGGTCCGCCGTGACCGACATGTGGAATTGGAGCAACAGCACGACCTACAATCTCAACGACGTGGTCTACCACAGCGGGAGCAGCAGCTGGTATCGCTGCATCCAGGCCAATTCCGGGCAAACCCCGTCTTCGTCTTCCGCTTATTGGTCCAACGCCCCGCGCTGGGAGACCGAATGGAACTCCAGCCGGCAATACGGGGCCAATGATGTGACCTACTATAACGGGGTCTGGTATCTGAGCCTCCAAGGCAGCAACTACGGCCAGAATCCCGCCACGGCCACAAGCTACTGGGCGAGCGCGGCCGACGCCTCGTATCAATGGAATTCGACGACGGCCTATTCCGCCAACACCTACCGCAGCTACGACCGGGTTTGGTATAAATCACTGGCCACGAGCACGGGCCAGTCACCCAACGACACGACCTACTGGACCGCAGCCTGGGCCCAGACCTCCGGCGTCACCACCGGAGCGCCGGTCATTTACGCCGAGGGCACGGTCAACATTGCCGGCGGCGGCTCGGCCAAGACCCAGTTGCGTGCCACCATCGCCCCGGCCCCGCTTTTCCCGAACGGTCTTGGCGCCACCACCCTGGTCCGTCTTCCTACCAGCGCCACCATCGACAGCTACGATTCTTCCCTCGGCACCTATAATCAAACCACCACCCCCTACAGCGCCGGCTCCCCCAACCGCGGATCCTCGGCGGTGGTGGCCGGCGGCAATACCGGTGGCACGGCGGTCACCCTGACCAGTGCGCGAGTGAACGGCTACGTCTCGGCTTCGCCGGCGTCGACCAGCCCCTATGCGCCCAACTGGACTTACGGCGGCACCGCCATCGTGACCAATGTGGCCTCACCCACGGTTCCGGGAACCCGCGTGGACCTCACCCGGGTCAGCCGCAGTCCGTATATTCCCCAGTTTGATATTCAGACGGTCTCGGGTGGCACCACCATCACGTTGCCCTCGGGTAGCACCACGCGACTTGGCACCCCCGGAGCCACCACGCCCAGTATCTACACCATCAGCGGAAACCTGGATCGCACGGCTGGCGCCAGCACCGACATCCTTATGATTGTCGGTCCGGTGATCATGAATGTCACCGGACGTTTATACCTGACCGCCGGCCGTATCGTGATCGCCTCAACGGGATCCTTGCAGGTGCGCTTTGGTGGACAGCTTTGGGTCGGAGGCGGATCTCCCGTGGCGACAGTCCAAAATCTCACTTACGATCCGAAGAAATGCATCCTGATCGGCACCAGCACGGGTAACAGCGCCGGCTCCCACTATTATTGGTCCACCGATAATTTCTATGGTGTGATCTACATGCCCTCCGCCTACCTGAGCACCTGGACGAACGTTCCTATCTACGGGGCTCTTTCCGCCCGGAACATCGCCTTTCCCCAAGCCGGCGGCCAGCTGCATTATGATACCTCACTTCGCTACACGACCATACCCGGCGTCGACCAACCTTACGGCATAACAGAATGGCGCGAGCTGACCGACACTTCCGAGCGAATTACCCTGCCCTGACCGGCGGCAGCCACCTTGACGCCGGCGCTATACCCTGATTAATCCCGACTTAGCGCGTCACCTCTCCCTTGATCTTCAATTCCCGCAACACCCGGCAAAGCCTGCTGATAGAGATTAATCCCTATCAGATCCTCGCCGCGGCCATCGACCGGCCGGACAGCGGTCCCTGTGTCATCGAGTCCACCGCGGAATTCGACGCCAGCGACGATGCGGGCCTGCGCGCGTGGCTCGACGAGAACTTCGACAAGACCAAGTCCTGGGTGCCGTGCATCGGCGGCTTCGCCCCGCCCGAGGCCCTGCTCCAGCGCGAGAGCATCCAGGCGCGCCGGCTGACCGAGGCCGACTACCTCCCCGAGCTCGTCCGGGAGCAGTATAAGATCGAGAATCCCGCGGGCTGGAAATTAGCCACCCTCAGCCCGCTCGAGGGCGCCCAGGTCGCCGCCGAGGGCATGGCCCGCCCCGCCCTGCTCTGCGGCGTCTCCAACACCGACGTCCACCAGGTCCAGCAGCGGATGCTCGACCACCGCCTGCTGCCCTACCGCCTCGAGATGAGCCTGCTGCCGCTCCTCGGCGCCCTCTCGGATTTCAAGACGCGCCACAACGACAAGCGCGCCACCGTCGTCGTCGTCATCGAGCAGGAGCACACCACCGCCTACATCCTCGGCAAGGAGGGCGTCAGCACCCCCGGCCCGGTGCGCCACGGCTTCTCCTCCATCGCCCAGGCCGCCTGCAAGGAATTCGGCCTCAAGTCCGCCGACGAGGTGCGCGAACGCCTCCAGCACGCCGACGACGAGCTCCTGCTCCGCGCCAGCAAGTTTGTCCGCTCGATCGGCCGCGACCTCAAGCCGCTCGTCGACTCCTACGAGATGACCACCGGCCAGCCCGTCGGCGAACTCTACTGCGCCTACCTGCCCGCCTCGCTCTCCTGGATCACCGAGCCCCTCGCCCAGGTCGTGGGCCGCAACGCCTTCGCCTTCGACTGCGCGGCCTGGATGCCCACGGTCAATATCCAGCCCGGCGACAGCCTGCCCGCCCTCGGCCAGCACTGGCTCGGCGCCCTCAGCCTGGTCGCCGACCTGCCGGGACCGAAACCGGCCAAGGATCCCAAGGACAACGATGTCTACCAGGGCCCCTGGCACCTCGACTGCCGCCTCTCGGGCAACCTGCCCAGCAACGACCTCGTCCGCAGCCGCTTCGTCGCCAACACCATCGCCGGCACGATGGCGGTCGGCGCCATCATGATCACCTGCTGGCAGCTTTACCTCGGCAATTCCCTGCGCGCGGAGATCTCCTACTGGACCCAGCGCATCCAGGAGAACCAGGCTCAGGCCGAGGAGCTCAAGGCCCTCACCCGCACCCTCAACGAGCAGACCACCAAGCTCGACCAGGCCTACGGGCTCGTCTCCGCCCCCTACCTGCTCTCCGACCTCGTCATGGCCTTTGGCCGCACGCGGCTCGACCGGATGAGCATCGAAAGCATCAACGGCTTCACGGGCGGCGTGGTGCTGCGCGGCACCCTGCGCGTGCCCTCCGAGCAGGCCACGCAACAGCTGCGCGCCTACGTGGAGACGCTGCGCCGGGACAAGGAGCTGGGGCCACTGTTCAGCACCGTCGCCCTGACTTCCCTTGAGCGCGCCGGGGATGACAGCAGCCTTAACTTTGAAATCGCCTGCAAGCTGAAGGAGGCCAAGCCATGAGCGCCCTGTTGCAACAGATGGTGGCCTTTTTCCGGCGCAACCCGTTTGTCATCGCCGCCAGCGCGGTGGCCATCCTGCTGTGGGTCGCCAATTATTTCATCTGGCAGCGGCACCGGGAGCTGGTGACCAACCACCAGACCCTGCAGCGCAACGGCGAGGACATGCTGCAATCCCTGACCAACCACAGCCGCATCACCGCGGAGCTCGCCGCCGTGAAGGAGGCCCTGGCCTATATCGACAACAACCTGGTCAACGAGGGCGACCTGCCGGAAAACATGGGCTATTTCTACCAGCTGGAAACCGCCAGCCGGATCCGGCTCCAGGCGCTGAACCAGCTCAGCTCGATGCCGCCGCCGCCGGAGCAGCAGTTCAAGACGGTGCCGTTTACCCTGCGGACCGCGGGTTCCTACCGCCAGGTCCTGCGTTTCCTGCGCGAACTTGAGACCGGGCCCCGCCTCTATAAGGTCCAGACCTACTCGATCGCCCAGGCCGGCGGCCCGAGCGCGCCCGGTCTCCCGGGCGACGACCCGGCCGCGCCGCCGGCCACGGTCACCCTCGACCTCACCCTCGAAGTGCTCGCCCACCCATGAAGCCGACCCTTCGCCACAGTCTCGCTACGCGCGGTATGTTGCGGTGCCTCGCCGTGGCCTTGTGCGCAGGCGGGTCCGTTCTCTGTTCTCTGCCGCTCCACGGCCAGACCACGGGCGCCAGCGCCGCCGAGATCAAGCGCATCACCGACCGTTACGCCCTGACCCGGGCCCGCATCAGCGCCCTGCTGGACATGCGCCTGAAGCCGGCGCCCCTGCCCGCCAACCCGCCCAATCCCTTCTACCAGACCCCCGCGGTGGTGATCGCCGGGGAAACCGCGCCCGTCGCGGACCCGGTCGAGGTGCTCGTGCCGGAGACCGCGGACATCACCGACATCGACACGCTCCGGAAATATTCCACCACGCTGAAGGTCGGCGGCGTGATCACGCGCAACGACGTCCTCTATCTCACGATCAACAACACCACCTGCAAGGTCGGCGACATCATCACGGTCGGCCACAAGGACCGTCCCGTCTACCTGAAGCTGCTCGAGCTGACCCTGTCCGATTTCACCCTCGGCCTGAACGACGCGAAGCTCAGCGTGCCGCTGCGGAAGTAAGCGGCGCTTCCGGCCACCTGAACGCAGGGAAAAGGCCGTTGGGGGCAACGGCCCCTACCGATGAATCAGGCGCCTGTCGGCAGGTGGTAGGGGCGGTTGCCCTCAACCGCCTTCGGGAAAGAATCCCGGGATGCCAGCTTCCCGGAAGCCATTGCCGCACGTTCCGCCCGTCGCGGTCTGCGACTCCTGGTTTTTTATTACCATTTGCTGCCAGACCCGGACACAAAACCAGCTCTGCACCCCGGACACGGCGGCCGGTTTGATCGAGGATGCGACGTTCTACCACAAGCAGCGGCGTTGGGTGCTGTTCATTTTCCTGCTCATGCCTGATCACCTCCACATGATTGCCGGCTTTCCAAAGACGGAGAACATGTCGGATGCCATCCGTAACTGGAAGCGCCTCACCGCGAGACGCACCCGCATCAACTGGCAGCGCAATTATTTCGATCACCGCGTCCGACCGGATGAAGGTCTTCAGTTTAAGACCGACTATATCCGGCAAAATCCGGTCCGCGCCGGCTTGGTGTCTCGCCCGGAAGATTGGCCGCATTACGTGGATTATCTTTCGCTCGAGGGCCGTTGAGGGCAACGGCCCCTACCACCCAATCCGGTAGGGGCGGTTGCCCTCAACCGCCCAAGGTGTTCCCCGGTAGGGGCGCTTGCCCTCAAGCGCCTTTGATCTCCCTCCGCAATTCCGCCAAAAACCCCCGCAAATACTCCGTCCTGCGCTTCGCCTCCTTCCTCCCGCCTTCCGTCTGCATCGTCGCCTCCAGCGTCAGCAGCTTCGCATAAAAATGATCCACGCACGCGGTCCGGTCGTCGGGCGCGCGCTGCTCGCAGAACGGATCCGCCGCGGCATACAGCGGCCGGCCCATCTCCCCGCCGAGCATCAGGCACCGGGCCAGCCCGACGGCCCCGAGCGCATCCAGCCGGTCGGCATCCTGCACGACCTTCGCCTCGGGCGTCCGCGGCGCGAGGCCCGCGCTGAAGCTGTGTGCCTCGATGGCGTGGGCGATGTCGGGGAGCGTTGCCTCCGGCCAGCCCCACCCCCGCAGCCAGGTGCCGGCCTGCGCCGCCGCCAGCCGTGACGCCGCCGCGCGCTGCGGCGAATCCTTCGGCACGGTCACGCAGTCGTGCAGCCACGCCGCCGGCAGGACGATCTCCAGCCGCGCGTGCTCCGCCGCGGCCAGGCTCCGGGCATTGGCCACGACGCGCCGGATGTGCGCCAGATCATGCGCCGCATCGCCGCCCACGGCGGCCAGCTGCCCCAGGCAACGTCGTTCGAGCTCGGCAAAATCCATGGGCATGGCGCGAAGCAAAGGCGTCACCAATCTATGCAGCCAGCAGAATTTATCGCCACAAAGAGGCGCCAAAAGGCACAAAAATTCCAGGCGTGGCACCAACCATCGGAATCTTTTCACCACCTTGAGGCAGGTGCCGTGCCTGAGAGTAATTTTCATGGATGCATTCCCAAACGACCGGTGTGGTGTCCCGTAAATATCCGTCATTTGTAGGTCGGGCTTTACGCCCGACATCGCACACCTGTCGGGGATAAACCCCGACCTACAAGCGACGGATTTCTCAAAGCTATTTCTGGGACACAACACTAGCACTACTCCGTTACGTGCCAACACACCCCGGCGCATTCGCGCCACCCCTCTCCAGAGGGGATCCAAAGCCACGCACCGAAGATCCCCTCTATCAAGAGGGGTGCCCGACAGGGCGGGGTGTGTAGGGAAATCCGGATGCTGCACGCAGCGACTTCGCGCGCGTTTCCTACACACCCCGGCGCTGCGCGCCACCCCTCTTCATAGTGGGGATCCCAACCGCCTAAAAAAACGGGACCTACTTCGCCACAGGCAGGATCGTCACCCGCGACGCGCGGCCGGCGCCGAGGTAGGTTTTCGCCAGCGCGCTGAGCTCGGCGGCGGTGATGGCCTCGAGGTCGGGCAGGCGCGTCCGCGCCCACTCGAGCGCCTCCGGCTTCTCCTGCGCGCGGCCGAGGACCGTGCCGCCCCAGTAATTGTTCGTGCGGAGCGACTCCCGCACGGCGGTCAGCGCGGGCTGGCGCATCCGGTTGAGCTCGTCGTCGGTCACGCCGTTTTTGGCCAAGTCGTCGCCGATGGCGACGATCAGCTCACGAATCTTGTCCGCCTGCGCGGGCTCGACCACGCAACCGGCCTGCAGGTAGCCGTAGCCGGGGAAGGTGTCACTCGCGTTGCTGCCGGCGCTCGGGCTGTAGGTGCCGCCGATCTCCTCGCGGATTTTCACGCGCAGGCGGTCGTTGAGGACGCTGGCGAGCAGGCTCAGGCGGCGGGCGCGCGGGGCCTCCAGGCCGTCGGTGGTGGGCCAATAGACCATCACGTTGCCCTTCGGAATCTCCGAGGTGATGGTGTAGGTCTTGGCGAAGGGCTCGGCCGGGAAGGCGATTTTCTTCAGCTCGGCGAGCGCCGGCTTCGGTTCGCGGGGCGGCAGCGCGCCCAGGGTCTGCGCCACGGCGGTGATGGCGGCCTCGACCTCGACATCGCCGACGACGGAGACCTCCAGCGGGCCGCGGGCCAGCTGCGGGGCGAGCCAGGCCTGCGCCTCGTCGAGGGTGCGGGCGAGCATCACTTCCTTCGCCGGCAGGCCGAAGCGCGGGTCGCCGCCGGCGAGCAGATTGGCCACCGCGGTGGCCATCGGGCCGTTGGCGGTATGTTTGAAGCCCAGATACATCTGCTCGAGGCCCTTGCGCGCCTGCCGCAGCGCCTCCGGCCGCCAGCCGGCGTCGGTGAGCTGCGCGGCGATGAGTTGGAGCTGCAGGGGCAGATCGCCGGCCGTGGTGTTGCCGGTGAGGGTGAAGGCGTCGCTGGCGGGCTGGAGCTGGGCGCCGACATTTTTGCCGGCGAGGAGCCGGCGGAGTTCGTCGGCGCTGTGCCGGCCGAGGCCGCCCGTGCCGAAGGTGCCGCCCACCAGAGCGCTGAGGCCGCGCTGGCCGGCCGGCTCCGTGATGGTGCCGCTGCCGGCGCGCACACCGACGCGGATGCGCCCGGCCTCGAAGTCGGTCCGCTTGAGGTTCAGCCGCACGCCGTTGGCGAAGGCGACGAGGTGGACATCGAGGTCCGCGACGTGCTCGCGTTTCACGACCGTGCCGGGGGCACCCCAGTCGGCGTAGGCCCAGACGGCGTCGGCCGGCGCGACGGGCGCGGCGACGGCGGTGGTGCGGGACCTGTCATAGGCGGCGCTGATGGCCGCGGCGGCGTCGCCGGGGATGGTCGCGTTGCCCGTGACGAGCACATAACGGCCGGGCGCGGCGAAGGCCGCCCGGAGCGCGGCGAGACAGTCGGCGACGGTGATCTGGGCGAGGGCCGGCTGGTAGAGCGCGAGCTCGGCGGCCGGATGCGTGAAGACGTCGCGGCCGGCGATACCGTCGGCGATCTCGTTGGCCAGCGCGCCGGACCGGCGGGTGGACGCCCGCTTCACGGCCTGCTCGAGGCTGTTGGTGTAGGTGGCGATGATCTCCTTGAGTTCGCCGGGTTGGAAACCGTGTTCGAGTGCGCGGCGCAGCTCCTGCTCGCCGGCGGCCAGGGCCTCGGCCCATTGGCCGGGCTTGCAGGTCAGGCTGACCGCGGCCTGGCGGAAGAAGCGGAAATTGTCGGAAACACCCGCGCCGGCGCTGCTGAAGGGTGCGCCCTCCTTCTTCGCCAGCTCGCTGAACCGGCGGTTGAGGATCGCAACCGCGATCCGGCGGGGGAGCTGCTTGAGGCGGTTGGCGGCCGTGTCGGGCTCGGCGACATACGGCGTCAGGCTGGTGACGCTCACGGTGGTCGCGGGCGCCTCGGGCTCGGCGTGGAGGCAGGTGCGCACCCCCTCGAAGCGGGCCAGCTCGCCGAGGACGGGCTCCGGCGCGGCCGGCGCGCGGGCCGTGAGCGGGCTGAAGGCGGCGGTGATGAGTTTTTCCACGGCCGTGACGTCAAAGTCGCCGACGGCGACGACGGTCATCTTTTCCGGACGATACCACGTGTCCCAGAATTCCGTGAATCGCTCGCGGGGGGCGTGGGCGATGACCTCCTCCCGGCCGATGGGGAAGCGC
Organism: Lacunisphaera sp.; assembly: GCA_041909435.1. Classification (GTDB taxonomy): domain Bacteria; phylum Verrucomicrobiota; class Verrucomicrobiia; order Opitutales; family Opitutaceae; genus Lacunisphaera. The sequence continues at coordinate 16,410 of JAYRDK010000030.1, forward strand.
CTGGGCAGCAGCGAGCCCGCCAGCATGAACTCATACCGCGCAACAAAGGTGCGGAAGGCCACGTTGTCGCGGGCGCGCCTCTCGCTGAGGATGATGCCGCGCTCCCGGTCGATCTCGACCGGCTGCAGCAGGAGGCCGCCGGCATAATCGGCGAACACCCGCAGACCTTCGGCCAGGGAGGCCTCGTCGGTCCTGGGCAGCTCGATCAGGTATTGGGTGCGGTCGAAGCTGGTGAAGGCGTTCGTGTCGCCGCCGAAGCTCATGCCCATGCGCTGGAAGAACTCGACGAGCGTGCCCGGCGCGTAGTGCGTGCTGCCGTTGAAGGCCATGTGCTCGAGGAAGTGCGCCAGGCCGCGCTGGTCCTCGCGCTCATGGAGCGAGCCGGCCTCGATGACCAGGCGCAACGCGGCGCGGCCCTGCGGTTCCTTGTTGGGGTAGACCACGTAGCGGACGCCATTGGGCAGCTGGCCGAAGCGCGCCGCCGGGTCGGCCGGGAGGTCGCTGGTCTCGTGGGGAAAGGACGGGGCGGCGGCCAGCTGGACGGTGAGGAACAGGGCGGTGAAAAAAAAGAGTCGGGAAGTCATAGGGAGAATCGATGATAGCGAAAAACCAGCCCGGGCCTATGGGCCATGTGGCCTAAAATCCGGCGGGCAAAGAGAGGGAGCCTGCGGTTCCCCGTCAACGGGCGGGCCGAAGGCGCGGCTTCGCCCACGAGGCGGTGGAGGATCCGGCTCCGGCCGGACAGTTGGGACGAGAGTGAGATCACGGTCGCGGCCCGGCCGGAGCCGGGCCCTCCACCCAAACTACTCCATCAGGCGCTTGAGCGCGGCCTCGAGCTTGTCGCCGTGCGTCTCGGTGGTGACGAGGAGCCCGTTGCGGTCGAGGAGGAAGGTGGCCGGGATGCTGCGGATGTTGTATTTCACCCCGAACGGATTCCGGCCGGGGCCGTCGTGGAACCAGTGGGGCCAATCAAGCTTCTCGTCGGCGATGAACTTCACGAGCTTCGCGCGATCAGGCAGCCGGTCGAAGGAGATGCCGAGGACGACGAAACCCTTGGGCCCCCACTTCGCGAGCGCCGCCTTCACGTAGGGCAGCTCCTTGATGCAAGGCACGCACCAGGTCGCCCAGCAGTCGATGAGCACCACCTTGCCGCGGTAGTCGGCGAGATCCACCTTGGTGCCGTCGGTCGCGGTGAACGTGAGCTCCATCGGGGTCGTCCGGAGCCGGAAAATCGCGAGCTGGCCCTCGCCATACTTGGCGAGGTCCTCGCTGTCCTTGGTGGCGGCGAGCCGCTCCAGGTGGGCGCCGACGGCGTCAGGCTGCTGCTGCTCGAGCTGGCGCACGTATTCCTGCTCGAGAAAGGTGCGGTAGGAGGATGCCGGCACCCGCGCGGTGATGGCCTCGATGCGCTGGCGCAAGGCGCCGAGATCGGCGCGACCGGTGGCGTCGACCTGGATCGCGATGTCATTCTTGGCGGCGACCCACTGGAGGCCGGCCCAGACGTTGTCGGGCCAGGTCTTGCGCCCGAGCACGTCGCTGACCGCGGCGCGCAGGTGTTGCTGCCAGGCCGGCCGCTGGCCGGCGGAGCGCGGATCCTCGCCCATCCAGCCGCCGAAGCTTGAGAGGTTGAAAAGGATGCCGCCCACGCGGCGTTCCTCGGGGAATTTCTCGAAGAACTCGAAGGCCTTGCCGGTCACGAGGTCGAAGTTGACGCCGTCGCGGCCGGTGTCGCGGCTGCCCATCCCGCGAGCATGTTCGGACCAGATGGCAGTGGCGACGGGATCGAGCACCGGGCGGGCGTCCTGGGCGGACAGGAGGCCGCCGCCGAGCGCGAGCAGCAGAACGAGGATGGAGCGGGTGGGCATAAGGAAAAGGGGGAAGCGACCGGATGGCCGGCCGCTTCCGGAGGGGGTTGGGTTACAGGCTCTTCTTCACCGACAAGGTGACGTAACGCTGGCGGGGATCCTCGAAGCGGCTGTAGGGGCTGTAGACGTCGGTGCGGAACTCAGGTTCCTTGTTGAAGACGTTGCGGACGCTCAGCGTCCACTTCGTCGCATTGAACCAGCGCCGCCAGTTCCCCTGGTAGTGGCCCGGGGCGATGTCGTAGGAAACCTGCGCATCCCACAGCGTGGCGGACGGGATCCTGGCGCCATCGAGACCGTTGGCCGTCGGGAAGACCAGGCTGGGCGTCGTCGTGGAGGTCTGGTAGGAATCGATGTAGGTGGTGGTGATGCCGCCGGTCCAGCGCCCGCGCTCGAGGAACACCGAGCCGGTGCCGCGCCATTCGAGCGGGCTGCTGGCGGTGGTGCCGGTGGTGCCGACGCGCTCGACGATCGGGTTGATCGGCAGGATCTGGTCGCGGAAGGAGTCGGTCCAGGTCACGGACGCGAGCGTCGTGAGCTTGGTGCCGGCGGCGAGCTCGCGGGTGTAGCGCAGCTTGGCATCGATGCCGGTGGTCTTGGTGAAGCCGACGTTGATCGGGCGGTAGTCGATCGAGGTCACCACGCCGAGCCAGCCGGCGGCGAGGTCGGCGGGCGACGGCGTAGCGCGCACAATGCGGCCGGGATAGGACTCGGGCGAGGCCAGGACGACCGACGGGCCGGCGGGGATGAGGATCGCATCCACCTTCTCGATCTCCCAGAGATCGAGGGTGAGCGTCAGCCCCGGCAGCACCCGGGGCGTGAGGATGATGCCATAGTTCCAGGAGGCGGAGAGCTCGGGCTTGAGCGCCGGGTTGCCGCCGGAGATTTCCTCGTGCGGGTAGTTGTAGGTGAGGTTGCCGCGGGCCGGGTCGGTGAAGGGCGTGATGGCCGCGGGGTTCGAGCGCGGGCTCTCGTAGTTGGACTGGTCGGGCGGGAAGAAGCCCTCGGCATACGACACGCGGAAGGCGACATCCTTGGTCGGGGCGACGCGCAGCGCGACCATGGGGCTCGTCGCGGCGGTGGAGTCATCGGTGTTTTCCCAGCGCACGGCGGCGTTCAACTCGGCGGACTCGATCGGGAGCGGGCGCCACTTCGCACCGACGAGCGGGACCACCGTCTCGAGGAAGGCGGACTCGGTGCGGCGGCTCTGGTTCGCGGTGCTGTCGCTCGGCCCGATGATGCCGGTCGGAATCGCCGCGCGGATGGCCTCGCTCACGCGGACGGTGGCGTTCGTGCGATACTTGCTCCAGATGACCTCCGCGCCGGGCGACACGGTAAGCGGTCCGGCCGGAAGCTCGAACAGCTGGCCCACCGCGCGCAGGTTCAGCTGCGTGAGGCCGTTGTAATAGGTGAACTCGCGCCGGTATTCGAGATACTCCGCCATCACGTCGCCGCGCGGGAAGACGTTGTGGTCGGCGAGCGGATTATAGAGGGCGCGGCGCTGGGCCTGGGTCAGCGTGCCGACCGCGGCGCTGGACACGAAGGTGTTGAGGTTCTGCCCGGTGTTGATGCCCGTGGAGTGGCTGCGGCCGTATTCGGCGGTGCCGTCGAGCGTCCATTCCCACTTGTCGTTGACCCGGCCCTTGAGGCCGAGCAACGCGCGCGCGCCCTGGCGCTCCTGGAAGAGCGACGGATCCGGCAGGTCGAGCGGATCGTAGTAGACGACGACGGGCACGCCGACAAACCCCGGCGTGACGCCGGTGCGGAACGGATTCAGCGGATCCGTGGCCGTGAGGCTCATGGTCGAGAGGTTCATCGGGAACGAGAATTCCGAGCGGAAATAGGTCACGCCGGCCTCGGCATACATCGAGAGCTTGTCCTTCACGAACTCGTGCTCGAGCTGGGAGGTGAGGGAGTAGCGGTCCTCCGGGCGGTAGATGATCGACCGGTTGTAGCGGTTGCCGAGGTTGGCCTGGCCGGCGCCCGCCACGAACGAGCTGGGCGTGAGCCCCGTGCCGTCCTGGTTGGCCGGAATCGCGGCGTAGCGCGCGCCCGTCACGCCCGGGATCGGCAGGGTGCCGGTCGCGGAGTTGATCAGAATCGTGCCCGGCGTGCCGTTGAAGGCCTGGAGGATGTATTGCTCATAGGCCGAGCGGCCGCCGACGAGCGCGGTGGTGTTGGCCGGGTAGCGCTTGAGGAGGTTGTCGAGGTAGTTGCGGTCGCTGTTGTAGAGCGGCGCGCTGTGCTGGTAGTCGACCGTGAGGGAAAGCTGCGTGCGGCCCTCGTTGAAGGTGCGGCCCTCGAAGTAGGTCAATTGGAAGCGCTCCGCGCCGCCGTCGGTGCTCGTGCCGCCGGTGACGGTAAGGTCGCGGCCGGTGTAATCGCGGCGCAGGATGATGTTGATCGCGCCGCCGATGGCGCCGCCGCCGTAGATCGCGGAAGCCGACGACGGCAGGATCTCGATGCGCTCGATCGCGGCCATCGGGATGCGGTTGAGGTCGGGTCCGGCGGTGAGATTGCCACGCTGCAGGCGGCGACCGTTGACGAGGATCGTGGTCTGCAGCGAGGAGAAGCCGCGGAGCTTCACCTCGGAGTTCTGGTAGGTCGCACCACCGGCGAAGGCGGGGTTCAGCGCCGCGCCCTGCAGCGACTGGCTGCCGTAGTCGCTCGTCTGGCCGACCACGCGGAAGAGTTCCTCCAAGGAGGTCACACCCATCCGGTCGATGTCGACGCGGTTGATGACATCGTAGGCCAGCGCGCCGTCTTCCTGGGTGTTGAAGATGCTCTGGTTGACGGGACCGCTGATGCGGATGCCCTGCACTTCGTATTTTTCAAGCTCGAGGGCGCCGCTGTCACTCCTCGCCAGCTTTTCCGGGCGGTCGCTTGGCTCCATCTGCGCCGCCCGCTGGTCGTTTGGGCCGGCCTCCCTCCGGACGGCCAGCGCGCCGGTGCGTTCGTCCTGCACGGCGACGAGGCCGGTGCGGGCCAGCATGGCGTCGAGGGCCTCGCGGGCCGCATACTCGCCCTTGACCGCGTGGGTCTGGACCCCGCGCACCTGGTCAACCGGGTAGACGATCTGCACGCCCGACTGCTGCGAGTAGGCCTTGAGCGTCTGGGCGGCGTCCCCGGCCCCGAGATCGAAGGATTTTTTCTCCGCGGCGGCGGCGGCCGGCAGCGTGAGCAACGATAACACGAAAACGCCCGCGGCGAGAGACCGCAGACGGGAGAGGGCCCGGACGAACGATTTGATCATGATTTGGCGAGAGGTGTGACCCGCAGACGAACCAACCGGAAGCTTCCATTAGTCAAATCCTGGAAAAAGATTTGGGACCGACCATCTTATGACACATCCCCCGGTCCGTCATCACCGGGGGCCCGGGTGGTCGGCCAGCGCCGTGGCGATCCGGTCCTGCGACCGGCCCGGGGCCTTGGGCCGGTCGGACTCACTGCGCCGGGCGCAGGATGATCTCGTTGCCGTGGCGGAAGGCGCGAATCCCGAAGGTCGATTCCAGCAGGCGCACGAAGCCCTCGATGTTGTCCGCCCGGAAATTGCCGCCCACGAGGAGGGCGGCCGTCCCGGCGTCGGCCACCGAGAGTTTCGTCCGGTTGTAGCGGTTGAACTCCGCCACCACGTCGCCGAGCGGGAGATCCTCGAATTCCAAGCGCATGCCCTGCCAGGCCAGCGCGCGCTCGATCTCGGCGGGCGTGACGTCCTGCACCCGGAGCGTGCCGGCCGGCTCGGCCAGTCCGATGACCGTGCGCTGCCCGGCGGTCAGCAGGAGCGGGGCGGGGGCCGGCCGTGGCGCCACGGGGAGCGGTCCTTCCTCCCCCGGCGCCCCGCGCCCCGCACCCGGCTCGTCCACCTGCACCTTGCCCTCGGTCACAAGCACGGAAAGTTCCTGCGCGCCCAGCGACATGCTGAAGGCCGTGCCCACGGCCCGCACCGCCACGGCACCCGCGCTGACGATGAACGGCCGGGCGGGATTCTTCGCGACGGTGAAATGCGCCTCGCCCCGGAGCAGCCGCACCGCACGCGTGCCGGGGGTGAAATTGACGTCCACGCGGGCGCCCGTGTTCAGCTCGACCACGGAACCATCCTCCAACTCCAGCCGCTCGGGGCCGGGGTGGATGATGGCCGTGCGCGCCGCGGCCGGGGCGGGCCGCGCCGGCAGCCAGAGGTAAAGGGCGACGGTCAGGGCCGCCGCCGTCGCGAGCATGGTCGCCAGCCAGGCGAAACGCGGGCGCAGGCGCGGCGCCAGCAGGTCGGGATTGGGCACGGCGCTGTGCGCGGGCCGCCATTGGTCGAGCCGGTTCAGGGCACCCCACACCCGCTCGAGCTGCATGATCGCCCGGCCGTGGAGCGGGTCGCGGTAAAGCCAGTCCAGGTAGGCATCCTGCTCCGCGGCCGTGAGACCACGGTCGCGGCGGGAGAGCCACTCGGAGGCTGCGTCATCGATGGTGCCGGTAGACGCAGTTTTTTTGGGGGGCATGGGTGGAGGGGTTTAGGGCAGACCGTGACGGGCGAGAAAGAGGGCGCATTTGCGCATGCCGGTGGCGACCTGCGCCTCGACGGTGTGCTCGGCGATGCCGAGCCGGGCGGCGATCTCCTTCTGGGGCAGCCCGTAGATCTTCCGCAGGGTGAGCACCTGGCGGCAACGGTCGGGCAGCGACTGGATGGCTTGGGTCAAGATTTCGAGTTCCTGGTTCCGGGCGGCCGTGTCGGCCGCGGTGGGATTATCCTCATAGACGGGCAGGTCGGCGATTTCCGCTACCGGCTCGAAGGTGACAATCTGACGGCGCCGCAGCTCGTCGAGCGCCAGATGGCGCGCGGTGGTGAAGAGCAAGGCCTTGGGCGAGCGCACCGGCCCGGCCTGATGGGCCTGCCAGACCCGGGTCAACGACTCCTGCGCCAGGTTGTCCGGATCCGTCAGCGCGGGATACCTGCCGCGCAGCCAGGCCCGCAGCTCGGCGGCAAGGGGTTGCACCTCCGTGGCAAACCAACCGGTGGAATCTGGATTTTCGGGCAACACGACCGCCCTAAGCTCTCTGCCTCCCATTCGCGCCGAGTCGAGGCCATTTCCGCGCCCCACCCCCGCGCGGCGAAATCCATGGTCATTTCCTTAACGGAAAAGCCGTGGCCCTCCGTCCCTAGACCGGCCGACGGGATTCCCCCCCTCGCGCCGGCTTGCTCTGTTTGGACTATAGCCCGCCGGTCGATAAGCTGCTAGGGTGTGATCCCCGCCTTCCCCGCCATGTCCCCACCCGCTTCCGCCCAATCCGTCCCGGAAATTTTTTCGCTCATCGGGCGCACCCCGTTGCTCCCCCTGCGCTTCGCGCCGGAGGGCCTGACCATCCACGCCAAGGCCGAGTTCACCAACCCGAGCGGCTCCATCAAGGACCGGCTGGCGCTCTCGATCCTGCTCGATGCCCGCGACCGGGGCCTGCTCCGGCCGGACTCCATCATCCTGGAATGCACCAGCGGCAACACGGGCATCTCCCTCGCGATGGTGGGCACGGCGCTGGGTTACCGCGTCAGGATCCTCATGTCCGAGAACGCCAGCATCGAGCGCCGGCATCTCATGCGGCACCTCGGCGCCGAGATCGAGCTGTTCAAGCCCCTGCGCGGCTACCTCACCGGCATCGAGTTGAGCCGCAAGCTGGCGGCGGCCGACCCGCGGATATTCCTGCCGTGCCAGTTTGAAAACCCGCTCAACGCCCGCGACCACGAGGAGAACACCGGCCCGGAGATCATCGCCCAGATGAAGCAGGTGGACGCCTTTGTCAGCGGCTACGGCACCGGCGGCACGCTGACCGGCTGCGGCCGGGCCCTGAAGCGGCACCATCCGGCGGTGCAGATCGTCGCCATGGAACCGGCCGAGGCGGCCATGCTTTCCGGCGAGTCGCCCTGCTGCCACACCATCGAGGGCGTGGCCGGCGGTTATGTGCCGCCATTGCTCACGGGCGCGGCGATCGACCGGGTGGAAAAAATCTCCAGCGCCGACGCCCTCGCCATGACGCGCCGGCTCGCCCGCGAGTTCGGCCTGCTCGTCGGCACCTCCTCCGGCGCCAATGTCTGCGCCGCCCTGCAGACCGCGCGCCGCCTCGGCCCCGCCGCGCGGGTCGTCACGATCCTGTGCGACCGCGCCGAGCGCTATTACTCCACCAGCCTCTTCAGCCCGCAGACCGTGGCCGCGCCGGCCGACCCCGAGGTCTCCTATGCGATCGGCATTTGAAATAAACCGCTTCCAACCTACTCTCACTGTCCGATGTCCCTCCTCCGCCTGCTCTGCCTGCTGCTCGCCCTGCCCACGCTGGCCCTCGCCGCCGAGTCCGCCGCGGTGAAAAAGGGCGCCGTGAGCGCGCAACTCGTCTCCGACGCGGCGGCCATCACGCCCGGCCAACCCTTCACCGTCGCCCTGCGCCTGCAGCACGATCCGCACTGGCACAGCTACTGGATCGCCCCGGGCACCGGTTACCCGACCTCCCTCGCCTGGACCCTGCCCGAGGGTTTCAAGGCCGGCGAGATCCAGTGGCCCACCCCGCACATCGTGAAGGACCTCCAGGGCAAGATCACCGGCAACGGCTACGAGCACGAGGTGTTCCTGCTCGTCGAGATCACGCCGGCGGCGACTATCGCCGCCGGTGCAACCGTGAAACTGGAAGCGGTCGCCGAGTGGCTGATGTGCGAGACGGTCTGCATGCCCGGTGACGCGAAGCTTGAGATCACCTTGCCCGTCGGCGAGCCCGCTTCCGACACGCGCTGGACCGCCCCGCTCACCGCCGCGCGCGCCCAACTGCCGCTCGCCAACACCGCATGGGATGTCTCCGCCGCGCACGACGGCGCCAAGCTCACGCTGCGTCTCGCGCCCAAGCCGGGCACCACGCATGTCCCGCAAGACCTCCACCTCTTCGCGACCGACGGCTTCAACGACTACGCCAAGCCGCAGGCCGTGCAGGCCGAAAACGGCGGCTGGGTGATCGAGTCCCCGCTCGACGCCGCCGCCGACAAGGCCACCAAGCGGCTGACCGGCGTCCTCGCCTCCGCCAACGGCTGGGGCGGCGGCTCCGGTTACGGCGGCCTCGCCATCGACGTGCCTTTGGCAGGGCGCGGTGTCCCTTCCGCGCCGCCTTCCGGCCCTCAGGTTTCAGGTTTCAGGTCTCAGGTTTCCCAGAGTTCCCTCTTGGGAACTCTGGCGCTGGCGCTGGCCGGCGGCCTCATCCTCAACCTCATGCCCTGCGTCTTCCCGGTGCTCGGCATCAAGATCCTCGGTTTCGTCAACCAGTCGGGCAACGACAAGTCCCGCATCGTGACGCACGGCCTCGTCTTCGCGGCCGGCGTGCTGCTGTCGTTCTGGGCGCTGGCGGGCGCGCTGCTCGCGCTGCGCGCCGGCGGGGCGCAGCTCGGCTGGGGTTTCCAGCTGCAGTCGCCCGCCTTCGTGTTCGGCATGGCGGCGTTCCTCCTCATCTTCGCGCTCAACCTGAGCGGGCTTTTCGAGGTCGGCCTCGCCGCCACCGGCGTCGGCGGCAAGCTGCAGATGCAGGAGGGCTATACCGGCTCGTTCTTCACCGGCGCGCTGGCCGTGCTCGTGGCCACGCCGTGCAGCGCGCCGTTCCTCGCCCCGGCGCTCGGCGCCGCACTGTCGCTCCCGGCGCTCGAGTCCTTCCTCGTCTTCACCGCCATCGCGACCGGCCTGGCCCTGCCCTACCTGCTGCTCTCGATCTTTCCGTCGGCGATCAAGCTGCTCCCGCGCCCGGGCGCGTGGATGGAAACCTTCAAGCAGCTGATGGCCTTCCCGCTCTACGCGACCGTCGGCTGGCTGCTCTGGGTGCTGGCCGGCCAGACCAAGGACGACGACAACGCGCTGCTCTTCATCGCGTTTGGCTTCGTGCTCGTGGCGATGGCCGCCTGGGCCTACGGCCGCTTCGGCCAGGCTCATGGCAAGCCGGGCAAACAAATGGCCGGCCGCGTCTTCGCCGCCGCCCTGCTCGCCGGCGGCCTCTACACCGGCTGGCCGAAGGAAGCCCCCGCCGCGCCGACCGACGGCCGCTACCAGGTCGTCTGGGACAAATGGAGCCCCGAGGCCGTCGCCGCCGCGCAGGCCGCGGGCCGGTTTGTCTACGTGGACTTCACCGCGCGCTGGTGCGCGACCTGCCAGACGAACAAGGCCGCGCTCTTCACCTCGGATGAGGTGCGCGCGACGCTGGCGAAGGAGAATTTTGTCCTGCTCAAGGCCGACTGGACCAACCGCGACCCGAAGATCACCGCCGAGCTCGCGCGCTGGAACCGTTCCGCCGTGCCCTTCAACCTGATCTACGCCCCCGGCAAGCCGGAGCCCGTCGTGCTGCCCGAGCTGCTGACGCCCGCGCGCTTCCAAGAGGCGCTGGCGCAGGCGAAGACGAAATAACGCGATTTCCGGCGATTGAATGTAGGTTGCGTGCTTGCCCGCAACGTGGCGCGCGAGCGCGCCACCTACAGACTGGATTTGGTGGGAGGGGCTTTATGCCCCGACCGTTTGGATTGCCTCTCACGCGCCGGGGCGCAACGCCCCGCGCACACGGATCCATGCGGTTGATCCCGCGACGCCACCGCGCCCCGCTTTCGTATTTCCCTTCCGGCCGGTTTCCCCCTTTCGTGGCGGGCCGTGACTGATCCCGCCCACCGCAAAGCCGTCGGATTCCTCCTCCTCACCGCCCTCGGCTGGAGCCTGGCCGGCGTGCTCTTCAAACTGGTCGATTGGCCGCCCCTGGCCGCGGGGGGCGGCCGCGGGCTGGTGACCGCGCTGTTCCTGCTCGCCGTGACCGGTCGCAAGCTGCGCTTCACGTGGTCGCCCCTGCAGCTGGGCGCCGCCGTGGCCTATGCGGGGTGCACCGTCCTGTTCGCCATGGCCAACAAGCTCACCACCGCGGCCAACGCCGTCCTGCTCCAATACACCGCCCCGGTGTGGATCGCCCTCTTCGGCGCCTGGCTGCTCAACGAACGGGCCACCCGGGCGGACTGGCTGACCATGGCCGCCAGTTTCATCGGCATGGCACTCTTCCTCTACGAAGGCCTCCAGCTCAACAATCTCACCGGCATCCTCGTGGCCCTCGGCAGCGGTCTTTTTTTCGCCGCGATGATCATGCTGCTGCGGAAGCAGAAGGATGGCTCCCCGATCGAATCCGTGATCCTCGGCAACCTGCTGGGGTTTTTCATCAGCCTGCCCGCGATGTGGACGGCCGGCGTGCCCGCGCCGGGGAGCATCGCCGTGTTGATCGTGCTCGGGGTGGTGCAGCTGGGCATACCCTACCTGCTCTACACCCGGGCCATCCCGCACGTGACGGCGCTCGAGGGGGCGCTGATCCCGATCATCGAGCCGATCCTGAACCCGGTGTGGGTGATGATTTTCATCGGCGAGCGGCCGAGCCCGCTCTCGCTGCTCGGCGGCGTGATCGTGGTCGGCGCCGTCACCTGGCGCGCCATCGGCTCGATCCGCGGCCGCTCACGCTCCGCCGCCGCCTGAGGCCCGCGCCTTCGCGTGGCGTCCCCTCCCCGTCCCGGCCCTTCCGGCTGATGTCAACCATTAGTTGACATCAGCCCCTCCCGCGCACGAGATCGGGGCATGGCATTCACCTACGCCCCGCACAGTCTCTGGCCGATCGAGGCCGTTCTCGGCGCCATCTCCGACCACGCCCGCGACTCCGCCCGCCGGCGGATGGCCCGCCGCCGCCCCAATGGGGGTGGCGCCACGATCCGCCCCGGCGCCGACACGCCGCTGTGGAACAAGCTGGCCGACGAGGTCCGCCCCCTCCTCAAGGTGCGTGGCGAGAAGGCCCAGCTCGCCCGCCTGCTCGGCGTGCAGCGGCAGGCCGTGAACGAGTATTTTGTCGGCCGCCGCCGCATGCCCGACGCCGAGCGCGTGCTCCTGCTGCAGGAATGGCTGCGCGTCCGCAAGTCCGGCAAGCGCCCGGCCTGGTAGCCAACCCGTCCATCCGCCGGCGGCCTGGCGGATGCGCGGCTGGAGCTGATGTCAACTATTGGTTGACATCAGCGGATTACCGCCGGCGGCTTTGGCCCGCCCGGGTTCGCCAGGCGGCTCAGCCCGCCGCCTTCACGGGCGGCTTGAGCTGCAGCAGCACGTTGGCCGCGGTGATGAGGCCGCCACCGAGCAGCAGGTGCCAGGTCAGCCGCTCGTTGGGATAGTCGAACCCGCCCCAGGCGGAGAGCAGCGCGGGCAGGAACAGCGCGAGCAGCGAGGCGAACAGCGGCTCGATGCAGTAGATGAGCCCCGCCTCCGTCGCCGTGATCTTCGGCTGCCAGGTGTTCATCAGGATGAACGAGCCGAGCGTGCAGCACAGCGTCAGCGCCAGCGTGCCGCCGACCCACACCGGCGAGGTCCACGGCGCCAGCAAACCGGCGGCCGACGGCGTGGTGCCGGCCGCCAGCCCAGCGAAGAGCAGGCCCTCCACCGCGAACATCACCAGCGTGACGGGCAGCGCGCGGTTGGCCGCGAACTCCTTCCGGTCGAGCAGGAAGATCTGCATCATGAAGAAGACCGAGCTGAGCAGCGTCTCGAGCTCGCCGCGGCCGAAATGCATCGCCCGGAAATCAAACCGCCCGAGGATCGCCACGCCCGCGATCACCAGGACGCTGCAGCCCAGCACCGTGGCCGACGGCCAGCGGCGGGTGCGGAAGGCGAGCCACGCCGGGATCATGATGGCGTAGAACTGCGTGAGAAAGGCCGAGACGGAGGCCGAGGTGAACTGGAGACCGTCGTTCTGGAACAGCATGCCGATGCCCGCGGTGACGCCGATCAGCGCCCCCTGCTTGAGCTCGAGCCGCGTGAACGTGCGGAGCTGCGGTCCGAGGAAAACCAGCAGCACGGCCGCGGCGAGGAGGAAGCGCGGGGCCACGGTCAGCGCCGTGATGAACCAGCTGCTGCTGCCCGGCAGCACCTGCTCGTGCGCCAGGACCATCGCCTTGATGACGGGAAAGCTCAGCCCCCAAAGCAGGTTGGCGAGCAGGAGCATCAGGAGCGCCTGCCGGTGGACCGGGGAAGAGGGCGTGGTCATGGGAAGAGTGATGCAGCGTGCGCGAGGTTAACGATCCCTGTCGATACCGGAGGATTTATGGCCACAAAAAGTCGCAAAAAATATTCCGCCCCCCGCGTGGATCTCCCGCGCGTCTATGGGCGCGACGCAGACTTGCTGTGCGAACCAGGTTTCTTTGTGCCTTTTAGTGGCCAACCCATCCGGCCAAAAGAAAACCGCCGCGGATTGCTCCGCGGCGGTTTAAAGGGTTTCGCTAAGAGCGGGGTCTTACGAGACGTGCTTGCTGACCAGCTTGGTCATGTCGAACATGCTGACGGTGTTCTTGCCACCGAACACAACCTTCAGCGCGGCGTCCGCGTTGATGTTGCGCTTGTTCTTCGTGTCTTGGAGACCGTTCTTCTTGATGTAGGCCCAGAGCTTCTTGGTGAGCTCCGTGCGGGGAAGCGGCTTCGAACCCACGATGGGGGCGAGAGCGGCGTCCGGGGTGACCGGCTTCATGAAAGCGGCGTTGGGTTTACGGGAGGATTTAGCCATAGTGCTATTCGTCATAGAACCGGCGGGACCCAATGCAACGATTTTCTAGAGGGAAAATCACTTTTTTCAGAGGAGAAACGCGATGATTTCGGCCAGAATAGTCTTGCGGCTTTTTCCGTCGTGTTCCTCCGCGCCGCGCTCACGCCGTCTCATCCATCTGCACGAACTGCCGGTAAAGCGCCGCGTAGTGTCCCGCCTGCGCCAGCAACGCGCCGTGCGTGCCGCGCTCGATGGCCCGGCCCTGGTCCAGCACCAGCACCAGGTCGGCATGCCGGATCGTGCTCAACCGGTGCGCCACCACGAAGCTCGTGCGGCCGCGCAAAAGCTCCACCAGGGCCTTCTGCAGGCGTGACTCGGTGATCGCGTCGATCGAGCTGGTGGCCTCGTCGAGGATGACGATCCGCGGGTCGGCGACCAGCGCCCGGGTGAAGCAGACGAGCTGCCGCTGGCCGAGCGAAAGCCCGGCGCCGCGCTCGCCCACTTCCGTGGCAAATCCTTGCGGCAGCGCCTCAAGCAAATCCAGACAGTCGAGCCGGCGCGCCGCCTCGCGCACCTCCTCCTCGGTCGCCTCCGGCTTCGCCAGCCGGATGTTTTCCAGCACGGTGCCGGTAAAAAGCAGGTTCTGCTGCTGCACCATCCCCATCTGCCGGTGCAGCGAATGGCTGGTGACCGACCGGATCTCGCGCCCGTCCACCAGGACCTCGCCGCGGGTCGGCAGGTAGAACTTGGAAACGAGGTTGATGATGGAGCTTTTGCCGCTGCCGGTATGGCCGACGAGCGCGACGGTCTGTCCCGGCTCGGCCGTGAAACTGACATCGTGCAGCACCGGCTTGGCCGGGTCGTAGCCGAAGGTGACGTTGCGGAATTCAACACGGAGGCCGACGGAGGCCGTCCTTGGAGGCGGGGGGGGGGGGCGCCCCCCCGGGGGGGGGGCGCGGGGGGGGGGGGGGCCCCCCCGCCGCCCCCCCCCGGCCCCCGGC
>JAYRDK010000030.1:30823-42756 GCA_041909435.1 Lacunisphaera sp.
GGGTGCCCTCACCCCGCTTTTGTCCGTCCTCGCGGGGTGAGGGCACCCCGCCTCCAGCATCAATCTTCCGCGGATCCGGCAGCGCCACCGCCGCCGGGTCATCCTCCCATTCCGGCTTCACGTCGATCAGCCGGAAAACCCGCTCGGCGCCGGCCATGGCGGTGAGGGCCTGGTTGTATTGGTTGCCGATGATCGAGATCGGCGCGAAGAACTGGTTGGCCAGCAGGAAGAACGTGATCAGGCCGCCGATCTCCATGTGGCCGTGGAACACGCGCCAGCCGCCGAACATGAGCAGCGTGGCGACGAAGAACTGGCTGTTCAGCTCCAGCAGCGGCGTGAGGATCGCCGAGGTGCGGGCCAGCGCGATGTTGTATTTGGCGTGGTCGGCCAGGAGGCTGCGGAAGAGCCCGGCGTTCGTCTCCTGCCGCACGAAGCCCTGCGTGACGCGGATGCCGTTGACCGACTCGGCCAGCGTCGCCGTCACACGGCTGAAACTCTCCTGCGAGGCGCGGGTATACTGGCTGAGCTTCACGCGGAAATGCCGGTTGAGCGCCCACAGCACCGGCGCCATCGCCAGCACGACGAGGAACAGCACCCAGTCGATCCACAGCAACACGGCCGCCGTGAACAGCATGGAGCCGAACTGGATCACGCTGACGAAGAGCACGTCCTGGATGCCGACGCGCACGGCCTCCACGTCGCTCGTCACGCGACCGATGATACGGCCGATCTTCACGCGGTGGAAGAAGCTCATCGGCTGGCGCATCGTGACGGCGAAGATGTCCTTGCGCAGCCCGTTGACCACCGTCTCGCCGATCTCGAGCGCGTAACGCTGCCGGAAGTGGAAGAGCCCGTCCGTGCTCAGCGCGAGCAGGCCGTAGCCGGCGACGCCGAGCGCGATGCCCGCGAGGTCGCGGCCGGTGATCGGTCCCCGGATGACGAGCGACATCACCCAGCCCAGCGCCGGCAGCTGCGCCGAGCGAATGAGCGTCAGGAGGATGAGCCCCGTGACCTTGCCCTTGATGGGCGCGGTGTAGGTGAAGAGCCGGCGGATGAGCCCCCACTCGAGCGGCTTCTGCAGCTCCTCGTCCTCGTCGTCGCGCACGCGGCGGACGAGCCCGACATCATCGCGGACCTTGGCCGGGATCATGGGCGGTCCTCCCGTTGCATGTAATGTCGGGCCGGCGCTTGTCGCCGTGCCTTCTCTGAGGTGGGAGGGATTTTACACCCCGACAGCGAAGGCGTCGTCAATCCCGTCGGGGTATAAAACCCCTCCCACCCAAGACCGCGGCGAATGGATCCGTCCCGCCTCATGCCCCGCCCTCCCGTTCGAGCAGCTTGAGCTGCTGCAGTTCGCGCGAGTCCACCAGCTGCAGGTTGGCGACGCGCAGGTAGGGACCGGGCACCTTCATCAGCTCCTCGTGCGTGCCGCGTTGCACGATGCGGCCGTCCTCCAGCACGATGATGAAGTCCGCGCGCCGCAGCGTGCTCAGGCGGTGCGCCACGATGAAGGTCGTGCGGCCGGCGATGGCGCGGTCGAGCGCCTCGAAGATCTCGTGCTCCGTCTCGCTGTCGATCGCCGCCGTCGGATCGTCGAGCAGCATGATGGCCGGCTCCAGCAGGACGGCGCGCGCGATGGCCAGCCGCTGGCGCTGGCCGCCGGACAGCGTCTGCGCGCCCTCGCCGAGCAGCGTGTCGTAACCCTGCGGCAGCGCCGTGATGAAATCGTGCGCCGCGGCGATCCGCGCCGCCTTCTCGACCTGCGCCCGCGTGGCCTCGGGATGCCCGAAGGCGATGTTGGCCGCGACGGTGTGCGAGAAGAGGAAGCTTTCCTGGAAGACGATGCCGATGTTCCGCCGCACGTCGTCGAGGTCGAGGCCGCGCACGTCGTGGCCGTCGAGCAGGACGCGGCCCGCCGTCGGGTCGAAGAAGCGCGGGACGAGGCTCATCAGCACGCTCTTGCCCGCGCCGGTGGCGCCGAGGATGGCCACGCACTGGCCCGGTTTCACCGCGAGGTCGATGTCGCGCACGACGGCCTCGGCGCCCGCATAGGCGAAGGAGACGTTTTCAAAGCGCACCGCGCCGTCGAGTTTCGGCCGGCGGACCGCGTCCGGCGCGTTCTTCACCTCGACCGGCGCGTCGAGGATCTCGAACACGCGGCGCGCGCCGATGAGCGACTGCTGCACGCTGTTCACGATGGTGGCCACGTTGTTCACCTGGCCGGAGAACTGCTCGAGGAGGCCGGCGAAGACCACGAGGCCGGTGCCGAGCGGCAGCCGGTCGTGCGCCACCAGCCAGCCGCCGTAGCCGAGCAGCACCATCATGTTGACGCGGGTGAGGAAGCCGACGGACGGCGAGAAAAGGCTCACGCGCCAGAAGATGCTGCGCTGCTGGTCGAAGCAGGCCTGGTTCGCGGCGTCGAACTTCGCGCGCGCCTCGGCCTCGCGGCCGAAGCCCTTGGTGACGGCGGCGCCCATGACGCTCTCGGCCAGCAGCTGGACCATCTTCTCCACCAGCGTGCGGTTGTGCGCGTAGGCCGGCTGGATCTTGCGCGAGAAGGCGGCCGACATGAACCAGAGGACGGGCGTCGTGGCCAGGCAGGCGACGGTCAGCGTCGGGCTCAGGCTCGCCATGTAGATGATGTAGGCGGTGAGCGAAATGACCATGATGACGCTCTGGATCAGCACCTGGTCGACGAACATGCGCACCGACTGCACGTCGCCGGTCACGCGCGTGATGATCGAGCCGGTGCTGTTGGCGTCGAAGAAGCGGAAGCTCAGCCGCTGGAGCTTGTCGTAGACCTCGCTGCGCAGGTCCACGACCAGCTTCTGCTGCACGAGCCGGTTGACCGAGACGGCGTAGGTGTAGTTGAGCAGCGCGCGGACGAGGGCGAAGACGAGGATCAGGCCGGCGAGCAGCCCGAGCACGTGGAGCGGCGGCCAGTCGTCCGGCAGGGTCAGGTGCAGCGGGTTGGCGCCGAGCGGCGTGCCGTCCAGCTTGTGGCGGATGTAGTCGATGCCGAGGCCGGTGAAGCTGAGGCCGCCGATGCCGAGCGTGAGCAGCACGAGCTGGATGCCGAGCACGCGCAGGCAGTGCAGCCGGTAGCGCCAGGCGAGGCCGAACAACCGCCGGATCAGCATCCGGTTGTCGGATGGGTCGGCGGGTTTGGCCGGGTCGGCCTCGCGTGCGGCGGTCATGAACGGCCCAAGCTACGCGCAACGCTTTTCAGTGCACGAAATATTTTCCGGCTGGGGTGAAACCCCCGCGCAATTCCGCGGCGACCGCGCCCGGCGGCACCCAATAAGCGCTTGCCAAAAATGGCCCTCCGGCCAGCCTGACCGCCGTTGGGTTGGTTGTTTGTTAGATTCTATCGCTACGGAGAATTGTCAGGTGAGCGACCGTGTTCAGTGATGATTTGAAATCCGGATTTTCGGGGACGGGCGGTAAGGCGACAGCATCAGCTCTCATCATCACATGTCAGAAAACAGCAAGCTCTACGTGGGGAACCTCCCCTTCGCCACCACCGCCCAGGACCTTGAGGCCCTCTTCGGCGAGGTCGGCACCGTCAGTGTCGTCGAGATCATCTTCGACAAGTTCACCGGCCGTTCCCGTGGTTTCGCGTTCGTCACGATGGCGAACGGCGAGGAGGCCCAGAAGGGCGTCGAGAAATTTCATGGCCACCAGCTGGAAGGCCGCGCCCTGGCGGTGAACATCGCGCGTCCGCGCGAGGAGCGTCCCCCGGGTGGCGGTGGCGGATTCCGTGGGGGTGGCGATCGCGGTGATCGCGGCGGCTTCGGCGGCGGCCGGGGCGGTCGTGGTGGTGGCGGCGGCTACCGCGGCGGTCGCGGCGGCGGCGGCGGTTACCGGGGCGGCGGCGACCGCGGTGAACGCGGCGGCGGCGGTGGCTACGGCCGCGAATAAGCTTCGCTCGCTCATAACATCATTCTCGAAGGCCGGACATTTTGTCCGGCCTTTTTTGTTTCTGAATTTGTAGGTGGCGTGCTGGCACGCCACGTTGCGCGCAAGCGCGCAACCTACATTCGCTCCAAAAAGCGCTGCGCCCACGCCGGGTCCGGCAACGGCGTGGGCCGATACTCGCCGAAGAGCGTGTAGCGGAAACGCGCCACGAGCTTGTAGCCCGGGTCGCGCAGCCCGGCGGGCAAAACCCGCAGCCAGGTGATCAGCCGCCAGAGCCCGCCCACCGCGGCGGCCGCCGCGAGGGCGCCATCGGTCCGGAGCAGCGGCGCATGGTCCCGGGGATGCGCCCAATCCGGGACAAATACCAGCGAGTCGAAATCCGCGGTCGGCAGCCCCTGCGCCCGCAAATACGCCTGCGCCGCTTCACCCTGGAGCGGCGCGTAGTGCAGCCGCCCGGCCCGGTCCGTGGCGAGCAGCCGGCGCACGCACCAATTGCACAGGCCGCAGGTGCCGTCGTAGAGGAGAACCGGCCGGCGTGGTGGCTCGCTCACAGCAGGGTCCCGCGCAGGATGAAGAACGCCATCGTGAAATAAATCACCAGGCCCGTCACGTCCACCAGCGTCGCCACGAACGGCGCGCTCGAGGTCGCGGGATCAAAGCCGAGCCGCTTGAGCGCCAGCGGCAGCATCGAGCCCATCAGCGAGCCCCAGAGCACAATGCCCACCAGCGACGCGCCAACCGTCGCCGCCACCAGCAGGTAGTGCGCACCGTAGACGTCGCTGAACTGCGCCCAGATGACGATGCGCAGGAAGCCGATGGTGCCGAGGATCACGCCGAGCATCAGCCCGGCCGCGAACTCGCGCCGCATCACGCGCCACCAGTCGCGCAGCCGGAACTCGCCGAGCGCCAGCGCGCGGATGACCAGGGTGGCGGCCTGCGAGCCGGCGTTGCCGCCCGAGCTGATGATCAGCGGCACGAACAGCGCGAGCACCACGGCCTTGGCGATCTCGTCCTCGAAGTAGCTCATGGCCGTCGCTGTCAGCATCTCGCCGAGGAACAGCACCACCAGCCAGCCGGCGCGCTTCTTCACCATCTTGCCGAGGGCGATGGTCGTGTAGGGCTCGTCGAGCGCCTCGCTGCCGCCGAGCTTCTGGATGTCCTCGGTCGCCTCCTCGGCGGCCACGTCGAGCATGTCGTCCGCCGTGACGATGCCGATCAGCCGCTGCTCCGCATTGGTCACGGGCAGCGCCACGCGGTCGTATTGGCGGAAAACCTGGAGGGCCTTCTCGCGGTCGTCCGCCGGCGCGAGCGTGGCGTAGTTGCCGTCCATCAGCGCGCCGACCTTGGTCTCCGGGTCCGCGAGCAGGAAGCGGCGCACGCGCACGTCGTCGAGCAGCACGCCGGCCTCGTCCGTCACGTAGACCATGTTCAGCGTCTCGCGGTCGAAGCCGTGCACCCGGATGTAGGCCAGCGCCTCGCGCACCGTCCACTCCGGCCGCACGGCGACATAATCGAGGGTCATCATCCGGCCGACGCTGTGCTCGGGATAGGCCATCAGCTCCTGGGCGACCTTGCGCTCCTCGGGGGAAAGCAGCGACAGCATCTGCATCGCCAGGTCGAGCGGCAGCCCGTTGAGGAAGGCGGTGCGATCGTCGGGCGGCAGCTCGTTGAGCAGCACGGCCACCTGCGGCTGCGTCAGCGTCTTGAGCAGCTTGGTCCGGGTGCCGGGCTCGAGGTAGGAGAAGACCGCGGCCGACAGTTCCTTGGAGCAGCCGCGAAACAGCGCCGCCAGTTGCTCCACCGGCAATTCCGCCAGGATCGGCGCCAAGTCCGCGGCCAACCACGGTCCCAGCTTGGCCTTTAGTCCCACAAAATCCTTGTTGGTTAGAAGCGTGGCGACCTCCGCCTTAAAGTTGCTGGCCTGCACAGGCATACAAACACCGTAGAGGGCAACCGGCTCAAGGCAACCGCCGCCCGGATAAAATAGCCCTTGACCAAGGAAACTATAAATACTTTAACAGTTTCCTCAGGTTTATGGCCCTTTCCTCCCCCCTGCCGTCCTCCCCGAGCGCCGAGAATCCGGCGCTGACCCGCATTGTGCGCCAGGCCCGGGCGCATTTCTTTTCGCACGGTTACAGCCAGTGCACCATGGACGAGCTCGCCGCCGAGCTGGGGATGAGCAAAAAAACGCTCTACGTTCATTTCGCCAGCAAGGAGGCCCTCATGCGCACGGTGCTCGAGGATCTGGGCCGGGAAGTCCGCGCCTCGGCCGACGAGCTGCTGGCCAACCGGCGGCTGAACTTCGCGGAAAAGCTCCGCGGTTTCGCGGAGGGCATGGCGGAACGCACGGCGCGCATGAATCCGCGCCTGCTGCGCGATCTCCAGCGCTTCGCCCCGCCGCTTTATGCGCAGCTCTCCGAGCTCCGCGAAAAAAACATCCCCTACATCTTCGGCCGCTTCATCGAGGAGGGCCAGCTGGCCGGCTTGGTGCGTGCCGACGTCCGCACCGATTTCGCCGTCATGTTTTTCCTCAAGGCCGTCCAGGGGCTGATCCAACCCGCCACCCTGGAGCAGCTCAATCTCGCCCCCCGGGAGGCGGTGCCCCGCGCCATCGAACTCTTTTTTTCCGGACTGCTCACCCCCGCCGGCCGCCAAGAACATGAAAAACTATTCCCCCGCTAAGACCGCGTTCGTCGCCCTCGCGGCCCTCCTCCTCGGCGCCTGCACCAAGCCGGCAGCCCCCGCCTACCAGGGTTACCTGGAGGGTGAATTTGTCTATGTCGCCGCGCCGCTCGGCGGCCAGCTCGAGAAGCTCGCCGTCGCCCGCGGCACCCGCGTCGAGGCCGGCGCCCCGCTCTTCAGCCTCGAGCAAAGCGCCGAGCTTTCCACCCTGCGCGAGGCGGCCGAGCGGCTGCGCTCCGCCCAGGCGCGCCTTGCGGACCTGCGCAAGGGCCTGCGGCCGTCGGAACTCGCCACGCTCGACGCCCGCCTCGCCCAGGCCCGCGCCGCCGCCGAGCTCTCCGCGCTGGCGCTGGAGCGCGCCACCAAGCTGCACCAGACGACGGTGCTCTCCGACGACGACTTCGACCGCGTCCGCCTGACCCACGAGGCCGACACCAAGCAGGTCGCGGAGACCGCCGCGCAGCTCGAGACCGCCCGGCTGGGCGGCCGCCCCGACGCCATCGCCGCCGCCGAGGCCGAGGCGGGCGCCGCGCAGGCCGCCCTCGACCGCGCCGGCTGGAGCGTGGCCCAGAAGAACCGCGCCGCCCCGGCCGCCGCCCTGGTCTACGACACGCTGTTCCGCGAGGGTGAGTTCGTGGCCGCCGGCCAGCCGGTCGTTTCCCTGCTTCCGCCCGCCAACCTCAAGGTGCGCTTCTTCGTCCCCGAGGCCGGCTTCGCCGCGCTCCGGGCCGGCCAGGCGGTGCAGGTGACGATCACCGGCCGGCCGCCGCTCGCCGCGCGCATCAGCTACCTTTCGCCCCAGCCCGAATACACCCCGCCGGTCCTCTACAACCGCGGGAACCGCGCCAAGCTCGTCTTCATGGTCGAGGCCGTCTTCGACCCCGCCGCCACCGCCGGCCTCCATCCCGGCCAGCCGGTGGACGTGATGCTTGAACCGTAGGTGGCGCGCTGGCGCGCCACGTTGCCCGCGAGCGGGCAACCTACACCAGCCAAATGAATTCCAATCCCACATCCGACCTCGTCATCGACGTCACCGGCGTCACCAAGCGCTTCGGCGGCAAGACCGTCGTCAGCGACGTCGGGCTGCAGGTGCGCCGCGGCGAGATCTACGGCTTCCTCGGGCCCAACGGCTCGGGCAAGACGACGTTCATCCGCATGCTCTGCGGCCTGCTGACGCCCGACGGCGGCCGCGGCACCTGCCTCGGCCACGACGTGCTGACACAGCAGGCCGCGATCAAGCGCGAGGTCGGCTACATGACGCAGCGGTTCAGTTTCTATGAGGACCTCTCCATCCGCGAGAACCTCGACTTCATCGCCCGGGTCTACGCCGTGCCCGACCGCGCCGCCGCCGTGCAGCGCAGCCTGGACCAGCTCGGCCTGGCCAACCGCAGCCACCAGCTGGCCGGCGAGCTTTCCGGCGGCTGGAAGCAGCGCCTCGCGCTCGCCGCGTGCCTCATCCACTCCCCGAAGCTGCTCCTGCTCGACGAGCCCACCGCCGGTGTGGACCCGAAGGCCCGGCGCGAATTCTGGGACCAGATCCACCGGCTCGCCGCCGGCGGCCTGACGGTGCTGATCACGACGCACTACATGGACGAGGCCGAGCGCTGCCACCGGCTCGCCTACCTCGCCTACGGCAAGCTCCTCACCCGCGGCACGGTCGACGAGGTCGTGGCGGCCGCCCGGCTCAGCACCTGGGAGTTCACCGGCCGCAACCTGCTGGCCCTCGCGGAAAAACTCCGCGGCCAGCCCGGCGTCGAGCAGGTCGTGCCCTTCGGCAACACCCTGCACGTGAGCGGGCATGACGCGGCCCGGCTCGAGGCCGCCCTCGCCGCCCTGCCTCCCTCCGGCCACCCGCGCCGGCCGATCCCCTCCAGCCTCGAGGACGTGTTCATCTCCCTGATGGACCGCGCCCGCGACAACTTCGCCTGACCATGGCCCGCTTCAGCTTTCATCGTTTCTGGGCCATCGTGCTCAAGGAGTTCATCCAGATGAAGCGCGACCGCGTGACGTTCGCGATGATGGTCGGCATCCCGCTGATGCAGCTGATGCTCTTCGGCTTCGCCATCAACTCGGACCCGAAGCACCTGCCCACGGCGATCCGCGCCGCCGACCAGGGGCCCTTCGCCCGCACGCTGGTCGCGGCGCTGAAGACCAGCGGCTACTTCACCCTGGTGCGCGAGGCCGCCACCGAGGCCGAGGCGCACGACCTGCTCCAGCTCGGCGAGGTGCAGTTCGTCATCAACCTCCCGGAGGACTTCTCGCGCCGCCTCCTGCGCGGCGAGCGTCCGCGCGTGCTGATCGAGGCCGACGCCACCGACCCCGCCGCCACCGGCCCGGCGGTCGCCGCGGCGCGCGCCATCGCCGCCACCGTGTTCAACCGCGACCTCCCCGGCCCGCTCGCCCGCCTGCGCGGCACGGACGGCCCGGTCGAGTTCGCGCTCCACGCCCACTACAACCCGGAGAACATCACCCAATACAACGTCGTGCCCGGCCTGATGGGCGTCGTGCTCACGATGACGATGGTCGTGATCACGGCCCTGGCCATCACGCGCGAGCGCGAGCGCGGCACGATGGAGAACCTGCTGGCCACGCCGGTGCGGCCCGTCGAGGTGATGAGCGGGAAGATCCTGCCCTACATCGCGGTGGGCTACATCCAGCTCACGCTGATCCTGCTCGCGGCCCGCTACATCTTCGCGGTGCCGATGATCGGCAGCCTGCCGCTGCTCTATGCGGTGGCGCTGCTCTTCATCGCGGCCAACCTGGCCGTCGGCATCACGTTCTCCACGCTGGCCAAGAACCAGCTCCAGGCCGTGCAGATGGCGTTTTTCTTCTTCCTGCCGTCGATCCTGCTCTCCGGCTTCATGTTCCCGTTCCGCGGCATGCCGGAGTGGGCCCAGTGGATCGGCAGCATCCTGCCCAACACGCATTTCCTGCGCATCGCGCGCGGCATCCTGCTCAAGGGCAACGGCCCGCTCGAGATCGCGCCCGAGATCTGGCCGCTGCTGCTCTTCCTCGTCGTGGCGATGGCCGTCGGCGTGAAGCGCTACCGGCAGACGCTGGATTGAGGTCGTTCCGTGTAGGGTCGCCGCTTGCGGCGACCTCGCGTGCTGGGTCGGCGCAAGCACCGACCCTACGCTTATGGTGGAAGGGGTTTTATACCCCGACGGGAATCGTGTCGCGCTCGCGGTCGGGACGTAAAGTCCCTCCCACCAAATTCCCCCTACCCCTTTTTCTCCGGCAGCGTCGCCACGTGCACCGTCTGCGTCGGGAAGGCAAAGGACAGCCCGCGCGCCTCGACGGCCCGCATGAACGCCAGGCTCAGCCGCTGCCGCAGCTGCATGTGCTTGTGGAAATCAGGATCGAGGACGTTGAACACCATCCAGATGTCGAGCGACGAGGCGCTGTAGTCGCGGAAATAGCAGATGACCGACTCCGGATCGACCTCGGGCTCCGCCAGGATGAGGCGACGGAACTCCGCGACAATCTCGTCCATCTGCGCGGCCGTGGTGTCGTAGGTCAGGCCGATGACCTGCTCGACCCGGCGCCCGGTGAACCGCGAGAGGTTGATGATGGACTCGGCCGCCACCGTCTTGTTCGGGATGATCATGAGCGACTTGTCGATGAGCCGCAGCTTGGTGGAACGGAGGCCGATGTCCTCGACCATGCCGACATTGCCGGCGATGCGGATCGTTTCCCCGATCTTGAAGGGCTGGTCGATGGCCACCACGACCGAGCCGAAGATGTTGGCGATGGTGTCCTGCGCCGCGAGGGCGAAGGCCAGGCCGCCGATGCCGAGGCCGGCGAGGAAGGCCTTCACGTCGGCGCCGAGGCTCTGCGCGATCATCAGCACGCCGAAGATGAAGACGATCGTGAGCAGCGTCTTCTTGATCCACGGCATGAACGGCGCGAGCCCGAGGTGTTTTTCGTGCGCGATCCCCTGCAGGTGGTCGAGCACGGTGTCGAAGGCGCGCAGGAAGCCCCAGAACAGCACCAGCGAGAAGGCCGCCGTGTAGGCGTAGCCGAGGGTCTGGTCCGCGACCGGCGGGAACTTCAGCACCTTGAGCGAGGCCATGGCGCCGAGCACGATGATGGCCGCCTTGACCGGGCCCTCCAGCGCCGGGAAGAGCTTGTCGTCCAGCGTCGTCTCCGTGCGGGCGGCGAGGCGCTTGAAGAAACCGAAGATGAACGTGGTCACCACCCGGCGCAGCACGTAGGCGATGAGCGTGATCAGCAGCGCGATGGCGTAATGCACGACCGTGTTGCCGCTGCTGCGGATGTCGAAGGCCGCCAGCAGCTGGTCGACGAGATGCTCGAGGAAATCCGGCGCGAGCGGGGCCGGGGCGGAGCCGGAGGCGACCGCGGCGGCGGCCTGGGTGGTCGCGTCCGGGCCGGCCGCAGCGGACGGGACCCCGCCCTCCTGCGCGAGCGCGGCGACGGCAAGACTGGCGAAAAACAGCAGGCGGCGGATCGGTTTCATGCTCCCGGCCAATCAACCGCCCGGCCCCGGCTTGTCAAAGTTTTCGCCCGGCCGGGCTGGAAACAAGGCGGGGGTATTCCAGCCACTCCCCGCTTGCCCCGGGGAAGCCGGCCGGCCCAGACTGGCCGCCCACATGCCCCCCCTCCTCGCCATGTTCAGCACCCTGCCCTGGTGGGCGTGGGCCGGTTTCCTCGCCTTTGTCGCGCTCATGCTCGCCCTCGACCTCGGGGTGTTCAACCGCAAGGCCCACGTGGTCTCGCTGAAGGAGGCCCTGGCCTGGTGCGCCGTCTGGTTCGGCCTGGCCATGGCCTTCAACCTCCTCATCGCGCTGAAGATGCCGGACACGGCCACCAGCCGGCCGGCCCTCGAGTTCTTCACCGGCTACATCGTCGAGATGTGCCTGAGCGTGGACAACGTCTTCGTCTTCATCGTCATCTTCCAGTATTTCCGCGTCGAGCCGAAGCACCAGCACCGCGTGCTGTTCTGGGGCATCCTCGGGGCCGTGGTCATGCGGGCGATCTTCATCTTCGCCGGCATCAGCCTGATCAACGCCTTCCACTGGATCATCTATGTGTTCGGCGCGTTCCTCGTCTACACCGGCATCAAGCTGGCCCTGCCGAAGAAGGACGACGGTTTCGAGCCGGAGAAAAACCCCGCCGTGCGGCTCGCGCGCAAGTTCATCCCGGTCACGAACCACTTCGAGGGCGGCCGTTTCTTCACCCGGGTCGGCGGCCGGCTGCACGCCACGCCGATGTTCCTCGTGCTGCTCATCGTCGAGACGACCGACGTGATGTTCGCCCTCGACTCGATCCCGGCCGTGATCGCGATCACGCGCAACGAGTTCATCGTCTTCACG
>JAYRDK010000031.1:0-41462 GCA_041909435.1 Lacunisphaera sp.
TCAAGACCTGGAAGGAACAGGGCCTGCGCGGCAACCTCGTCCTCACGACCTCGGCCAACGCCGCCGTCGCGAAGAAGGGTTCCGTCGCCTACGACACCTCCAAGGCCGCCGCCAACCACCTCGTCCGCGAGCTGGCCATCGAGCTCGCCCCGCTGGTGCGCGTCAACGGCGTGGCCCCGGCCACGGTGGTGCAGGGGAGCGCGATGTTCCCCCGCGACCGCGTCATCGGCTCGCTCGCCAAATACAACATCCCCTACAAGGACGATGAGGCGACGGAGTCGCTGGTCACCAAGCTGGCGCAGTTCTACGCCGACCGCACACTGACCAAGGCCCCGATCACCCCGGCCGACCAGGCCGAGGCGTATTTCCTCCTCGTGAGCCAGCGCCTCAGCAAGACGACCGGCCAGATCGTCACCGTCGACGGCGGCCTCCATGAGGCCTTCCTGCGCTGATCCATTGAACCACAGAGGCACAGAGACACAGAGTTCTGATGCAGGGTCGCCGCTTGCGGCGACCTTGCGGTCGGCGCAAGCTCCGGCCCTGCAATTGCCTTCCTTTGTGCCTCCGTGTCTTTGTGGTGAAAAACAACATGGCTTCGTCTAAAACCATCCACTGCGCAGCGGTCGACCTCGGCGCGACCAGCGGGCGCGTCATCGTCGGCACCTGGAAATCCGGTGGGAGGGATTTTACATCCCGACTTTCCCTGACCGAGGTCCACCGCTTCCCGAACGCCTTCAAGTCCGCCGGCGGCCACGACTACTGGGACATCCCGGGCCTCTGGTCCGAGATCGTCACCGGCCTGCGCGAGGCGAAACGCCGCTTCCCGGCGCTCGCCGCCGTCGGCGTCGACACCTGGGGCGTGGACCACGTGCTCGTCAACGACGCGGGCCGCATGGTCTTCCCGACCCACGCCTACCGCGACGCCCGCACGCAGCCCGGCCTCCGGAAACTCGCCAACACCCGCGCCGCCCTCGAACGCATCTACGCCGCCACCGGCATCCCGAACGTCTTCTACAACTCCAGCCTTCAGCTGGCGGAGACGGTCGCCAGCTGCCCGGCGGTGACGGACATCGCCACGCGCTGCCTCTTCCTGCCGGACTATTTCAATTACCTGCTCTCGGGCCGCATGGAGAACGAGATCTCCTTCGCCAGCACGACGCAGCTGCTGGACGTCCACGGCAAGGACTGGTCGCGCGCCACGCTCGACCACTTCCACATCCCGGCGAACTGGTTCACCACGCCCATCCTCGCCAACACCGTGCTCGGCCCGATTCGCCCCGAGGTAGGGCGAGTCCTCCGGACGAGCCGTGAATCCGGTGCCAAGCGCGGCTCGTCGGGACGACTCTCCCTACCTGATATCAAGGTTATAGCCGTCCCCGGCCACGACACCGCCGCCGCCTACGACGCCATGCCTGCCAACCCGGCCGGCGGCGACCTCTACATCAGCTCCGGCACCTGGTCGCTGGTCGGCTTCGAGAGCGATACGCCCGTCCTCGGCGCCGAGGCGCTGGCCGCCCGCATCTCCAACGAGCGCATCGGCGACGGCCGCTACCGTCCGCTGACGAACGTCATCGGCCTCTGGCTCCTCGAAGGCACGCTGAAGGAATTCGCCGCCCGCCCGAAGAACGACAAGGAGTGGGGGAAGCTGATCGCTCAGAGCTCCAAGCTCCCCGCTTCCCGCTCCCTGCTCGACGTCACGGATTCAGCTTTCGTGAATCCGACGTCGATGAAGGCCGCCATCGACGTCCAGCTGAAGAAGCGGAAGCTCCCGCTGCCGAAGAACCTCGCGGGCTACGTCCGCCTGATCTGCGACTCGCTGGGGCAGGGGCATGCCGATGCCATCCGCAACTTCGAGAAGCTCGCCGGCCGCAAGTTCCAGCGCATCCTCATCGTCGGCGGCGGCTCCAAGAACCGCCTCCTCTGCCAGGCCACGGCCGACGCCAGCGGCCTGCCGGTGCATGCCTTCACCCTCGAAGGCACAGCGGTCGGCAACATCGCCAGCCAGTTGATCGGGCTCAAAGCCGTGAAAAACCTGAAAACCTTCCGCGAACACTTCGCCAAACAAATCAAAGCCACGATCTACCAACCCCAATCCTGATTTTTAAACGCGGAGAGCGCAGAGGACGCGGAGGTATCCGATCCCAAGCTTATCTCCGCGATCTCCGTGCCCTCCGCGTTAAAAATGCCTTGGTCCGAGCCCCGGTTTTGGCACCGCTAATTTCCACTAATTCTCACTAATCCCAAACACTTTCTCGGTTCATTCATTAGTGCCCATTAGTGTGCATTAGTGGTTAAAAAACTTCCCCCATGAAAACTTCCCCCGCCTACAAACTCGCCCGTGCCGCCTACGCCGCCCACGGCGTCGATACCGAAGCCGCCATCCGCCACGCCCTGCGCATCCCCATCTCCCTCCACTGCTGGCAGGCCGACGACGTGCGCGGCCTCGAGACGCCCAAGGAGGGCCTCACCGGCAGCGGCACCATGGCCACCGGCGGTTATCCCGGCCGCGCCCGCAATGGCGACGAAATGCGCGCTGACCTCGACCTCGCCCTGAAGCTCCTGCCCGGCAAGCAGCGCCTCAACCTCCACGCCTTCTACGCCGAGACCGGCAGCAAGGTCGTCGACCGCGACGAGCTCGAGCCCGAGCACTTCGCCCGCTGGATGGGCTGGGCCAAGTCCCGCCGCGTCGGCCTCGACTTCAACCCGACCTATTTCGCCCACGAGATGGCCAACTCGGGCTTCACCCTGTCCGACGCCGACCCGGCCGTCCGCAAGTTCTGGATCCGCCACGCCAAGGCCTGCCGCCACATCGCGGAGAGTTTCGCCAAGACCCTCGGCACGCCCTGCGTGAACAACCACTGGGTGCCGGACGGCGCCAAGGACGCCCCGGCCGACCGCTGGGCCCCGCGCGAGCGCCTCGCCGCGTCCTACGACGCCATCTTCGCCGACAAGTCCGTCAATCGGAAGCTCTGCGTCGACGCCGTCGAGGGTAAGCTCTTCGGCATCGGCTCCGAGGAATACGTCGTCGGCTCGCAGGAGTTCTATTCCAACTACGCCCTGAGCCGCGACCTCGTGCTCTGCCTCGACCTCGGCCATTACCACCCGACCGAGTCGGTCGCCGACAAGGTCTCCGCCCACCTCGCGTTCCATAAGAAGCTGCTCCTGCACACCAGCCGCCCGATCCGCTGGGACAGCGACCACGTCGTCATCTTCGACGACGCCGTGCGCAACCTCTTCCTCGAGATCGCCCGCGGCGACGCCTGGGACCGCATGTTTGTGGCCCTCGACTTCTTCGACGCCTCGATCAACCGCGTCGCCGCCTATGTCATCGGCGCCCGCGCCACGCGCCAGGCCATCCTCTGCGGCCTGCTCGACCCGTCCGCGCGGCTCAAGGATGCCGAGAACGCCGGCAAGGGCCACGAGCGCCTCGCCCTGATGGAAAACGCCCGCGCCTTGCCCTGGGGCGCCGTCTGGGACGAACTCTGCGAACGCGACGGCGTCCCGCCCGGCGCCAAGTGGCTCGCGGACGTGGCCCGCTACGAAAAGACCGTCCAATCCAAGCGGGGATAACACCAAGCAGCAAAGAAGCTAAGGACCTTGCTTCGTTTCTTCGCTTCTTTGTGTGGAATCCATCCCGGGAATTTACAGCCACTAAAAGCCACATAATGCGCAGTAGCCCCCGCCACCTTCCGTTACCATCCGGTTCCTTCGCTCCTTAGCTTCTTCGTGTAAGATCGTCTCCTTCCGCCATGAACACCCATATCGATAACCCCGACGTCGTCCTCATTGGCAGCGGCGTCATGTCGGCCAACCTCGGCGCGCTGCTCAAGCGCCTCGACCCGCAGCTGCGCATCCAGGTGTATGAGGCGGCGCCGGAGCTCGCCTTCGAGAGCTCCAACGGCTGGAACAACGCCGGCACCGGCCACGCCGGCATCTGCGAGGTCAGCTACACGCCGAAGCCCGCGGACGGCAGCCCGGTGAAGGTCCAGAAGGTCATCGATATCTTCCAGGAGTTCGAGCAGACGCTCCAGTTCTGGGCCTATGCCGTCCAGACCGGCATGATCGACAACCCGAAGGAGTTCATCAACCCGGTCCAGCACATCAGCTTCGTCGACGGCGAGGACCAGGTGAAGTTCCTGAAGTCGCGCTACGACGGCATGAAGGCGCACCATTTCTTTTCGTCGATGGAGTTCACCACCGACCACGCGAAGGTCGGCGCGTGGGCCCCGCTGCTCACCGAGGGGCGCGACCCCAAGCAGCTCATCGCCGCCACCAAGATGGACGGCGGCACCGACATCAACTTCGGCGCCCTCTGCCGCAAGCTCCTCACCTGGCTCGCCAACCAGGACGGCTGCGCCGTCGCCGCCGGCAACAAAGTCGTCGGCCTGAAAAAGGTAGGGCCGGTCGTCCCTGACCGGCCGGGTTCGGGCGGAGCCGCGTCCTGGACCGTCACCGCCCGCGAACTCGCGACCGGCGTGGAGCGCACGGTGAACGCCAAGTTTGTCTTCGTCGGCGCCGGCGGCGGCAGCCTGCCCCTCCTGCAGATGGCCGGTCTGCCCGAGGCGAAGGGCCTCGGCGGTTTCCCCATCGGCGGGCACTGGCTCGTGTGCGACAAGCCCGAGATCGTCGCCCGCCACCAGGCCAAGGTCTACGGGCAGAACCTGCCCGAGGCGCCCACGATGGCCGTGCCGCACCTCGACACCCGCATCCTCGACGGCAAGAAGACGCTCCTCTTCGGGCCCTTCGCCGCGTGGACGACCCGTTTCCTGCACCGCACCGGCAGCTGGACCGACCTCCCGCGCTCGGTGAAGCCGCACAACCTGATGACGCTGCTCAAGATCGCGGCCACCAACTTCCCGCTCGTGAAGTATCTGCTGCAGCAGGGCACGCAGAGCATGGCCGACCGCATGCGGGTGATGCGCATCTTCTATCCCAACGCGCAGGCCAAGGACTGGAAGCTCGTCGACGGCGGCATCCGCGTCCAGGCCATCAAGAAGACCGACGGCGAGGCTGGCATCGTGCACTTCGGCACGGAGGTCCTGACGAGCGCCGACAAGTCCATGTCCGCACTCCTCGGCGCGTCCCCCGGTGCGTCGGTGTGCGTGAACATCGTGCTCGAGGTGATCAACAAGAGTTTCCCGCATCTGATGACCAGCCCCCGCATGGCCGAGATCGTGCCGACGTATGGCACGGACTACCGCGCCCCGGACAAGGCCGGGAAGTTCAACGAACTGGCGACCGCAGCCCGTCAGAAGCTCAAATTGATCTGATGTAGGGCGGGATCTCCGACGGAGGCTTGGCGGAGATGGCGCAGCAATCCCGCCGGATCCCAGGGCATTTTCACGCGAAGGCGCGAAGACCGCGAAGGGTAGGGCGCTATTGTTCAACGTTCATTGTTCAATGTTCATCGTTCATTTGGCCGAACCATTGAACATCGAACATTGAACGATGAAAAATGAACATTGGTTTGAATGTCCTAGGGTAGGGAGCCAACCGCGCCCCGTTTGACCTTTCCGCCCTTCCCACCAAGCTCCCAGCTCTCACTTTCACTTTCCCTCTCACTTCTGCCCCCATGCCTCTCCTCACCATTGTCCCGCCGATGCCTGGCGCTGAGCGCCGGTTCAAGCCGTTCTGTGATTTCGTGCACACCTGTGGCTGGGAGACCGAGTTCGTCCGCCTAGACTTCGGTGGCCGGGTGCCGCCCTTCGGTTCGACGGAGATCTTCCCCCAGGTCGACGCCCAGACGGCGGGCAAGGTTGTCATGGGTTTCTCCCTCGGCGCGCTCTATTCGCATCTCGGTGCGTTGCGCGCCCGGCACCTGATCCTTGGGTCAATCTCGCCCTTCTTCCTGGAGGACGACGACGAACCCGAGCGCTGGCACGTCTCCTACAAGGCCGGCAACGCCGCCACCCCCGCCGACATCCTCGTCGGAGCCAAGGAAGACGCCCAGATGCACCGCCGCGCCGAGGCCATCCGCGACTTCTACCGCCAATCCACGTTCACGGACGTTGCGAAAGCCGATCACGAGCTTTGGCATCCCAACTACCTCAAGGAGATCAAGACCGCCCTGGACCGCCTCAAGACCCAGCCATAGAAGCTAGGCTTCCAAACCCCGAGCCCTGACCTTGTCCGGCCGCCGCTCCCGGTCGCAGCTGAAATAGGTTTGCCGGCACTCGGGGAGTAGGGGACAACCATCCCGTTGAACCGCTCGGCATTTTAAGGGCCTGCCGGCAGTTTGCTGCCACCGTCTTGCCCATGCCCAACCCCTTCCAGCCAGCAGGAAGCACAGTTTCTGTGCTCTCGCCAAGTAACCGTCGGAGCGTCCTTTACCCGATTTTTGATTGTGAGCTTTTTTGCCTGGATCGGGGGTTTGTATCCCCCCGGCTCCCCGGAGATTCCGCTTGCGACACCCCCCTCTTGTGCCGTTTATTACCGGCAACATACCCGCCACGCCTCTACTGGGCACCGCAAGGTGACCGGCAAGCGCACCCCGGCGGGTGCTTCGTTTTTGGAGGGAGGGCATGAAGTTCACGAAGCCTGCCCTGACCCTGTCGCAGCAATTGGCCAAGCTCCAAGCCCGCGGGCTGCTTGTGGCCGACAAGGCCGCCGCCGAACACTGCCTGCGCCATGTCGGCTACTACCGTCTGTCCGCCTACGCGCTCAGCTTCCAAGACTGCAGCAAGCCCGGCAAACCCTTCCACCCGGGCACGTCCTTCGACCAGTTGGTCGATCTCTATCGCTTTGATCGCGAGCTGCGGCTGCTGGTGCTCGATGCCATTGAACGGGTGGAGGTGGCCGTGCGCAGCGCCCTCAACAACGAGCTGTGCCTGAAACACGGTCCCCATTGGTTTGTGGATGGCATCCATTTTTATCCCCAGTTCAAGCACGCCGAGTTTCTTGATGAATTGAGGGAGGAATTCTGGCTGGCCGCCGACGGCAGCGGTCCCACGCGGCCGCACCAGGAAGTGTTCATCAACCACTACTACGACAAATATGGTGATCCGGACCTGCCACCGTCGTGGATGGTGTTTGAGACCTTCACCATCAGCATGGTTTCCCGCATGTATCGCAACCTCGCCTCCCGGCCGCTGCGCCAGGCGTTGGCAGCGCCATTCGGGGCGGATGAGAGCATTTTCCATGGCTGGCTGCACACCCTCAGCTACGTGCGCAACCTTTGCGCCCATCATGCCCGGCTCTGGAACCGGCGGCTGGTCATCAAGCCTACGGTCGCCAAAAAGCACCAGGCGGTGCTGTCGCGCGGCGACACGATGTATGCGACCGCCGTCGTCTTGCACAGTCTGTTGCAACGCGTGGCGCCGGACAATCACTGGCACTTCCGCCTGCGGGAGCTGATTGCGCATTTTCCGGCCGTGCCGCTCGGGGCCATGGGATTCCCGGCCGACTGGCAGCAAGCCACCTTTTGGAATTTCCCGCCGGCCAAACACACGCCGTGAGCGCGATGGAGGTGATCTCCTGCCGTGTCGCCTGCCTCTCCGTCCACTCACTACCCGCTACCCACTTCTCCCTACTCTAGGATTCCTCTGTCATCCGTCCTCCGTTCCACCGTCCCCGCCGCCGAGCACGAGCTCTGGCACCCCAATTATCTGCAAGCGATCAAGACGTCCCTAGATCGCTTCCAGTCTCAGCGATTGAGTGAGGTAAAAGGTAAAGCATGACCCCTTTTGCCGCCCCTTTTGCCGCCCCGTTAGTCTTCAATCCGTGGATTGGGACCAGAGGCAACTTACACTTAAGCTCAACCGCGTCCCGGAGGACGGCTATGTTGAGCGGTTTCGGCGGCCGTTGCGCACCATGTATACCTACGGGGAGTTCCATCCCGGTTCGTTCAAGTTTATCGGGGATTCCGCCCACGTCAGCGGAGTTGCCGACAGCCGGGTTCAAGGGGTGGTTGACCTGTTCAAGGCTCGTCTAGATGTTGCACGCGCAGAGTTCCACGAAGACTTGGAGCGGATCGCCTTGCAGGAAAACGAGGCTCGGCAGACAGCACTCCGTGCTCAGCAAGCTCGAGCCGAACAGCGGGCCGCGGTGCTCCGCAGCGTTAAGATCTAACGGGTAGAGGCGTTGAGCTGCGAATTTTAGACACCGTCAGGAAGAACTCCAATATTCGCAGCCTGATCCCTTAGGCAGGTCTCCAATTGGCCGACTCAACAATTCGCGGTCTGCACCCCTTCCGCGCTTCATTTGGTTCTGCAAAATTCGGCGTTTACCAATTCAACTTTGCCATCGATGGCACTCTGAAGGCGCGCCTGCCGCTTTATATCGTGCAGGCGCAACAGCCAAACCAGCCGAACTAGGCGGATGCTTAGCCCTCAATAGGTGGCGGTCTTGATCCTATCTCATGACCGTCACCAACTCCAATTTTGCATTCAAGAACTTCAGGCTAGAGGAGCTTCAGCGCAAATTTCGCGACATGGGTAGGGGATTGGTCGCTTTGGAGGACTGTATGCGACCGGCCGCCTACTCGCTTTCGGCACCTTCGCACCCCAAGGCGACGACCAGGCTATCGGTGCGCTGATGGAAAAGAGGTTGCCGACCAACTTCCGGCCCGCTCAACTAGCCGTGCCGGTGGCAGACTGCAAAATACTTTCTATCGATGGGGGCGGAATTCGCGGCGCATTGCCGGCATCGTTTCTCTCCACGCTCGCCACCGATTTCGGCTCCAAGCATCCCCTCAGCCGGAACTTCGAGTTGATTGCGGGGACCTCAACCGGGGCCATTATCGCCCTGGCGATCGCCCTCGATATTCCCATCCAAAAGGTCAAGCAGCTGTATGTGACCCGCGGCGGCCAGGTTTTCAAACACCGCTTGGTTTCCGGACCTTATTCCACCCTTGGTTCCAAATACATCAACGAGCCGCTCGCGAAGGAACTGGAAGCGGTGTTCGAAGGCCGGACTCTCGGGCAATGCGTCCGCGAGGTCTGCATCCCAGCCGTCGATATCGCCACGGGCAAGGCGGTGATCTTCACGCGGGCTACCCATCCGGATGCCTTGGCTTGGAAGGTGGCCATGGCCTCTGCCGCCGCGCCGTTTTATTTTCCGAGCGTGAAGTTTGCCGGCGATGAGGCCCTCCCGGGACTCTACGCGGATGGCGGCCTATGGGCAAACAATCCAGCCCTCGCCGCGATCGGCCAGGCCGTGGCTAGCGGGCGCCAACTTGAGGATATCTGGATGCTCTCCCTTGGCACCGGCGACGCCGTGTCGAGAGCTGGGCTCAAGGATCACCCGTCCGGCCTGATTTCGTGGGGCTTCTTCCTCGTCGACACCGTGATGTTTTCGCAGTCAACAGGGATCGCAACCGTGGCTCATCAATTGCTGGGGCGCCGTTACTACCACCTCAATATCACCCTGCGGGAAGAGGAGTGTTCCCTCGACGCTTTGCGAGCGGTCGAACGTCTGGTGCAGTTGGGTGCGCAGGACTACTGCCCGGCGAAGACCAAGATATTGGTCAAACACCACTTCTTCTCCCATCCTGTGGGAGAGTGATCCCGACACCCGGCTCGACCCTCGAACGGGCCGGCCGCAGGCCGTCTCTACGCTTAACAGCCGCCAATATCCTTGGAGGAGAAGCGCATAGGGGAGCAGCCGATGATGTCACTGGTTCGCATGAGAGGATTAGGGAATCGGTCAGGGTTGGAAATGCAAGACAAAGAAGTCATGGGGGTTAGCCTCGATCTTTCAGTTCTTGGACGGCCTTTGCCGACAGAGGTTCCCAGTGCAGGGCATACCGGAAACCAAGCACCGGGCGGGGAATTGTTAGGCGGATCTGGGCCCCCTCCGCCTTTAGCTGGTTTCTAATGCGCTTGGTCTCCATTTCGTGAGTCTGCCAG
Organism: Lacunisphaera sp.; assembly: GCA_041909435.1. Lineage (GTDB taxonomy): Bacteria > Verrucomicrobiota > Verrucomicrobiia > Opitutales > Opitutaceae > Lacunisphaera. The sequence continues at coordinate 9,846 of JAYRDK010000031.1, forward strand.
TTCTCGCGGATGAAATAACTGCCTGCCCAGACACGCTTGGGCACATAGCTTTTGGGGAAGACCACGTGGAATTCTAAGTTGCCTACCGGATAGTTCACGTCAAACGCGATGTTTTCTCCCGCCGGTTTTCCGCGGTAGCCATACTCGCGTTGTTCGGCCTCGTTGTTCACCAGCTGTTCCTGCGTCATCACGAACGCCTTTTCCAATTCGGTCGAAAAAGCGTAGGACACCGGGTTCGCCGTCGGCTGCAGCGGCTGCCGGAAACCGATTTCGAACCGGCAGATGTTGCCAGCGTTCGACCGTTCCTTGAGGATGCGCATTTCGCAATCATGTCCCTCCACCAGAGTGGGCCCCTTTAGGATCTTTGCGCTCGGCGTAGCAGTGGAAAGGTAGTGCGGGATGCACGCCGCGGTGCATTCGCCGATCGCTCGCAGTCCTTCGCAACGCCTGATCACTTCGGTCCTGCCCTCGTAGTCCAATACCGTATAGGTGTTGTGCACTGTCTCAATAAGCAGCCCGTGGCGCGTCAACAGTTCGTCCGCATGCCGATGCTGAGTGGCGATGTCGAGGTTCTGAATGCTTTTGACCAGCTTTTCGAGGTCCGCCTTCGTCGCCGTCTTTTCCGCGACCTTCGCCAGTTCGGTTTTTAGTTCTTTGATCGCGGCGCTGTTGCCAAACATGGATGTGCTGGTTTGACGAGGGTGGGGTGGTCGAACACCACGACGCTGTGATGACATTTCGGTCGATGCAACCCGTGAATTTTGCGCTCCCACGATCTTCCACCTAAACTAAGGTGTCGATTCATTCGGAGGAGGCGAATGGGGCATGTGAGTATGTTGCATCGAGGGTGGGTTCAATGCACTTGATGCCCTATCAGCTATCCCAGACGCGGACCCAGAAGTCGCGGGGTCTTTCGGGCATCTGCTTCGTCCGGATCTCGCGGTAGGGGACCTTAGCACCCTTGCGCCTTTGCGTTGAATTGTCTGAATGGCCGCATGGCCAAGACCACCACCGCCCCCACCGTCGCCGAATTCATTGCCTCACTGCCGGACGATCGCCGCGCCACGGTCACGCCCCTGCACAAGGCCATTCGCAAGGCGGTGCCGAGGCTGGCGCCGTATGTGACGGGGGGCATGGGGACGCCTATCATCGGCTACGGGAAGTATCGCTATCGGTCGGCCAGTGGCCGGGAGGGGGAGTGGTTCACCATCGGGCTGGCCGTCGGAAAGAGCGGCTATGCCATCCACATCTGCGTCGGCGGCGAAGGCGGTTACCTCGTCGAGAAAAACGCCAAGAAGCTTGGCAAGGTGAAGACCGGCCGGAGCTGCATCAACTTCAACAAACTCGAGGACCTGAACCTGGCCGAGGCGATGAAGCTGGTGAAACAGGCGGAGAAGTTCGGCGGGATAAACGCCGTGGACTAAGCAGGGAGCAGGGAGCGAGGAGCTGGGAGATTAACGCAAGGGCGCAAGGTCGCTAGGAGATTGGTTGGTGAATCATCACCCTTTGCGTCTCCGCGTCTTTGCGCTAATCGGTCTGATTGTTTTTGCGCTTTTTGCGTCTTTTGTGGCCAATGGGTCGCCTTCCTTCCCGAGTTGTGAACACGACACCCGTCATTCCGCCCAGGGTTTCTCTCCGCGAAGTTCACGCCGGCGACCTGCCCATCTTGTTCGAGCACCAGCGCGATCCCGAGGGGGCGCGGATGGCGGCGTTTAAGTCGCGGGATCGGGATGCGTTTATGGCCCACTGGGCCAAAATCATGGCCAACCCCGCGTGCGCCACCCGCGTCATCCTGGCTGACGGCAGCGTGGCCGGGAACATCGGGGCGTGGACCGATGGCGCCGAACGCCTGGTGGGCTACTGGATCGGACGCGATTTCTGGGGCCGCGGCATCGCGAGCGCAGCCCTGGTGTTATTCCTCCAGGAAGAAACCACCCGTCCGCTCACCGCCCGGGTCGCCAAACACAATCCCGCCTCGATCCGGGTCCTGCGGAAAGCCGGTTTCACGCCGGCCGGGGAGGAGGCGCTTGATTTGCCCGACGGCACGAAGTTCGTGGAGCTGGTGTTCAAGCTGGAAGCTTGAACGAAACCTGAAACTTGAAACCTGACGGAGGCTTGGCGGAGATGGCGAAGCAAACCTGAGGGCTAAGGCAGCAGGGAGCGCCTGGAAATGTTCATCGTTCATTTTTCAATGTTCACTGTTCATTGAGTCGATCCATTGAACATCGAACATTGAACGATGAACATTGAACAATTGGCTGGAGGCTTGGGTCGGGCTAAAGTCGTCCTTTGGCTTGCTCCATTTGAAGTGGCGGGCTTTGGTTGGAGCGGGCCAACGGCGAAAGCCGGAACATCATGTATTACCTCAATGAGGCCCAGCAGCAGCTTTTGATTCACCAGCCGGAAACCGGCATGGGTTACCAGTTGGTCGAATTGACCGACATGCACTACCGGCGGGTGGTGGGTGTTGCCTACAATGCCGAGCTTGTGCTGACGCGCGATGAACCGGATCAACCTGCTTACCTTCGCTTCATGGCCATGGGAGTTGCTTTGCAGAGGTATGGCTCGGCAGTGCGGGATGTTAAGCTGCTGTCCCGGGACTCGATGGAGTATCGAGCGCTCATGGTCGGCGAAGCCCGGGCGCCTTACTCAACCAGACGCGGTCCGGCCAAGGATTCTCCGGTTGAGGCGACCAGGATCGAGGAGGGTTTCAAGCGATTCAGCGCTTACGAGAATGACCGGCGCATCCGGGCAGACGGGAGCCTGGAGCCAGGAACCTACGCAACAACCGAGGAAGACGCCCGTCATGTTCGCACTGGAAAAGAGGCGGTCCAGAGGTATGCTTTGCCCAACCCCGAGCCCGCCGTGAACGTTTTCACCATTAAGCCCGTGTCCGCCACGCCGATCCAATATGGGATCGTCATCCCGGCCTACGGGCAGCCGGGTGGAGGCATCGAGGTGATCTTTACCGCTGGGACCACCCCTCGGACCGTTACTGGTCCGGACAAAATCCCGGCCGGCTGACCATGCGTGTTGCCCTCGAAAAGAAATGGAGTGAACGGCTCGTGCGCTTGCCCGAGTCAGGCATGGGCTATCAACGGGTCGACATTCGCTTCGCTGGTGATCGCACCGTCAGGGATGTGATGGTGTTCAACGCCGAGGAGGCCGAACTGCCCGAGGAGTTCGCCCGCCTGCAGATCACGGACATCGTGGTGCGCAAGGGGTAGCCGTTGGCGGAGCGCGCCGAGGAGTTCCTTCCCTCTGCTGCCTCTATTTCCTCCTGTAAAACATTTCCGTGTATTTCGTGTGTTCCGTGGTTAATTCCTCACTCGAGGTCGCAGCTTAGCGTCTTTGCGCCTTTGCGTTAAATTGACTTAATGGCCGCATGGCCAAGACCAGCGGAGAAAGCTGAACCCTGAGGGTTAAGGCAGCAGGGAGCAGGGAGCGCCCGGAAATGTTCATCGTTCAATTTCCAATGTTCAGTGTTCATCTGTCCGATCCGTTGAACAATGAACATTGAACGATGAAAAATGAACATTTGTCCTGTCCGACAGGACACGCATCGTTCGTTGAGATAGAGAACCCCTCAAACCATGCGACCCCTGCGGTATTCCATCAATGTCACCCTGGACGGCTGCTGTGACCATGCGGCCGGTGTGCCGGACGAGGAAACCCACCATTACTGCACGGAAATGATCGCCGGGGCCGACGCTCTCCTGTTTGGCCGCGTGATCTACCAGATGATGGAGTCGGCCTTCCGCGAACCGGGAAAAACGAACGTGATGCCGGACTGGATGCAGCCCTGGATGATGCCCTTTGCCCGGACAATCCACGCCGCCAAAAAGTATGTCGTCTCCAGCACCCTGACCTCGGTCGACTGGAACGCCGAGCTCCTACGCGGGGATCTGGCGACGGCCGTCCGGCAGCTAAAGCAGCAACCGGGCAAGGGCCTGTATGTAGGCGGCGTGAAGCTTCCGCTGGCCTTGGCCGAGCTGGGCCTGATCGATGAATACGAGTTCATCGTGCAACCCCGGCTGGCCGGCCGCGGCCCGACGCTATTCGCGGGGCTTTCAAGGTTTGTCGATTTGAAGCTGGTGGGCCGGCATGAGTTCAAGTCGGGCGCAGTGGCGCTGCGATACGAACCAAAGCAGAAACCTTCAGCCGTCGCCGGGCCTATGGCTGACAAGGAAACTTGAAAGCTGAGGGGTTCGGAGGGTAGGGGCCGTTGCCCCCAACGGCCCGGGCGGTTGGGGGCAACCGCCCCTACCTAAGACCGATTGTTCATCGTTCATTTTTCAATGTTCAGTGTCTATCGGACCGAACCATTGAACAATGAACATTGAACGGTGAACAATGAACATTTGTCAGGAGTCAGGTGGAGCGGGTTGACCTCAACACGCTGGCGCCCAACCCTGATCCCATGAATCGTCTGTCCCGGGCGGTGCTCGCCTTGTTGAGCGTCAACATCGCGGTCTTTGCCGCGGGCCTGCTCGTGCCGGGCTGGCATGCACGGATCCTCGATGCGGGCGCGTTCTGGTTTCCGGACAACGGCAACTTCGGCGTCTGGCAGGCCGTGACATACATGTTCCTGCACGCGGACCTCGGCCACATCTTCTTCAACATGTTCGCCCTCGTCTCCTTCGGCACGATCCTGGAGCGGGAGTGGGGCGCGACGCGGTTCCTGGCCTTCTATTTTCTCTGCGGCATCGGCGCTGCGCTGATCCAGCTGGCGGTCAACTGGCACGAGGCGGGCACGCTCCACGCGCAGCTGGTCGCGGCGGGGCTGTCGCCGGCCACCATCAGCGACCTGATGGCGACCGGGAGAGGCTCCCTGCCGGCCGACCCCGCGGTGAAGGCCGTGCTTGTTGATCTTTATCGGATCCATGCGGCGCCGATGGTGGGCGCGTCGGGCGCCATCTACGGCCTGCTGGTGGCGTTCGGCTGCCTGCATCCCAATGCCAAGCTCGCCCTGATGTTCGTGCCGGTGCCGGTCGCGGCGAAATACTTCATCCCGGCCCTGCTCGCGCTCGACCTGCTGTCCGGCGTCACCGGCTTCTCCCTCTTCGGCGCCGGTGTGGCCCACTTCGCCCACCTCGGCGGCGCGGCGATCGGTTTCCTGTTCATGCTGCTGTGGCGCCAGCGCACCGCCGCGGCCGGACCCGCTTGAATTGTTCATCGTCCATTTTTCAATGTTCAATTTTCATTGGCTTGGAACCAAATGAACAACGAACAATGAACATTGAAAATTGAACATTGGTATCCGCCCTGCCTTTTTGAGCTCTCTGCGTTCCTTGCGGTTAAAAAAGTATTTCTCTCCGTCTCCGCGCCTCTGCGTGAGACACAAGGCTTGGCGGAACTTGTGAATGCTGGCAGACACTAAGGGCGTTAGCTTCAACACCATGACCATGAAATCCCTTTTCCCCACCTGGCTGCGCGCGTTCTGCCTCGTTTCCCTGCTGGCGGCTGCGCCGGCCTTCGCCGAGGACACCGAGATCGTCTCCGCGACGCCGATGAAGCTCGAGGCGCCGGGCACCGGCGTGTCCGGCCAGCTCGTGGTGGGACCCGAGGTCGCCGGCACCGGGGCGTCCAGCGACCTGGTCTACACGATCGTCGCCGAGCCGCGGTCCGGGCGCGTGGGGCTGGCGGGCGGGGCGGATGAGGACAATTTCTACAACAACAAGACCTCGCGCCTGGGTTATTTCGCCTACCAGCCGAAGGAGGACTACGTGGGCGAGGACTCGTTCACCTACACCGTGCGCAACGAGAACTCGGGCCTGGTCTTCCGGAACACGGTGCTCATCACCGTGACGCCCCTGGCGCCGCTGCAACTGGACAAGTTCGTCGTCCAAAAGGACCGCGAGCGCCTCATGAACGTGCAGCCGGTCGCCCTCTCGACCCGGCCGAACACCTCCGTTGCCCACGAGATCCCGAACCACCAGGACTTCATGACCGAGGCGGACCGCGCCGGCATCACCGATGCCAAGGTGATCTACGCCCTGGATGACAAGGCCCGGCCGCAACACGGGACCGCCCGGCTCGACCGCAGCACCGGGCGGCTGACCTATGCCCCGAACCCCGGGTTCATCGGCGAGGATCGATTCGGCTATTACACCTCGGACGAGAACAACCCGGCGCTCGGCATGGAGAATATCATCGTGGTCAGCGTGGAGCCGATCCGCGACCTGAAGCACCTGACCGCGGACCGCTCCAAGAGCCGCGAGGTCGACCTTGTGTTTGTCATCAACAACTCGCCCTCGATGGCCCAGCACCAGGGTCGCATCGCCGACAACCTCCGGCGTTTCCGCCAGTTGTTCGACGAGAAGCAGCTCGATTACCGCATCGGCGTGCTGACGACCGATTTCGTGAACGCGGACCAGCGCTACTACAAGGAGGTCCGCTCCGTTGAGCTCGATGCGGCGGGCAAACCCGTGCTCGACCGCCGCCAGCGGCCGAAGGCGGCCACCAAAAAGGTGGCGAGCAACGGCACGCTGGTGACCCTGCCGCCGATGCCCCAGCCGTGGGTGACGCCGCAGACCCCCGACGGCGTCTTTGCCGAGTTGGTGAAGGTGGGCACGAACGGCGACAGCAACCGCACGGCCTTCACCGCCGTGTATAACTTCGTCGCCAATTACCAGGCCGGCCTGCACGCCATGCTGCGCCCCGACGCCACCACCATCGTCGTCTTCTTCATGGACGAGGAGGAAACCCGGATGGCCACTTGGAAGGAGGAAGGAGGAATTAAGAAGGCAGAATGGGTCGAAAACGGAAAGCTCCCGGCTTTGCTGAATGAATTTAACTCAAAGAATCCGTCGCAGCGCCAGACGCTCGACAGCTACATCAATTACTGGGTCGTGCGTCCCTTCGTCATCGTGAAGGGCAACAAGCGCGGGAAGATCGAGATGCACGCGGTGGTTTCGCCCGCCAACGTCTCGCACCGCCGCGCGGCCGAGCTCACCGGCGGCACGGTGCTGAACATCGACGGCGACTTCTCGGGTCCGCTCGCCGCGCTCGGCGACCGCATCGCCGACACCGTGGCCGTGGCCCTCGACCCGGTCGGCCCTGGCGCGACCCTCTACCGGAAGAGCCTGCGCGTGCTGGTCGACGGCCAGGAAGTGAAGCCCGATCCGGCCAACGGTTTCACCTACGACGAGCTGACGCACAGCATCCGCTTCCACGGCGCCGCCAAGAAGCAGGCCTTCGCCGCGAAGATCGAAGTTTCTTACGAAGAGCACCGGTAAGGTTTCACGCGAAGGCGCAAAGACGCAAAGGGTAGGGGCGGTTGCCCTCAACCGCCCGGGCCTTGGTTTGAATTCTTTGCTTCTTCGCTGCTTTGTGTTCAAAAATTCCGCCATGCCCGCCAAGCACCGCATCTACACCATGCCCGTCGCCAACGTCTATCCCTACTACGTCGCCAAGGCGGAAAAGAAGGGGCGGACCAAGGCGGAGGTGGATACCATCCTCTGCTGGCTGACGGGCTACACGCCGAAGCAGCTGGAAAAGCAGCTGGCGCTGAAGACCGACTTCGAGACCTTTTTCGCGAAAGCCCCCAAGATGAACCCCAAGCGCAAGCTGGTGACGGGTCTTATCTGCGGCATCCGCGTGGAGGACATCAAGGAGCCGGTGATGCGGGAAATCCGCTACCTGGACAAACTGGTCGACGAGCTGGCGAAGGGAAAGGCGATGGAGAAGATCTTCAGAGAAACCTGAAACCTGACGGAGGCTTGGCGGAGATGGCGAAGCAAACTTGAAACCTGAGGTGGAGGGTCGGTCTCCTGACCGACCGCGGCTGGTCAGGAGACCAGCCCTCCAAAAGACCAAGGCGCACGCAAAGTTGAAAAGATTGGGTAGTGGGCAGCCAGCTCGCTGGCGCAGGTTCAGAAGGCGCGAGCAAGCTCGCTGGCCCACCAAGACTGGTCCCTGACGCGCCGCTCCCGCTAGGCCGTGCATTGGTAGGGCGCGTTGTCCCTGACGCGCCGCGGCGGCTTAAGGATAAGCCGCCCTGCCGCAGAGATCCGTCACCTTCACGGCTTGGGGTCCGCGGTTTTTTTCGCCGCCTCGGCTTCCCGCTGCTTTTTCTCGGCCGCCTTTTTGGCCGCCTCGCGCTCGGCTTCGTATTGATGGGTGGGCCGGGAATTCTTGGCCGCGTTATAGTCCATCTCCGCCTGCTGGACGGCAATCTCGGTGCGCACATCCTGCATGGGCGGGCCGAAATTGGGCTTGGGCGAAACCTGCGCCGACGGGGCCGGGGGCGGGGTGCGGGAATTGCACCCGCCCGCCACCATGAACACCGCGGCCATACCGGCCGCGATCCGCCAGGAAACTGGGAAACGCAGAATCATCCTGCACTACTGACAGCCAAATGCCGCCTTGGTTCAAGCGGCTGGTTCCTGGTGACGTCGGTAGGGGCCGCCTCGCGCATGTTACTTAATAGGTGACAGGTGTTCTGCGCATGAACCCTTTCCACTGGCTTCGCGCCTTCGCGCGAAATAATCAGAGATCCGCCGCCTTCACGATCTGCTCCCGCGACTGTTCGCAGCGCTTCTTCGCCAGTTCGAGGCCGAGGGCGTCCAGGCCGAGCGCGTTGGCCACGGCGGGGATGGTGCCGACGCCGCAGAAGGGGTCGAAGATCAGCCTGGCCCCGACCTGGTCCCGGGCGAAACGGACGGCGTGGGCCGCGGCGCGCACGCCCATGGCGCGCACCCAGAGGCTCCGGCCGGCGTCCGCGATGACATCGGGGATCGGCAGGGTGTCGGGACACTTCAGCGCCCGCGACACCGCGATCAGGTGGGTGAACCCGGGCCGGCCCTGGGTCAGCAAACCCGGCGGACGCCGGCAGATGATCTTGTGAAACAGCACACGCGCGCCCGCCTCCTCGGCGGCGCGGATGACCAGCGCACCCTTGTCGATCCACACACCGTCGCGCTTGATGTCGGACTGGAAGAACAGCGCCGCGCTGTCGTCGGGCACGGCATCCACCACGAGGCGTGCGGCATTCGAAAACCACTCCCGCCACACCGGCAGGGTTTTCCCGATCTCGGACACATCGGGCAGGGAAGTCACCGCGCAGGCCCCGTCGATCCGCCCCCGGGCCTGCATCCACGCGATGGCGTCGGCGCAGATGATCTCTCGTCGGGGAGTGGATTGTTCATCGTTCATTTTTCAATGTTCATTGTTCATTGGGTCGGCCGGTTGACGACGATGAAAATTCATCCGGATGCATTTGTTCGAGGCGATGAACAATGGACATTGAACGATGAAAATTGAACATTTGCCCTATGATCTTCCGCCGACCCAAGCATACCTGCCCCGATAAGGATCTGGACGCCCTGTTGGTGTCTCCGCAGATGATGGTCGATCCTTACCCGGTCTACCGGCGCCTGCGCGAGGAGCAGCCCGTCTTCTGGAGCGACACCTGGAACGCGTGGGTCGTCAGCCGGTTTGCCGACGTCGCCGAGTCGCTCAAGGACAAGGAAAACCTGTCCAACGAGAACCGGCAGGCCCTGCTGTTTTCCGGGCTGACCGACGACGAACGCCAGAGCCTGTGTCCGCTGCGGCATTATTTCGCGCAGAAGGACGTCATCGGCTCCGACCCGCCGGACCACACCCGGATGCGGGCCCTGGTGCAAAAGGCGTTCACCCCGAAGACCGTCAACGCGCTCGAGCCGAAGATCCGCGCGATGGCCGAGACCATGATCGGCGCCGCCGTGAAAGCCGGCCGCTTCGACTTTGTCCACGAGGTGGCGCACCCGCTGCCGGTGATGCTGATCGCCGAGATGCTCGGCGCGCCGGTGGAGGACCGGCATCTGTTCAAGAGGTGGTCGTCGGACATCCTCGGTTTCCAAGGCACGGGCCAGACGACCTTCGGGCCGGCGATGGTCTCGCAGAAGAGCCTGGTGGAGATGTTCGCGTATATGAACGCGCTCATCGACGACCGGCGGAAATCGCCCCGCGAGGACCTGATCACGGCGCTGGCCCTGGCCGAGGAGGGCGGGCAGGGTTTCAGTCGCGACGAGCTGCTCGCCACCTGCAACACGATCCTCACGGCCGGCCACGAGACGACGACCAACCTGATGGGCAACCTCGTCCACCAGCTTCTCCTCCACCCCGACCAGTGGGCGGCGCTCCGGGCCAATCCCACGCTGATCAATCCCGCCATCGAGGAGGCGTTGCGCTACGAGGCGCCCAAGCAGCGGAATTTCCGGCGCATCAGGAAGGCGCACACCTTCGCCGGCGTGGAATTCGGCGAGAACGAGATGGTTTTCCAGGTCATCGGCGCCGCCAACCGCGATCCCGCCAACGTGGCGGATCCCGAGACCTTCAACATCCACCGGTCGAAGATCGACCACCTCTCCTTCGGCTACGGCATCCATTTCTGCCTCGGCGCGCCCCTGGCCCGGATGGAGGCGAGGATCGTGCTGGAGACGCTGCTCAAGCACCTGCCCGACGCAAAGCTCGTGCCCGGCTCGATGGAGTGGCAGGAACGAGTCGTGGGGGGGGGGGGGGGGGGGTGGGTGTTGGGGGGGGGGGGGGGGGCCCCCCCCCCCCCCGCGGCCGGTCAGGAGACCGGCCCTCCAAAAAACCGGCCCGCAGAGACGCGGGCCCTCCAAGTTCTACCTTCAGGTTTCAGGTCTCAGGTTTGCTTCGCCATCTCCGCCAAGCCTACGTCAGGTTTCTCTTCCCAGTGGCGGGAGCGCGTGCAGTTCCGCGGCCCAGGGCGATTGCTGATCGAGGGGTAGGGCTCATCCTCCGGATGAGCCGTCGCTCGAACGCGGCTCGTCGGGGACGACTCGCCCTACCTGTCAGAGGTGGAGGGCGCGGACTCCGTCCGCGCCGGTAGGGGCCGTTGCCCCCAACGGCCCTTCGGAAGGCGGTTGAGGGCAACCGCCCCTACCGAAATTTCACCCGCCTTCGCGAATCCAATCCGCTTTGCTTCTTCGTTTCTTGGTGTGGTTCGCCACGGATGAAAATTCATCGGGAAATAGTGGCCATAAATTTCCGGATTGTCTGACTGACGGCCGATGAAACTTACCCCTTGGTTCATGGCGTTGCTGGCTTGGGCTGTTTTGTCGGGCGGTCAGTCCCGCGCGGCGGAGCGGCCGGTGATCGGCCTGGTTGACGAGGTGCAGGAGCTTTTCCCCGACACCCGGCTGGAGTCGCCGGTGAAGCGGCTCTCGGTGCACACGGCGCGCAACACCATCGTCGGCGTGCATGTCATGATCACCGGCCTGTCGGGCCGGCCGGTGGTCCGGTTTTCCGAGACGGGCCCGGATGGCCGGCCGACGCCGGGGGCGCGGTGGCTGCGCCTGATCGATGTCCCGGTCCTCGAAAACACCGGCCTCGACCGCAACACGGAGAAATACAGCGGGAAGATCAACCCGTTCGTCATCCGGCGGGCGCCGTTCCGGGTCTATGATCCGCTGCAGCCGGTGGATTCGCCGCTGACGGTTGAGTCACCGTCGCTGGCCCTGCGCCTGGAAATCCCCGTCGACGCGGCGGCGGAGGCGGGCGAGCGCGTCCACCGTCTCACCATCGAGCTCGGCGACCACCGGGAAACGCTGGAATTTTTGGTGACGGTGCACCGGGCCCTGGTGCCGCCGGTCAGCCGCGCCTCCGTCGCCTACATCAACTGGCACAGCATCGACAACCTCTGCAGCGCCCACGGGGTGGAGAAGTGGAGCGAGCCCTTCTGGGCGATGGTGGCGCAATACGCCAAGCTCATGGCGCGCGGCCGGCAGAACGCGTTCTGGTTCAGCTGGGGCGACTACTTCACCATCGATGCGGAGGGCAACGTCACGGACTTCAAGCGCGAGCGGCTCGAGCGTTACATCCGGGTCTTCCTCGATGCCGGCCTGACGATCATCCACGGCGCGCCGATGTATGGACGCCGCGACTGGGAGCACACCGACATGTTGCTCTACGTCCCCAGCGCGGACGGCAAGGAGATCGACGCCGTCTCCGACAAGAGCAAGCGGATGCTGGCCCAGATGACGGAGCGCGTCGCCGACATGATGAAGGACAACGGTTGGGAGAAGGCGTGGGTGCAGGGCGTGTTCGATGAGCCGGAGGACCCGTTCATCGACCGCTACCGCACGCTCATATCGGTCATGCGCGGAATCAAACCCGACATCCGCATCCTGGAAGCCACGCTGACCCTGAACGCCACCGGCCTCGTGGACATCTGGTGCCCGCAGGTGCATGAATTCCAGGCGCACCAGGATTTCTACGCGCAGCGCCAGGCGGCGGGCGACCAGGTCTGGGTTTACACCTGCCTTTCCCCCGGCGGCCCGTGGTTGAACCGGTTGCTCGACCAGGAGCGGCTGCGGCAGGTTTACATGGGCTGGGCACTTTCCAGATTCAACATCCAGGGTTTCCTGCACTGGGGCGGAAATCACCACACGCCCAAGCCCTTCGAGGAGCTTGTCCGTTTCCACATGGTCGGCCAGTATCTGCCCGCCGGCGATTCGCATGTCTGGTATCCGCTGCGGGAAGGACCGCTTTCCAGCCACCGCTTCGAGGCGCACCGCATCGGCCTGGAGGACTTCGAGCTGCTCGCGCAGCTCAAGCAGCACGATCCCGCCCGGGCCCGGGTCGTCATCGCGCAGGTCCTGCAAGGCTTCGACGATTACCGCAAGGATCCCGCCGCCTACCGCGCCGCGCGGCAGCAACTGCTCGAGGCCGTGGACGGGTTCAGCAAGTAGACCGCAAGATTGGAGGCGGGACCATCAGTCCCGCGGCATTCAGTGCGATTTCCATGCCTCGCGGGACTGATGGTCCCGCCTCCAGCCGGGCGGGGCTGAAACCTTTTACCCAGCCCCTACTTCCCCGCGGCCTCGTGCAGCCGGAGGATCATCTCGACCAGCTTGGCGGGCGGGGTGATGTGCTTCTGCATGATCTCATTGGCCCCGGCCAGGGCGGCCTGCTCGACGAGCTCCTGGTTGCCGCCCGACGTGAAGACGATGATCGGGATGTGCTTGGTGTAGTCGGCGGACCGCACCGCCTGGATCAGGTCCACGCCGCTGTAATTGGGCATCATGAGATCGGTGACGATCACATCGACCTTCTTTTCCTCGAGGATCTTTCCGGCCTCCTCGGCCGATGCGGCCATGTGCATCGGGATGCCGGCCATGGCCAGCCCGGAAGTGTAAACCCGGCGGGTGGTGGCGTCGTCGTCGATGAACAGGACCGTAGGCTTGGGTTTCATGCGGGGAACGGAAACTGCCCGCAGGTTGGTCGGCTCCGGGTGTTTTTGCAGCTAAAAAGCGGGGAGCGGTGGTAGGGGCCGTTGCCCTCAACGGCCCGGGCGCTTGAGGGCAAGCGCCCCTACCATCGCACCTAAATCCTACTTCCCGGCCGGTGTGCGCACCGTGGGGTAGGTGATGCCGAGCTGATCGAGGTAGGTGTCGTATTTTGCCGCGTCGTAATAGAACTGCTTCAGCTGCTCGCGGTATTCGCCCTGGCGCTTGGCGTTCAGGCTGGTCATCGGCTGGTCGGCCGGGGCGATGAGCGGCTCGTATTTCACCGTCTTGGTCTGCTCCTCGCGGAAGTATTTCCAGGCCTCGTCCACCAGCGCGGGCGTCGTGAGCAGGTCGATCATCGTCATCGCCATCACCTTGGCGCCGGCGGCGACGCCCTTGTGGGCGATCGGCGTGGCCATGGCGATCGCGTTGGCCCAGTTGTGGCCGGGGAGGTTGGGGATGTTCGACGGGTAGCGCAGCGTGACGGTCGGGACGTTCCAGGAGACGTCGCCGATGTCGTCGGACCCGCCGATGCGTGCGTTGTCGGGGATGGAGACCTCCATCGACTTGAGGGCGATGTCCAGGCCGGTGATCGGCGCGCGCAGCTCGCCCTGCAGCGACTTGGCGAGCTTCTGGTCGGCTTCGCTCCACTCGGGCAGGCCGACGGCCCGGATGTTGGCGTCCATGGCCGTGGCGACGGGCTTGCTGAAGTGCTGCGGCCAGGCCGACCCGAGCACGCGGGCGGTGAAGGTGGTGTTGGTCATCAGCGCGGCGCCCTGCGCCATCGTGTCGCCGATCTCACGGAGTTCCTTGATGTGCTCATGGTCGAGCTCGCGGAAGTAATACCACACGCTCGCGTTGGAGGGGACGACGTTGGGCTGGTCGCCGCCGTTGGTGATGACGTAGTGCGAGCGCTGGGCGAGGCGCAGGTGCTCGCGGCGGTAGTTCCAGCCGACGTTCATCAGCTCGACCGCGTCGAGGGCGCTGCGGCCCTTCCACGGGCCGCCGGCCGCATGCGCGCTCTCGCCCTTGAAGGTATACTCGACCGACACCAGGCCCGTGCCCGCGCCCGTGCCCCACGCGGTGCGCAGGTTGCTGTCGACATGGGCGAAGAGCGCGACATCCACGTCCTTGAAGAAGCCCGCGCGCACGAGGAAGGCCTTGCCGGCGACCAGTTCCTCGGCGACGCCCGGCCAGAGGCGGATCGTGCCGGGGAGTTTCTCGCGCTCCATGATGCGCTTCACCGCCAGGGCGGCGGCGATGTTGAGGGGCACGCCGGAGTTGTGGCCCTCACCGTGGCCGGGCGCGCCCTCGACGAGCGGGTCGCGGTAGGCCACGCCGGGTTTCTGCGAGGCCTGCGGAATGCCGTCGATGTCGGAGCCCAGGGAGATCACCGGGCGGCCGGATCCCCACGACGCGACCCAGGCGGTCGGCATGCCGGCGACACCGCGCTCGATCGTGAAGCCCTCCCGCTCGAGGATGCCGGTCAGGTATTTCGAGGTCTCGTATTCCTGGAAGCCCAGCTCGGAGAAGCTGAAAACCATGTCGTTCATCACCTGGATTTGCTTCTTCATGCCCTCGATGTCCTGCACGACCAGGGTCTTCAGTTCGGCGGGTGTGGCGGCCCGGGTGACGGCCGGCGCGAGGGTGACGATGACCAGGCCAAGGACGGACCGCAGGATTTTCATGGCGGACAACTTGCCCGGCCCATGAATGTGGGTCAACGGCGGATGACCGATCGGCTAGGCCGGGGGCGAGGAATTCGCCTTTCCACCACGCGCCCGGCCCTCAACCCTGATCACCCAACTTCCTCATCCCCGTGACCGCCCGCTCCTCCATCCGCCGGTTTGATTTCAAGCCGCTCGACATCGCCCTGCACACCCCGTTCGGGATCTCCGGCGGGGCGCAGGCCATGGCGAACAACGTGCTCGTCACCCTTGAACTCGACGGCGGCTTCATCGGTTATGGCGAGGCGGCGCCGCTGCCGCCTTACAACGGCGAGACGCAGGCCCAGGCGCTCGCGGCGTTAAAGGCGGCGCAGGGCTGGCTGGTGGGCAAACCGGTGGACGACTGGCGCGCCTTGGCCGCGGAATTCCGCGCGCGGGGCGGGGCGGCCTGCGGCTCGGCCCAGTGTGCGTTTGAGATGGCGTTGCTCGACGCCGTGAACCGGCGCGACGGCGTGCCGATGTGGCAATATTTCGGCGGCGCGGGCACGACGCTCGAGACCGACATGACCGTGACCACCGGCTCGCCGGAGCAGGCCGCGATCGACGCGCGGGCGATCCGCGACCGGCGCATCCGCATGATCAAGGTCAAGGTCGGCGGCCCCAAGGGCCCGGCCTACGACCTCGCGCGGCTGGCGGCGATCCACGGCGTGGCGCCGGACTCGCCGCTGATCCTCGACGGCAACGCGGGTGTTTCCCGGGCCGACGCGACCGCGCTCGTGCAGGGCCTGCGCCAGCTGGGCATCACGCCGGCCCTGCTCGAACAGTGGCTGCCGAAGGACGACCTGGCCGGCATGAAGGCCTTGGGCGAGGAAAGCGGCTGGCCGGTGGCGGCGGACGAAAGCGTCTGCTCCGGCGCCGATGCCCAGAAGATCGCCGACGCCAAGGCCGCGCAGTTCCTGAACATCAAATTGATGAAGGCCGGCCTCTCCGTCGCGCTGGACATCGCGGCCGTCGCCAAGCGCATGGGCCTCGGCCTGATGATCGGCGGCAACGTCGAGTCGCTGCTCGCGATGACCACGTCGGCCTGTTTCGCCGCGGGGCAGGGCGGGTTCACGTTTGCGGACCTCGACACGCCGCTCTTCATGGCGACGAATCCGTTCGACGGCGGCTTCACGCTGGATGGCGGGCAGATTTCCGTTGCGCACATCAAGGCTGGCCACGGCACGGTGCCGAGGTAGGGGCCGTTGCCCTCAACGGCCCGGGCGCTTGAGGGCAAGCGCCCCTACCGGATTTCCGTTTTTTCCGGCCAGATTGTTCTCACCATCCACGCCACGCCGAGCGTGATGAGCGTCCCGATCAGGGTGAACCACGGCCAGAAGACCTCGGCGCCAAAAACCTTCAGCCACGGCTCGCGCAGCGCCGGGATGTTCGGCGGCCAGTAGATGAGGTTCATCACGACCAGCGAGGCGAGCATGCCCGCCATGGCGGCGCGCGCGCCGAGGCGGCGCCAGAAGAGCGCGATGAGCAGCGAGCCGAGCAGCGCGCCGGCGGTGAGCCCGCGCAGGGAGAAGGCGGCGTTGAGCACGAAGGTGACCTCGCGGGTGAGCCACGCGGTGAACACCAGCGCACCGGCCCAGGCGACGGTCGAGTATTTGCTGAAACGCAGGTAGTATTCCTCGCTGCGGTCCTTCACCAGCGGCTTGATGAAGTCCATCGTCGAGACCGACGCCAGCGAGGTGATGGCGGAGCTGATGGAGGACATCGCCGCGGCCAGGATCGCGACGATGAGGAACCCCTTCAGGAGGTGCGGCACCTCGGCCAACATGAAGATCGGGAAGATGAAGTCGTTGGACTTGATGCCCGGCCGCGCCTCGGGGAGCGGGATCTGGAACGGGTGGCCCTGGTAGAAAACCCAGAGCATCGCGCCGACCAGCAGGAAGACCAGGAAGAGCGGGAAGATGAGGACGCCGCTCAGGACGAGCGCCTTCCGGCCGTCGGCCACGGTGCCGCAGGCGAGCACGCGTTGGACGATCAGCTGCTCGGCGCCGTGCGTGGACAGCACCAGCACCGTGCCGCCGAGAACGCCCATCCAGATGTTGAAGGGCGCGGAGAACGTGAAGTCCGTGTTGAGCCACGCGAGTTTGCCGGCCTCGCCCGCCTGGGCCAGCGCCGCGCTCCAGCCGCCGTCCACGAGGGTGGGGATGTAGAACAGGGCGAAGAGCCCGCCGCCGAGGAAGAGGCCGAATTGCACGGCGTCGGTCCAGATGACGGCCTTCACGCCGCCGATGTAGGTGTAGAGGAGGGACAGGCTGACAAAGATCAGGATGGCGCCGAGAATCGGGTCAACGAGTCCGCCCAGGCTGCAGACGCCTTCGCCCAGCATCAGGCGGATGGGAATACAGGCGACATACACGCGGACGCCGGCGGCGAGGGTTTCCAGAAACAGGAAGAACGCCCCCGCCAGCCGGCGCGGTCCGTGGCCGAGATGTTGCTCCAGCAGCTGGTAGGGCGAGTAGATCTCGCCCTTCAGGTAGTGCGGCACCAGGAAGATCGCGAGGAGGACGCGGGCGATGACGTAGCCCACGATCATCTGGATGAACATCAGGTTCGAGCCGTAGGCGATGGCCGGCACGCCGATGACGGTGAGGGCGCTCGTTTCCGCGGCGACGATGGACAGGCCGATGCCCCACCAGGGAATGTTGCGGCTGCCGAGGAAGTAGTCGCGCGTGTTGCGCTGGTCGCGTCCGAACCAGACCCCGAGACCGATGATGCCGCCGAGGTAGGCGACAATCACGAGCCAGTCGCCGGGGTTGAGGTAGCCGTTCACGCGGAGAAACCTGAGACCTGAAACCTGAAACCTGAAGATAATTCTGGAGAGACCTGAGATTCCTTGGTCACGAAAAGAATGGAGGGCCGCCGCTTGCCGGCGTGCCGTTCAGGTGCGCCCGAGGCACGGCGACAAGCGCCGGCCCTGCATTCAATCAACGACAGGAATCCGGGGAGTCCGGGGATTTCTTTGCTGCTTGGCTGCTTCGTGTGGATTGTGAAGACTCGAACCATGCGATTTCTTCCCCGCCAGCATGCGCAATCCATGGTTTCCAAGATCTGTTTTCAGGTTTCAGGTTTCAAGTTTCAGGTTTCTGTATTCGCGGGCCTGCTGGTCCTGACCTCGGTCGCCTTCGCCCAGGATTACGACGTCATCATCCGCCACGGGCGCGTGGTCGACGGCACCGGCAACCCGGCCTTTTTCGCCGACGTGGCGGTGAAGGACGGCCGGATCGTCGGCCTCGGGCGCGTCGAGGGCACGGCCAGGCGGGAGATCGACGCCACCGGGCTTGTCGTCGCCCCGGGGTTTGTCGACGTCCACACCCACGCCGACGAGATCCCCGACCAGCCGCAGCCGGAGAATTTCATCCGCATGGGGGTCACCAGCATCGTCGTCGGCAACTGCGGCGGCTCGGAGCTGGATGTCGGCAAGTTCTACCGCGACGCCGAGAAGAACGGGGTGTCGGTCAACGTCGCCACGCTCATCGGCCACAACACCGTGCGCGCCGCCGCCATGGGCGGCAGTTTCGACCGCGAGCCGACGCCGGAGGAGATGGCGAAGATGAAGGGCCTGGTCGACCGCGCCATGCAGGACGGCGCCGTGGGCCTGTCGACCGGGTTGATCTACCTGCCCGGCGTATTCGCGAAGACGGACGAGATCGTGGAGCTGGCGAAGGCCGTCACGCCCTACGGCGGCATCTACGCCAGCCACATGCGTTATGAGAACGCCCGGATCAAGGACGCCCTCGATGAGCTTTTCCGGATCGCGCGCGAGGCCCGGCTGCGCGCCGAGGTCTCGCACATCAAGCTCTCGGGCGAGAATGCCTGGGGCCGGGCCGACGAGGTCCTCGCCCACATCGAGGCGGCGCGGGCGGGCGGTCTCGACATCACGCAGGACCAGTATGCCTACACCGCCTCCAGCACGCGCATGCGGCAGCTGATCCCCGACGACGCCTTTGACGGCGGCCACGAGAAATTCCTCGCGATGCTGGCCGACCCGGTGAAGAAGGCGGACCTCGTCGCGCGCATGAAGCAGAACATCATGACCCGCGGCCGGCAGGACTACGCCTACGCCGTCGTGGCCTCCTTCCGCCATGACACCTCCATCAACGGCATGAACATCCTCGAGGCCGCGCAGAAGCTGAAGGGCTCGGACTCGCTCGACGCCCAGATCGAGGTGATCCTCGACCTGGAGTTGAACGGCGGCGCCCAGGGCGTCTTCCACGGCATGAACGAGGCGGACCTGCAGAAGTTCCTGCGCCACCCGAACACCATGGTCGCGTCGGACAGCGGCCTGCGCGATTTCGGCAAGGACGTCCCGCACCCGCGCGGCTACGGCAACAACGCCCGCGTGCTCGGCCGCTACGTGCGCGAGCTGAAGGTGCTGACGCTCGAGGACGCCGTCCGCAAGATGACCAGCCTGCCGGCCCGGACCTTCCGATTCGACCGGCGCGGGGAGCTGCGCGAAGGCTACTGGGCCGACATCACGATCTTTGATCCTGCCAAGATCGGTGATCCCGCGACTTTCCGCGAGCCGCACCAATATGCCACCGGCCTGCCCTGGGTGCTCGTCAACGGCGTGCCGGTCATCGCCAACGGTGAACGCACGGCGGCGAAACCGGGTGCGGCCTGCCGCTTTGATGAGGTAGGGCGAGTCGTCCCGACGAGCCGCGACCTACCAAGCGGCGCGAGCGAGCTCGCTGGCCGACAACGGCTCGTCCAGAGGACTCGCCCTACCGATGAAAATCTGGCGGCACAGCTGGAAGCGGTGATCAACCAGCCGCGCTTCGCCGGGGCGATGTGGGGCGCGAAGGTTGTCTCGCTCGACACGGGCCGCACGCTCTTCGAGCACCAGCCCGGCCTGCGGCTCAGCCCGGCCTCGAACGCCAAGCTCTATGCCACGGCGCTGGCCCTCGACCGGCTCGGCGGCGACTACCGCATCGTGACCCCGCTGCTCGCCACGGCGCCGGTGGACGCGTCCGGCACCATCAAGGGCGACCTGATCATCAGCGGCCGCGGCGACCCGGGCTGGAACCCGCGGTCGGAAAAGAAGGATTTCTGGACGGCGTTTGAGCCGTTCGTCGCGGTCTTAAAGCAGACTGGCGTGAAGCGCATCACCGGCGACCTCGTGGCCGACGCCACCTGGCTGCGCCAGCCGCCGCAGGGCGCCGGCTGGGCGGTGGGCGACCTGCAGGATTATTACGGGGCGGAAATCTCGGCGATCTCGCTCGAGGAAAACTACGTGGACCTGCACATCGCGCCCGCGAAGGTAGTCGGCCAGCCCTGTGTCGCGGAATTCAAGCAGCCGTTGAGCGGGCTGGTGATCGACAACCGCACGGTCACGACCGCCGCCGGCGGCCCGCGGCGCCTCCAGGTGCTGCGTCTCCCCGGCGAGAATCGCGTGCTGCTGCAGGGCGAGCTGCCCGTCGACGGCAAGGTGGAGGAGAGCGAGGCCACCATGGAACGGCCGGCCGAGTGGTTTGCCCGGGCCTTGCACGAGGCGCTCAAGCGCGCCGGCATCACCGTCGAGGGCAGGGCGGTCGGCGTGCGCTGGCCCGAGGCCCCGCGCCCCGGTGCGGTGAAGCTCGGCGAGATCAGGTCCGCGCCGCTGCGCGACATCGTCGCGACCATCAACAAGCCGTCGCAGAACCTGAAGACCGATTTGATTTTCGGACACATCGGCGAGCTGGACCGGAAAGCGGACACGCCGGCCTGGCGTCAGTCCGAGGAGCTGGCGGTGGCGGCATTGGGCCGGTTCCTCCGGTCGGCCGGCATCGCGCCCGGCGGCACGATCTTCGAGGAAGGCTCGGGCCTGTCCCGCAACAACCTCACCACGGCCGCGGACACCGCGCGCCTGCTGCAGTTCATGGCCACGCACAAGGAGCGCGACGCGTTTGTGGCCTCGCTGCCGGTCGCCGGCGTCGACGGTTCGCTGCGCCGGCGCATGAAGGGCACGGCCGCCGAGGGCAAGGTCGTGGCGAAGACCGGCACCCTGCGCTACGCGAGTTCGCTCTCCGGTTACGTGACCACGGCCGCCGGCGAGAAGCTCGTGTTCAGCCTGATGCTGAACCGTTATCCCGTGCCCGCCGACGCCCGGGCCGGTGACCCGCTCGACGAACTCGCGGTGCTGATCGCGGGGTATCCGGGCGGGAAGTGATATGAGGATGGCGGGCGAAACCGTGGGCTGCCAGCTTGCTGGCGCAGGGTTGGCGCGAGCGAGCTCGCTGGCCCACAAAACCCCAGCCTCATGACCCCGCCCCGCCTCCTCTCCCTCGATGCCTTTCGCGGCGCGACGATCGCGGGCATGCTGCTGGTGAACAACCCCGGTTCCTGGAGCGACCTTTACCCGCCGCTGGCCCATGCGCCGTGGCACGGGTGGACGCCGACGGACATGGTCTTCCCGTTTTTCCTGTGGATCGTTGGCGTCGCCATGGCGCTTTCGTTTGCGCGCAGGGTGGAGCAGGGGGCGGACCGCGGTGCGCTCTTCCGGCATGTGGTGATCCGCTCGGCGGTCATCTTCGGGCTCGGCCTGTTGCTCGCGGCCTTTCCGTTCGGCCTGTTGCCGGCGCACCACTTCTCGCTTGAGAAGCTCCGGATCCCCGGCGTGCTGCAACGCATCGCGCTCTGCTACCTCGTGGCCGGCGCGATCTTCCTCCGCACGACGTGGAAAGGACAGCTCGGGTGGGCGGCGGGCCTGTTGCTCGGCTATTGGGCGCTGCTCTCGCTCGTGTCGGTGCCGGGTCACGGCGCCGGTGTCCTCGAGCCCACGGGCAACCTCGCGTGGTGGATCGATTCGCACCTGCTGGCGGGCCACACATGGAGCGGCGCGCCCGCCCCGGGCTTCGATCCCGAGGGAATTTTGTCCACGATCCCCGCCATCGCCACGACGCTGCTGGGCGCGGTCGCGGGCCACCTTGTGCGAACCTTGAACGGTCCGGTGCTTTCGCTGCGCCTGGTGCGCGACGGTGCGGTCCTGCTCGCGGTGGGTGCGGCCTGGGGCCTCGTGTTCCCGATCAACAAGAACCTGTGGACGAGTTCCTACGCGGTGTTCATGGCCGGCTGGGCCATGGTGCTGCTCGGCGGGTTTCACTGGCTGATCGATGTGCGCGGCTGGCGGCGCTGGGCGACGCCGCTGGTCATCTACGGCTCCAACGCCCTCGCGATGTTCGTGCTGGCCGGCCTGGTGGGCAAACTGCTCTTCCTCATCAAATGGACGGGCGCGGACGGCAAGGCCGTGACGCTGAAGAACTGGATCTACCAGGGCTGGTTCGTGCCGCTGGCCAGCCCGGTGAACGCATCGCTGCTGTTCGCCCTGGCCTTCGTGCTCGTGTTCCTCGCCATCGCCTGGGTGCTGTGGCGGAAGAAGTGGTTCCTGAAGATCTGAGAGGCAGAGGCTCGGCTTTTTAACCACTAGGGAGTGTCTTCAAACCGCAAAAAACGGACGGTAGGCCGAGGCAACAGAAGGCCGATCCGAGTTTAACCACTGATGCATCGCCTAACGGCTCTGCTACTGTGTGCGGCTACGCCTAATCGGCTCCGCCAGGTGGCCTCGGGGGTCGGCTAATCGCCGACTGACCACCGAATTCTCCTGCTTCTCAGCGGCGATGAGCCGCTCTCCGGAACCAAACCCGGAGCCGATTAGGCGGAGGGGACCTTAAAGCGCAGCCGGTAGGCGGAGCATCAGCGGTTAATCCTTCCGGAGGTTTGAAAACACTCCCTAATGAATTCATCAATGGATGAATTCTTGAGAGTGCGCGGCGACTGATCGTCGCCGCAGCCAGCTATTGGGGCCTGCTAATCGCAGGCCGGTCGGCGATTAGCCGACCCCAGGAACCCAGACCGGAGACGATCAGTCGGAGGGGACTCTTAAAGTTTCGCCTTTGGCGAAACTGATTAGTGGTAACAAAGAATCAGAACGCCGCGGACTTGAGGAACTCGGCCGGTGAGTAGCCCTTGAAGGCCTCGATGGCCTCGTATTCGGCGAGGCCGAGGGCGTTGTAAGCCTGGGCCAGCCGGCGGCTGCGGTCCTCGGTGCGCTGCCAGAATTCGCGGCGGTCCTCGCCGAGGAAAAGCGCCTGGTCCTTCTGGGTCTCGTGCCGGAAAATCGCGCGGCGGCGGCGCAGCACCTCCTGCGGGCTGAGCGGCACGGCGAGGTCGATCTCGTCGAGCGGCCACTCGGCCCAGGCGCCGCGGTAGAGCCAGAGCTCGGTGTCGGCCAGCCACGCAGCCTTGGCGGCGGCCGTCGCGGCGAGCGCGTCGCGCAGCACCTGCAAACACAGACGGTGCGTGCCGTGCGGGTCGTCGAGGTCGCCGGCGGCGTAGATGAGGTGCGGCTTGAACTGCTCGAGCAGGGCGCTCATGCGGGCGATGTCGTCCTTGCCGTAGGAACGCGCGCGCGGCGCGGCGTTGTAGAGCGGCAGGTCGAGGAAGTGCAGGCGCGCTTCCGGCACGCCGCAGACGCGGGCGGCGGCGATGGCCTCGTGGCGGCGGATCAGGCCCTTCCAGGCCAGCAGCTCCGGCGTGGCCGGCAGGGTGGAGCCGTTGCCCAGGCCGGAGCAGACCTGGTCGAGCGGCGCGCGTTTGCCGGCGTCAACCAGCCCGCTGTCGCGCACAAAGGCCAGCAGGTGCCACAGCGACTCGTCGGAGACGGCGCCGGCGCCCGAGACCTCGTAGGCGATGTGCACCTCGTGACCCTGGTCGACCAGGCGGCAGAGCGTGCCGCCCATGGAGATGACGTCGTCGTCGGGATGCGGGGAAAGGACCAGCACGCGCTTGGGGAAGGTCGTCGCCGAGGGCGCGCGCAGCGGTCGCACCGGGGCGTCGCCGGGCTTGGTCTTCCTCGGGTCGCGTCCGCCCGGCCAGCCGGTGATGGTGTGCTGCATCTGGTAGAACCCGATCAGGTTCGCGTCGTAGGCCGAGCCATGGGCGCGGAGCAGGTCCTGCAGGCCGGCCTCGTTGTAGTCGTCGTCCGTGAGCTTGAGGATGGGCTTCTGGCGGAGCTGGGAGAGCCAGAGGATGGCGCGGCGCGTCATGCGCTCGTCCCACGCCAGGCCCTGGTCGGAGAGCGGGCCGACGAGCCACGGCGTGCGGTAACGCGTGAGCGAGCCGGCGGCCGCGGCATCGAGCACGAAGAGGGCGGCGGGGTGCTCCTGCAGGAAGGACGCGGTGACGTGGTTGTTGACCTCGCCCTCGACGGCGGCGCGCACGATGTCGGCCTTGTGCTGGCCCCAGGCCATCAGGACGACGCGCCGGGCGTTCATGATCGAGCGGACGCCCATGGTCAGCGCGTGGCGGGGCGTGCCGGCGTCGCCGCCGAAATCGCCGGCGGCGTCGCGGCGCGTGAGCGGGTCGAGCGTGACCAGGCGCGTGAGCGAGTGGCGCGCGCTGCCCGGCTCGTTGAAACCGATGTGGCCGGTGCGGCCGATGCCGAGGATCTGGAAGTCGATGCCGCCGGCGGCCGCGATCAGCGCCTCGTAGGCGGCGCAGTGGGCGTCGACCTCGGCCTTGGGCACCGTGCCGGAGGGCAGGTGGGTGCGGGCCGGGTCGATGTCCACGTGGTCGAAAAGATGGGTCCGCATGAAGCGCCGGTAGCTCTGCGCGTGCTCCGGCGCGATCGGGTAGTATTCGTCGAGGTTGAAGGTGGTGACGTTGGCGAAGCTCAGCTTCTCCTCGCGGTGCAGGCGGACCAGCTCGGCGTAGAGGCTGATCGGCGTGGACCCGGTGGCCAGGCCCAGCACGACGCCGCGTTTCTCGGCCTGGCGCGCGCGGATGAGCGCGGCGATCTCGCCGGCCACGGCGCGGGCGGCCTCCTGGCTGTGGCCATAAACGGCCAGGGCGACCTGCTCTTGGTGACAACGCTCGAGGGTGTTGATCGGCATGGAAGGAAGGGAAGGGGATACGGGGAAAAGGCGCCAGAGGATAAGGCTGGCGTCCTTCCGCATAAATAGCAGAAATGACGATGTTTTTGACGAAAATGCCAACCACCCCCGCCCCCGATCTCACCAAGCTCGTCGCCCGCCTGCCGCAGCCGCTGCACCAACTGCTGGGCCGCCCGGCGGGCAATGTGACCCTGCCGGACAACATCGTGTGCTTCCAGCGGCAGTCGGCGACGGACCTCAACAAGCCCCGGCGCGGGCGCGCGCTGCACCACCGCTTCGTGCTCATCTGCGCGCTGCGGACGGCGGTCACGGTCTGCGTCGACGACCAGAACATCCGCCTGGAAGCCGGGCACGGCCTGCTGGTGTTCCCCTTCCAGTTCCACCATTACACCGAGCCGCAGCGCGAGAAGCTGTCGTGGCTCTTCGTGACCTTCGAGCTGACCGAGGCGGAGGGGCTGGCGGCGCTGCGCTACCGGCCCTTCGAGCTGACGCCCCAGCTGCAGGCGCTCGCGGCCGAGCTGGTGGAATCCTACGAGACCGAGCGCGCGGCGGACATGCCGGTTCTGCTGCTGGCGCTCTTCCTGGCGCGCCTGCGGCGGATCAAGCCGGCCGGCCAGACGGCGGCGACGGCCGCTGCCCCCGTGCCCGGGCTGATCCTGCGGGTCAACCAGATCGCCCAGCGCCAGGGCGAGCATCCCAACCTCAAGGAGATCGCCCGCGCCCTCGGCATCAGCCCGAGCCACCTGCGCGCCCGTTTCCGGGCCTCGTGCGGCGTGAGCATCGGCCGGCACCTGCGGCACCTGCGCCTCGAGCAGGCCTGCGGGCTGCTGCGGCTCGGGCCGCAGCGCGTGTCGGAGGTGGCCGAGCAGTGCGGCTTCACCTCCATCTACAGCTTCAGCCGCGCGTTCCGGCTGGCCTACGGCGTGTCGCCGCTGGCCTACCGGCACAGCGGCCGCGCGGCCCCGGGCAAACGCCCGCGGAACCGGAAATGACGCGGGCCGAGGGGCGCGAAGGCATTGGCATGAATGATGAACTTTTTAACGATATTGCCAGTCGTCGCGCCCGCTCACTCTGAGCCGGGTTGAGCGGTCCGGGCCCCCGTGGAAATTTTCTTGGATGGTCCGGGCGCCCGTCCTATGGCTCCGCGCACATAACACCGGCGCGTCCCAACCCCATCACCCCCGGGGCGCGCGAACCTCCCCACAACCATGAACCGCGAAAACGTGAGATGTCTGTCTGCCCGGCTGCTGCGCACCGCAACGAGCCTTTTGAGCCTGTCCGTCCTTTTCCTCACCCTGGCGCCGGCGCTGCCGGCCCAGACGGCCGCCCTGGCGCGGAGCCAGATTTCCGGCACGGTCAGCAGCAAAAACACGGGCAACGCCCTGCAAGGCGCACGGGTCACCGTGCCCTCGCTCAACAAGAGCGTGCTGACCGACAACACCGGCCGCTTCGTGCTCTACGACCTGCCGGCCGAGGCGGTGGATATTGTCATCTCCTACGAGGGTTTCGCCAACACCACCCAGACGGTGGATGCCAGCGGCGGCCCGATCGCGGTCGCGGTTGAGATGGAAAGTTCCGACACCCTCGTGATGGAGAAATTCACGGTCTCCTCGGTGAAGGAAGGCCAGGCCCTCTCGATCACCGAGCAGCGGAATGCGCCAAACATCAAGAACGTCACCGCCTTCGACGAGTGGGGCATCCTGCCCACCCAGAACGTCGGCGAGCTGGCGGCGCGCCTGCCCGGCATCACCTTTAACACCGACGAGGACAACCTCATCAACACCATCAGCATCCGCGGGCAGCCCGCGAGCTACACGCGCCTCAACATCGACGGCATGCCCTCAACCGGCGTGGGCGGCGACGGCCGCACCGCCACCCTGCATTCCTTCTCGGGCTCCATGTATGAGCAGATCGAGATCGTCCTCGGCGCCCAGCCCAACACCCGCGCCGACTCCCTGGGCGGCCAGGTCAACCTCAAGACCAAGTCCCCCCTCGCCATGAGGGAGGACCGCCGGATCAACTACACCGCGAGCGGCCGTTATTTCCCGTCGTTCGCCGACCGCAACGAGCAGCTCGCGGACCATCCCTTCAACGCGGACATCAACGTGGGGGTCACACAGATCTTTAGCGTCCGCGGGGGCAAGCGAAACCTGGGCGTCTCGCTCAACGCTTCTTACCAGAACGTGGTCAACTCCATCGACTACGATTTCCTGCAATACGAGAACACGACGAACGCCATCGCGAACTTCCGCGACTACGACAAGCGCAGCGGCATCAACTCGCGCTACATCGCCGCCTTCAGCGCCCGCGCCGACTACCGCTGGAGCGACCGCACCAACGTCTCGCTGCGTTTCCTCTACAACGCCGGCTCCGAACCCCACTACCTGCGCACGCGGGTGAATCCCTTCGCCGGCAACTCCGTCGTCGCCACCCTCGACGGCAACGGCCAGCCGACCGGCACCGGCGCCATCCTGCCGGGCTACACCGCCAACCGCACCGAGATCCGCCCGGTGACCGGCTCCCGCATGGCCCTCTCCACCTGGGACATCTCCTTCGTGAGCAAGAACCCGACCGGCACCCTCGTGTTCAGCCACGACCTCGGGAAACTGAAGATCGACCATGCCTACCGCTGGAGCAACACGCATTGGGATTCGGGCGCCGGCCGCTCCAACCAGGGCGGCATGCTCGACATGCGCACGCGCGACCCGATCGGCTTCGCGCTCGACAACTCCGACCTGAACGGCCGCGTGTTCACCCAGCTCTCGGGCCCGAGCGTGTATGACCCGGCCAGCTACACCCCGTTCGTCGTGACGGCGGCCAATGCCACCACGCAGCCGGTGCCGATCACCTCCACCGCCTATGTGAAGCGCAGCACCTTCACCGACACCAACGAGGTCACCGGCACGATCAACGCGACCTACACCCTGGACACCGCGGTGCCGGTCGTGCTCAAGGCCGGTCTCGACTCGGTGAACCGCCGCGTGAACAACCGCAACATGAGCCCCCGCCGCTGGTATGGCGTGGTCGGCTCGGTGCTGTCCTCCGTGCTCATGCCGCTCAGCGAGTTTGAAAAGCAGCATGGCGGCACGCGCCTGCCGGTCTACGAGCCGGCGGCCGTCAATCAATCGCTGGGCAATCCCAACCTATGGTATGAGGACGTGAACTTCACGGCCACGCAGAACTACACCAACCGCCGCATCATGGAGGAGGGCGTCAACGCCGGCTACGTGCAGGGCGAGGCGAGGTTCGGCAAGCTGACCGTGCTCGGCGGTGTGCGCGCTGAGAAGGTCAAGACCGAGACCTTTACCTTCTTCCGCGCCCGCAGCACCCCGATCGCCACGGAACCCGACCACTTCAAGCGCGCGGCGATGGATTTCGAGGAGCAGACCACCTCGGGCGGCTACACCAAGTATTTCCCGAGCCTTCACCTCACCTACGACATCACGGAAAACCTGAAGGCGCGCGCCAGCTGGTCCACCAGCTACGGCCGGCCCCTCCTGGCGAACCTCGTGCCCGCGGTCACGGTCAACGACACGACCCAGACCGTCACGATCGGCAACCCGTCGATCCTGCCGCAGCTGGCCGAGAACATCGACCTCAAGCTGGAATATTACTTCAAGAACAACGGCATCTTCGCGGTCAGCGTGTATCGCAAGGACATCAAGGACTACATCAGCAGCGCGCTGAACCTTGGTTTGTCCGTCCCGAACGGGCCGGACAACGGCTTCGACGGCCTCTACAGCGGTTACACGATCTTCGCGCCGACCAATGTCGGCAGCGCCAAGCTCGACGGCATGGAGATTTACTTCAAGCAGCGGCTGGCCTTCCTGCCCGGTGCGCTCAAGGGCCTCACGTTCCAGGCGAACTACACCTACCTCAAGACCGAGGGCACGTTTGCCGGCACCGCCCTGGTCAGCGGCACCCAGCTGGCCAACTTCATCCCGAAGTCATTCAACGCCGGTTTGATCTACAAATACCGGGATTTCGGGGCGTCTTTTGACGTCAACCACACCGGCGAGTATCCGCTGACCAACGCCAGCGCCACTCCCGGGCTCAATGCCTTCGCGAAAAGCCTGACCACCCTGAATGCCGGCATCTCCTACGACCTCCGGCCCGAGGCCAAGCTGTTCCTGAGTGTCAGCAACTTCACCGAGCAGGGCCGCGGCCATTACACCTATGACCCCGCCCGCACCCGTCAGCTGCTGATCGCCCCGATGGCGATCAAGGTCGGCGTCACCGGCCGGTTCTGAGCTGTTTTAGATGCGGTTTCCCGGGGCGGTCCAGCCGGACCGCCCTTTTCATGCCCGCTCGGCCTCCTTGGCAGAAACGACTGTTTTTTTGACGAATCTGCCAGCCCCGGGCGGCCATGGCCAAAATATCCCCTCGTGGCCGGCGGGGCGCAAGGATTCTGCTTGGACGCCGCCCAGCGTGGCTTATAGAGGGAAGCAGATTAACTGGTGTCAGGCGCAAGCCACCGCACCAGCACACACATACACCAAGGTCAGGAACTCGAATGCCTATGAACGCACGCTACCTGTGGAACCGATCCACTTGGTCTGGGGTTATCGCCGCCGCGAGCCTCAGCCTCAACGCGGTGGCCCAAAACGCCGCCGCTCCGACCGCCGCCGCTCCGACCGAGCAGGCCCCCGTCAAACTCGAGAAGTTCGTCGTCACGGGCTCGATGATCAAGCGCATCGCCGACGAGGGCGCGCTGCCGCTGTCCGTGTTCACCAAGCTCGATATGGAGCAGGAAGGCATCGCGAGCGCCGAGCAGCTGATCATGAATCTTAACATCAACGGCAACGGCCTCGACAACCTCGCGTCGAACGCCGACGTCGTCGCCGGCGCGCAGCGCGGCAACAACGGCGCGACCGCCGCCAACCTCCGCGGCCAGGGCTCCAATGCCACCCTCATTCTTCTCAATGGCCGCCGCGTCGCCTCGCACGGCCTCAACGGCGGCGTCGTTGACCTCAACTCCATTCCCTTCGCCGCCATCGAGCGCGTCGAGGTCCTGAAGGACGGCGCCTCCGCCATCTACGGCACCGATGCCGTCGGCGGCGTCATCAACTTCATCACGAAGCGCGATTTTCAGGGCCTCGTGGCCAACGCGGCCTCCGACATGACCCAGGACGGCGGCGGCAATGTGTTCCGCTACTCCGTCGTCGGCGGCTGGGGCGACCTGAACAAGGACGGCTGGAACTTCATGGCGTCCCTCGCGTTCGCCGACCACAAGGTCCTGCGCGGCGCGGACCGCGACTTCGTCAACACCTTCCAGCCCAACCGCGGCATCTCGCCCGACACGCGCGGCACCCCGATCGCCACGCTCTTCGCGGTCGCCAACCTGCCGACGGCGCTCGGGCCCAGCAGCACCGGCCCCATCGACCCCGCCAATCCCGCCATCCGGGTCAACGGCATCAACATCATCGACCTGCCGACGAACACCGCCGGTTACGCCGGTCTCGATGGCATGGGGCCCTACGAGGAGATCCTCTGGGGCGCGACCTCCGCCGCGGGCAGCGGCAAATACGGCTCCGCCTGGGACACCGGCCGCGCCGCCGTCCTCCAGCAGCCGGTCAAGAACACCAACTTCGTGGGCCGCGGCTCCTACAAGCTGGGCGAGCACCTGCTCACCATCGAGGCGGTGATCGGCCGTTCCGATTCCACCAAGAGCTTCTCGCCCAACCAGTGGAGCACCGCCGGCCTCTCCGCCGCCGGCGCCCAGACCACCACGACCACCGCCAACGGCACCGTGGTCCCGAACCCGCTCTCCGGCATGGTCTATCCCAGCACCGGCGCCGACTACAACCGCGTGTTCAACGCCCTCGTCGCCTTCTTCCCGGCGCTCGAGGCCAACCGCGGCCTGCCGCTGGCCTTCCGCTGGCGCTCCCTGCCCGGCGGCAACCGCGAGATCAACACGGTCAGCGATACCCGCCGCTTCCTCGTCGGCCTCGAGGGGCCCCTCCCGCTGCCGGGCGCGTTCTTCTCCGAGTGGGAATACCGCGCCGGGGTCATGCAGTCCGAGAGCAAGTCGAAGTCCCGGCTGCTGAACGGCTACTACTACACGGTGCCCTTCGCCAACCTCATCAAGACCGGCGTGCTGAGCCCGTTCTCCTATGAGCAGTCCCAGGCGGCGATGGACGGCCTGAAGGCGGCTTCCGCCACCGGGGTCGAGCTCTACGGCGGCACCTTCACCACCACCGGCGCGGACTTCACGACCTCCGGCCCGCTCTTCAAGCTCCCGGCCGGCGAGATCCAGGCCGCGGTCGGCGTCGATTACCGCAAGGAGGAATACTTCTTCGCCGGCGACCCGCGTCCGAACGTCAGCACGGCTGATTCGCTCATCTTCAACGTGCCCTTCGACAACGCGCTCGCCACCGCCGGCACGCTGACCCGCGACATCTACGCGGTTTATGCCGAGCTCCAGGTCCCGGTGCTGAAGAACCTCGAGCTCAACCTGGCCGGCCGCCGGGACGACTACACCGGCTTCGGCAGCACGACCAACCCGAAGGTGACCGTGCGTTTCACGCCCATCGACCAGGTGCTCATCCGCGGTTCCTACAGCACCGGCTTCCGCGTGCCGACCTTCAAGCAGGTGTTCGACCCGAGCTTCGCCTCCATCTACGCCGGCGCCGACCTGACCGACCCGGTCACCGGCCAGCTCATCCCGCCGAACTCCATGAACATCATCAGCGGCGGCAAGTCCACGCTGCAGCCCGAGGAGGCCGACATGAAGTCCGTCGGCATCGTGATCTCCCCCGTCAAGAACATCACCCTCGGCGTCGACTGGTGGTC
>JAYRDK010000032.1:0-41458 GCA_041909435.1 Lacunisphaera sp.
CTCCGGTCGGCCTACGGCCTCCCTCCGTCGGGACAGCTTCAACGACAACCGATAGATCAACCCATAACAACATCCCGGACTAACACCCGGGGTGGCTCGAAAACTTGAGGCCGGTCAGGATAACCTTCGCCAAGTTAACGGCCGCCTTTGGGACTTGCTCCCTCAGAGAGAACAACAATCGGAGGATATGCGTCACTTCACCGGCATCGTTTAAAGGAGCAGTCACAACCGGACTTAGTGTCTCCTATTCCGCATGAGCCTCCCGCTAAAACTTGAGCCGACCCAAACCACCAACATGACGCAGCTGACGCTTGGTTCTCTCGTCGTGTTTTATTCCTACCAGAGCCCGATCGCGTTTCTTCAGAATAAGCAAGTCGTGGCACTTGATGCCAGCACGCTATCCCGGATCTCCGGACGGCATGTCTCCATTTTGGAGCCTGACTACAACGCCCGACTCAGTCCGACCGATTTCCACGAGAAGTTGAAAGTTGCTATGATCGCCGCTGCGGCGGAAGTCGGAAAATCAGCGAGCTAAGCCGGTGGTTTCACCTGCCCAACTTCTTGGGCATCAGGGCAGGCATTTTTCCTGCCGCCACAGCTCAACGACTTACGTATTGTTTAGGCCCCTATAAAGGCCCAGAAACGGCGTTTTTCGCGCTAAAATACATCCTATGACCCTTACCACATGCAATTTGCGCTGAATATTCCAAATAATTCCTGTCAGATTTCTGTCAGTTAAGACGGATAGAGCGACACAGAATGCCAATGGTATTAAAATTCTAGCTCTGAGAGGAATTTTCAATTGGGGTTCAACTCCCCTCACCTCCACCAATTTGCGGACTACTCCCAAAGGCTTAAAAGCCCGGGAGCGGCCCGGCCTCCGTTGACGGCGGCGGCCGGCGGGAGTTTACTCCGGGCCGATCAACCCCCGCGGCGGCCGGCGTGCCGCCACCGTCCCATGTCCTCCACCGTCGCCACCCCGCCCCCGCAAAAACCGGCCGATGACGGCAAGTCCGTCATCGACATGTCGAAGATGAACGAGGGCCAGCGCGCCGCCCTCCAGGTCACCGAGGCCGCGCGCGAGTCGCACGACGACATCAGCTTCGTTGCCAATCTTTTCATGGGCCGTTGGAAGCCGGAGAAGCTTTATCCGCTCACGGACATCGACCCGGAGGAGAAGCCCCGCGCCGAGAAGTTTCTCGCCGACCTCGCCGCCTTCCTGCGAGAAAAGGTCGATGCCGACCTGATCGACCGCACGGGCGAGATCCCCGAGGAGGTGCAGGCCGGGTTCCGCCGGCTGGGCGCCTACGGCATCAAGGTCCCGCAGAAATACGGCGGCCTCGGCTTCTCGCAGACGACCTATTGCCGGGCCTGTCTCCTCATGGCCAGCCACTGCGGCAACACCTTCGCGCACCTCTCCGTGCACCAGTCCATCGGCGTGGCCCAGCCGATCCTGCTGTTCGGCACCGAGGAGCAGAAGGCAAAGTTCCTCCCGCGCTCGGCGGGGGGCGAGCTGGCGGCGTTCGCGCTCACCGAGAAGGGCGTCGGGTCCGACCCCGCGCGCCTCACGACCGAGGCGAAGCCGGACGGCGACGACTTCATCATCAACGGGGAGAAGCTCTGGTGCTCGAACGGCACCCGCGCGGGCCTGCTCATTGTCGCGTGCAAGACGCCGCCGAAGCTGGTGGACGGCAAGCCGCGCACGCAGATCACCACCTTCGTCGTCGAGGCGAGGTCGCCCGGCATCGAGGTCGTGCACCGCAGCCAGTTCATGGGCCTGCACGCGCTCTACAACGGCGTCATCCGCTTCACCAACGTCCGCGTGCCGCGGGCGAACGTGATCGGCGGCGAGGGCCGCGGGCTGAAGGTTGCCCTGAGCACGCTCAACTCCGGTCGGTTGTCCATCCCCGCGTCGTCGATCGGCGTCGCCAAGCGCGCGGTGCAGATCGCCCGCGAGTGGGGCAAGGAACGCATCCAGTGGGGCGTGCCGGTCGGCCAGCACGCCGCCGTGGCGGAGAAGATCCGCCGGATTGCGGCGCACGCCTTCGCGATGGAGGCCATGCTCATCACCACGTCGCGCCTCGTGGACCGCGACAAGAAGGCGGACATCCGCCTCGAGGCCTCGATGTGCAAGATGTGGGGCACCGAGAAGGCGTGGATGTGCCTCGACGAGCTGATGCAGCTGCGCGGCGGCCGCGGCTACGAGAATGTCGAGTCGCTCAAGGCCCGCGGCGAGAAACCCTACCCGGTCGAGCGCATGATGCGCGACAACCGCGTCTCGATGATCTTCGAGGGCTCGTCCGAGATCATGCGGCTCTTCATCATGCGCGAGGCGCTCGACCCGCATCTCAAGGTGGCCGGCATCGCCCTGAACTCCGAGCGCCCGTGGGGCGAGCGGATCAAGAGCGCGTTCGCCGCCGCCGGGTTCTACGCCTGGTGGTATCCGCGGCAGTGGCTGCCGGTCGGCGGCGGTGCGCCGGCGGGCATGCACCCGCGGCTGGCGGATTACATGGACGGCGTCGGCGGGCTGAGCCGCCGGCTGGCGCGCACGCTGTTCCACCAGATGGTGAAGTTCGGCCCCAAGCTGGAGAAACGCCAGGTGTTGCTCGGCCGCCTCGCCGACATCGGCACCGACCTGTTCGCCATCGCGGCGAGCTGCATCTTCGCGCAGAAGCTGATCAACGACGGCCAGCCCGCCGACCGCGTGCTGGTGCTGGTGGACGATTTTCATGCCCAGGCGATGCTGCGCATCGACCAGAATTTCCGCGGCATCGGCAACAACGCCGACCAGCACGGCTACGATCTCGCCCAGCAGGTGATCAACGGCGACCACCAGTGGGTGGAGCAGGGGATTGTATAAGGAGTGTTTTCAAAATCGGCTTCTGTGGGCCAGCGAGCTTGCTCGCGCCATATCCGCGCCTGCAAGCAGGCGGCCTACCGCAGCTTGGTCGCCCAGAATCACATTTTTGAAAACACGCCCTAGACTGATCATGTTTGAGATGTAGGGCCGGTGCTTGCACCGACCTTGCGGGTCTGGGTCGGCACAAGCGACGACCCTGCAGTCCGGAAGCAGCGGGCAATTGTCAGCCGGGCCGCGCCGAAAGAAGGTGACGTTGCCGGCGGAGAGGGCTTTCCTCCGGGGCGTGCGCGGTTTTCTGACATTCTGTCTGGGCTGGCTGCTCACGGGGTGCGGCACGGTCGCCCCGCGGGCGGATGCCCCGCCTGCACCGGCGGATGATTTCGGGCGCCAGCCGGCCTTGGACGAGCGCATCGAGGTGGCCCGGTTCGACCGGGCGCTGATGGCGCAGGCGATTTTCCATGAGACCAACCAGGTGCGGATAAAACTGGGGCTGCCCGTGTTCCGGCGTCTGCCCAAGCTTGATGAGGCGGCGGACCTGGAGGCGGCGGTGGGCAAGTTCTACCAGCCGCCCAGCCACACGAATCCGTTTCCGATGATCGGGACACCGGTCGAGCGCGTGCGGTATGTCGGCCTCAAGATCGAACAAGTGGCGGAAAACATCGCCCTGCTCTCCATCTACGAGACCAACGCGGGTGTCGGCCTGGTGGTGCGCGAGGGGAAGAAGCATTTCGTGCATCCGGAGACGCACGCGGAGCTGCCGCGCGCCACCTACCGGTGGTTTGCGCGGGAGGTCGTGCGCAACTGGATGGAGTCGCCCGGCCACCGGGCCAACATCGTCAACCCGGCGCTCGCCTGCCTCGGCTGCAGCGTGCAGCCCTCGGTCAGCCTCAGCGGCGTGGACCAGCTCTTTTGCGTGCAGGTGTTTTTCACCCCGAAGAAGTGAGCGAGGCGCGGTAGCTGGCCACGACCGGCAGGTCCGCCGGCGCGAGGTCGTAGTCCGTCAATTCATCGGCCCGCGCCCAGGCCAGCGCCACGTGTTCGTGCGGATGGGGCGGGGGCGAGTTTTTGGCCAGCACGCAGACAAAGGGAATCATCTCGATCACGACCCGGGTGTAGTCGTAATCAAAACGCGGCAGGGCGCGGGTGATGACGATCTCGCAGCCAAGTTCCTCGCGGATCTCGCGGATGATGGCGGCGGCCGGGTCTTCGCCGGGCTCGACCTTGCCGCCGGCGAACTCCCACTTGAGCGGCAGGTGCTTGCCGGCCGGACGCCGGGCGAGCAGCACGCGGTCCCCGTGCTCGAGCACGGCGCAGACGACGGGAATGGGCGGGGTGGCGGGCACGCCAGACAGAACGCACGGAAGAATGCCGGCGACAAGGCATTATGTTTTTCCGCAACTTTCCCGGGGCTGCCGGGTTTTTCCGGTATGAAAACTTTCCTCAAAGTCCTCCTGATGGCGGCGATCCTCATCATCGCCATCAAGTTCAGCCCGGTGATCTTCATCGGCGCGATCGTCGGCCTGGTTGCGGCGGGTATCCTCGGCGTGGTCGGCATCTCCCTGGTCGCGGCCCTGCTCGCCGTCCTGGTGGCCTTCGCGGTCGCCCTCTCGCCGATCTGGATCCCGGTGCTGGTCATCATGGGCCTGGTCGGCCTCTTCCGGAAAACCGGGGAGCGCACGCCGCCGATGGTGGCCGCCTGAGTTTACGCGCAAACCATCCCGGGCGGCGCCGGCAACGGCGCCGCTTTTTTGTGCCCGGCCACTTGCCATGGGCCGCGGCCGCTGCCTCACTCCGCGGATGTCCCCGCCGGCCGGTTCATCCAATCCCTTTGTCTCGCGCATCAGCCTCGTGGGGCGCAGCACCGGGCTGGTGAAAAACCTGACGGGCTTCCGGAAGCAGCACCACACGGTGCCGGATGCGGTCAACGCGGCGACCACGGCGTTTCTCGGCAAACTGTGCGCCGCCGGGCTGGCGGAGGAGGCCGAGGGTTTTTTCCAACGGAGCAAGTCCGCGTTCGCCTACAAGCGCACCGACCTGGTCCTGGACGTGACGAGCCCGACGGCGGTGCTGACGGCGAAGGATTTCACGTTCGAGCTGGCCTACGCGCTGGAGAAGACGAATGCGGCCGGTTACGAGGTGACGCGCACGCTGCACAGCCTGCGCGAAGGCGGCCTGGTGGCGCGGCCGGAATTCAACGAGCTTTTCGCCGCGATGTTCACCGGCATGGTCTTCGGGCTGGCCAAGGGCGTGAAGGTCGAGGCGGTGATCGACGCGGTCGAGGCCCGCGGTGGCGAGGACGGTCTCGCCGTCAATTATCCGTCGGACTGCCGGCACTGCGTGCTGCTCGTGGATGGGGTCGCGGCGGAGGTCATCTGTGACGGGGCGACCCTGGAGATGCGGTTTCCGAAACCGGGTTCGCCGGCCGAGCTGGTTGCGGCGTTTGCGGCGGTGCGGTCGGCCTTTGCGCTGACTAAGAACCGGGTGCTGGCGGGATTGCTGTGATCTGAATGTAGGGTCGCCGCTAGGCCAGCCGACCCGGTAGGGGCGCTTGCCCTCAAGCGCCCCTCGAAGGGCCGTTGAGGGCAACGGCCCCTACCAAATACGGTCGGCGCAAGCGCCGACCCTACAAGAGAAAGGCGGCCCGTTTGGGCCGCCGAGAGAACAAGCAGGATTATGAGAACGAGAACGATTACTTGATCATGTCGGCCACGAAGGCGCGTTCCTCGACGAGCTCCTTGTTCGTCGCGGCGAGCTTCTGTTGGGAGAAGGCGTCGCTGAGATCGTAGCCGGTGAGGACCTCGTAGCTGCCGGGGGTCGTGGTCTTCACGGGCATGCCGGCCCAGACGTTGGCGTCGAAACCATAGAGCCCGTTCGACTTCACGGCGATCGAGTGGATGGCGCCGGGGGTCACGAGGCTGCGGACATGATCGACGAGGGCGTTGGCGGCCGAGGCGGCCGACGAGAGGCCGCGGGCGGCGATGATGGCGGCGCCGCGTTTGCCGACGGTCTCGCAGAACGGGCCCTGCAGCCAGGCGGTGTCATTGATGACCTTGGCGGCCGGCTGGCCGTTGATGGTGGCGTGGCCGAAGGCCGGGAACATGGTCGGGCTGTGGTTGCCGTAGATGAAGATGTCCTTCACGGCGGTGAGATCGACGCCGGCCTTCTTGGCCAGCTGGGTCTGCGCGCGGTTCTGGTCGAGGCGCACCATCGCGGTGAAACGCTCGGCCGGGAGACGCTTGGCCTGCGAGGCGGCGATCATGCAGTTCGTGTTGGCGGGATTCCCCACGACGGCGACGCGCGCATCGGCGGCGGCGACGGCGTCGATGATCCGGCCCTGCTCGATGAAGATCCGGCCGTTGTCCTTGAGGAGGTCGGCGCGCTCCATGCCCGGGCCGCGCGGCTTGGCGCCGATGAGCAGGCACCAGTTGGCGTCCTTGAAGCCGACGCTCGCGTCGGAGGTCTGGACGATGCCCTTGAGCAGCGGGAAGGCGCAGTCGTCGAGCTCCATCGCGACGCCCTCGAGCGCCTTGAGGGCCTTCTCGATCGGGGCCTCGATCAGCTGGAGGATGACCGGCTGGTCGGGGCCGAACATCGCGCCGGAGGCGATGCGGAAAAGGAGCGAGTAACCGATCTGGCCGGCGGCGCCGGTGACTGCGACACGGATGGGGGTTTTCATAGAGGGGGCAGGTTAAGCGGCGGGGCGGTGCGAATCCACGTGAATTTTCCTTCAGGTCGTGAAATCAGCCGGGGTTCTGGCGGCGGAAGCCGGGCTGCTGGCGGGGTTTATTTGAAACGGGGGGCGAGGGCGGCGTGGATCTCGCGGACCAGGGCCTCGGTCGTCGGCCAGTCGATGCAGCCATCCGTGATGGAGACGCCGTATTTCAGCCGGTCGATGGGCTGGGGGAAGGGCTGGTTGCCGGCGCCGAGGTTGCTCTCGATCATCGCGCCCATGATGGACTGGTTGCCGGCGGCGATCTGCGCGAGGAGCTGGCGCATGACCTCGGGCTGCAGCTCGGGTTTCTTCGCGGAATTGTCGTGCGAGCAGTCGACCAGGATGGACTTCAGCAGGCCCGCCTTGGCGAGCAGCTGCTCGGTCTGCGCGATGTGGGCCGGCGAATAATTGGGGCCGGCCGCGCCGCCGCGGAGCACGATGTGGCAGTCGGGATTGCCGCGGGTGACGATGGCGGAGGCCGAGCCGTCGAGGTTGATGCCGAGGAAGGTCTGGGACTGCGCGGCGGCCTTGATGGCGTTGGTCGCGGAGGCGATGGAGCCGTCCGTGCCGTTCTTGAAGCCGAGCGGCATCGAGAGACCGGAAGCCATCTGCCGGTGGGTCTGCGATTCCGTCGTGCGCGCGCCGATGGCGGACCAGCAGATCAGGTCGGCGATGTATTGCGGCGTGATGGGATCGAGCAGCTCGGTGGCCGTGGGCAGGCCGAGGTCGAGCACATCGCGCAGGAAGGTGCGGGCGAGCCGCAGGCCCGTGGCGATGTCGTGCGAGCCGTCGAGGTGCGGATCCATCACGAGGCCCTTCCAGCCGACCGTCGTGCGGGGTTTCTCGAAATAAACGCGCATGACGATCATCACGCGGTCGTTCACCTCGCGGGCGAGGGCGGCCAGCCGGCGGGCGTAGTCGCGGCCGGCCGCGAGGTCGTGGATGGAACACGGGCCGATGATCAGCAGGAAGCGCCGGTCGTCGGTGAAAATGAGGCGGTGAATTTCACGCCGGGTGCGGGTGACAAATTCAGCCTGGGCCTCGGTCTTGGGCAATTCCGCGAGCAACGCGGCGGGCGAGGGCAAGGCGCGGGTTTCGACGACATTGATGTCGGAAGTCTTCTGCATGAAGGGCCAGCTTGGGGGGCCCGGGCGGCGAGGATCAAGTCCTTGCTGTGTGCTATGAATTTGGGCAAAGAAAAGGCCGGTCGCCTACCCCTAAGCGACCGGCCATTGCTTTCTTAGTTACCCCAAAACTCCCCGCTAGGCGGGGAGAAGTGTTAGTTGACTGCTCTATATCTACCTCGTTCCATCCATTCGTCAACCAGAAGATCATAAGATTCTTAAATTCTGTGCTAATTCAATATACCACAATTATTTAAGACGATATATTTTATGATTTCTGAGAAAATGCGCAGCCTTAAATATAGTCCAAGCGCCCTTATTCGGGTCACGGGGGAGGACGCGTTCACGTTTCTGCAGGGGCAATTCACCAATGAATTGCGACAGCCGCCGGGCAGCGCGACCTATGGCCTATGGCTTAATCAGAAAGGAAAGGTCCTCGCCGACAGCCAGGTGCTGAGAATTTCTGAAAACGAATTCCTGATCTGCAGTGAATTTTCGCCGCCGGCGATCATCCGGCAGCGGCTCGAGGACTACATCGTGGCGGATGATGTGGTGCTGGCCGACGAAACCGCGACCAGTCACGCGCTCGCGCTTTGGGGAGCAGGCAGCAAGGAGGCCATCAGCCGGTTGCTGGGTGAGGCGCCCGTGCCAGGACGATTTGTCCGGGCGCGCGATCTGGTCGCCTTTTGCGGACGCCGACTGCCGGTGGATAGTTGGGAGGTTTTTGGACCTGCAAAGAAGATCGCGGAATTTCACGATCAGTTGCTTGCGGGCGGCACGATGGAAACCGGTCCGGCCGAGATGGAATATGGCCGGATCTTGGCGGGCATTCCGAGCGTGCCGGCGGACATTGGTCCCGACGACCTGCCGAACGAGGGTGGACTGGAGGAAGTCGCGATTTCCTACACCAAGGGCTGCTATCTCGGGCAGGAAGTCATGGCGCGCTTGAAAAACCTGGGCCAGGTGCGCCGCCGGCTGCAGATCGTGCGCGGTCGCGGCGTTCCGCCCGCACCATTGGCGGCGCTTTATCAGGGCGAGAAAAAAGTCGGCGAGATCCGCTCAGTAGGCACAAAGGCCGGCGAGTTTGTCGCGTTGGCGATGATGTCGCTGATCAATCTCACGCCGACGGACGGAATCAGCCTCGAGCCGGCGGGCCCGGTGGTCATGACGCTGGATCCGCATGAATGAGCTGGCCCAGTTGACCAGGCTGTGCGGCAATCTCGGCGCCACGCCGGCGCAGGCGGAGGCCATGGCGCGGCAGCTGATCAAGCGCGCCGACCAGCTCGTCGCCGAGCGCGGCCAGACCCGCGAGGAGGTCATGGCTTACCTGCTGCGCCTGGTCGTGCAGGGCCGCGGCGGGGAAGTGCCGCGGGAATTTCAGCCACCCGCGGCCGGCGCGACACCGGATCAGAAAAGGCCGGACAATTCGCCGAAGTAGGCGTCCACCCAGCGGTGGGCGCCGAAAAAATAGATCAGGGCGGCCACGCCGAGCATGGGGCCGAAGGGCACGTGCACGCCGAGGCCGAGTTCGGCGGGCTGGCCCTCGGGGGTTTCGGCGGGCGGGGCGACCGGGGAGGCCCGGCCCGTGATCTTTTGCCAGAGCAGGGCGACGATGAACCAGAGACAGCCAAGCATGGCGCCGCCGAACATGCCGAAGACCGCACCCTTCCAGCCGACGAAGGCGCCGAGGGCGCCGAGGAATTTCACGTCGCCGAAGCCCATCGCCTCCTTCTTCAGGATCGCCTCGGCCCAGAGCGCGATCCACAGCACGAGGGCGGAGCCGACGCAGAGGCCGAGCACCGCGTCGCGGCCGGCGCGCAGGCTCGCGATCGCGAAAAACTCATGGCTCTGCCCGTGGAGCGAGGGCAGCAGCAGCGCCAGCAGCAGCCCGACGGCGGCGCCGCCGACCGTGAAGACGTCCGGGATGATCATGTGGTCGAGATCGATGAACAGCGCGCAGATCACAATGGCGCACAGCACCATCCCGGCGACCGCCTTGCCGGCCGGGAACAGCAGCCAGCAGGCGAGGAACAACAGCGCGGTCAGCAGCTCGATCGCGGGATAACGGAAGCTGAACGGCCGGCCGCAGCACCGCGCCCGGCCCCGCAGGAGGAGCCAGCTCAGCACCGGGATGTTGTCATGCCAGGCGATCGGCTGGCCGCAGCCGCAATGCGAGGCCGGCGAGACCACGGATTCCTCCTTCGGGATGCGGTAGATGCAGACGTTGAGAAAACTGCCGACGCAGGCCCCGACC
The DNA here is from genome assembly GCA_041909435.1 of Lacunisphaera sp. Classification (GTDB taxonomy): domain Bacteria; phylum Verrucomicrobiota; class Verrucomicrobiia; order Opitutales; family Opitutaceae; genus Lacunisphaera. Next base: position 9,951 of record JAYRDK010000032.1, read on the forward strand.
ACGGCGACGAACAGCGGGTAAAACCAGGGGAGCGAGACGGCGATTTCCTGAAAAGCATCCATGGTCAGGCGGGATTGAGCGCGGCGCGGGCGGCGGCCTGCATGACGGGCACGGGCACGGTTGTGCCGGTCCAGATCTCCAGGGAGCGTGCGCCCTGATGGATGAGCATCGAGAGGCCGTTCGCGTGCGGCAGGCCGAGCTCGGCGGCCTGGCGAAGCAGGGTGGTCTGGGGCGGGCGGTAGATCATGTCGTAGACACGGGCCGGGGCGGGGATCCTTTTCAGGTCGACCGGCGCGGCATCGCCGGCGGCAAGGCCGAGCGAAGTGGCGTTGATCACGGTGGCGCCGGCCGGCAAACCGGGCGGCGGGTTGGCCAGGTCGAAGCCGTGGATGTCCGCGGTGCCGGCGAACAGCTGCAGGCTCAGCAACAGGTCGTCGAGGGTGGCCTTGGTGCGGTTGCCGATCCAGAGCGAGGCGCAACGCGCGCGCAGGCACTCGACCGCGGCGCCGCGGGCGGCCCCGCCTGCGCCGAGCAGGACGACGTGGGCCCCGGCGAGGTCCAGCGCAAATTGCTCCGCCAGCGCGGTGGCCAGGCCGTAGCCGTCGGTGTTGGCGCCGCGCCAGCCGGCCTCGACGCGGCTGAGCGTGTTGGCGGCGCCGGCGGCGCGGACAAAGGCGTCGGCGCCGGCCAGTTCCTCCACGACCAGCGACTTGTGCGGCACGGTCAGGTTGAGGCCGTGGAACCGGTGCTTGTGGAAAAGGGCGAGGGCGCGCGGCAGTTCCGCCGGGGCGATGTCGAACTTGAAGTAGCGCCAGTCCGCATACTTCGGCTGGGTCTTGGCGAGCTCGGCCAGCGCGGCGTTGTGGATCGCCGGACTGAGCGAGTGGGCGACCGGCCGGCCGATGACGGCGAGGGCGGTGCCGGCGAAGGACCAGGTGTCCAGGTCGGCCAGGGTGTGGATGGGTTCGGCGGCGGCGCTCATCAGGCGGCGGCAGCAAAGCCCGTTTCGCCGGCGAGAACGAGCCCGATTTTGTTTTGCGGGAAAGGTGGAACCCGGCCTCCGGACGGGTTTTCAGGATTTGCGAATGAAGCCAGGGTCACTTGCGCCCCCGAGGCGCGCCTTACGGCTGCGCGTGCCGCTCGTGGGTCGACTCGAACTCCGCGACAAACTCGGCGAACAGCCGCGCCCGCTCCGGCTCGGCCGCCGCGGTGTAGTGGTTGACGAGGTTGCGGCAGCACCGGCAGAGCACCTCGCGCACCGGGGTCGGGGCGAGGTCGGAGACGGAGGCGTTGACGTTGCCCGAGCGCAGCAGGGCAAAGACCTCGCCGGCGTTCAGGAAGACGCCGGCGTTGAAGGGATCGACGAAGAACGGCACGTGCTCCTCGTAACAGCCGACCATGAAGTGGCCGGGCAGGCCGACGGCGGAAAGGCTGAGGCCGGCGCGGTCGGCGACCAGCAGGTAGACGATCGAGAGCGAGATGGGGATGCCCTTGCGGCGGATCAGCACCTGGTCGAGGTAGCTGTTGAGCGGGTCGGTGTAGTGGTCGGTGTTGCCGCGCAGGCCGTATTCGTGAAACAGGACGCGGTTCAGCACGCGGCACTTCTCGCGCGCGGTGGCCGGCTCGGCGATCAGCTGCCGGCAGCGCGCGGCCATCTCGTCCAGCTGCGTGCAGCAGGCGCCGATGTCGAGGTCGGGGTTGACCGTGCGGCTGAGGAGCAGCGCGCCGGTCTCCAGCTCGTAGTTGAGCGAGCGGATGAAGCCGCGGAACTCGGTGACCGGGTCCGAGAAGTTCAGCTCCCGCAGGTAGGCGTTGGCGTGCAGGGCCAGCACGCGGTTCGGCTGGCTGGCGAAGTGGCGGAGCAGCTCCACACTCTCGCGGCCGTGCCGGGTGAACTGGGCGAGGAGCGCGGCCCGCACCGCCGGGGACGGATCGTCCAGCAGCCCCTCCAGGGCTTTCCGCTGCGCGGCCGTGAATTTTTGCGCTTCCACGGAAGAGCAGCCAAGGTGCTTCCGGCCGCGGCGCAACGAGGAAAGTTTTTGCGCGCGGGACGATTTTGCTGGAGTCCGCGGAACTATTCCCGCGCGCCGTAGAGCGCGGAGCCCACGCGCACCAGCGTGCTGCCCTCGGCGATCGCGGCCTCGAGGTCGCCGCTCATGCCCATGGACAATTCGCGCAGCGGCGCACCGGTGCGGGCCGCGAGCTGGTCGCGGATCGTGCGGAGATTGGCGAAGGTGCGGCGCGCCACGGCGGGATCACCGGACAACGGGGCGATGGTCATGAGGCCGTCGACCTGCAGGTGCGGCTTGGTGAGCGCCAGTTCCAGCAGACGGGGGGCGTCGGCCGGCTCGGCGCCGAACTTGGCGGGGTCGTTGCCGGCGTTGACCTGCAGCAGCACGGGCAGCCGGCGGCCGAGTTCGCCGGCGGCCCGGTCGAGGACGTTGAGCAGTTTTTCACTGTCGACGCTCTGGATGCGGCCGAAATGGGTGACGGCCAGCCGGGCCTTGTTGGATTGCAGGTGGCCGATCAGTTCCCAGCGCACGGCGGCGGTGGTCTGGGTTTGTTTATCAATCGCTTCTTGCACCCGGTTCTCGCCGACCGCGGCCAGACCGTAGCGGGCGGCGTATTCCGCGGCGGCGGCCGGGTGGGTCTTGGTCACGGGTAAGAGCGTCACTTCCTGCGGGTTGCGACCCGCGGCGCGACACTGGTCTGCTATTCGAGCCAGCAGGGCGTCGGCCCGCATCCGGAAGGTGTCGTAATCGATAAACATCTATGAGAGCAGCTTTTAGAGTGGAATGCTGATAAGCGTTGTTTATGCTGAACCCAACCTTAAAGGCCGCATGCAAATCGAAAACTTCAAAATCTTCGCCGACTTGGTCGAGACCAAGAGCTTCTCCAAGGCTGCGAAGCTGAACGGCATCACGCAGTCGGCGGTCAGCCAGCAGGCCCGGTCCATGGAGCGCAATTTCAAGACGCTCATGATCGACCGCAGCCAGAAGCAGTTCAACCTGACCCGCGAAGGCCAGCGCATCTACGAGGCGGCGAAGGAGATCCTGCATGTCTATGAGAAGCTGGAGAGCGAGCTGCAGGAGATGAAGAAGGTCATCAGCGGCACCATCCGGATCTCGACCATCTACTCGATCGGGCTGCACGAGCTGCCGCCCTACATCAAAAAATTCCTGCACGACTACCCCTCGGTCAACGTGCGCGTCGAATACCGCCGCTCAAACCTGGTCTACGAGGACATCCTGCACAACTCGGTCGATTTCGGCCTCGTGGCCTTCCCGCAGCGCATCCGGCAGATCGAGAACATCCCGTTCCGCAACGACAGCCTGGTCCTCATCACCCACCCGCAGCACCCGCTGGCCAAGGTCGGCGACGTGGACATCAAGGCGCTCGCCGGCCACAAGTTCATCGGCTTCGACCCCGACATCCCGACCCGCAAGGCCGTCGACCAGATCTTCCGCGACTACAAGCTCGAGATCACGCCGGTCATGGAGTTCGACAACATCGAGACGGTGAAGCGCGCCGTCGAGATCGACCATGGCGTCGCGATCGTCCCGCACGCGACGGTCGTCCAGGAGGTGAAGCAGGGCACGCTGGCCGCGATCAGCTTCAAGGGGAAGGAATTCACCCGGCCGCTCGCCATCCTGCACCGCAAGGGGCGCGTGCTGACGCCGGCGATGAAGAAATTCATCGAGATCCTGAACGTCGAGCAGAACGGCGCCTGAACGCGGTCCCGTTTTCCCGGGAACAAGAACGGCCCTGGTGTCTCCCATATCCATGAACCTCCCCCGTCTGTTGTCCGCCTTTGCCGCCGCCGGCCTCCTGGTCCTCGGCTCGGTGTTGTTCGCCCAGGACCGCCCCGCCGGCGCCGCGGATTCTGGCGCCGCCGGCCTGCCGGCCCCGGCGTGGAAGCTCAAGGACCTCGATGGTCGCGAGGTCAGCTCCGACCAGTTCAAGGGCAAGGTGGTGGTGGTCGATTTCTGGGCCACGTGGTGCGGGCCGTGCATCGAGGAAATCCCCGGCTACATCGCCCTGCAGAAAAAATACGGCCCGGACGGCCTGGTGATCGTCGGGGTCTCGCTGGACCGCCGCGGCCCGGCGCAGGTGAAGCAGTTCGCCCAGGCCAAGGGCATGAACTACACGCTCGTCATGGGCAACGAGGCCGTGGTCGAGGCGTTCGGCAGCTTCCAGGCCATCCCCACCACGTTCCTCATCAGCCGCGACGGCCGCATCCTGCACCAGAAGACCGGCGCCGCGCCGGCCGAGGAATACGAAAAGCTCGTGCAGGCGGCGCTCAAATAAGGGATAGTCGCCGATTAGGATTGAAGCCGGGCCGTTCCGCCCGGCTTTTTGTCGGCCTGCCGTCATGAATTTCAACGCCAGCCTGCTGATGCCCCTCGCCTGTGCGCTGATCTATGTCATCGGCGCGCTGACGGTGAAACGGGCGGCGGGATTCGGCGTCGGGGTGTGGCGCACCAGCTTTCTCTCCAACCTGGCGCTGGCGGTGCTGTTTGTCCCGGTGTGGTTTCTTTACGGCGGGGAGATCCACCCGCTGGCGGAATACTGGCAGCCGGCGGTCACGGCGCTGTGCTTCTTCGGCGGCCAGGCGCTCACGTTTCTCGCGCTGAGCCGGGGCGACGTGTCGGTCACCACGCCGGTCATGGGCACCAAGGTCATCCTGGTCGCGTTGTTCAGCAGCCTGCTCCGCGTGGGCGAGGTGCCGCTGCAGTGGTGGATCGGGGCGGCGTTGAGCACCGCGGCCATCGGGTTGCTGCACCTGGGCGGCGAGGCCCGGCACCGGCACGTGGGGCCGACCGTGCTCCTCGCGATTTGCAGCGCGACGTCGTTCAGCCTCGGCGACGTCCTGCTGCAGAAATGGGTGCATGCGTGGGGCTGGGCCAACTACTTCCCGCCGATGGCCCTGATCATCGGGTTGCTGTCCTGCCTGCTCGTGCCCTTTTTCAGCGCGCCGCTCACCGCGCTGCCGGCGGCCGCCTGGCGCTGGGTGGCGCCGGGTGCGCTGCTCATGGCGGTCAACAACGCCGGCGTGGTGGTGGCGATCGTGCTCGTGGGCAGTGCCACGGTCGTGAACATCATCTACAGCGTGCGCGGGCTGTTCAGCGTGCTGCTGGTCTGGCTCATCGGCCACTGGTTCACCAATGATGAGAAACACCTCGGCGGCCGGGTGCTGCGGCTGCGCTTCACCGGGGCCGCGCTGATGGTGGCCGCCATCGTGCTGGTGTTAATCTAGCCGGGCCAGGGCGTCGCGGGCGCGCTGCTTGGCGGGCTCGTCGTGCTGGCCGCGCGAGGGCATGGCGAGGCCGCGCGTCCACTCAGCGCGGGCGGCTTCCGGCTGGCCCGCCGCCGCGTGGGCGAAACCCAGCTCCAGCCAGTGGTTGAGCTCGTCCGGCTCCAGCTCGGCGGCGCGCCGGAGGTGACGGACGCCTTCGTCGAGGGAGGCCGGGGGCAGTCCGCCATAAAACAAGCGCACGAAGAGTTTCGACGTGGCGCCCAGGCCGGCCACCTCGTGGTGCCAGCGCCCGAGCAGGTGGTGCGCCCACGCGTAGTTGCGATCGAGGGCGAGGGCCCGCTCGGCCTCCTCCTTCACGAGGCGGGAATACCGGATCTTGGTCTTGGTGTCGCTGTAGACCGCGAGCTTGCCGTGGCAGACGGCAAGCGAAAGGACGTTGACCGGATCATCGGGCTTCAGCGCCACCGCGCGTTGCGCGTAGCCGAGGGCGGTCTGGGCGTAGCGCTTCTTCGCCTCGACGTCAGGTTGCTCGGTGACCAGGTCGGAGTATTGCCGGGCGATCTTCTGGAGGATGAACGCATCGTTTGGCCGGGCGGCATCGGCCTGGCGGAAAAGCTCGAGCGCCCGGACGGAATCCAGCCGGGCCTCGGCGGCGAGCGCCGCTTGCACCAAAGTCTGGGCGTCGGCCCCCCAGGTCCGGGCCGCGAGGACAAGGAGAAGGAGAAACCGGACGATCATTGCCATGACTACGTCCTGGGCGAACGGCCAGTTGCACCGAATTGTATTTCCCGGTATCAGGGGATCATGAACAGCCAGGCGCCGGCCATTGCCGGCATAGTCGAGAGTATCCTCTATGTGGACGATCTGCCGCGAGCGGTCGCGTTCTATCGCGACCGGCTCGGCCTGGAGCCGATGACCGGCGATCCGGCGCGGTTCCAGTCCTTCCGGGTGGGCGGGCAGGTGCTGCTGCTTTTCAAGCGCGGCGCCACGCTGCAACCGACGCCGGTGCCCGGCGGCATCATTCCGCCCCACGACGGGTCCGGGCCGCACCATATCGGCTTTGCGGTCACGCCGGAGGCCTATGTCCAATGGCGGGCAAGACTGGCAGCCGAAGGGCTGGCCACCGAGGGCGAGGCAAGCTGGTCGCGCGGCGGTCGCAGCCTTTACCTGCGCGACCCCGACGGACACCTCCTTGAGCTGATTACCCCGGGAATCTGGCCGAATTACTGAGCCGGGTCAGGGCTTGCGGAAGAGATAGTGGCTGACGTGCCACTCCTCGCCGTCGCGGTAGGCCCACAGCTCGGCGCAAGCCAGGTAGAACACGCGCCAGTAGGCCCACCACTTCACGGCCGCGCCGGCACCGTAGGTCTGGGCGAACAACGGCATGATCTCCGCCTTGTGCGCGTCCATGTTTTGCAGCCAGTGCTCGGAGGTTTTCGCGTAGTGGGCGCCGCTGACCTTCCAGTCTGTGACCAGCTTCAGGTCGTCCTGAAACTGCGGGAACAGACTGTGGGCCGGCATCATGCCGCCGGTGAAGAAATATCGGCTCATCCAGTCGCTCTCGTCGCGCACCTCGAAGTGGTAGGCAAAGCGCGCGTGGGTGAAGACGTGGGCGAAGAAATGTCCGCCCGGCCGCAGCCACCGCGCGATGTTCGCCATCAGGCGCGGCCAGTTCTTCATGTGCTCGAACATCTCGACCGACACGACGCGGTCGAAAGCGCGTGCCTCGGCCGAAAAATCATTCATGTCGCAGGTGATGATGCTGACGTTGGCCAGGCCCCGCCGCTTGGCCTCACCCAGGATGTGCTCGCGCTGGGTGCGGGAGTGGGAAACGCCCGTGATGCGGGCCCGCGGGTGTTTTTCCGCCATCCAGAGCGTGAGCGAACCCCAGCCGCAGCCGAGTTCGAGAATGTCCTGTCCGTCGGCCAGGCGGGCCCGGTCGCAGGTGAGCGCGAGCATCGCCTCCTCGGCCTGCGCGAGCGTCTCGTCCCCACGCTCGTAGTAGCCGGAGGAGTATTTCAACCGCGGACCGAGGCATTTCTGGTAGAATGGCGTCGGCACCTCGTAATGCTGTTCCTTCGACTCGGCCGTGTTGACGGCGATCGGCCGCGCGCGCAGGGCCTCGGCGAATTGGGCGACCTGGATCTCGGGCGACGGGTGTTCGATCTCGGCCAGCCGCTGGCGCAGGAGCCGGCGGATGCCGAGGCGGATCAGCCCGTCGGGCAGGAGGTCTTTTTCCAGCAGTGCGTCGATCATGGTAGATTTCTCGGAAACCACGGCACGAAGGCGCTCGTGGTCTGTTGGTAGCGGCGGTAGGCGTCGCCCTTGGAGCGGACGGATTGCTCCTCGGTCAGCGGGATGCCGGTGACGCGCAGCAAGAGATAGAGGATGCTCGCGGGCCCGAGGATCGCGACCCAGCCAAACGGCGAGGCGAGCGCGAAAACGAAAAAGGCGACCCAGATCAGCCACTCGAAGAAATAATTCGGGTGCCGGCTGTAACGCCAGAGGCCGACGTCACAGACCCGGCCCTTGTGCGCCGGATCGCGCTTGAAGGCCGCGAGCTGGGCGTCGGCCGCCGCCTCACCGGTCAGCGCGAGAAACCAGAGGATGGCGCCGGCGATTTCGAGCAGGTGCAGCCGGGGCGAGGGGTTGAGGCCGGTGATAAAAAACGCCACGCCGAGCAGCACGACCGACACGGCCTGCAGCTGGAAGAAGACGAACATTTTTGCGGCGAAGTTTCCGGCCCAGTCCTTACGCAGCTGCACATAGCGTCCGTCCTCGACCGGATGATGGCCCATGACGCGACGGTAAAGATGCGTGCCGAGCCGCAGGCTCCAGAGGACGGCCATGGTGGTGAAAAGCGCCCGGCGCGCGGGCCAGCCCGGAGCAAGGAACGCATAATAAAGCGCCAGCGCGGCGAAGGCATAGGACCACGCGATGTCCACGATGCCGTAGTTGTCGATCCGCCGGGCGAGCAGATACACGCCGGCGAAAACCAGGCACAGGCCGGCGAGCGCGGAAAGGAGGAGGAGCCAGGCGGACATGCGCGGGGTCAGGGCAGGGCCAGGACAATGACGACCACGCCAAGGGCGGCCAAGATGAGGCCGAGCCCGCCCGGGCCCTCGCGCTGCGCGGTCAACAGGTCCGCGAGGCGTCCGTCCCGGGGCAGCGCGAACAATTCAGCGAGGCAGTAGGCGGCCATGGCGATGTTGCCGAGCAGCATGATGGCGACGAACCACGCCCCGCGCGCGAGCCAGGAGGTCTGCTTGTAGCAAACCCAGACGAAAAACGTGATGAAGCCCCAATACGCGTCGAACAGCGTGGCGATGAACCACGGGTGGGTGAAAACCTCGCGGGGCACGCCGAAGAGCGGACATTGGAAACTGGCCCAGCTCGTGACCCAGAGCATCGAGCCCAGGATGAGGGTGAAGAGGAGACGGAGGGAAAGGAGCATGGGGGGAATTTGTGGGTAGGGCGGAGCGGCCGGCTCCGCCGCGGCGCACCGGGCCGGTGCACCCTACCTCAGAACGAAAGGTTGTTGGGCCGCGTGTGCACGGTCTGCACGACGGAGATGTTGCGCATGGCGAAGGCCGCCTGGCAGTAGCAGAGGTAGTAGTCCCACTTGCGGATGAAGCGCTCGTCGAAACCGAGCGTGCGCACCTGCTCGAGCCGGGCGTGGAAGAGCTGCCGCCAGCTGGCCAGCGTGCGCGAATAATCGCGGCCCAGGTCCTCGAGGCCGTGCAGCACGAAGCCGCCCTGTTTGGCGAAGAGCTGGTTCAGGCGGTTGACGGAGAGCAGGAGCGAACCCGGGAAGATGTGCTTCTGGATGAAATCGACGCCGCGGCGGAGCTGGTCGTAGCGGGCGTCCGGATAGGTGATGAACTGGAGCGCGATGAGGCCGTCGGGCTTGAGCACGCGGTCGCACACGGCGGCGTATTCGCGGAGGTATTCGTGACCGACCGCCTCGAGCATCTCGATGGAGACGATCTTGTCGAAACGGCCGGTGAGGTCGCGGTAGTCCTGCAGGCGGACCTCGATGCGGTCGCTGAGGCCGGCATCGGCGATGCGGGCGCGGGCCAGCGCCAGCTGCTGTTGCGAGATGGTGAGGGAGGTGACGCGGCAGCCGTAGTTTTTGGCGGCATGGATGCTCCAGCCGCCCCAGCCGGTGCCGATCTCGAGGACGTGGTCGCCGGGCTGGAGGTGGAGCTTGCGGCAGAGGGCGTCGTTCTTGGCGACCTGCGCCGCCTCGAGCGTGGTGACGCCGGCCCAGCGGGCGCTGGAATACATCATCGACGGGTCGAGCCAGAGGGCGAAGAAGTCGTTGGACAGGTCGTAATGGTCGCTGATGTTCCGGCGGGCGGTGGCGCGGGTGTTGGGTCGCAGCAGGTGGCCGGCGCGGTTGGCCCAGCGGAGCAGGTTGAGCGCGAGCGTTTTTGCCTGTTGCGAGCCGGTCAGGGTGGGCGCGTGCTCGAGGTTGAGGATGAACCAGCCGACCAGCGACGTGAGGTCGGGCGACTCCCAGTCGCCGTCGAGGTAGGACTCGGCGAAGCCGATGTCGCCGTAGAGCGCGCTTTTCGTGAAGAAGGCCGGGCGGCGCACGCGGATGAACGCGGTGTTGCTCACGCCGGGGGCGACCGGCGCCGGCGCCACGCCGGGTTCGCCGAACTCGCGCACGGTGCCGTCGGGCAGCTCGAGGCGCAACCGGCCGCGTTTCATCGCGGCGAAGGCGTTGAGCACGGCGCCCTGGAAAAAGGAGGGGGATGGGGCGGCAGTCGGGGTGGCCGATGAGGCCGTGGTGGCAAGATCGTTGCTCATGGTTTGGAAAGGGGTTGGGTCGCGGGCGCGAGGCTGGCGTGCGGGCGGTAGAGATCGCGCTGGACCTCGGGCCGGGCGGCCTTGGCGAACCACGGCACCCTTTTCAGGTAGAGGCGGAGGGCGTTCCAGTGGATCAGCGTGATGACCTTGAGGGTGATGAAGGGATACTTCAGGGTGAACCAGGCGAGCGCCGCGTCGGTCAGCGGCCGGCGGCTGCCGGTGAGCGAGCTCGTGAGCGTGCGCCGGCCGGCATCGTAGTCGTCGATCTGCACCGAGAGTTTGTCGCCGGGCGTCCGCAGCGTGAAATCAAAGGCCACGTCCATGTCGGTGAAGGGCGAGACGTAGAAATATTTGGGCGTGCGCAGGGTAAAGACGGCGCCCTGGCGCGTTTCCGGGCCGAGCACGAAGGGTTTCATTTCCTTGAACGTGTTGGTGACCTCGGCGAGCGCGGCGACGGGCTGGCCGGCGCGGTCGTAACAGAAATAGAAGGAGACCGGGTTGAACAGGTAGCCAAGCACGCGCGGCAGGGTCACGAGCATCACGCGGCCGCCGTCGAGGTTGATGCCGCGGCCGGCGAGATAGGCGTGGACGCGGGCCTTGAGGCCGGCGGGAGTGGCGGGCGAGCCGGTGGCGGCGGAGGGGTTGTGCAAAGATTCACCCGTGGGCAGAAAGTCTTTCTCCCGAAAGCTGTAGAGATTGCGGCGGTTGAAGGAAAAAAGCCGCAGCCGGCGGTGCAGGGCCTCCAGTTCGTCCAGATCGAGTGCGAACATGAAGATGCGATACAGAAACCGGTGCGCCTGGGGCGAAAACCGTTGGTGCATCACATGGCATTCATAGAGGCAGGAGTTCACGTTAAAGGGTTACGGCCCAAGCGGCAGCGGGGATGCAGGATTCTTGCATGCCCTTGGCCGAGGCGGTCTGGTTGTTGGAGGCGGGGCTATCAGCCCCGCGTATCGGGAGGAGCGCGGCGCATGCCTCGCAGGACTGATGGTCCTGCCTCCATTTCCGCAATCCCCGGAGCCGGCTGAGAGAGAACGCCAGCGGGCCGGGGGTGTCAGACCGCCCAGGGATCGCGCCCGAGCAGCAACCGGCCGAGGTTCACGGCGGAGAGGAACCCGTCCTCATGGAAGCCGTAGCGGGTCCAGGCGCCGGCGAAATAGGTCTCCGTGCGGCCCGCGGCGGCGGCGTTGAGCGCCGGGATTCCGGCCTGCGCCTGCACGGCGCCCAGGCTGAAGAGCGGGTGGTCGTAGGCGATGGTCCTGAGCACCTTGGCGGGATCGATGCGCTCGGCGCCGTTGATCGAGACAAAATAATTTTCGCGGTCGGACACGCCTTGCAGGCGGTTCATCCAGTAATGCGTCGCCGGCGAAAACCGGCCCGCGGGGTCGCGGCCGAGGGAATAGTTCCACGCGGACCACGCGAGCTTGGTGCGGGGCATGACGGAGGCATCGGTGTGCAGCGTCGCGGTGTTCGGCTGGTAGTGAAACTCGCCGAGCAGGCGGGCCTCGTCGGGGGTCGGGTCGGCCAGCAACTGCCGGGATTGGTCGGCATGGCAGGCGAGGATGACGCGGTCGAAACGCTCCATGGCGCCGTTGTGCGTGGTGAGGGTGACGCCACCGCCCTCGCGGCGGACGCGGACAATCTTAGCGTGGTGCCGGATGCGGTCGCGCCAGGGCGTGGTGAGGCGTTTCACGTAGGCCTGTGCACCGCCGTCGACCGTCCACCACTGGTGCTGGGTGTTGAGACCGAGAAAACCATGGTTGTGAAAGAAGCGCAGCAACGTCGTGGCTGGGAACGCCAGCATCTTGTCCGGCGGCGTGGACCACACCGCCGAGCTCATCGGCACGAGGTAAAGCTCGAGGAAATCGGCGCCGTAGCCGCGGCGCCGCACATAGTCACCGAGGGCCACGCCGGCCCACGCGGGATCGTCGAGCGCGGCGACGGCCTCGCGGTTGAAGCGGTCGATCGCCAGCAGCATGCGGACGAAACGCGGGCGGAAAAGATTCCGGCGCTGGGCGAACAGGTGGTTCAGCGACGAGCCGGCGAATTCCAGGCCGCTGTCCTCGTGGCGCACGCTGAACGACATCGAGGTTTTCTTCACCGGCACGTTCAACAGGCCGAAGAGGCGCGTGAGCTGCGGGTAGGTCTCGTAGTTGAAGACCATGAACCCGGTGTCGATGGGCACAGGCCGGCCGGTGTCGGTCTCGGGGACGGTCACGGTGTTGGTGTGCCCGCCCGTGTAGCCGTCCTGCTCGAAGAGCGTGACGTCGAAATGGCGGTGCAGGAAATGGGCGCAGCCCAGGCCGGAGATGCCGGTGCCGATGATGGCGAGTTTGGACATTAAAAAACCGCCGCCTCCGAAGAGTGCGGCGGTCATCAACTACGCCCCGGCGGGCGACCCGGATGCACCTGGCGGCTGGGACTGGCCGGTGACGTCCTTGTGGATCGCCGGGCCGTCCTTCTTCTGGAGCTGGTCGGCGACCGCGGGCGAGTTGACCGTGGCGATGGCGATGGCAGCGGCGGTGGGCACGACGCGGCGGAGAGTGTTGATCTCGTGCTGGACGGAGGAGACGGAGAAGCGGGAGACGGTGTCCTGGTGGTGGCGTTGCTCGGCCTCGCGGTAGATGGACGGTGGCACCTCCTTAAGGCCCCAGATGAAGCCGGTCCAGGAGAGCGCCTTCAGCAGGTAGTAGGTGATGTCGAGCTCCCACCAGTAGAAACCCTGCCGCGTGGCGGACATGTAGCGGTGGTGGTTATTGTGCCAGCCCTCGCCGAGCGTGACGAGCGAAAGGATGAAGCTGTTGCGCGAGTCGTCGGCGGTCTCGAAGCGGCGGTTGCCCATGAGGTGGGCGAGGGAGTTGATGCACGCCGTGCCGTGGAAGAGCGCCGTGGTGCTGATGAAGAAGCCCCACACGAGCAGCTGGGCGCCGCCGGTCTGCAGGGCGGGCGCGGCGGCCGCGAGCCAGTTGCCGCCCACGAACAGCGCCGTGGCGAAGAGCACGGGGACGAGGATGTCAAAGCGGTTGAGGAAGACGAGCTCGGGGTATTTCGCGAGATCACGGATCTTCGAGTAGTCGGTCGGGAAGTTGCGGCGGCTGGTGATCCAGCCGATGTGCGACCAGAGGAAACCGTGCACGTGCGGCGAGTGCGCATCCTCGGGCTCGTCGGAGTGCTGGTGGTGGTGCCGGTGGTGATAGGCCCACCACAGCGCGCCGCGCTGCACGGTGGTGCCGGTGAGCACGGCCAGCACGAACTGGCCGAAACGCGAGGTGCTGTAGGTGCGGTGCGAGAAGTAGCGGTGAAAGATGCCCGTCACGAAAAACATGCGGACAAAATAAAGCGCCACCGCGGTCCAGACGGCGAACCAGCTCCACCCGACCCAGAGGACGCCGAGACAGCCCAGGTGCAGGATGACGAAGGGCAGGCAGCGCACCAGGTTGACGCCATCGGGCTGGGCGCGGATGGCCTCGGGCGATTCCAGCGAGTAGTCGGAGTCGATCCACTGGACCAGGGAGCCCAGCAGGCGGCGGAAAGGATTCTTGGGCGGGGGCGTCACGGAAAAATTAAGGAAGGCGGAAGAAAACTTTCCGCCACCGGCGTCGCAAGTCCGGTTTCAAACCATGGGAAAATCTTCCCGGATTCTACGTTGCATCCCGCCCGCCGGATGCCGCCGGCCGTTCAGGCGGCCACGCGGTCGGGCTTGGCCGTCTCCACGGCCCGTGGTTTTTTGTCCGCCGGCCGCAGGGGCGGCTCGGGGGAAGGGGGCGCTGAATCATCCGCGTGCTCGGGCTCGGTGGCCACGAGCAACGAGAGCAGCGAAAGGACGATAATGGCTGTGATCATTGCTTGGTGTGGCCGGTGCCGGGTCAGAGCACTGGCCGGTGAAATTGTTCCGATACTTCCTGTAACGCGCCAAAGCGGGGCTTTGTTGCGGGAATCCTCGGTTTCCGACGGGGTCAGCGCCGGGAACCGGGCAACAAGGAGCAGTTTGCGTTCCGACGCAAGCCGCCGGCACGAAAAAGGGGCTGTAGCAATGGACCGCCGTCGCAGGATTAGCATTTCTACCCGAAAAAACCCCCGTCCGGCGGACGGGACCCCGTTTATGACATCAAATCCGTGTTTCGGCGCCGAATACCCCGGTAGCGAAAAGGACGAAGCGATGCAGGGCAGTTGAGTGGTCGTTATCCCGGCAGATGCCCCGGGTCAGGGTCTTCATCTGGTGGAGCGTGGCGAGGGAATGATGCAACGCGCCGATGACAAAGCTGAACCGCCAGAGGAAATCCTCGGGCGTCAATGCCGGGGCGTGGCGGCGCAATGCCTGGCCAAATCGCGCCAGCCAGGGTTGGAATTCCGCCGCGAGAAACGGCTCCGTGAAGGACAGGGGTTCGACGAGCACGCGCCCGATGAGCCGGGCACCCTGCGGGCCGCTTTCGTCGGGCCCGGCATACAGCTGGAAAAGCGGACGCGCCAGGATGTCCATGAGCGTCGCCAGCGGCACCGGCCCGCCCCCGGCCTGCTCTTCGGCCTCCGCCAACCTCGAGAAGCGCACCTGGTTGATCGGTTGGATCCGGCGCCGCAGGATCTCCAGATAAAGACTCTCCTTGTCGCCGTGATGATAATTGACCGCCGCCAGATTGACTTCGGCCCTTTGCGTTATCTGACGGAGGGTGGTCCCATCATAACCCTGTTGGGCAAATAGCGATTCGGCAGCTATTAAGATCCGATCAAGTGTTTCTTTGTCCGGATGACCCATTGATAATACGTAAGTATTAAACGAACGTTTTAATATGGTCAACACTGTCCGTCTACCCGCGCCGCCAACCCGTGGAGGCGCGTGAACCACGGCAAAGTTGTGTTCGGAACCAAATCGGCTAAATTTTTTCCAATTCCACCACGCTTATGAAAACAAAACTACCCCTGTTGGCTTTTCTCAGTCTGCTCGCGGCCGGTATGGCGACGGCGGCGGCCCCGGACAAACCGGCTTCGGCGATCGAGGTAAACTTCGTCGCCGCGGAAAAATTCACGGATGTGAAGGACAGTGACATGGACACCGAGCGCGGCCGCGAGGCGCTGCTCGAGCAGCTCAAGGACCACCTCGTGACCCATGGCGCCAAGTATCTGGCGAAGGGCCAGCGGCTGCAGATCACGGTGACCGATGTGGATCTCGCGGGCGACTTCGAGCCGTGGCGCGGGATCAACTTCCACGACATCCGCATCGTGAAGGACATCTATCCGCCGCGCGTGAGCCTCGAGTTCAAGCTGATCGACGCCGAGGGCAAGGTGGTCAGCGAGGGCAAGCGCCAGCTGCGTGACCTGGGTTACCTGATGTCCATGGCGATGCCCACTTCCGACCCGCTGCGCTACGACAAGGAAATGCTGAGCAACTGGCTCCGCCAGGAATTCAAGCGTCCGGCCTGATCCGGCCCCCTCCCACGAGGCATTCCCCGGCGCCGGCCGCAAGCCGGCGCCTTTTCTTTTGACCGGTCCCGGGGGCCGGCGGCACTCTGCCCGGGTGAATGCCGCCGTGCCACCCGCGAATGACGCCCCCTTGCCGGAGGCCGGGGTGGTCTATTCCAAGTTCGAGACCGAGATGCAGGTCCGGCCGGACGACATCGACATGTATCAGCACGTGCACAGCAGCCGCTACATGGACTATGTGCTGGCGGCCCGCTTCGACCAGATGGAGCGCTGCTACAAGATGCCCATGTCCGAGTTCCAGAAACGCGGCTACGGCTGGTTCATGGCCACGGCCCAGATGAACTTCAAACGCCCGCTCGGGTTGGGCGACCGCTTCATTGTCCGCACCTGGATCGAACAGTTCACCCTGATCGGCGTGAAGGTGCGGTTCCAGATCGAGCGCGTCGCCGACCGGAAGCTCAGCTGCGACGGCTGGTTTGACTATGTGATGGTGTCCATGGAAACGGCCCGGGCCGTGCGCCTGCCGGAGGATATCCGGGCCAAATACGCGATTTGAGTCCGGAACGATGACGCGGCCAAAGTGCTGCCAGCCGGCGGGTTGTCCGGGTGTCTTGAAAAATTCACTTGCCTTGCGGGTGCGGGTGAGCGTCCTTACGCGCCTCGTTAGAGACAGCGTTTTGATGACAGGATCTGGTGAGTCGTAGGCTGAGCGTTAGCTTAAGTGATGATTTCGAAACCCACGGTGGGAACGGACTGGCAGATGGCGAAGGATCTACGATTTATCACATGAGCAATTCCAAACTCTACGTTGGAAACCTGTCGTTCAACACCACCGAGGGCGAACTCCGTTCGCACTTCGAGCAGTTCGGTTCCGTCACCGACACCTATGTCGCCATGGACAAGATGACCGGCCGCCCCCGCGGTTTCGCGTTCGTCACCATGGGCACCCCCGATGAGGCCAAGCTGGCCATCGAGAAGACCAACGGTGTCGAGCTCGGCGGTCGCGCCCTGCAGGTCAACGAGGCCCGTCCGAAGGAAGAGCGCCCGTCTGGCGGCTTCGGCGGCGGCGGTCGCGGCGGCTTCGGCGGCGGCGGCGGTCGTGGTGGCTACGGCGGCGGTCGCGGTGGTCGCGGCGGCGGCGGTGGCGGCTACGGCGGCGGTGGCGGCGGTCGCTACTAATCCCCCGTTCGCCCCAGCGAACCAACTTTCAAGGCGGAGCCCTTTGCGGCTCCGCCTTTTTATTTTCCGGGTTTCCCGGAAAATAATCTCGCCGTCGCCCGCCGGGTGCAGGCGGATAGGGCACCGCCCATGCCCGCCACCCCCTCCGTCGCCGCCGTGAAATCCCACCTCGCCCGGCTGCAGGCCTGCGCGCTTTGCCCGCGGATGTTGAAACCGGTGGTCGTCGGCCGGCCGGTGGCCGGTCGCATCCTGCTCGTCGGCCAGGCCCCGGGCGACAAGGAGCCGAAGCTCGGGCGTCCCTTCGCCTGGACCGCCGGCAAGACGCTCTTCAAGTGGTTCCACGAGGCGCTCGGCTGGACCGAGGACGAGGTGCGCGACCGGATCTATTTTGCCGCCGTGTGCCGCTGTTTCCCGGGCAAAAAGGAAACCGGCGGCGACCGCGTGCCGGATGAGGACGAGATCGCCTTTTGCTCCCGCTGGCTCGCGGCGGAGGTGGAACTGCTCCAGCCGCAGCTCGTGCTGCCGGTCGGCAAGCTCGCCATCACGCAGTTCATCCCGCCGGCGCCGCTGAACGACATCATCGGCAAAAAACTCCGGATCGATTACCGCGGGCACGCCATGGATTGCATCCCGCTGCCGCACCCATCGGGCGCCTCACCGTGGCACCGCATGGAGCCGGGCAAGACGCTGCTGCGCGCGGCGCTCAAGCGGGTGGCGGCCCATCCCGCGGTCCGCGCGGCCGGCTAGTTCACCCGGTTCCACACCGGTTCGCCGCGCACGGCGGCGCGGGCGATCCGGGCGGAGGTCGTGCGCATCTCGATCATGCCCTCCGGGCTGCAGAACGCCGCATGGCAGGTGACGATCAGGTTCGGCGTGGCGGCTTCCTCCGCGGTGCGCAGCGGCTCCTGCTCCACGACATCGAGCCCGGCGCCGGCCAGCCGGCCCGCGCGCAGCGCGGCGAAGACCGGCGCCTTCTGCACGATGTCGCCGCGCGCGGTGTTCACCAGGAAAGCGGCTGGCCGCATGAGCCCGATCTCCCGCGCGCCGATCAGGCCGCGCGTCTCGGCGCTGAGCGGGCAGTGCACGGAGACCAGGTCCGCCCGCCGGAGGAGGTCGTCGAGCGACGCGACCCGCTCGATGCCGAGCGCCTTGTCGGCCCCGTTGGCCAGATGGGGGTCAAAAAACATCACATGGAAGCCCAGGGCCTTCGCGCGCAGCGCCGTGGCGGTGCCGATCCGGCCGAGGCCGATGATCCCGAACACCTGGCCGCGCAGCCGGCGCATCTTCGCGGAGACATTGATCTTCCAGCCGAGCCGCTTGGCCTCGGCATCGAGCGGGAAAAGCTGGCGGTAGAGCGCGAGGGTCAGGGCGATGGCGTGGTCCGCCACCTCCTCGGTGCCGTAGTCGGGCACATTGCAGACCGGGATGCCGGCGGCGGCCGCCGCCGCCGTGTCGACGCTGTCGTAGCCCACGCCGTTGCGGATGAGGGCGCGGCAGTTTTTCAGCCGGCCGATCACGTCGGGGCCGACGGGGATGTTGTGCCAGAGCAGCAGCACGTCCGCCGCGAGCGCCGCCGCGGGCAGCGGTTCGTTGAAGTCCAGGGCGATGGTCCGCACCTCGGCCGTGCTGTCGAGCACGCCGCGTTCGACGGTGGCGGCGGGGTCGCTGAAGGTGAACTCCTTGGGACAGAGGATGGCGACGAGCGGCAAAGTCATGACAGAAAAGAGTCAATCGCCGCGGTTTTGCCTCCGCAAGCCGGCGCTCGCGGGAAATTTGGTTGCACGGCCCGGGGTGCCCCGCTGCCTTGGCGGCTTCCCTTTCGCATGAGCAAGTTTCGTCCGTTCCTATTCCTGCTGGCCGCCGTCCTGGCCGGCGCCGTGTCCGCCAAGGAGGCGCGGCCGGCCTACCTCGGGGCCATTGTCATCGATGCCGAGAGCGGCCAGGTGCTGTTCGAGGACAAGGCCGACGTCGTCTCGCCCCCGGCCAGCATGACCAAGCTCATGACCTTCGCCGTCCTGCACGACAAGCTGGCGAGCGGGGCGCTCACGCCCGAGACGCCGGTCACCATCACGGCCGAGGATTCCCGGATCGGCGGCACGCAGGTCTGGCTGAAGCAGGGCGAGACCTTTCCGGTCGATGATCTCATCTACGCCATGATGATCCAGTCGGGCAATGACACGGCCCACGCGCTCGCGCGGACCGCGGCCGGCTCGGCCGCGGCGTTCGTGGACCTCATGAACGCCAAGGCCCGCGCGCTGGGGCTCGCGCACACCACGTTCCGCACGCCGCACGGCCTGCCGCCCGCCAACCGGCGCCTCGCCGATGGCGACCTGACCACGCCGCGCGACTACGCCGCGCTCAGCCGCTATCTCCTGCGCGAGACCAATGTCACGAAATACACCGCCGTGCGGCAGCGCAAATTCGGCGAAGGCCGCCGCCCGGCCGACCGGGTCATCGCCATGACCAACCACAACCACCTGCTGGGCAAGGTGGCGGGCGTGGACGGACTCAAGACCGGCTTCACCAACGGCGCCGGCTACTGCCTTGCCGCCACCGCCGAGCGCGGCGGCCGGCGCGTCATCGTGGTCGTGATGGGCAGCCCGGATTCCAAGACCCGCGACCTGAAGGTCATGGAACTGCTGGAGCGGGGCTTTGCGTCGGCGCCGGTCGCGGCTGCGCTGCCCACGGTGAAGACGGATGGGGCGGTCGCCGCTCCCGTCCAGCCGGCCGCGCTCCCGACGGTCAGGACCGACAAGACGCCGGCCCCCGCGCCTGCTCCGGCCGGAGAATCCTCGACCGCCAAGGAACCAACGCTTACTTTCCGCGTCATTCCACCCACCAAGAAACCGTGAACACCCCCGCCTTCCGCCGTCTGACCTTCCTGCTGCTCGCCCTGCTGGGCCTGGCCCCGTTGCATGCCCAGCGGGAGAAACTGCCCATGGAGGACGTCGAATACGTCGAGAAGAAATGGCCCGAGGCCAGGAAGACTTTCACCGGGCTCCGCTACATCATCCTGAAGCCCGGCGAGAAGGACGGTCCGATGCCGGTGCCGGGCAACGAAGTGGCGGTGCTCTACAAGGGCATGCTGCTCGACGGCACCGTGTTCGACCAGTCGCCGGACGAGAAAAGCCCGCTCAAGATGCGGCTCGGCCGCGGCAATCTCATCGAGGGCTGGGAGCAGGCCCTGCAGAAGATGCACAAGGGCGAGAAATGGCTGCTGATCGTCCCGCCCGAGATGGCCTACGGCGCGCGCGGCAAGCCCCCGACCATCAAGCGCAACGCCACGCTCGTGTTCGAGATGGAGCTGGTCGGGTTCACCAAGTGACCGGTTTCGACCCCCGGTAGGGGCGCTTGCCCTCAAGCGCCCTCGATGGGCCGTTGAGGGCAACGGTCCCCACCAAGGTTCGCCGGCAGGCGGTGGGTCGACCTGGGAAAGGCGGGATCAGCGATCCCGCCCTGCAGACCGATCACTTCATCAGCTCGGCGAGCGGCTTGTCGATGGCCTCGGCCCAGAGCTGGTAACCGGCGGCGGTCGGGTGCAGCTGGTCGGGCATGATGGTCCACGGGATCCGGCCGTCCCGGCCGAGGAAAATGGCGTTGGTGTTGAGGAAGCGCACGTTCACCCCGTCGTCCAGTTTGGCCAGGAGGGCGTTGGCGCGGTCGTTGGCGGCCACGCGCTTGGCGGCGTCCGCGATGGCGGCCTCGGTGATCAGGCCGTCGTTGTTGCGGCGGGCGTCACGCGGCAGGATGGCGATCAATAGAACCTTCAGGCCGGGGATCTTCGCCCGGGACAGGTCGATGATCTTTTTGACGGCGTCGGCGATCTGGTCGCCGGTGTGCTGGCCGGAGTTGTTGGTGCCGATCATGAGCACCATCACCTTGGGGCTGATGCCGTCGAGCTCGCCGTTCTCGATGCGCCAGATCACATGCTGGGTCTGGTCGCCCCCGATGCCGAAGTTGGCCGGCTGGTATTTGCCGAAATAGTGCTCCCAGATGTGCGGGGCCTTGTTCCAGCCCTCGGTGATGGAATCTCCCATGAAGAGCACGCCGACCGGGCCGCTCTTGGTGCGGGCGAGAAACTTGTCGTGCAGCTCGAAAAAGCGGGCGTTGCCGGTCTTCGGGATGGCGGCCGAGGCGTCCACCACGGCGGGAGCCGCGGGCGCGGCCGGCGTGACGGAGGCGGGGGCCGGAGCGGTCGTCTGCGCGATCGCGAGGGAGACAAGCCCGGCGAAAGCGGGCACGAGGAAGCGGATGAGCTTTTTCATGAGGGTAGGCGGGCAGTCAAATGACGGCCCGGCCCGGCGCAAGGTTTCCCCGTGTCACGCGGCCTCAGCCCGCGCCGACCGACTTGAGCAGGAGCCGGCGTTGCATCCAGAAGCCGTCGGCGCTGTAGAGCGCGAGTCCGCACCAGATGAACCCGTAGGCCTGCAGGCGCGCCGCGTCGAAGGGCTCGCGATACAGGAAGTAGCCGAGCAGGAACTGGACGCTCGGCGCCAGGTATTGCAGCAGGCCGAGCGTGGTCAGGCGGATGCGCTGCGCGCCGTAGGCGAACATCAGCAGCGGTATGGCCGTGAGCACACCCACGAACAGGATCAGCGCGTGGTGCCAGGCGTCGACGCGGCCCAATGCGCCCGCGCCCGTGTGGTTCCACCAGAGCAGCAGACCGGCGGCCGCGGGGAACAGCAGCAACGTCTCGACCGTCAGGCCGGTGATGGCGCCGAGCTCGGACTTCTTCTTGAGCAGGCCGTAGCCCGCCCAGGTGGCCGCGATCGTGAGGGCGATCCAGGGCACGTGCCCGGCGCGGACCAGCAGGAAACCGACGCCGAGCGCGGCGCAGCCGATGGCGATCCATTGCAGGCGGCGCAGCCGCTCATGCAAGAGCAGCGAGCCGAGCGCGACGTTGACCAGGGGCACGAGAAAATAACCGAGGCTGGACTCGATGACATGGCCGTTGTTCACCGCCCACACGTAGACGGTCCAGTTGGCGGCGAGCAGGACGCTGCTCAGGAGGTTGAGGCCGACCAGGCGCCGGCTGCTGAAGGCGGCGCGCAGGGCGGGAAAGTTGCCCTGCCACGCGATCACCCCGAGCAGGAAAACCAGGGACCACACGATGCGGTGCGTGATGAGTTCCAGCGCGGCGACGGATTGCAGCTGTTTCCAGTAGATGGGGACGAGACCCCAGATCAGGAAACCGCTGGCGGCGGACAGGGCGCCGCGGGCGGCATCGGGATGGGCGGGAATCTTGGACACGGGCGATCAAGGTGTGCCACGGGCCGGGTGGCGTCAATCTGGCCGACCGTGTGCGTTGGTATTGTCGGCTAACTGTCAATGGGGGTCGCCGATAACCCCTTGTGGAGGGTCGGTCTCCTGACCGACCACGGCCGGCCGGAGGCCGGCCCTCCCTCAAGGCTTGGTGGCCGCCGGCGGATTCCTGGACGACTGCCAGGCGAGGAAGCGCCAGCGGCCGCCTTCCTCCCGCCAGACGGCGAGGAAATTCAGGTCCAAACTGCTGTGTTGCGGGCCCATGCTGGCCCGGAGAAGAACCCGTCCCTTCATCAACATGACCCCGGGCGCGACGGGGATGAAATCGCGCTGCGTGTAGTCGATCGCGGCATAGATCACGCGCCGGCTGGTCAGCGATTCGATGAAGGAGGTCTTGGTGTCGATGAAGCCGTTGGAGTGGGCGTAGTGCAGCTGGTCGTCGAGGAGCGCCTCCAACCGGGCCGGGTCGGCGGTGATGGTTGCGGCGGTGCGCTCGTCGTCGGCCGCCCGCACGGCGGCGATCTGGGCGTCCTCGGCGGCGGACAGCCGGCCGGCCAGCAGCACGAGCAGGAAGAGAAGAGGGCCGAGTTGTTTCACGACGCTCAGGTCCGGTGCACAGGCCACGGTTTGCCGTGGTCGTCGATGGCGACGTAGGTGAAGGTGCCCTCGGTGACCCGGACCAGTTCGCCGCCCTTGGTGCGCTGGGCCCAGGCCTCGACCGCGATGCGCATCGAGGTGCGTCCCACCTTGCCCAGGGTGGCGTGGCAGCTGACGATGTCGCCGACGTAGACAGGGGTGATGAACGTCATCGCGTCGATCGCAACGGTCGTCACCCGGGACCGGGAGAGGTTGCGCGCGTAGATGGCGCCGCCGAGATCCATCTGGGAGAGCAGCCAGCCGCCGAAGATGTCGCCGTTGGCGTTCGTGTCGGCCGGCATCGCGATGGTGCGGATGACGAGTTCGCCGTGCGGCTCGGTGGGGCGGGCGGGTTCGCTCATGAAGGCAGGTTGCCGCGCGGGTGCCGGACAGGCAAGCCTAGCGCCGGTCGTAGCGCAACAGCTGCATGGTTTTCTCGGAGCCGACCAGGATCGCGCGGTCATCCGGGGTGAAGCACGCCGCCTCGGCCTGCGGGAACTGGTGCGGGGTGAGCTTGATCGGCTCGCGGGCAAGGGCCTCGGCCCAGGTCTCGCCGGCGGCGCGGGGGAAGAGCAACGGTTGCTCGTAGACGAGCACCAGGGCCAGCGTGCCGTCATGGGAAAAATCCATCGCGGTCGGCCAGCCGAGGAAACCCTGCGTGGGCATGCGGACATTCCGCTGCAGGGCGGTGGGCTGGGGGAGATGCGGCACCAACCCGAGAAAACGGGCCGCCACGGGCTGGGCCGCCGGCGCCGGGGCGAGCGGCAGGCGGTAAAGCCGCGGCGTGTCCTCGCGCTTGGAGAGCACATAGATCATGCGCTCCTTCACGTCGACGGCCAGCGACTCGGCGTCGCGGGCGCCATCCTCGTAGATGTAATTGATGGAGTATGCGGGACGAAGCAGGAGTTCCTGGCCGGGCGAAAGCGTGGCGGCGTCCGGTTCGGCGATCAGGTGGAGCACGCAGCTTTTGCGCGCCGCAAAGTTGTCGCCGATGTCGGCGGCGAGCAGCCAGGCCTTGCCGTCCAGCTCGAACGAGGCCAGCTCCTCCCAGTCGTAATTCGTGACGCCCTCGACGCGGACCTGGCCGCGCAACGAACCGTCGGCGTTGAGGGCGAACAGCACCGGTTCGCCGCCGCTGTCATTGTGGGTCCAGATCATCCCCGGGGTGCGGTGCGAGACGGCGATCCCGCTGGTCTCCTGGTTCTGCGGCTCGGCCAGCTGGGCGGCCTCGACCGGTCCGGTGTAAACCGGGGTCGTCTCCGCCAGGCCCGGCAGGGCAAAAAGCAACCCCAGCAGGGCGGCGAACGCCGACTTTGGCGTTGTTTTCAGGGGGGCGAGGACGGATAGTGAGCGAACCATGACAGGCACTGCTCATGCCGCTTTCCGGCGATTGTTCAATGAAATCGGCACGGTCGATCAAGTTGGCATCGAGGAACGCGTCGCCAAATACACCACCCGCAGTATCAAGAAGGGTGCCAAGCTGTTCGGACTGAAGCTGGCCGCCTCGATGGTCGACCTGACCACCCTCGAAGGCAAGGACACGCCCGGCAAGGTCGAGTCGCTCTGCCGCAAGGCCCTCAGCCCGGCCGACGATCCCGAGGTCCCGACCGTCGCCGCCGTCTGCGTTTATCCGTCGATGGTCAAATATGCCCGTCGGGCCCTCGGCGAGGACACGGCCGTCCGCATTGCGTCGGTCGCCACCGCCTTCCCGTCCGGCCAGGCCCCGCTCCGGACCCGTCTCGCCGAGGTGAAGTCCGCCGTTGCCGACGGCGCTGATGAGATCGACATGGTGATCAACCGCGGCGCCTTCCTTTCCGGCGAGTTCCAGCTGGTGCAGGACGAGATCGCGGCGGTCGTCGCGGCCTGCGGCCCGGCCACGCTCAAGGTCATCCTCGAGGTCAGCGAGCTGGAGACCTTCGACAACATCCGCGCCGCCTCCTTCCTCGCCATGCGCGTGCTGCGGCCGAACGACTTCATCAAGACCAGCACGGGCAAGACCTCCCTCAACGCCACCCTCGGCAACAACCAGGTGATGATCGAGGCCATCCGCGACTTCTACCTCGATACCGGCACGCCCATCGCGATGAAGCCCGCCGGCGGCATCCGCACCGCCAAGCAGGCGCTCCAGTTCCTCATCGCCGTCAAGGAGACGCTCGGCGACGAGTGGCTCAACAACACCCGCTACCGCTTCGGCGCCTCCTCGCTGCTCAACGACCTGCTCCGCCAGATCGAGAAGGAGCGCACCGGCGCCTACCAGGCCCCGTATTACTTCAGCGAAGCCGCCGAATCCTACTGATTTTCCCCATGCCCACGCTTTCCGCGAAAAAATCCCCGCGCCCCGCGTCCCGCTCCGCCGGCCGCCCGGCCCCCGAACTCATCTTCGGCGACCTCTGGGTATACGATCCCGCGCCCGAGACCGCCGACCCGAAGCTCAAGCCGCGCTACGACCTCTTCATTGGCGGCAAGTTCGTGCCCGCCGCCTCCGGCAAGTATTTCGACTCCATCAACCCGGCCAACGAGACGAAGCTCGCCGAGATCGCCCACGGCGGGGCGGCCGACGTCGACGCCGCCTACGCCGCGGCGAAGAAGGCCTTCGACACCACCTGGGGCAAAATGCCCGGCCGCGAGCGCGCCAAATACATCTACCGCATCGCCCGCCTCCTGCAGGACCGGGCCCGCGAGTTCGCCGTCGCCGAGACGATGGACGGCGGCAAGCCGATCAAGGAGTCGCGCGACTTCGACATCCCGATGGCCGCGGCGCATTTCTTCTACCACGCCGGCTGGGCTGACAAGCTTGACTACGTGGCGCCCGGCCGGAAGGTCGCGCCGCTCGGCGTCGTGGGCCAGGTCATCCCGTGGAATTTCCCGCTGCTGATGATGGCGTGGAAGCTCGCGCCCGCGCTGGCGATGGGCAATACCGTCGTCATCAAGCCGGCCGAGACCACCAGCGTCACCGCGCTGAAGCTCGCCGAGATCTTCCAGGACGCCGGCCTGCCCGCGGGCGTCGTCAACATCGTCACCGGCTTCGGCGACACCGGCGCGGCGATCATGAACCACCCGACGGCCGCGAAGGTGGCTTTCACCGGCTCGACCGAGGTCGGCAAGATCATCATGCGCTCGCTCGCCGGCACCGACAAGAAGATGACCATGGAGCTCGGCGGCAAGGCGGCGAACATCGTGTTCGACGACGCGCCGATCGACCAGGCCGTCGAGGGCATCGTCAACGGCATCTTCTTCAACCAGGGCCACGTGTGCTGCGCCGGCTCGCGCCTGCTCGTGCAGGAGACCGTCGCCGCCGAGGTGCTCGCGAAGCTCAAGACCCGGATCAAGACCCTGCGCGTCGGCGACCCGCTCGACAAGAACACTGACATCGGCGCCATCAACTCCCCGGAGCAGCTCGCCACCATCACGCGGCTTGTCGCCGCCGGCGTGAAGGAGGGCGCGACGATGTTCCAGCCCGCCTGCAAGCTGCCGGCCAAGGGCTGGTATTTCCGCCCGACCGTGTTCTCCGGCGTCTCGATGAGCCACCGCATCGCCCGCGAGGAGATCTTCGGTCCCGTGCTGAGCGTGCTGACCTTCCGCACCGTCGAGGAGGCGGTCGAGAAGGCCAACAACACCGCCTACGGCCTCAGCGCCGGCGTGTGGACCGACAAGGGCTCCCGCATCCTGAAGATGTCGACCGAGCTCAAGGCCGGCGTCGTCTGGGCCAACACCTACAACAAGTTCGACCCCACGTCGCCCTTCGGCGGCTACAAGGAGTCCGGCTTCGGCCGCGAAGGCGGCCGCCAGGGGCTGCTCGACTACTGCAAGCTCGCCTGAGCGCATGCCCCGTGAGTTCATCCCGCCCGAGACCTGCCCCGTTTGCGGTGAAGACGTGCCGCGCGGCGCGCGGGCCTGTCCGGGCTGCGGGGCGGACGAGCGTTCCGGCTGGAACGAGGAGGCCGCGCGCCACGACGGCCTCGACCTGCCGGACGCGGCCTTCGCCGACGAGGACACCGAGCGCGCCGCGCGCCGGGAACATGGCCGCGGGCTGTGGCTCGTCGTGGCCGCCGGGCTGCTCGTCCTGCTGATCATCGCCCTTGTTTTCCGCTAAAACCTCCCCATGGCCCAAACCCCCTATCTCACCGCCCCGCTCAAGATGACCACGATGCCGCCCGGCATCCCCTACATCATCGGCAACGAGGCGGCCGAACGCTTCAGCTTCTACGGCATGCGCGCGATCCTCGTCGTGTTCATGACGCAATACCTGCGCGATTCCTCCGGCGCGCTGGCCACCATGAGCGAGGCCGAGGCCAGCACATGGTTCCACCTGTTCCTGGCGTCGAATTATTTCTTCCCGGTGTTCGGCGCCATCCTGGCCGACGCGTTCCTCGGCAAATATCGCACGATCTTCTGGCTCTCGATCGTCTATTGCGGCGGGCACCTGGCGCTCGCGTTGGATGACACGCGGGCCGGGCTGGGCATCGGCCTGACGCTCATCGCGCTCGGGGCGGGCGGCATCAAGCCCTGCGTCTCGGCGAATGTCGGCGACCAGTTCGGCCAGTCCAACCAGCACCTGCTGTCGCGCGCCTTCGGGTGGTTTTATTTTTCCGTCAACTTCGGCTCCTTCTTCTCCATCCTGCTCATCCCGTGGCTGCTCAAGAATTACAGCCCCAACCTCGCCTTCGGCGTGCCCGGCATCCTGATGCTGCTCGCGACCGTGATCTTCTGGGCCGGCCGGCGCAAGTTCGTGCACATCCCGCCGGCGGGCAAGTCCACGCTGCCGACCAATTACAGCCGTGAGGACTGGTCCGCCATCGGGCGGCTCGCCATCATCTTCGCCTTCGTGGCCATCTTCTGGTCGCTGTGGGACCAGAGCGGCGGACGCTGGGTGCTGCAGGGCGAGAAGATGAACCTGCACTTCCTGGGCATCACCTGGCTGTCCTCCCAGATCCAGGCGGTTAACGCGATCATGGTGCTGCTCTTCATCCCGCTGTTCCAGTATGTCATCTACCCGGCGATCGACCGCGTCTTCCCGCTGAATCCACTGCGCAAGATCGGCCTGGGCATCTTTGTCTCCGGCGTGTCGTTCATCATCAGCGCCTGGATCGAGTCGCTCATCACCGCCGGCCAGCAGCCCAGTATCGGCTGGCAGCTGCCGGCCTACGCGCTGCTCACCGGGGCGGAGATCATGGTGTCGATCACCGCGCTCGAATTCGCCTACACCCAGGCGCCGAAGCGCATGAAGTCCGTCATCATGTCGCTCTACCTGCTCTCCATCTCCGCCGGCAATCTGGTCACGGCGGCGGTCAACTTCGCGATCTCCCGGCTGGACCTCCGGCTCGAGGGCGCGAATTACTACCTGTTCTTCACGGGGCTTGCGATGCTCGCCTCGCTGGTCTTCGTGTTCTTCGCCCGCCGCTACACCGAGAAGGTCTACCTGCAGGATGAGACGCCGGCCCCGGCCTCCGCCTGAACCCAACCCGCTCCACCCATGTCCCGTCTGCCCATCACCAAGACCCCGAAGGTTTATGTCGGCGGTGCGTTCATCCGCTCCGAGAGCGCGCGCACGTTCCCGCTGAAGGACGCCGCCGGCAACTTCTTCGCCAACATCCCGCAGTGCACCCGCAAGGACCTGCGCAACGCCGTCGAGGCCGCCGCCAAGGCCGGCCCGGGCTGGGCGAAACGCACGCCCTACAACCGCGGCCAGATCATCTACCGCCTCGCCGAGATGATCGAGGCGCGCAAGGCCGACATGGCCGACGCCCTGATGATCGGCGGCGCCTCCAAGTCTGCCGCCGCGAGGGAAATCACCGCGACCATCGACCGCCTCATCTATTACGCCGGCTGGGCCGACAAATACGAGCAGGTGCTCGGCAACGTGAACCCCGTCGCCTCGCCGCACTTCAACTTCACCGTCACCGAGCCGATGGGCATCGTCGGGATCCTGGCCCCCGAGGAGGCGCCGCTGCTCGCGCTGGTGTCGCTGCTCGCCCCGGTCATCACGAGCGGCAACACCGTTGTCGCCCTCGCCTCCACGGCGCAGCCCTACCCGGCCATCGTGCTCGGCGAGATGCTCGCCACGAGCGACCTGCCGGGCGGCGTGGTCAACCTGCTCACCGGCTACCGCAAGGAGATGGTGCCGACCTTCGCCACCCACACGCACCTTCGCGCCATCGCGGGCGTCGCGAACGCCGACGAGCGCAAGGCCCTCAAGCTCGGCGCCGCCGAGAGCGTGAAGCGCGTGAAGCTCCTCAAGGCCGAGGAGCCGGTCGACTGGTTCTCCGACAAGGCGCAGAGCCTCTACGAGTTGCGCGACCACCTCGAGTTTAAGACCACCTGGCACCCCATCGGCTCATGATGCCCGGATACGACGACCAGAAAATCAAGGCGCGCCTCCTGATCTGGTGGAGCATCTGGGCGTCGGTCCTCGGCGGGCTGGTGCTCGTCTATCTTTTCCTCGCGCAGGGCGAGCCGCTGCCGCCGGTCTCGAAGGAAAATCCGCTGCAGGGCCTGATCGGCATCGTGCCGCTGTTTGTGAGCATCGTCCTGCGGTGGCTGGTGCTGCCGCGGTCCACGGACCCGAACCGCGCGTTCGTGCTTTTCATCGTCGGCCTCGCGCTGGCCGAGGGCTGCGGCATCCTCGGCATCTTCCTCGGCGGACCTTATCGCGACAGCCTGTTCGTGCTCGGCGTGCTGGGCATCACCCAATACGTGCCGTTCTATGCCCGGAAGCTGTTCGACCCGAAGGGCTCGGGCTTCATTCCAAATAATTGATGTAGCCCCGGGCCTTGCGCTCGCGCTCTTCCTGCAGCGCCGCGACAACCGTGTCGGTCAGGTCGACCGAAACGAAACTGGCGGTGTTGATGAGGCGGTCCAATGAAGCGTAGAGACCGCGCAACGGGCGGGGTGGCGCGGTCGGGACGGCGTGGAGCGAAGCGGTCGGGCAATGGGTGTTCATGATGCCCCAAGATAACCCGCTTTCCCCCTGACACCATGGGCCGGATGGCTAGTTTGTCCCTGTGCCGGCGGCGATAGCGCCGAAGTGTGCTGGCCGGCGCCTGGTTGCTCCCCGGACCGCCTGCCTTTCGGCCTCGCCGAGATCCGCGCAAGGCAGGTCCGGCCGCCCTCATGGCTGATGTCAACTATTAGTTGACATCAGCCAGGGAGCATAGAGGCAAAGGCGGAACCAGATACTACGGGAAAACGGGTGGAGGCCGGGTCTTACCCGCCGAGCTTGCCGGTCTCGGCGAGGCGCTCGAGGAAGATCCAGCAGCGCTTGGCGCGGACCTCGGCGCTCTTGGCCTGCTCGATGTAGCGCACCACCTGGCGGCGGATCGCCACGCTGTGCTTCGCCCAGCGTTCCCGCAGTTCCGGCCGGGTGCGAAACACGCGCGCCATTTCATCCGGCAGATCTGGTTCACGCGAGGCGGTGTCGCGCTCGAGGGTGAACTCGATCGTGTCGCCCGCGTCCACGCCGGCGGCCTTCAGGAGCTCGACCTTGAACGCGACCTTGTAGTGGCCGCGCTTGCTGCTGTTGAAGAGCGTGACGCGGTCGAGGTCGCCGTTGAAACGCAGCAGGGCGTTCCAGCCCTTGATCGCGCCCTTGATGTCGGCCGCGGGCAGGTCAAGCGGGGCGACGGCCGCCTCCGGCACGTCGGCCCAGCGGACGAGCGCAACCTTGTAGAGCTTGGCGCGCAACTGGACCATGGCTGCGGTCCTATTCGGGCAGCTTCACCCGCTCCTTGATCCACGCGTCGATGGCGGGGAGCTCGCGCTGCTTCATGAGGGCGCGCAGGCGGATCAGGTCGGCGCCCTTGGCGGCCTCGGCGAAGGCGTCGGCGGGCAGCTTGGCGCGCACCAGCTCCTCGAGCTCGGTGGCGCGGGCGGCGTTGGTCGAGGCCTGGGCGATGCCGGGCAGGTAGACGTTGCGGCCGAAGAAGGTCGTGCGCTTCAGCAGCGCGTCGGTGTTGGCCTTGGTGAATTCCCACGCGAGGTCGGGATGCTCGTTGGCGGCGACGAGCGCGACGTTGCGCGCGGCCTCGGAGGCGGACAGCTCGTTGCCCAGCGTCAGGGCCAGCGTCTCGGCGGCGAGGTTCGGGTCGAGCACCGCCTGCATGGCGGCATAGGCGCGGCGCTTTTCCTGCGTGGTCTTGGCGTTCTTGGCCAGCGCGTGCAGCTGGTCGTAGGTTTCCTTGGTGGCGTAGCGGCCGACCACGGCCAGCACGGGGGCCCGGAGGTTGCCGGCGAGCGTTGCCGGATCGGCGAGGAAGGCGGTCCAGCGGCGCGTGCACTCGTCGATCACGGCGCGGTCGCCGTAGGTGCCGAGCGCGGCGATGAGCTTGGGGCGGAGGGCCGCGTCGAGCGGAGATTCGCCGGGCTTGGCCTCCCAGCCGAGCCGGGCAAAAGGCGGGGCCAGCAACTGGGCCGCCCAGGTATGGAAGGCGCGGCGGCCGGGCTGGTTGAGCTGCAGGCGGTCGATCAGGGCGATCTTGCCGAGCAGGTGCTCCCAGACGGGCTGGCTCGGGCTGGCGCGGAGCTGTTCCGCGAGGCCGAGCCAGGCGGTGGCCGACTGGCGGCCGGCCTCGTTCAGGGCCCAGGTGTCGCCGAGCAGGTTGAGCTGGTCGGTGGCGGGCAGGCGCGTGATCTCGCGCCGGAGGGCGTCGGTGAGCGCGTCGTCGTAGAGCACGCGGTAGAAGCCGGTGTTGCCGACGTTGGCCTTTGCGGTGCCGTTGCCGGCGGGCCAGGGCACGGTGACGGCCGGTTTCTCGAGGAGCGTGACGGTCCGGGCGCCGGGGCTGGCGGTGTTGGCGAGGGTGACGGGCACCTTCCAGGTGAGCGGGGCGGCGTCGGGGTAATTGACGGTGAAGCGGGACTGCTCGAGGCGGAGCGTGCGGTTGGCGCCCTCGCCGGTGGCGGACACGAATACGACTGGGAAGCCCGGCTGCTCGGTCCAGTTGGC
>JAYRDK010000033.1:0-41305 GCA_041909435.1 Lacunisphaera sp.
GTGCCGGGGCGTGCAACTGGAGCGGCACGCCGTCGAGCGGCGGCCCTACATTTCAATAAAAAAGCCGGCCCATTGGACCGGCTTGGAATCAACTACTTGCCCGCCTCAGATCGCCGCGTCGCCGTGCTCGTCGGTGCGGATGCGGATGATGTCGTCCAGCGGCGAGATGAACACCTTGCCGTCGCCGATCTTGCCGGTCTTGGCGGCGTTGATGATGGCGGCGACGACCTTGTCCTGGATGTCCTTGGACACGGCGATCTCGATCTTCACCTTGGGCAGGAAGTCGACGGTGTATTCGCTGCCGCGGTAGACCTCGGTGTGGCCCTTCTGGCGGCCGAAGCCCTTGACCTCGGAAACCGTCATGCCTTCCACGCCGACGGCGGTGAGGGCTTCCTTAACGGCCTCGAGTTTGAACGGCTTGATGATGGCGGTGATAAGTTTCATGGGGTGTTGAAAAGTTGCCCATAGCTTCGGCAATTACAGGGTTAGCGCAAGCCTGCTGTGGCAGGTTTTCCAAGGTGGAACCCGGCCTCCGGACGGGTTTGTTCGGCGCGCGTCCTGAAAACCCGTCCGGAGGCCGGGTTCCACCTTAGGAAGCCCTCACTGCTGCGGGATGACCGTCTGGATGTGCAGCTCCTTGAGCTGCTTGGCCGTGACGGGCGTCGGGCTCTGGGCCATGAGGTCCTGCGCCTTCTGGGTCTTCGGGAAGGCGATGACGTCGCGGATGCTGGTCGTGCCGCAGAGCAGCGCGCACATGCGGTCCAGGCCGAAGGCGATGCCGCCGTGCGGCGGGGCGCCGTAGGTGAAGGCCTTGAGCATGTAACCGAAGCGGCTCTCGACCACGTCGGCCGGGATCTTGAGGACGTCCTCGAACACCTTCTTCTGCACCGCAGGCTGGTGGATGCGGATCGAACCGCCGCCGAGTTCCATGCCGTTCAGGACGACATCGTAGTGCTGGCCGCGGACGGCTTTCGGGTCGGTGTCGAGCAGGCCCGTGTCCTCCCCGACCGGCGCCGTGAACGGGTGATGCGTGGCGGCGTAGCTGCCCTTCTCCTCGTCGTAGGACATGAGCGGGAAATCGACGACCCACAGGAAATTCCACTGGTCGGCGCGCAGCGTCAGCTTGCCGCGCTTCACGAGCAGCTGGGCGCAGTCCAACCGGGTCCGGCCGAGGATGGCACAGGCGCGCTCCCACGGGGCGGCGGCGAAGAAGATGATGTCGCCGTTCTCGATGTTGAGGCGCTTGGTCAGCTCGGCCTTCTCGGCGTCACTGAAGAATTTCACGATCGGCGACTTCCATTCGCCGTTCTCGACCTTGATGAAGGCGAGGCCCTTCGCGCCGAGCGACTTCGCGACCTCCTCGAGGGCGGTGATCTCGCCCTGCGTGATGTCGGCGAGGCCCTTGGCGTTGAACGCCTTCACCGAGCCGTGCGCGGCGACGGTCGAGGCGAACACCTTGAAGCCGGACGCCTTGAAGGTCTCGGAAAAATCCACGAGCTCCATCGCGAAGCGCGTGTCAGGCTTGTCGACGCCGTAGCGGTTCATGGCGTCCTTGTAGGCCAGGCGCGGGAACGGCGTGGGCAGGTCGTGGTTGAGCACGTCCTTCCAGACCTTCTTCAGCATGCCCTCGAAGAGCGCGTAGATGCCCTCGCGGTCGATGAACGACACCTCGACGTCGATCTGCGTGAACTCCATCTGGCGGTCGGCGCGCAGGTCCTCGTCGCGGAAACAGCGGGCGATCTGGAAATACTTCTCCACGCCCGCGACCATCAGGATCTGCTTGAACTGCTGGGGCGACTGCGAGAGCGCGTAGAACTGGCCGGCGTGGACGCGCGACGGCACGAGGTATTCGCGGGCACCCTCGGGTGTGCTCTTGAACAGCGCCGGCGTCTCGACCTCGTAGAAACCCTGGGAGTCGAAATAGTCGCGGACGGCCTTCGTCGCGCGGTGGCGCACGGCGAGGTTCTTGCGCATCTTCGGGCGGCGCAGGTCCAGGTAGCGGTAGGTCAGCCGCAGGTCCTCGTTGACCTTGTCGCCGCCGGCGTCGGTCAGCGGGAACGGCGGCGTGTCGGCCAGATTGTGCACGACCAGCTCGGTGGCATCGATCTCGATCTCCCCGGTCGGCAGGTTCTTGTTCACCATCGCCTCGGGGCGGTTCTCGACCTTGCCGGTGACGGCGATGACGGACTCGTCCTTGAGCAGCGCGGCCTCGGCGCGGAGGTTGGAATCGAACTTCACCTGGGTGACGCCCTCGCGGTCGCGCAGATCGACGAAAATGATGCCGCCATGGTCGCGGATGGAATCAACCCAGCCGGCGAGCGACACGGTCGCGCCGAGGTTGGCCTTGGTAAGTTGGGCGCAGTGATGGGTGCGTTTCATGGGAGCGGAACGCTCAACCAAACGGCCCGCCCCACCCCGGGGCAACCAGAATTTGTGCCCCTATGACACGGGGATGACGCGAAGCCGATTTCAGAGGGTGGAACCCGGCCTCCGGACGGGTTTGTTTGATGTGCGTCCTGAAAACCCGTCCAGAGGCCGGGTTCCACCTTCACCCGATCACCAAACTTTCCCCCGTCATCTCGACCGGCTTGGGCAAGCCCATGAGGTGCAACACGGTCGGGGCGATGTCCGCCAGCCGGCCGCCGGTGCGCATCTTGGTCTTACCGGCCACGAGCCCCTCGCCCACGGCGAAGACCTCGACGAGGTTCAGCGTGTGCGCGGTATGCGGGCCGTTGTTGACCGGATCCCACATCTGTTCGGCGTTGCCGTGGTCGGCGAGGATGACGGCCTTGCCGTGCTTCGTTGCCAGCGCGGCCAGCAACTCCCCCAGCCCGGCGTCGGTCGCCTCACAGGCCTTGATCGCCGCCGGCAGCGAGCCGGTGTGGCCGACCATGTCGGGATTCGCGTAATTGACGACGATGAGACCGTATTTGCCGGACAGGATCGCGGCCTTGGCCTCGGCGGTCACCTGCGCGGCCGACATCTCCGGCTGCAGGTCGTAGGTCGGCACCTTCGGGCTCGCCGGACAGGCGCGGTCTTCGCCGGGAAACGGCGCGCCGCGGTAATTGTTGAAGAAAAAGGTGACGTGCGGATTCTTCTCCGTCTCGGCGCAGCGAAATTGGCCGATACCGGCCTTGCTGACGACCTCGCCAAGGATGTTCTTCAGCGGCTCGGGCTTGCCCGAGATGACATGCACCGGCAAGCCGGCCTCATATTCGGTCATCGTGGCGTAGTAGAGATCGAGCTTCGTGCCGCGGTCGAATTCCTTGAAGCCGTCGATCACGAAGGCCTTCGTGATCTCGCGCGGACGGTCGCCGCGGTAATTGTAGAAAAGCACGGCGTCACCGTTGGCGAAGGTCGCGACGGGTTTGCCGTCCGCCCCGGTGATCCATGTGGCCGGCACGAACTCGTCGCCGTTCTGCGTCGGGCTGAGCGGCTTCTCGTAATAGCCGGCGATCGCGGCCTCGGCGCTGGTCGCGGTGGCGACGGCTTTCTTGCCGGTGAGCATGTCGTAGGCCTTCTGCACGCGCTCCCAGCGGTTGTCGCGGTCCATGGCCCAAAATCGGCCGCAGACCGTGGCGATCCGGCCCACGCCGATCTGCTTCAGCTGCGCCTCGACCTGCTGGATGTAGCCGAGCCCGCTCTGCGGCGGCGTGTCGCGCCCGTCGGTGAAGGCGTGGATGAACACACGGCCGGCGAGCCCGTCCTCCTTCGCCTGGCGCAAGATGCCATACAAGTGCTCGAGCATGCCGTGCACGCCGCCGTCGGAGACGATGCCCATCAGATGGAGCTTTGCCGCCGGGTTGGCCTTGAGGCGCGCGACGATGGCGTGCCACACCGGGTTGCGGGCAAGCTGCTTCTCGGAGAAAAGCTTGTTCAGGCGCACCAACTCCTGGTCCACGATGCGGCCGGCGCCGATGTTCTCGTGGCCGACCTCGCTGTTGCCCATCTGGCCGTCGGGCAGGCCGACGTCGAGACCGCTGGCCTTGACCAGGGTGACCGGATACTTCGCATGCAGCATGTCGTCCGCCGGCTTCCTTGCCAGGTGGACGGCATTGAACTTGTTCTGCTCGGGATGCGGATTGGCACCCCAACCATCGCGGATGACGAGCAGCACGGGAGCGGTCTTGGCAGTCATGCCGCTGTTGTCCGGCTTCCGCCGGGGCCGGGCAACCAAAAAGCTCCTGCGGCGGCAGGGGCGTGCCTGGTTTTCGCCCAGGGGCGTGGTCAAGCCACGCCCCTACTATCAGTCCGGCAGGCTATCGTTATCTTCCGGCTTATTTCACCGCCCGGATGATCCCGCCGCCACCTGCCGTCGGTTGACTTTCCCCGTCAAAACGACACCCCTAGTTGTTCAATGTCCTCGTCCGCCGTCCTCCTGCTCAACCTCGGCTCCCCCGACTCCACCTCCGTCCCGGACGTGAAGCGCTACCTGCGCGAATTCCTCGGCGACGAGCGCGTGATCGACAAGCCGGACAACGGCTTCCTGCGCTGGCTGCTGGTCAACGGCATCATCATCCCCTTCCGCGCCAAGAAGTCGGCGCACGCCTACGCGAGTGTCTGGACCCCCGAGGGCTCACCGCTGATCGTCACCAGCAAGCACACGCAGGCCAAGCTCCAGGCCCGCACCAAGCTGCCGGTCGAGCTCGCGATGAACTACGGCAACCCGTCCATCCCCGACGTCCTGCACAAGATCGCCAGGCAGGGCATCGACCGCCTGCTGCTCTTCCCGCAATACCCGCACTACGCCATGTCGAGCTGGGAGACCGTCGTCGCCAAGGTCCACCGCGAGGCCGCGAAGATCGCCCCCGACATGAAGATCGAGTGCGTGCAGCCCTACTTCGCCGACGCCGACTACATCGCCGCGCTCGTGGCGAGCGCGCAGCCCTACCTCGCCCAGCCGCACGACCACCTCCTCTTCAGTTACCACGGCATCCCCGTGCGCCACCTGACCAAGGCCGACAGCTCACGCGCCCATTGCCAGGCCGTGGCCGACTGCTGCAACACCTGCTCCCCGGCGCATGCCACCTGCTACAAGGCGCAGGTCACGCGCACCACGCACGAGTTCGCCAAGGCGGCCGGCCTGGACCCGGCCAAGTGGTCCATCTCCTTCCAGTCCCGCATCGCCGGCGAGCCCTGGATCGCGCCCTACACCGACCACCTCTTCGAGGAACTGCCCAAGCAGGGGAAAAAGCGCCTGCTCGTCATCACCCCGGCCTTTGTCACCGACTGCCTCGAGACCCTCGAGGAGATCCGCGTCGAGGGCGCCGAGCAGTTCAAGGAGGCCGGCGGCGCGGAGTTCACCCACATTCCCTGCCTGAACGACCAGCCGGTGTGGATCGATTTCTTGGAGAAACGTGTTCAGGCATGGCAAAAGACCTTGGTCTCGGCATGAAGAACAAGAAGACGCGCTTGTCAGCCATAGCCTTGGCGGCGGCTGATGCACGCGTGGCAGACAGCAGGCACCGTCGCCTGAGTGACAACCGGCGGAGCGACCCGACGGCCGCCTCGTAAAAAGCCTCATAAACTCGGCAACCCGCGCAAGGCTTTGCCTGTCTGGACTCGCGACTGCTCTTGATAATTACAAGCTGCCTCCCCGTTTGAGCGCACACCCCACCCACCCCCTTGCCGGCAAACTGCCGGGCACCGCGAACAGCACGGTCCTCGTGCTGGACACGGACGGCCGGGTGCAGCTGGCGAGCGCCGCCGCTTGCGCCATCTGGCAGGCGGGCAACGCCGAGCTCGTGGGCGATCTTTTTCCCAACCTCTTCACCTTCGACGTCACCTCGCGCGACACCGACTGGGTGCAGTCGCAATGGGAGGTGCTGCTCGCCGCCGCCCAGGGCCACCCCATCTCGCTCCGGCTCCAGCCAAAGGAGGCCGCGGCGTTCGACGTGAACGTCCGCCTCGAGAAGGCCGGCGACAATCCCGCCCGCTACCTCGCCTTCATCACACTGCCGCCAGCGGCGCCCGTCGCCGCGGCCGGTGCGCCGGCGGACAGTTTCCTCACGCAACTCCATGAGCGCAGCCCGCTCGGGTTCTTCGACCTGAACTTCCAGAAGAACGAGGTCTATTATTCGCCGACCTGGAAACGCATGCTCGGCTACACCGAGGCGGCGCTGCCCAACACTTACGAGACCTGGCTGAACCTCATCCATCCCGACGACTCCTCCGCCGCGCCCGACCGGCAGGGCCGCGCCGGGGCGACCGGCACGCGGCAGTTCTCGCTCGAGTTCCGCATGCGGCACGCCCAGGGCCACTTCGTGTGGGTGCAAAGCGTGGGCCTCCAGGTCTACGGCCCCAACGGCGCCCTGCAGCGCGTCATGGGCGCGCACCTCGACATCGCCGACCGCAAGGAATTCGAGGAGGCCACGCTCCGCGCCGAGGACCGCCTGACGCAGCTCGGCGACCGCGGCCGGGTCGGCCTGTTCGACCTCGATTTCACCACCGGCCTCTACTGGCTCTCGCCCGGCTTCAAATCCCTGCTTGGCTACGGCGACACGGAGCTGCCGGACACGATCGAGTCGGTCCTCCGCGCGCTGCCGATGGACGAAACCGCCGGCGGCCTGCAGGCCTACTTCCTCGCCCAGCATCCGAGCCAGGTCTCCTACTTCGACACACTGCGCCTGCGCCACCGCGAGGACCGCGAGGTGCTCGTGCACGCCGGCATCGTGCGGCACATCTCCCGGCGCAAGGAACTGCAGCGCGTCCTCGGTTTCGCCGTGCCGCTGGCCGAGGCGAGCGCCCTCGAGGTCGGCCCGGGCCTGCCGGCCGCCCACCTCGCCGTGCTGCTCGCCGACCTGGCGGAGGCCGTGCTGCTCGCCGACGCCAGCGGCCAGATCATCCATCTCAACGCCAAGGCCGAGCAGCTGCTCGGCCGCACCTGCGAGGACAGCATCGGCGTGCCCGCGTGGGAGCTGTTCCGGATCGTCCACCGCGAGAGCGGCCAGCCCGGCGAGAGTCCCGTGGCCAAGGCCATCGGCACCGGCGAGGCGACGGCGCTCAACACCGAGTTCGCCCTCGATAACGGCACCGGCACGCCGCAGCCCGTGGCCTTCAGCAGCCGCGCGGTGATCGACGCCACCGGCCGCCCCGCCGGCGCGGTGCTTGTGTTCCGCCACCCCGGCGAGATGAGCCTGACGCCGGAGGAGCTCATCCGCTCCAACCGCTTCGAGAGCCTCGGCCAGCTCGCCGGCGGCATCGCCCACGATTTCAACAACCTGCTCACGACCATCCTCGGCGGCGTCTCGATGGCCAAGGACGCCCACGACCTGTCGGGCCTCAAGAACAGCGAGGACGCCTGCGAGGCCGCGAAGAGCCTGAGCCGGCAGCTGCTCACCTTCTCGCGCGGCGGCAGCGGCGTGCGGCAGGTGGTCAAGCCCGCCGACATCCTCGGCGAGGCCGTGCGTCTCGCCGCCGCCGGCTCGACCGTGAAGATCGAGCTCAACGTCGCCCCCGACACCGGCACGATCTGCGTCGACCGCGCCCAGATCCTCCAGGTTTTCCAGAACCTCGTCATCAACGCCATCCAGGCCATGCCCACCGGCCAGGGCCAGATCTGGCTCAACGCCGCCAACGCCACCCTGGCCGAGAACCAGGTCGCCCCGCTGCCCGCCGGCAACTACGTGCAGATCGAGGTGCAGGACAACGGCAGCGGCATCAAACCCGAGCACCTGGAGAAGATCTTCGAACCCTTCTTCACCACCAAGAAGTCCGGCACCGGGCTCGGCCTCGCCACCGTCGTCTCCATCGTCAAGCGCCACGGCGGCCAGATGGGCGTCGACTCCGAGCTCGGCCGCGGCACGGCGTTCACCGTGTTCCTCCCGCTGGCCGACAAGCCCGAGGAGGTCGAGGCCCGCCGCGCCCCGAGCCTGCGCTTCGCCACCAAGACCGGCCGCATCCTCTTCATGGATGACGACGAGCAGATCCGCGCGCTCACCAAGGGCATGCTCGAGAGCCTCGAATACAAGTGCGACCTCGCCAAGGACGGCGAGGAGGCGATCCAGCTCTACAAGCGCTACCTCAACATCGGCCGCCCCTACGACATCGTCATCATGGACCTGACGATCATCGGCGGCATGGGCGGCGAGCAGACCTTCAAGGTGCTGCGCGAGCTGCACCCCGAGGTGTGCGCCATCATCGCGAGCGGCTACGACAACGAGGAGATGCGCCGGCAGTTCCTCGACATGGGTTTCTACGGCTACCTGACGAAGCCCTACCGCGTCGGCGAACTCGGCCGCATCATCCGCACCGTCCGCGGCGGGTAGGCGGGCGGGACATTAAAAAAATGGAGGCGGGGCCATCAGCCCCGCGAGGCATGCGCCGCGCAGTTGGACTGATGGTCCCGCCTCCATCCTCCCGTCCACCTTGCCCACGCTCCAGGTGGAATGTTGAACCCGTGATTGCGTGCCGGACGTTCCGCCTGCAGACTGGTCGCCTCAACCGCGACCATGGCCTCCGATCCCCAGCAATCCTCCGACCGACCGGGATACTGGCCGCTGCCGCCGTTGCGGTTCCAGCCGCGAACCCTCGCCCTGTGGCGCCAGCCCTACGGCCGGAAACAGGCGGTGACCGATGTCCTGTCCGGCATCACCGTCGGCCTGATCGCCCTGCCGCTCGCGCTGGCGCTGGGCGTGGCCAGCATGCCCGCGGGCACCGTCACCCCCTTTCCCGCCCCGGCGATCGGCATCTTCACCGCCATCATCGGCGGCTTCCTCGTTTCCCTGCTCGGCGGCAGCCGCGTCCAGATCGCCGGCCCGACCGCCGCCTTTGTCACCGTCATTCTGCTGATCGTGGAAAAACACGGCTTCGACGGGCTCCTGCTCGCCACGATCATGGCCGGGGTGATGCTCGTCGTGATGGGCTTCAGCGGCCTGGGCACGCTGATCAAGTTCATCCCCTACCCGGTCACAAGCGGCTTCACCACCGGCATCGCCGTGGCCATCGTGGCCGGCCAGGCCGCCGACTTCGCCGGCATCCACGCCGCCACGCCGGCCCCGCGCGAGTTCGTGGACAAGCTGCCCTGGCTCCTGACCCACCTGCCACAGCTCAACCTGCCCACGCTGCTCATCGCCACGACGTCCGCCGCCTTCATCATCCTCTGGCCGCGATATCGCGCCCGGCTGCACGCGGAGCGGGTTCCCGGGGCGATCATCGCCATGGTCGTCTCCGCCGGGCTGGTCGCGTGGTTCGGTTGGGACAAATCGCTGGGCGTGGCGACGGTGGGCTCGCTCTTCGGGCCGGACGCCATCCCGCACGGCCTGCCGCCGCTGGTCTGGCCGGAATTTTCGCTCGACCGGGTCCGCGATCTCCTCGGGCCGGCCTTCACGATCGCCATGCTGGGCGCCATCGAGTCCCTCCTCTCCGCCGTGGTGGCCGACGGCCTGGTCAACGACCGCCACGACTCCAACACCGAGCTGATCGCGCAGGGCGTCGCCAACATCGTCTGTCCGTTCTTCTGCGGCATGCCGGTGACCGGCGCCATCGCCCGCACCTCCGCCAACGTCAAGGCCGGCGGCCGCACGCCGGTCGCGGGCATGGTGCACGCCCTGACCCTCCTGCTGATCGTGCTGTTCTTTTCGCCCTACGCCCGGTTCGTGCCGATGGGCGCCATCGCGGCGGTGCTCGTCGTGGTCGCCTTCCGCATGGGCGAGTGGCACGAGCTGACCCGCCTCGGGAAGATGCCGCGCAGCGACGCCGTCGTGCTGCTCGCCACCTTCAGCCTCACCGTGATCTTCGACCTCGTGGTGGCGGTCGAGGTCGGCATGATGCTGGCCGCCGTCCTTTTCATCAAGCGCATGGCCGAGACCACCGAGATCGCCCGCGTCACCGCCAGCGACGAGCTGGAGACCCCCGAGCAGCTCGCGCACGGCAAGGAGATCCCCGAGGGCGTGCTGGTCTACCGCATCTTCGGCCCGTTCTTCTTCGGCGCCGCCGAGAAGATGGAGGACGCCCTGCTCCGCGCCGGCACCCTGCCCCGGGTGCTCATCCTCCGCCTCCAGCTGGTGCCCGCGATGGACGCCACCGCCCTCAACGCGCTCGAGAGCATCGTCGAGCGCATGCAGGCCGCGGGCGGCACCGTGATCCTCAGCGGCCCGCACCGGCAGCCGCTCGACATGATGGTGAAGGCCGGGTTTATCGGCCGGCTCGGCCGGCCGAATATCTGCGCGCACTTTGACGACGCCCTCAAGCGGGCCCGGGAAGTGCTGGCCGGGGACCGTCCCGCCTCCTGACCATGCTCCGTGAACACCACACCCCCGCCTGGGTTTACCTGGGCGGTCTCGCCCTCACCGTCACCGCCGGGGTCATCAACGCCGTGGGTTTCCTCGGCGTGCACCACCAGGCCCTCAGCCACCTGACCGGCACCGTCACGGTGCTCGGCATGGAGCTGGGGCGGGCCAACTACCCGGTGGCCCTGCACGCGCTGGCCATCCTCGCGGCGTTTTTTGTCGGCTGCCTGCTCAGCGGCATGATCATCCAGCAGGGCCGGCTGCGCCTCGGCCGCCGCTACGGCGTCGCGCTTTCGCTGGAATCCGCGGCCCTGTTCCTCGCGGTCTATTTCCTGCGCCGGGGCGCCAACGCCGGCGACTACCTCGCCGCCCTCGCCTGCGGCCTGCAGAACGCGATGGTCTCCAGCTACAGCGGCTCGACGATGCGCACCACGCACATGACCGGCATGGTGACCGACCTCGGCATCGCCTGCGGCCACTTCCTGCGCGGGGCGGCGGTGGACTGGTTCCGCTTCCGGCTCTATGGCGTCCTGCTGCTCGGCTTTTTCGCCGGCGGCGTGGTCGGCGCCCTCGGCTACGGGCGCTTCGGCTATGACACGCTCCTGATCCCCGCGATCCTCAGCGGCGTGACCGGCGTGGGCTACACCGCCTACAAGCACCACGAGCGCCGCCACCACACGCCCGGCCACCCCGGACCCTCCTGATCCCAATCCGGTCGATCGCCCGGCATGCCCGACCCGTTGGTAGTCTATTAAACTACCAAAGCTCGGACGGCAGTTGGTAGTCTAATAGACTACCAACGGATATTCCCCGCGATCGTTCAGACCAGCTCCCGCCCGCTCCGGCGGGCGGCGAGCCAGGCCAGGAGGAGCAGGGTGCGCTCGGCGTCGAGC
The DNA here is from genome assembly GCA_041909435.1 of Lacunisphaera sp. Classification (GTDB taxonomy): domain Bacteria; phylum Verrucomicrobiota; class Verrucomicrobiia; order Opitutales; family Opitutaceae; genus Lacunisphaera. The sequence continues at coordinate 11,123 of JAYRDK010000033.1, forward strand.
GCACCGGTGCGCGCCTTCAGGCAGACGTTCAGCCGCTGCTTCGGGATGCCGAGGATGCGCGCGAGGTGCACCTTGCTTCCCCGCTTGCGCAGCTGCGGGGCCACCTGCCGCACCAACTCGTTCCACAGCGGCGTATCAGGCCCGGGCTGCAGGGTGAGCCCGCGCTTCGGCGCCCGGCGCTTGCGCTGGGCGGCCGTGCGTCGCGCCGACTCCGCGGCAGCCTCCACCAGCCAGTCGACGATTTCGAGAAACGCCCGGATCCTCGGGTGCACCGGAAATGGATTCCCAGATAGTTCAGCCATAAAATTGGTAGTTTAATAGACTACTAACATCGGGGTCACTGATCGAGCGGGCTGCGCACGCCGAGGCCGGGCTTTTTCATGACGTGGGTGTAGATCTGCGTCGTCTCCACGCTGGCGTGGCCGAGCAACTCCTGCAGGGTGCGGATGTCCGTGCCACCCTCGCGCGTAGAATGCTTCGCATCACGCGCTGGTCCGCTGAGGGTGGAGCACAAACCAATGCGCACACTGCTTGGCAAGATAGCGACGACCGGATCCACTCTTGAGAAACCGCTCCTTTCCTTCCGCATCCTGCCGGAGGCAATACGCCTCGTAGTAGATTAGCTGCCAAGGCCCACGGTGAGCCGTCGCTTGAGATTCGCCCGCTACATGCTGTCTGAGCCGCCGTCTCAAGTCCGTCGAGAACCCGATATAGAGCCCGGAATCCGGCTCAGACTGTAGGACGTAAACGTAATACATGCTCATAAGCATCTAGCCGCGTGGGCGAAGCCTCTACGCGGTCTTTGTCGCCCTTGCCACCCAACACTTGCAGCCGCCCCCGATCAAGGTCGAGGTGATGGATGCGCAATCGCACCAGTTCCATGAGGCGCAGGCCGGCGCCATAGGCCAGCTCCGCCATCAGCCGATGGGTGCCTTGCATCTCCGTAAACAGCCGGGCGCATTCTTCCACCGAGAGCACGGTGGGCACACGCTCACGGGGCCGGGCCCGGCGAAAATCGATCTCCCCCAACTCACGATGCAGCGCTTCCTGCATCAGAAAGACCAAGGCGTTCAGGGCTTGTTTCTGGGTCGATGGGCTCGCCCTTTGGCGGACGGCCAGATCGGACAGAAAGGCCGCCACATCCTCGGCGGTTGCGGTATAGGGCGTGCGCGGCGCGACGAAGTGGGCAAACCGCGCCGCCCATGCCCGATAGGTTTCCTCGGTCCGCCACAAGAAGCCCCGCTCGCGCACCGCCTTGATCAGATCGCGCTCCCAATCACACCCACCCAGATCCTGCGCGGCTGGCGGAGGTTCGCGCGAGGCGTTCCGGTCAACCGACCGGCCGAGGTCGCGGCGTGGCGCCGTTGCCAAGGCCCCGGCCTTCGCGGAGCGGTAGAACCAACGCAAGGCCTCGCGGGCCGGGGCGGTCGTCTGGGTTTCCCGGATCTCCAGGTATTGGCGGGCCAGTTCCGCTGAAGCGGGCGTATGGTGCGTTTTACAATACCTGAGGAAGGAAATGATCTCCCTCGTATAGGCGTCCATTTGCCCGGCAGACAACTGGGACTGGGCCAAAACCTCCTTCCAATTCGGAAATGATATGGGCTGCTGATCCATGGTGGAAGCGGCCCGCTGCCAGCTTCCAGTGCGGCTTTTGCCGGGCTTACTGCAACCCCAAAAAGCCGCACTCAAAATCTCCAGCCTTGAGCCCAAGCCACTTGCCACATGAGATGCTGCCATGAACTCATCTCCAGTGCGGCTTTCGAGTGCGGCACAATAACACTGATCGGCGGAAGATGAAGACCTACCAGCGAGTATTCAAAGAGGTCACGTCGCGTCTCGCTCCTCTCGGGTTTGAGCAGCACGGCACGACATGGTGGCAGAGTCGTGTTGGTCGGATCTGGCGCCGCATTCACGTGCATAAGTTTAGGGCAGGAGATTATTTCAGAGTCCATGCGGCGCTACATGCGGTCGGCATCGAAGATGAGGCGCCTTGGTTGAATGGCCCGCATAGCTTCGATGGCTGGTTTGAAGAGAAGAAGCTTGGGCTACGTATTCGGAAGTATGATTTCCACTTCCATGATAGCGCCGAGAGTATTGGTCGCTGCGCCGATGAGCTTCGCGACTACATCAGTCGGATCGTCGTCCCGTGGTTTGATCGCTGGAGTGATGAGCAGAAGCTTATCGAAGCAGTGGATTCTCCCCTGACAGCGGAAGCAAAGACGTTTCTGAAGAAAGTGCCGATCCAGTTGCCCGAGCCAACGTCCGGGCTGGCGCCCGGCCGTGGCTCATCGTAATCGTTCGGCAAAGATAAGAGAAGAGGCCTGCTGAAGACCAAAGGGCTGTCGTTGATTGTCCGTTGACGTGAAACCTACCGGGCTTCACCCGCGCCAGGTGAAGGCGTGGCACAATGCCACGCCGGCCGCGTCGGCCTCGTCGAACGCCATCGCCCGGCCGTGGCCGAGCAGGGCCATCACGGTGCGCGCCATCTGGTCCTTGCTCGCGCGCCCCTGCCCCACCACCGCCTGCTTCACGCGCAGCGGGGCATACTCGAAGATCTCCTTCTGCCGCAGGGCCGCCGCCGCGATGGCCGCGCCGCGCGCCGCGCCGAGGATCTGCGCCGTCTGGAAGTTCTGCACGTAGATCGTCTGCTCCAGCGCCACGTGCCGCGGGTCGAAATCCGCCACGAACGCCGTCACCGCCCGGTGGATCTCCCCGAGACAGACCGCCATCGGGGAACGCGCCGCCACCTTGACCGTCTGGCAGCGCAGCAGCACCGGCGTCCGTCCCGGCGCGAACTCGATCAGCGCCAGACCGGTGCCGCGCAGGCTGGGATCGACGCCCAGGACGCGGCCCGCAAACGGCGGCCGCGCCAGCGTCGGCGCCTCCGGCCAGGATTTGGGCGCGAGTTTGCCCTCGAGCTTGTCCTTCCACATCTGCCTGACGGAGCTGCGTGCCATTTGGTTGCAACCACGGAATACAGTTGGTCTGTGGAAGTAAAGGCTCCGGGGCGTTGTCGCCAAATGGAGGCGGGGCCATCAGCCCCGCCTTTGTCAGCTTCGACATTCATCCCTTGCGGGGCTGATGGCCCGGCCTCCAGTCAGGTGATGTAGGTGGCGCGCTCGCGCGCCACGTTGCGTGCAAGCACGCAACCACACGATCGCCTAGAAAAACAACAGCTTCACGACCGCCGCGGCCGCCAGCCCGAGGGCGGCGTTCTCGAAGACGCGCTGGTTCACGCGCTGCACCACCCACGGCCCGGCCAGCGCCCCCGCCGCCACGGCCGGCAGCAGCCACAGGTTCAGGGCCAGGCTCGGGCCCGTGAGCAGGCCGAGCTGCGCGCTGAACGGCACCTTGATCCAGTTGATCACCAGGAAAAACGCCGCGCCTGTGCCAAGGAAATCGAGCTTGGGCAGACGCATGGCCAGCAGGTAGAGCGTCATGACCGGGCCCGCGGCGTTGGCCACCATCGTGGCGAAACCCGCCATCAACCCGGCGAACGGGCCGAACCAGGCCGGGGCGTGCGCCGCCGCCGACTCGGCCGTCCCGCGCCACTTGCGCCACAGGTGGAGCGCCAGCATGACCGCGATGACGGCGCCGACGATGCGGGTGGTCTGGTGGTCGCTGGCGTAACGGAGCACCACCCAGCCAGCGGCAATGCCACCCAGCGCCCACGGCAGCAGGCGGCCGACGCGCGCCCAGTTGAGGTTCTTGCGATAGACGAAATAGGCGAACACATCGGCAAAGATCAGCAGCGGCAGCACCAGGCCGGTCGACTGCCGCGCCGGCATCAGGTTGGCAAAGATCGCCACAAACAGGATGCCCAGCCCCGGGATCCCCGTCTTGGAAAACCCGGCGAAGGCCGCGCCCAGCGCCAGCAGCGCCCATTGCCAGGGTTCAAAGTGCATGGGATAAGCCTCCTCGCCCGATAATGTAGGTGGCGCGCTTGCGCGCCACGTTGCGTGCAAGCACGCAACCTACAAGAACCCCTTGGCGTGAGGAAATCATGATGGGATAACCTTGCCTTCCTTTACCGCCAAAACCTGCCAGCCCGCCGCGTCCGCCGGCAGGCTCGTGCCGGTCGCGATGACCTGCGGCTCGCCCTCCAGCGACGCCCAGAATTTCTCGCGGCGCCCCGGGTCAAGCTCGCCGAGCACGTCGTCGCAGAGCAGCACCGGCGTGACGCAGCCCTTGGCACGGAAATACGCCGCCTGCGCCAGCCGCAGCGCGATGACGAGGCAGCGCTGCTGCCCCTCCGAGGCGAATTGTTTGGCCGGACGGCCGTTGAGCACCAACTCAAGGTCGTCGCGGTGCGGTCCGCGCTCGGTGGACTTCACCAGCGTGTCGCGCGGCCGGCACTTCACGAGCAGCGCGGCAAACTCCTCCGCCGACGCCACCACCGAGTCCGGCGCGTAGACCAGCCCCGCCTGCTCGCCCTCCGGCACGAGCCGCGCGTGGGCGGTGCGGAAAAACTCCCCGAGCTCGGCGACTCCCGCGGTGCGTTTCGCGACGAGCGTCACCGCGTGCGCCGCCAGCTCATGCTCAAAGGCCTCAAGCGCCCCGGCATCGCGACCGCCCTGCTTGAGCAGCATGTTCCGCTCGGCCGTGGCGCGGGTGTAGCGTTGCAGCGCCGTGAGGTAGGCGCCGTCCATCGCCGCGAGCGTGAGGTCGAGCCAGCGGCGGCGGAGCGACGGCGAGCCGCGCAGGAACTGGTTGTCCTGCGACGAGAACACGACGGTCGGGAATTTGCCGATGAAGTCCGCCAGCCGCGTCACCTTGCCGTGCTCCCACTCCACCACCCGGTCCTGCGGGGTCAGGGTGATCGTGAGCCGGCTCTCGCCGAAGGTTTCGTGCTCCACCGTGAAGCCCAGCCCGGCCTGCGGCGCTCCCAGGCCCAGCAGCGCCCGCGACTCCGCGCCGCGGAACGACCGGAGCGCCGTCACATAACCCAGCGCCTCAAGGAAGTTGGTTTTGCCCTGCGCATTCTCCCCGCACAGGAACGTGCGCTTCCCTGCCAACGCCACATCGGCGAGCGGAAGGTTCCGAAATCCTTGGAGGGTGACTTTGGCAAAGCGCATGCAGGATCCAGATGATGTGAGCCCGACCGCGCTTGCTGGCAAGCTGTGCGTATGTTTGCGTGGCTTGCGTGAAAAACCTCCCCTTACATTTCTACGCCCGGCTCATGTGGATGCTGCTGGCGCTGAACACGGGATTAGCCGAGATCCGCTCCAGCGACGTTTATGCCAAACCCCAGCTTTCACTACCCAAGGTTTCTCCGGATGGGCGTCAGCTCTGCGTTGTGGCCAACAACGGCAGGATCGATGTGATCACACTTCTCGATCTGGCCACCTTCCAGCCACGCACGATCGCCGACCTGAACGACACGCGCCTGCTGAATTACTGGTGGAAAGGCTCTGACCTGCTCTTGCTGCTCGTTGAGGACGAGATCTCCGGCACCGCTGACTTCCGGAGCCTTGAACTCTCCACCAAAAAGGTTCGCTCCCTGCAGCGGCTCAACCAGCGCATCGGCAGCATCAAGCATCCGCTGCTCCACGACAAAGATCATCTGCTGCTCTCCACCTTTGCCGGCAGCGGCTTCGATTTGCGGCGGCTCGATGTTCGCACCGGCAAAATGGAGGTTCTTGAGAAAAATCCCGGCAATGTTGAGAACTGGCTGCTTTGCCGCGACGGGACTCCGCTGGCCGCCGTCGGCTCTGAAAGCAATCTTGAGGGCGATCGCATGATCCGCCGGAGCTTTCTGCTCCGGCGCAACCAAACGGGAAAGGAATGGGAGCGGGTGGAGCTTGGCCGGACGGACGAGCCACGGCTTGTGCCCGTGAACGTGCATCCCGACCAGCACAGGATCATCGCCTGGGATTTCAGGCCCGAAAACACCGCCGCCGTCGTGGCCTTGGACCCGGCGACGATGAAAACCGAGGTCCTGTTCAATTCACCCGAGGTCAACCCATCCTATCTGGCCGTGTGGGGGGACAATGAACATGAGCCCAAGGCCATCGTCTATGAAACCGATCTTCCTCGCCGCATTTATTTGCAGGAAGACGACCGCCGGCTGCAAGCCGCCATCGACGCGGCCTTGCCGGGCAAGGTGAACGATATCGCCAGCCACTCCCTGGATTTGCAGGTTCTCGTGATAAACTCACAGTCCGATCGGGACCCCGGCAGTTTTTTCCTGCTCGACCGCCGCGCGGGCCGCCTGATGCCGCTGGGCTCCCGGTATGCGGGTTTTCCGCCGTCAGAAACGAGTGCCAGCGAGCATTTCAATTTTACCGCCCGCGACGGACTTCCCCTGACCGGCCGCCTCATCCGGCCACCCGGCAAGGAGACCAAAGCTCCATTGATCATATTCACCCCCGACTGGGTAAACGGCGAGCGCACCACCTACAATTTTGACCGTCTGCACCAGAAGCTGGCCTCGGCCGGCTATGCGGTGGCCCAGATCAACTGGCGGGGCACGGTGGGTTTCGGACGCAAATTCTCGGAAGCCGGAGATTTTCAAATCGAAAGCGGACTGCCCAATGACCTCGAAGATGGTGTCCGCTGGCTGCTGGCCCAGGGTCATTTTGATGCCGGTCATGTGGTATTGTTTTCCTCCTCGGGTGGTGGGTTGCCGGCAGTCCATACCTTGGTGCGGCCGTCACTTTTCACGGCCTGGATCAATCTCAATACCCGATTGGAGTCTTGGCGCTTCAACTACGAAGCCCTTGCGCCATCACGGCTCGATGAACGTGATGTCATCGATGCCAGGGGCAGCCGCAAGAATGTCGAGGCTTACAAGAAATCCATCAATGTCGTGCCTCTCCTGCCGCGGATCAAAGTGCCCCAGTTTCACCACTACCCCGCGGCGCTGGATTCAGAGCTCTTGCTGGCGCAAAAGGCGGCCAAAAAGTCAGGCGCTCCAGCGGTCTTCCATTACGACAGGGATGCCAATACCACCCCGTCAGCCGAGGTCCGCCGCACCGAGCTGCTTGATGCCATCATGGTGTTTCTGAAGCAATATGCCCCGGCCGGTCCTGCCCGGTGAAGCGCGGGCGACCGCCGGGCTGGATCCCAAGCCCTGACGATTTGGTTCTTGCGGAAAGGCCCCGGCGGCTGCTTTTTGTGCGCCTTTATGAGCAACGCCTCCACCAACGAAGTCGCCGTGCTGAAGACCAGCTATGGCGAGATCACCATCGGTTTCTGGCCCGACGTGGCCCCGAAGACCGTCGAGAATTTCAAGAAGCTCGCCCGCGAGGGTTTCTATGATGGCACGGCCTTCCACCGCATCATCAAGGGTTTCATGATCCAGGGCGGCTGCCCGAACACCAAGGCCGGCGAGACCGGCATGCCCGGCACGGGCGGCCCCGGCTACAAGCTCAAGGCCGAGTTCAACGCCAAGTCCCATGTCCGCGGCGTCATCTCCATGGCCCGCTCCGCCCACCCCGACTCGGCCGGCTCCCAGTTCTTCATCTGCCACGGCGACGCCAAGTTCCTCGACCGCCAATACACGGCCTTCGGCTCGGTGATCAAGGGCGATGAGGTCCTCGAGCAGCTCGCCAGCGTCCCGACCAAGTCGGGCGGCGGCGGCGAGAAGAGCACCCCCATCGATCGCGTCGCGCTCGAGAGCGTGACGATCGTGGCGCAGGCCTGAGGCAATCATCCACTCCAGTCAGCAAAAAGCCCGGGGCATTCGCCCCGGGCTTTTTTTGGTCAAATCATCCGGCTCAGGAATCGAACCCGACCGCCTTGGCGACGGCATCGTAGGTGATGCGGCCGTTGCGGGTGTTCACGCCCTTGGCGAGGCCCTTGTGCTCGCTCAGCGCGCGCTCGACGCCCTTCTGCACCATCATGGCGACGAACGGCTCGGTGGCCTGCGTCAGGCCCATCGTCGAGGTGCGGCCGACCAGCGCCGGCATGTTGGGCACCGCGTAATGGATGACCCCGTGCTCCTTGTAGGTCGGCTTCTGGTGGGAGGTCGCCTTGATGGTCTCGATGCAGCCGCCCTGGTCGATGGCGATGTCGCAGATCACGCTGCCGGGGCGCATGCGGGCGACCATCTTCTCGGTGACGACGATCGGGGCCTTGGCGGCCGGGATGAGCACCGCGCCGATGAGCAGGTCGGCGTCGGCGACCTCGTGCTCGATGTTGGCGGGGTTCGACATGAGCGTGACGACGCGGCCGCGGTATTCGTTGTCGAGGGCCTCGAGCTTGCGGGTGTCGAGGTCGAGGACGGTGACGCGGGCGCCCATGCCGGCGGCCATCTGCACGGCGTGCGCGCCGGAGTTGCCGGCGCCGACCACGACCACGTGGCCGGGCATCGTGCCGGGGATGCCGCCGAGCAGCATGCCGGAACCGCCGAGCTGGGACTGGAGGAAATAGGCGCCGATCTGGATCGAGAGCCGGCCGGCGATCTGGGACATGGGCTTGAGCAGCGGGAACTGGCCGTCCACGCCCTCGACAGTCTCGTAGGCGATGCCGAGGATGCTCTTGCGGCAGAGTTCCTTCGCCAGCGCGGGGCCGGCGGCGAGGTGGAGGTAGGTGAAGATGGTCTGCCCCTGCTGCATGAGGTCGTATTCCGCCTCGAGCGGCTCCTTGACCTTCAGGATCAGGTCGGCGCTTTTCCAGACCTTCGCGGCATTCGGGGCGAAGGTGGCGCCGGCGGCTTTGTATTCGTCGTCGGTGAATCCGGCGCTGAGGCCGGCGCCTTTCTCGATCAGCACCTTGCCGCCCAGCGCGGTCACGCGCCGGCAGAGGCTGGGGGTCATTGAGACGCGGGTTTCACCAATCTTAATTTCGCGGGGAACTCCGATAATCATAGGACGGCTATGACACGGGATCGGCCGCGGCCATGCAATCCTGTAGCGGTCAGCCAAAAGGAGCATTTGCGGCGACGTTCAAACCTGGCACCGGCTTGCTACGGGGCTCGACAATGCGCGCAAGCTGCGCTTCCTAACCTGCTGATGTCCAAGCCACTCACCCTGATCGTCGCCTGCGCCGAAAACCGCGTCATCGGCCGCGCGGGCAGGCTCCCGTTCGACATCCCGGAGGACAAGGCGTGGTTCCACGAGAAAACGGCCGGCCAGACCGTCGTGCTTGGCCGCATCTGCTTCGAAACCTGGCCCAAGGTGCTCGCCGACGGCCGCCAGCCGGTGGTGATCACCTCACAGCCGGAGCACATTCAAAACATCGCCGCGCAAAAGATGAACCTGCGCGGCTTGTCAGCCGCAGCCGGGGCGAAGGCCGAAACGCAGGTTCCACCTCAAGGCATCCTGACCGCTGCGAACGTCCCTGCCGCCCTCGCCCTTGCGCAAACCTTGCCCGGGGATATCATGATCTGCGGCGGCGAGCGCATCTACGAGGAGACCCTGCCGCTGGCCGACCGCATCCTGCTCACGCTGGTCCACGCCGAGGTGCCGGGTGACACCTTTTTCCCGGAATGGCGGCACCTGCCCTGGCGCGAGACCTGGCGCAAGGAAAGCCGCGACGCGCACTACCGCTACACCTTCCTCCAGCTGGACCGTCAGCAGTGAGGCCGGTCGGTGTAGGTCGTGTCGATGTGCAGCGGCACGTAGAGCGGGCAGAACCCGGTCAGGGCGGTGAGCAGCGGCGCGAGGCCGACGAGACCCCACCAGGTCTCGAAATGCGTGCCGAGGCAGAGGATCAGGCAACCCGCCGTGAAGCGGACCGCGACATCATAGGAGCCGACATTTGCTTTCATGGGTATTCCGGGGATTGCCCGGATGATACTCCCGGGGCCGCCGGCCGGCTGCGCACTTCTTGCGAAATCCGGCGCAACCGTTCCCGCCCTACCCCTTCAGCCCGGCGTGCGCCTTGGCCACGACGACATATTTCTCCGCCCAGGGGCGCAGGCCGAGCAGCTCCTTCTCGGTCAGGGCCCGCACGACCTTCGCGGGCGAGCCGAGGATCATCGAGCCCGGCGGCGCGACGAAGCGCTGCGTGACCAGGGCATTGGCGCCGACGATGCAGTGGTCGCCGATCCTCGCGCCGTCGAGGATGGTGGCCCCCATGCCGATGAGGCATTCGTCGCCGATCTCGCAGGCGTGGATGATGGCGCTGTGGCCGATGGTGCAGTAACGCCCGATCTTCACGCCATGATCGTCCGCGAGGTGCACCATGGCCAGATCCTGGATGTTCGTGCCCTCCCCGATCTCGATCGAGTTGATGTCGCCGCGCAGCACGCAGCCATACCACACGCTGCTGTGCGACCCGAGCGTCACGTCGCCGAGCACCGTCGCGTTGGCGGCAACGAACGCCGCCTTTGCGGTGTCGGTTTTCTTGCCGAGATGGCGGACGAGGCGCTGCTTGAGTTCCATGCCGGGACGCTAACCCGGGGCCGGCGCGCGCCAAGCCTGCAGTCAGTGCCCGGCCTTGGGCGGCAGCGGCTTGCCGCCGGCCAGCCAGACCACCAGGGCCAACCCGCACATGGCGCTGACCGCCAGGGCGGCCGCCAGGCCGCCGAACATCAGGATAAGATCGATCGAGTTCATGTTTGGTGGCCCGTTGCTAAGACGATGAACCCGGCAAGCCGTTACCGGGTCAGCCAAAATCCGCCGGCCCGCCGCAAAACGGCGGGCTTTTACCCGAAGTTCACGCCGGCGGCACCATCCACCGGGGTATAACCACCAGCGGCCGCCGGGGCGGCCCGCTCAGATGACGATGCCCGCGATGGTCGCGGAGAGATACGAGGCGAGCGTGCCGCAAAGCAGCGCCTTGAGGCCGAGCTTGGCGAGGTCGGTGCGGCGCTCGGGCGCCAGGGCGCCGATGCCGCCGATCTGCATGCCGACGCTGCTGAAGTTGGCGAAGCCGCAGATCGCGATGCTCAGGATCAGCAGGCCCTTGTCGGTCACGATCGGCACGCTCTTGTTCGTCAGGTTCTGGAAGGCCACGAATTCGTTGATCGTCAGCTTCTGGCCGAGCAGCGTCGCCACGTTGCTGATGTCGGCCGACGGCACGCCCATGGCCCACGCCATCGGGTAGAAGAGCTTCCCGAAGATCCAGTTCAGCGACAGGTTGAAGTCCGGGTTGACCAGGTGGCCGAGGGAAACCAGCACCCAGTCGATGCAGGCGATGACGGCGATGAAGCCGATGAGCATCGCGATGACGTTCATGGCGATCTTGAAGCCGTCGGCGGCGCCGTGGGAGACCGCGTCGATGACGTTGCTGTAGTCGCTCTTCACCTCGAGCTTCACGGTGCCCATGGTCTGGCTCTCCTGAGTCTCGGGGAAGACGATCTTGGCGATGACGAGCGCGCCGGGCGCCGCCATGAGCGAGGCGGTGATGAGCTTGGGGGCGAGGTCCATGCCGGCGGCGGCGCCCATGTTGGCGTAGACGACGAGGATGCCGCCCGCGATGCACGCGAGGCTGCCGCTCATCGAGGCCAGCAGCTCGCTGTTGGTCATGCCCTTCAGGTAGGGCCGGATCATCACCTGCGCCTCGACCTGGCCGACGAAGGCGCTGGCGACGTTGCTGAGGGACTCGGCGCCGCTGACGCGCATGATGGTGTTCATCGCCCGGGCGATGAACGCCACCACCCGCTGCATGATGCCGAAGTGGTAGAGGATGGCGACCAGCGCGCAGACCAGGATGATCGTGGCGGTGACGTTGAAGGCGAAGACGAAGCCGCCGGAGAGATAATTTCCGGTCTTCCCGAACTGGTCGACGATGATGCCGCCGTAGACGAAGGCCGCGCCCTGCCGGGCGAACTCCTCGAGCTTGCCCATGCCATGGCCGAGCAGGGAAAAGAACCGCGCCACCGGGCCGACCTTGAAGATCAGGAGCGCGATCACCGTCTGCAGCGCGATGCCGGTGGCCACGAGGCGCCAGTTGATCCGGCCGCGGTTGTTCGAAAATAGGATCGCGATGCCCAGGATGAGGGCGACGCCGAGCAGGCCATGAAGACGGTCCATAGGGGGGTTGGGTGTGGGTTGCGCGGACACTGCGCGAGGCGGTGCGTGAATTCAACTCCGGATACGGGATGGAGGCGGGGTGCCCCCACCCCGCAGATTGCAATTCACGCCCCTCGCGGGTGAGGGCACCCCGCCTCCAAAGCCGCGCCCCAACTCCGGGATTGAAACCGGCCGGGTCGGCGCGCTTTAGTCCCCCGCGATGTCCATGCGCCCGATCTCAGCAGCTGCCGTCCTCGCCCTGCTTTTGCTCACGGCCTGCACGACACCGACGCCCACCGGTTCACCCGCCGTTGGTCCCGTCGCCCCGGCCGCCGGATCAGCGTCGATCGCACCGGCACCGGCGGTCGTGGCCGACACGCGTCCGGCCACCATCCGCGGCTCCGAGGAGACGAGCACGCTGCTCGACAACTTCACCGTGTTCATCACCGCGCTCGACGACCAGCCGATCGGGTCCGGCCGGAAGGGCTGGAACCAACCCATCACCTTCGTGCCGGGGAAACGCCGGTTCGCGGTCGAGTTCGTCCGGGGCGCCTTTTTCGCGCGCACCGAACTCACGCTGGAGGCGAAGCCCGGCGCGGCCTACGAACTGCGGCACGCGAGCGATGCGCAGGTCTACGGTGAACACACCTTCTGCGAGTTCTGGATCGTCGACCTTGCGACCGGCGAAAAGGCCACGCCGGCCCGGCGCACCGGCCTGGGCAAGCTGAACCCGGGCGGCTGAGGCCGTATCGCTTGACGCAGGGTCGCTGCTGGCGGCGACCTCGCCTACCAGGCCGGCGCAAGCGCCGACCCGGCATTATTTCTTCTTCCAGGCGCCGGCCTCGTCCTGGACCCAGACGCCGGCGCGGCTGTTGGCCGCGATCTGCTTGGCGCGGGCGCGCCCGACCGAGTCCGCCGAGGCGCCGGTTTCCTTGGCAATATAGGCATAGACCGCCTCGCGGTCGCGATTCTCGTCGGCCACCACGCCCGCGGCGCCGGCAGTGCCGCTCTTGCGCTCCTCGAGGAGGCCGCGGTTGTTCTCGCCGAGAACCTCCTGGGCCTTGAGGGTGTCGATCTGGGGCAGGCGCTGTTCCATGCGGCGGCGGATATCCGCGGCGCTCTCGGCGAAGGCCGAGACGGTCAGCAGGCAGAGGGCGGCGAACAGGGTGAAGATGCGGGCTTTCATGGTCATTTGGTCTCCTCGTGGACGATGGTGGCGGACTTCTTGTCGAGATCGCCGAAGAAATCATCGAGCGCGCGCTCCACCTTCACGTTCACGTCCACGGTGATGTGGATGGGCTTCACCTCGATGGGGGCGGTCTTGACGCTGAGGCAGCCGCCCAGCAGGAGCGGCCCGAGGGCGGTGGCGGCGAGAAAGAGGCGGCGGTTCATGCAGGGAGAAGGATTAGTCAGCGGGCAGGGCGAAAGGTTTCAAGGTTTGGACCCGAAACTGAGGCGCGAGTCGAGCCCGAGGTTGATCAGTTTCTCCAGCGGGCCGTTGACGTTGAGGTCGAGGATCACCGGGGCCTTGACGTCCGGGTCGACGGGCTCGCCGGCGAGGTGCAGCTGGGCGGAGCGACCCGCCGGGGCGTTGGGCGGACGGATATCGAGCCGCAGCTCGCTGATCTTCAGCTTGAGCAGGCCGGACTCGACCTTCTTGAGGACGGCGTAGCTCGGGGTGCTGGGCGAGGCCCCGCCCGTGAGCAGGCCGGTGGCGTTGAACTGGATCTCGGCATACACGCCGGGCTTGAGCTGGAGCCAGCCGGTGCCGAGGCGCACGCCGCTGTCGTCGAGCCGGAGCGGGAAACGTCCGTTCACCCGGCCCACCGCCTTGGCGGGCAGGTCGCGGGTCAGCGCCATGACCTCCTCGACGTTGATGCCGTCGACCAACACCACCGTCTCCAGTTCGCGCAGGCTCGGGAAATAGTTGAAGGGCTCGGCCGACACGGTGCCGCCCAGGGCCGAGAACGAGACCCGGCTCACGGCCAGCTTGTTGGTGCCACCCAGGGCGATCTCGGCGTCGAGGTCGCGCAGGGCCAGCTGGCCGGTCCGCACCTCGCGGATGCGGAGCGAGCCGGGTTTGGTGAACACTCCCGCAAAATCCGTGAACTCGAGGTCCGCCTCGATGCCCTCGGCGGTGATCGTCCCCTGCGGGTTGGCCGCCCGCCCCTCGCGCAGGTGCATCTGGCCGCCGGTCGTCAGCTTCTTGCCCGCCAGGCGGCCTTCCGCACTGCCGGTGAACTTGCCCGCCATCTCCCAGTTCCCCCCCGGCAGCAGCACCAACCGCTGCACAAAGGCCTGCCAGGCCTGCAGGTCCAGCGTCAGGACCGGCAGCCGGAAGCTCAGCTCATCCCGGCCCATGTGATAGCTCGCCTCGCCCTGCAGGCCGAGGCCCGGTCCGTCCGCCTGGATGCTCCCGCTCCAGATATTGCCCGGGTTGAGCCGGGCGGCGAGCTTCACGGCCAGCTCCTGCGCCGGCACGGCGGCGGCCTTCACGACCAGCCGGCCATCCACCGTGAGATCCTCCAGCGGCACCTGCCACGGCTCGACCTTCGCCTGCGTGTTCCGGTAGGTCGACCACGCCCAAGGGTTGGTGTCGGATCCATCGATGGTGACCGGCACGCGCGCCTCCTCCACCCGCACGGTCCCGAGCGACGGGGTCCACCAGTGCGCCCGCGTCAGCGTCACGCGCCGGGCCTCGAACGTCTGGGTGCGGACCGTGAAGCCGATGTCCTCGACCACGACGCGCCAGGGCGACGCCGTGGTGATGGTGAACCGGATCGCGGAAGCCCCGCCCAGCTGCAGCAGCGCGCTCACGACCAGCCCGATCAGCGCCTGGCGCGCCAGCAGGGCGGCGGCGAGCAGCGTGGCGGCCAGCACGGCCGCGGCCACCAGCAGGCGGCGTTTGTTCAGGCCCAGGGTCATGCCGTTAAAAGACTCGGCATCGGGGATTGGGTTGCTAGGTTTTTGATGGGCCAATTCCTACAACCCGGATCCCGTTTCGCCATGAAAAAGTCGTTGTTCGCGCTGTGCCTCCTCATCGCCCCGCTCGCGTCCGCCGCCCCGAGCACCCCGCCGCCCCCGCCCGCGGGCGGCAGCGCGGGCGAAAAGCCGGCCAAACGCGGCGCCATCGAGGTCTCGTTCTACAACGACGGCACGGTGCTGCTCTTCAAGAAGGAGTGGGCCGCCGCCCAGCAGCAGTTCGAGGCGGCGCTGGCCCTCAACGAGCAGATGGCCGAGGCGCACAACAACCTGGCCTACGTGCTGCGCAAGCAAGGGGCCGCCCATTACGCGAAGTCCCTCGAGCACTACAACCGCGCCATCGAGCTCAAGCCCAAGCTGGCCGAGGCCTACATGTATCGCGGCGCCCTGCACGCCCTGAGCGGGCAGGCTACCCTGGCCAAGGCCGACTATGACCGGCTGGTCAAGATGAAGTCCAAGCTCGCGCCCCACCTGAAGAAGGTCATCGACACCGGGCAGGAGGAGGAGCCGGAGCAGTTTTACGGCGTGGTGAAGAAGCAGAAATAGCGGCCCATGCGCCGGCGCATTCCGCTTCTGCTGCGCGCGACGCTGCTGGTCGCCGGGCTGCTCGCCGTCCTGCCGGCGGAGCTCGAGGCCCGCACGCGGAAGGTTCCGGCGAAGCTGCGCGAGTTCACCGGCCGGGTCATCAAGGTGAAGGACGGTGACTCGCTCGAGGTGCGGAAAGGCGACGACATCTACGAGGTGCGCCTGGCCCGCATCGATGCGCCGGAGTTGCACCAGCCGCGGGGCGAGCAGGCGCGGGATTTCACGCGCACCAAGGCCGACGGCCACACCGTCATCGTCCGCGCCAAGACCATCGACCAATACGGCCGTTTCATCGGCGACGTCACCTACCGCGGCGGCCGGTCGCTCAACGAGGACATCGTCGCCGCCGGCTGGGCCTGGTGGTATAAGCGCCTTTACCCGAAGGACACCGTGGTGCAGGGGCTGGAGCGCCGCGCCCGCGAGCAGCGGATCGGCGTCTGGCAGGACAAGAACCCCGTGCCGCCCTGGAGCTACCGCGCGGAGAAATCGCGCTAGTTTTGCGCCGGCGGGAGGAGCCTATTTTTCCTTCTCGATGACCTCGAGCGGGCCAAGCTTCACGGTGCCGACGGGCAGGGCGGACTTCACGGTCACCTCACCCTCCTTGATGTCCCGGTCGAACCAGCCCGCGCCGGCCGCGAACATCGCCGGCAGCGCCAGGTTCAGGTCGCGGCCGTCGGGATTGTCCGTAACCATGACGGTCCGCCAGAGCTGGTTGGGCTTGTCCCCGGGCCGGGCGGGATACTGCCAGGCGGTGACGGCAACGTAGAGTTTCTCGAACTGCGCCTTCTGCAGCTTTCCTTCCGCGTCGAATTCGCGCATCCGCATCGCCTGCTTCGGCGAGGTGATGGTGGCGGTCGGAACCTCGGCCGTGGCCTCATCGACCATCGCGTCCGCCAGATACGGATTGCGCAGGAAGCCGCGGCCGTAGGTGACGGTCAGCACCACCTCCGGGATCTCCTGCGCCGTGATCTCGCGAAAGCCGTGGCGCGACATCTCCCGCCGCAGGTGCGCCGCCAACGCGACCCGGTCCACCGGCTTGATCAGCCTGGCGGCAGAGGGCACCTCGGAAACCGCGGCCAGCAGGTAAAGCTTCCCGTGCACCACCTTGGCGAGCTTCCGGAACCCCTCCCACTTCGGGTCAACCGTGGAGCGCACGTCGATGTCGAGCGGGACGCCCGCGTCCGTCGGGCCCGCCCGGCCGGCGCCCGCGAGGAGCAAAAACGGCAGGACGAGGAGCGCGGTCGACCGGTGGATCATGGGCGGGTTTGCGCCTCCGGGTGCAGGCTCAGATCTTCACCGGCTTGAGCTTCCAGATCTCCTTGGCGTATTCGCGGATGGTGCGGTCGCTCGAGAACTTGCCCATGCGGGCGGTGTTGAGGATGGCCATCTTCGCCCACTTCGCCTTGTCGCGGTAGGCCGCGTCCACCTTCGCCTGGCAGTCGCTGTATTTGCGGAAGTCCGCCAGCACCAGGTAGGGATCACCGCCCTGCAGCAGGCTGTCGTGCACGAGCGAGAACGCGCCGTGCTCGCCGGGCGTGAAGAAGTCGCTGCCGAGCCAGTCGAGCACCGCGCGGAGCTCCTCGTCGGCCTGATAATGATCCCAGGGCTTGTAACCCTTCGCCCAGAGCGCGGCGACCTCGTCGACATTGAGGCCGAAGATGAAGATGTTCTCGTCGCCGACCTCCTCCTTGATCTCGACGTTGGCGCCGTCGAGCGTGCCGATGGTCAGCGCGCCGTTGAGGGAGAGCTTCATGTTGCCGGTGCCCGAGGCCTCCTTGCCGGCGGTGGAGATCTGCTCGGAGAGGTCGGCCGCCGGGATGATCTTCTCGGCGAGCGACACGCGGTAGTTGGGCAGGAAGGCGACCTTCAGCTTGCCGCCGATGCGGGCGTCGGCGTTGATGCGGGCCCCGATGACGTTGATGGCGCGGATGATGTTCTTCGCGAGGTCGTAGCCGGGGGCGGCCTTGGCGCCGAAGACAAAGACGCGCGGCACGAGGTCCAGCCCCGGGTTCTGCAGGAGCCGGCGGTAGAGGGCGATGATGTGGAGCAGGTTCAGGTGCTGGCGCTTGTATTCGTGCAGGCGCTTGATCTGCACGTCGAAGAGGGCGTCGGGCGAGACGTCGATGCCGCACTCGGCCTTGATGACGGCGGCGAGGTCCACCTTGTTGGCGCGCTTGATGGCCATGAACTCCTTCTGGAACGCGGCGTCGCCGGCGGCCTTCTCCAGGCCGCGCAGCAGGTCGAGATCGCGCACCCAGGCGGCGGAACCGAGGCGCCGGGTGATCAGGGCGGAGAGCCGTGGGTTGGCCTTGAGCAGCCAGCGGCGCGGTGTGATGCCGTTGGTCTTGTTCTGGAATTTGCCCGGGTAGAGCGCGTCGAATTCCGGGAAGAGGTTCTTCTTCAGGAGTTCGGTGTGCAGCGCGGCCACGCCGTTGACGGCGTTCGAGCCGGCGACGGCCAGGTTCGCCATGCGGACCTGCTTGTGGCCGTTCTCCTCGATGAGCGAGCAGACGCGTTTCTTGTCGTTGTCGCCGGGCCATTTCGCCTCCACCGCCTGCATCAGCGCGGTGTTGATGTCATAGATGAGCTGCAGGTGCCGCGGCAGCACGCGCTCAAAGAGGCCCACGCCCCACTTCTCGAGGGCCTCGGGCAGGAGCGTGTGGTTGGTGTAGGCGAAGGTGGCCCGCACGATCTCCAGCGCGGCGGACAGCGACATGTTCTCCTCGTCGACCAGGATGCGGGTGAGTTCCACGACCGCGATCGCGGGGTGCGTGTCGTTGAGTTGCACGGCGACCTTGTCCGCAAAGTTCTTCCAGCTGTTGGCCGGGTTGCGCAGGTGGCGGCGGATGATGTCGCGCAGCGAGCAGGCGACGAAGAAATACTGCTGCATCAGGCGCAGCTCCTTGCCGGTCTCGGTCTTGTCGTTCGGGTAAAGCACCTTCGAGACGGTCTCGCCGATGGCCTTTTCGCGGACGGCCTCCACGTAGCCGCCGCGGTTGAAGGCCGCGAGGTCGAAGTCCTCGGAGGATTTCGAGGCCCAGAGGCGGAGCAGGTTCACCGTGCCGGTGCCGTAGCCCGCGGTCGGGATGTCATGCGGCACGCCGAGGATGGTCTTGGTGTCGACCCAGCGCGGGCGGTAGTTGCCGCTGTCGTCGAAGACGTTCTCGATGCGACCGTAGAAGCGGACCTCCTGCGTGTATTCGGGCCGGGCCACCTCCCACGGGTCGCCGAAGAGGATCCAGTTGTCCGGGTGTTCCACCTGGGCGCCGTTGGCGGCGAAGGCCTGGCGGAACAGGCCGAACTCGTAGTAAATGCCGTAGCCGAGCGCGGGATAGTCCAGCGTCGCCAGCGAATCGAGGAAGCAGGCCGCGAGGCGGCCGAGGCCGCCGTTGCCCAGGCCCATGTCCACCTCGGCGTCGCGGATCTTGTCGAAATCCTGACCCAGGGACTCGAGCGCCGCCTTGGCGGTGTCCATGAGATCGGTGGCGAGCAGGTTGTTGCCGAACAGCCGGCCCATGAGGTATTCCAGCGAGAAATAGTAGATGCGCCGGACGTTGTTGAGGTTGTGCACCGCCTGCGTGGCGATCATCCGCTCGTGGATGGTGTCGCGCACCGCGAGGGCCGTGGCCACCCACCAGTCGCGCGGCGTGGCCGAACCCTCGTGCCGCGCCAGCGTCGAGATGAGGTGCCGCTTGATGAGCGAGCGGAAGATGGCTTCGGGACTGTCGGTGTGCGGGCGGCCCGCGCTGGGAGGCGCCTTGGCGGCGGTGGCTTTCGGAGGCATGGGAGAGGGAGAATCACAAGTCGTGCCAACGCGACAAGCAAGGCGGGATTAACCGGATAAAACCTAGGTCCGCCGGCCGGAACCTTGGTCCGGCACCTACCGCTGGAAGCGCCGGCCGAGTTCCCCCTTGCTCAGCTCGAAATGCGTCGGCCGGCCCGCCGGGCTCGTGTGGGGCTGGTGACAGGCGAACAGCCGGGCCACCAGCGCCAGCGCCTCGGCCTCGGTGACAGCCGCCGGCAGCCGCACGGCCTTCTGGGCCGCCAGCCGGGCCAGTTCCTCGTTGGCGAGGTCGGTCTTTTTTTCGTCCAACCGGCCCTCCCGCATCAGCCCGATGACGTCGCGCAGGAAAATCTCGGCATCCGCCGGCTCCAGCCAGACCGGCACCGCCTCGATCCGGAAGAAATTCCGGCCGAACTCGGCCACCTCCAGCCCGTGCGCGTGCAGGAATTTCAGCCGGTCGGTCAGCAACGCGCTGGCGATGGCGTCCAGTTCGACGGGCAGCGCAAACAGCAGCCGCTGGCTGGCGATCTCGCCTTGCGCAAACTCGGTTTGCAACCGCTCGAACCACACGCGTTCGTGCGCCGCGCGGCGGTCCAGCACCACGACCCCGCCCGGCGCCTCGAACAGTGCGTAATCACCGTGCGCCGTGCCGAGGAAACGCCAGCCGAGCAGACGCGAGGCGTCTGCTCGATTTTCGATTTTTGATTTTAGATTCTCGATTGGCGGTCCGCCGGACGGCGGCTGACTGTAGGTGGCGCGCTCGCGCGCCACGGGCAGCTGCGTGAACGGCCGGAAGGGTTGCGACATCACGCTGGGCGGAGTCGCGGGACTCGGCACAGGATCTCCCGGCAAATGCTCCGCTGGCGTGGCCCGGAAATCCGCAATCCCCGATCCGCGATCCGCAATCCGCGGCGCCGGCGCCCCCCACTCCCGCAGCGCCTGCAGCACCGCGCGGATGACAAACCCGCGCACGGCACCCTCGCTGCGGAAGCGCACCTCGCGCTTCGCCGGGTGCACGTTCACATCCACCGCGGCGGGATCGAGGTCGAGGAACAACACCGCGACCGGATAACGCCCCTTCGCGAGCGACGTGGCATATGACTCGATCAGCGCGTAGTTGAGCGTGCGGCTGTCCACCGGCCGGCGGTTGACGAACATCAGCATCTCATGGCGCGTGGCCCGGCTGACGCCGGGCTTGCCGATGAGGCCGCTGAGCTTGAGGCCGGTCTCGGCCATTTCCACCGGGAGAAGATCCGCCGCCAGCTGCCGGCCGAAAATCTCGGCGACCCGCTCGGCGAGCGTGCTGCAACTGGGCGACTGGAACAGCACGCGACCGTCCTCCACGAGGGTGAAGGCCGTCGCCGGGCATGCCAGCGCGTAGAGCCGCACGGTCTGGATGATGTGCGCCGACTCGGTGGCGTCGCTCTTGAGAAATTTGCGGCGCGCCGGCACGGAGTTGAACAGGTGCGTGACCGTCGTGCGCGTGCCGGGCGCCAGGCCGGCCTCGCGCACGTGCACCAGTTTGCCGCCGTTGATGACGACCTCGGTGCCCGGGCCGTTCGCCGGTCGCGTCTGCAGTTCGAAATGCGACACGCTGGCGATGGACGGCACCGCCTCGCCACGGAAGCCGAAGGTCCCCAGCCGGTCGAGGTCGACCGTCTCCACCAGCTTGCTGGTCGCGTGGCGCTCGAGCGAAAGCAGCGCATCGTCCTTGGTCATGCCGCTGCCGTTGTCCTCGACGCGGATGTAGCTGCGGCCGCCGTGGCGGAACTCGACCTCGATGCGCGTGGCGCCGGCATCGAGGCTGTTCTCAACCAGCTCCTTCACCACCGCGGCGGGGCGCTCGATGACCTCGCCGGCGGCGATCTGGTTGGCAACCCGGTCGGAGAGGATGCGGATGGACGGCATGGACGGACGTAAAACAATCGCGGAAGCGCGAAAGAGCGAAAGCACGAAATTCGCAGGTCAATCCCCCTGTCGCGTCCCCGCCCTTCCGCGTTGCCGCGTTTCATCCGCGTCGGCCAGCTTGATGAGCGAGCTCACCGTCCGGAACGGCCGCAACAGCCAGCCGCCCTCGAGGAGGGGGTCGACGTGGCCGGCCTTTTCCTCGAGCCGGTTGACCAGCATGATCAACGCCACGGCCCCCACCAGGGTGACGATAAAGAACCCCTGGAAGGCCGGCAGGCTCACCGAGGGCACGGCTTCCCCGCCCTTCAACACGAGGCCCCAGGCCACCGGCGCGAGTCCGCCGATGAAATAGCTGATCGCCCCGTGCAGCGACACCGGCAGGGCCCGCTCGGCCACCGGCAGGATTTTGGCGAGATAGCTGACGTTGGCCGCCGTGAACATGCCCGTCGCGGCCCCGAGCAGCACATACAACACCGGCATCATCCAGGGCGT
This sequence comes from Lacunisphaera sp., assembly GCA_041909435.1. Taxonomy (GTDB): domain Bacteria; phylum Verrucomicrobiota; class Verrucomicrobiia; order Opitutales; family Opitutaceae; genus Lacunisphaera. The sequence continues at coordinate 32,774 of JAYRDK010000033.1, forward strand.
GACCGCGGTCCAACGCAGGCAGACCAGCCAGCCGGCGGCGATCAGCGCGAACAACATGAAGGTGAGCCGGAAAAACGGCTTGGCCCCCGTCCGGTCGATGCGCGACCGCATGAACCAGTTGCCGCCGATCACGCCGCCGTATTGCAGGATGGTGTAGCCCATGATGCTCGCGGGTGCGATGCCCGCCACGGCCGTGAGGTAGTAGGCGCCGAACGGCACGAGCGGCGTGGAGACGACGAAATACAACACCGCCAGCCAGAGATAAGGCCGGAAAGGACCGGGGCCGAACACATGGCGCGGCGTGTCCGCGCGGATGGTCGCGAGGCTCATCACCGTCGGCCGCTCGATGTCGGGCAGCGTCTTCAGGCAGCGCAGCGCCAGCCATGCCCCGGTGATGCTGAAGGCGTAGAGCACGGAAAAGGCCCAGGATTGCGGCAGCCAGGCGAAGCACACCGCGCACAACATCAGCGTGCCGACCGATGCCGTGCCGCCCATGATCTGGTCGGTGGACCAGTAGCGGCCGCGCACCGACTCCGGCACCAGACCCTGCAGCCAGGTCGTGATGGCGGCCGCCCCCACCGAGCGGCTGAGCGAGTAGCAGAACATCGCCGCCACCATCGCGAGGATCATCCACGGCGCCGTCCCGTCGTGGATGAACAGCGTGAGCCCGAGCGGCACCAGCAAAAACCAGCTGCGCGCGCCCCACCCGGCGAGCGTGAGCCGCTTGAAGCCCAGCCTCGGCAACAGCACCGTTGCGAACACCTGCACCGGCGTGAGCAGCAGCGGCCAGCCGTAGACCAGCCCGGTCTGAAAGGAGTCCGCCCCGAGGTAGGCCATGAACAGCACCGTCGGCGTGGCCGTGGCGATCTGCCAGTTCAGCGCGTTGTAGAACGCGAAGTAAAGCCCCTGCCGGTAGGGATACAGCTCCGGATCCCGCTGCGGAGAGAAGAAGGCCATGGCCCGGGCCTCAGCCGAGCAGTTTTTCCCAGCGCTTGAACTGCCGCGCAACCTGCGCCGGGCCGGGCATGCCCGTGCCCGTGCGGCGGGCCATCGCCTTGGTCAGATGGAACGACGTGACCCAGTCGCGGCCGTAGGTCGGATGGATCGCCTTCACCTCGGCGTGCGTCAGCCGGTCGAGCGGCACGCGCTTTTGTTCGGCGAGCTTCACGACGGCACCGACGGCGTGGTGCGCGGCACGGAACGCCACGCCCTTGCGCACCAGATAGTCCGCCAGGTCGGTCGCCAGCAGCGCCGGGTCGGCCACGGCGGTGGCGCATCGGCCTTTCTCAACCACCATGCCGGCGAAGGTGCCGGCAAGCACCTCGAGACACATCGCCGTCTGGTCGTGGCTGTCGAACACCGGCGGCTTGTCCTCCTGGAGATCGCGGTTGTAGGTCAGCGGCAGGCCCTTCGCGAGCACGAGCAGCGTGTGCAGGTTGCCCTGCAGCCGCGCCGACTTGCCGCGGAGGAGCTCGGCCGAGTCGGGGTTCTTTTTCTGCGGCATCAGGCTGGAGCCGGTGCAGAAGGCGTCGGGTAGCTCGACAAACTTGAACTCCTGGCTCGCCCACAGGATGAGGTCCTCCGCCATGCGCGAGAAATGCACGCCGGTCAGCGCGCAGGTCGAGGCGAACTCGATGAACACGTCGCGGTCACTGACGGCGTCCATGCTGTTCTGGGTGACGCGCGGCCGGCCGGCGGCGTCAACGAAGCCAAGCACCTTGGCGGTGAACTCGCGGTCGATGGGCAGTGTCGTGCCGGCGATGGCGCCGGAGCCGAGCGGGCACCAGTTGGCGTGGTCGGCGACGACCGCAAAGCGCTGGGCGTCGCGCTGCAGCATCTCGAGGTAGGTGAAGAGGTGATGCGCGAGGAACACGGGCTGGGCCCGCTGGAGGTGGGTGTAGCCCGGGATCAGCACGTCGCGGTTCTTCGCCGCCACCCTGAGGATGGCGCGCTGGGCGGCGGTGATCTTCCCGATGATCTCGGCGCAGGCGGCCTTGAAATAGAGCCGCATGTCGGTGGCGACCTGGTCGTTGCGGCTGCGGGCGGTGTGCAGCTTGGCCGCGGCGGGCACGCGCTGGGTCAGCGCCTGCTCGATGTTCATGTGCACGTCCTCGAGCTTCGTCTGCCACTTGAACCGGCCGGCGGCGATGTCGCGGCCCACGGCGTCGAGGCCGCGGTGGATGGCGTCGCGCTCCTTCTTCGTGATGAGGCCGACGTGGGCGAGCATGGCCGAGTGGGCCTTGCTGCCGGCGATGTCGAACGGGGCGAGCCGGCGGTCAAGGGAGACCGATTCGCTGAAACGCAGCATCAGCTCGGCGGGACCCGCCGAGAAACGTCCACCCCAGGTGGCTTGCGCCTTCTTTGCCATAGGGGGCCAAGCAACGGCCCGCCGCCGGTCTTGGCAACGAGAATTTGGGACCGGGTCGGCCGCAAAACTTGCCTTGTTGAAACGCGGGCCATCCGCATGGTGGCGGCATGTGGTTATCGCGACTGAGACTGTGTCTGCTCCTGGCGCTGGGCGCTGTGGCGCCCCTGCGGGCGGACCTCGCCCTCCTCGCCGCGCCGCGCGTGACGGTCGCGCCGATGAAGACCTCGATCTACGTCGGCAGCGTGACGCTCAGCACCACGGATTTCCTGCAGCAGGACGACAGCTTCAAGGCCACCTACGAGGCGAAGGTCCGGCCCTGGTTTTTCTGGGGCGAGACCGGCCGGATCACCATCAAGCTGCCCGTCACGGACCTGACCCGGCTCGCCCTCGGCCAGACCGTCGAGTTTACCGGTGAAGCCACCAACCATAAAAACAAGCCGCGCACCGTCACCGGCCGGGCCCAGCCGGCCGGCCCGACCTCCGGCAAGATCAAGGTCCGCATCATGGCCGACGGCATCGAGCTGATTTTCAACGGCACTTATCAGCTGCTCGCCGGCCAGCCCGCCGCCGAGGCGCCGCCTACTCCGCCCAGTGGAAAGTGACCGGCCGCTCGATCGCCGGGTGCAGGCTGTGATGCACCGGGCAGTTGAGCGCCGCCTTCTCCAGCACGCCGGCCGGATCCTTGGCTTTCGGGAATGGCAACCAGATCTGGGTCGCGATGCGCACGATGCGTCGCGGGGCGTCGGTGGACATCTCCTTGGACACCTCCCACTTCACCCCGGGAATGTCGAAGCCCAGCTTGGTGCGGGCCGCGATCGCCATGGTGGTGACCATGCACGAGGCGAAGGAGGCGGTCGTCAGGTCGGTCGGCGAGAAGGCCAGGCCGCGACCATGGTTGTCCTTCGGTGCATCGGTCTCGACAAGCTGGCCGGAGGGGCCGTGCGTGAGCTGGCAGTTGAGTTCGCCTTGATAGGTGCCGGTGCTTTTGACCATGGGTGAAGTTGGCCACAAAAAGGCACGGAAAGACACAAAAAATCAGCCGGCTGGCAGTGGAAGCGGGACGATCGGTCCCGCGGCTCGATCTTCTTTTACAGGTGGCGTGCCTGCACGCCACGTTGCGCGCAAGCGCGCAACCTACATTGGCGAATCTCCTCGGGCCGCGGGGCTGATGGCCCCGCCTCCATTGATCATTTAAATTTCCGCAAGCGGGCGGCGACATCGGCGCGCAGGCGGTCGATGTAGGCGAGGGTGAATTTCTCGACCGCCAGCTTGTCGTCCTGCACGAGCGGCGTCAGGTCCATCGCCCAGGTCAGGGCCGTGGCGCGATCGGTGGCGTGCGAGGTGTGGAAGGTGGCGTTGGCCAGCCGGCGTCCGGCGATGGCGAGGTCGTAGCGCTTGCCGCCGGCGATCTGCGACTCGAACGCCCCGATGAGCTTCGCGGCGAGCGCCGGCTTGGCCGAGTCGTCGAGCACGTGCTTGTCCGTGTCGAGCAACCAGTCGAGGTTGCGCCAGACCTCGCAGCCATAGACCTGCTTGGGCCGCTTCGCCTTGGGCAGGCTGCGCAGCGCCTCCAGGCAGCGCAGGAAGACGGCGATGTGCGTGTCATGCTTGTCGGCCGGATTGTGGAGATAGAGGACTTCAGGCGCGGTGGCCCTCAGGACCGCGACCAGGTCGGCGCGGACCACCGTCGCCTGGGCGCTTTTCACCACCGCGCTCGGATGCGCCAGTTGCAGGGCAGCCGCGTATTTCCCGAGGCGGGCGGCACGGCGCTGTTCGTCGCGACGGACGACCTTCATCTGCTCGTTGGTGAACTCGGCAAACCGGCCGGCGCGCGGGCTGCCGCCGCCATCGGTCACCACCACTCCCGTGAACCAGCGGTCCTTGCGGCCGTGGCACTCGGCGATGCCCGAGTGGGCCATGATCTCGATGTCATCCTGGTGCGCCGCGATGCACAGGTGCGTCGTGCGGGCCAAGGCCGCCGCCAGCGGACGTTTGTCCGGCACAAAGGCATCGGCGGCGGGGGAGGAAAATTTCACGTGGCAGGAGTTAGCCACGAAAAGTCACAAAAAGACACAAAAAGAATTGGCCCGGCCTGATCTGTTTTCGTGATTCTTGTGACTGTTGGTGGCTAAAGATTCTTCAGGCTCAGCTGCTCGATCCTGGTCGCCCGGCCATCAGCGCCGAACTCCACCAAAGCGGCCGACAGGCGGTTGTCGCCCGTGGCCACCTCGAAACGGCGCGGCAAACCGTCGAGGAAGCGCCCGATGACCGGCTCGATCTCGCGGCCTAGCACCGACTCGTGCGGGCCGGTCATGCCGACGTCGCACAGGAAGGCCGTCTGCTTCCGCAGCAAGGAGCCGTCGGCCGTGGCCACGTGCGTGTGCGTGCCCAGCACGGCCGTGACACGGCCGTCGAGATGCCAACCGATGGCCTGCTTCTCCGAGGTCGCCTCGGCGTGGATCTCGACCAGCGCGCCGTCAAACTGCCCGGCCAGTTTCCTGAGGAGCGCATCGGCGCCGAGAAACGGGCACTCGGCCTTCAGGCCCATGAAGCTGCGGCCGAGCACGGTGAACACGAGCAGCCGGAAGCCGCCCTTCTCGACGATCACATGGTCGCGACCCGGGTTGCCCGCCGGCAGGTTGGCCGGGCGGCAGACGCGGTCGAGCGTGGTGATGTCGTGTTCGAAGCCCTTCTGGTCCCAGACGTGATCGCCGAGCGTGATGACGTCGACGCCCGCCTCGAGGATCGACTTGCAAAGGGTGCCGGTGATGCCGGCGCCGGCCGCGGCGTTCTCGCCATTGGCGATGACAAAATCGACGCCCCGTTCGGCACGCACCTTCGGCACCAGTGCACTGACGATCTCGCGCCCCGGCTTGCCGACGATGTCGCCGATGAAGAGGAGCTTCATGAACTACGGCGCCAGGTAGGCGGCGCCGGAGGCGTTGCCGAGCGACGTCGGGCTCAGGCGCGTGGCCTTGCCGGACTCGGTGTCGACCAGCCAGAGACTGCGGGTGTTGGCGGCACGGAAGGTGCACATGACGTGGCGCCCGTCGCCCATCCAGACGGGCTCGATCGCGTCGGTCGGGGCCTTGGTGACGATCTTGCTGGCGCGGGCGGCCAGGTCGAACACCCCGACCTGGTAGCCGCCGCCCATCTTGGCGGTGAAGGCGATCTTGTTGGGGTTGACGTCGCTCCAGTCGGGTTCGGCGCAATAGCCGGAAATATTGGTGGCGAGCCGCGTCGGCGTGCCGCCGCTGGCGGCCATCACGTAAAGCTGCGGGCCGCCGGCGCTGTCGGAAACGTAGAGGATGCGCGAGCCGTCGGGCGACCACGTGGGCGAGGCCTCGACCGCGGGCGTGTTGGTCAGGCGGCGGATCTGCCGGCCCTGGGCGTTGCCGACGTAGACCTCGGGGTTGCCCTCGCCGGAGAGCACCATCGCGACACGCTGCCCGTCCGGGCTGAAGCTGCCGCCGCTGTTCGTGCCCTTGAAGCTCGCGAGCAGGGAGATGCGGCGGTTGTTCAGCTCGAGCACATAGATGTCGGGGAAGCTGGTGCGATAGCTGGTGAACACGATCTTCGAACCGCCCGGCACCCAGCGCGGGCTCATGATCTGCTTGCCGTCGGCGGTCCAGCGCTGGGCCTCGCCGAAGAAGAGGTCGGAGGTGTAGATCTCGGTCTTGCCGGTGGCTTCGCCCACGAACGCCAGCCGGCCGGCGAAGAAGCCGGGCAGCCCGCTGGTCTTGGTGACGGCGACGTCGGCGGCGCGGAGCAGGGCGTTGCGCAGGCTGGTGCCGGCGACGGTCTCACTGTGCACCGGGGTGCCGGCGCTGCCCTTGGTGATGCTGACGCTCACCGCGGTGGCGCCGGCCGGGGTGAAGGTGATGGTGAACGCGCCGCCGCTGGCGACGGTGCGGTAACGGCCGTGCGCGCCGAAGGCCTTCAGGGCGAGGTTCTGCAGCTCGGGCGACGGGGAGCTGATGGAGATCGCCGTGGTCTGGGTGTCGGCGTTGACGTTGACGGTGCCGATGTCGCGCTGGGCGAAGAGGGGCGCGGCGAGCGCGAGCCCGAGGAGGAAGCGGAAAGCGTTCTGCATGGGGGGTTGGTCAGGAATTAATGATGAAAGTTCTGGCCCGGTTTTTGTTTTACTCCCGGCAGCCTACTCACAAGGTCAAAGCCAACCGTTTTCCAAGCCATTTTCACGACCCATTGTGACCGCCGACACCATCAAGGAAGCCCTGAAGCAGGTAAAGTATCCCGGATTCAGCCGTGATATCGTTTCTTTCGGGCTCGTGCGCTCGGCGGCGTTCGCCGACGGCACGGCCAAGGTCGCGGTGGCCATCACGACCTCGGACCCGAAGGTGCCCACGATGCTCAAGGCCGAGATCGAGAAATGCCTGCGCGCCCAGCCCGGCGTGAAGGACGTGATCATCGAGCTCGCCGTCTCCGCCGCCAAGGCCCCGCCCCAGCCCGGCCAGAGCACCCCAGGCGGTGGCACCGCGCCCAAGGGCCTCAAGCATTCCGTCGCCATTGCCTCGGGCAAGGGTGGCGTCGGCAAGTCCACCTTCGCCGTCAACCTCGCCTGCGCCCTCGCCCAGCTCCTTGACGCCCGCGGCCGCCCGGGTCGCGTCGGCCTGATGGATTGCGACATCTACGGCCCGTCCGTGCCCCTCATGATGGGCCTGCAAGGCCGGCCCGCCATCGACGGCGAGTCGCTCGTGCCGCTCGAACGGTATGGCGTGAAGGTGATGTCCATGGGTTTCCTGGTGGATGACAACACGCCGGTCGTCTGGCGGGGCCCGATGATCATGAAGACCATCCAGCAATTCGTCCAAAACGTGGCCTGGGGCGAGTTGGACGTCCTGCTGATCGACCTCCCGCCCGGCACGGGCGACGCGCAGCTTTCGCTGGTGCAGACGCTCCCGCTCGACGGCGCCATCCTGGTGACGACGCCCCAGACGGCCGCGACCAACATCGCCCGCAAGGGCGGCCTGATGTTCCAGAAGGTCAACGTGCCGCTCCTCGGCGTCGCCGAGAACATGAGCTGGTTCGAGGATGCCAACGGCAACAAACAGTCGCTCTTCGGCGAAGGCGGCGGCGCCATCACGGCCGAGCTGCTCGGCACGGCGCTGCTCGGCCAGGTGCCGCTTTTTGCGGACATCCGCGCCGGCGGCGACACCGGGCATCCGGTCACCGTCAACAATCCCGACGGCAAACCGGCTCAGGTTTTCCGTGAGATCGCCGCCGGACTGCTGGCGAAGCTGAAGGTGTGAGGCAGGGCGCGGACGGACCGGCGGTGAAGGGACTCACCGCCCTACCTTGAGTGCATTAAGACACGCCCACCCCGCAGGCGGGTTGACACGGGCGCTGCGGGACATCTAGGGTGTTTCTCGCATGACACTGCAGCCGGGCCGCCAACATCCGCCGATGATGAAAATCGGTTGTTTTACCGTTTGTCGCTGAGTCCACCGTGCCTGCCATGACGCCCTCCCCCACAGAAACCACCGGCAGCCGCGACTTCGTCAAGCAGTCGAGCCTCTATCAGGAGTTTTTGGCGGAGCGGGAGGAGATCCTGAAGCACAAGTGGATCGAGTCGGAGCGCCTCGGATATGACATTGGCTTTGAACGCGCCCTGCTCGACTGGATCCGGAAGCACCGGGACAGCTGGCGCGCCGCGCGCCGTGCCCAGCTCGCCGCCGGGGCCCCGGCCCCGGTCGAGAAGAAATAAGGCAGGGCGCGGAAGGTGGAGCCCGGCCTCCGGACGGGTTCTCAAAACGTGGACCGTTGAAGTGGGTCACTTTCACGCCATCAGCCGCTGCAACCCCCGATGAAAATCGGTATGGCGCTTGGGGATTCCAACCAACCCGTCCGGAGGCCGGGTTCCACCTCCATTTCCAAAACAAAAGGCCGATCCCGCGGGATCGGCCTGAATTTTTTAACGGCGTCTGTGACTGCCGGGAGGACTTACTTGATCTCCTTGTGGAGCGTGTGGCGCTTGAGGAAGGGATTGTATTTCTTCTTCTCGATGCGCTCGGTGACGGTCTTCTTGTTGCGCTTGGTGAGATAGCGCGAAGCGGGTTTGCCCTCTTTGCGGGCTTCAGTGCACTCCAGTGTTACGGTTTCTTGCATGGCTTAAATGGGTTGGAAGGGCCGAAGAAAGGCCGCGC
>JAYRDK010000034.1:0-9658 GCA_041909435.1 Lacunisphaera sp.
GGTCGGCCTACGGCCTCCCTCCGTCGGGACAGCTTCAACGACAACCGATAGATCAACCCATAACAACATCCCGGACTAACACCCGGGGTGGCTCGAAAACTTGAGGCCGGTCAAGGGCAACGGCCCCTACCGCAAACGTCCGAAGCCAAATTCCGCATGACACGGCGCCGGCCAATTTGGCGTTGCCCGGCTGTCGCCGGTGCTCTGTCCTCCGTCCTCGGCCTGGCTTGGTCTGAAATTCAGGTTTCAGGTTTCAAGTTTCAGGTTTCTCCTCCTGATGTCTTTACTGCCTTTCTCCAGCCAGCTTATCGCCGATGTCGGCATCTCCCTCGGTGACGAGGGCAAGGGCCGACTCATCCCGGAGGTCGCCGACGAGCTGCGCGGCACCCCCGCCGCGGTCACGGTGGTGCTGAAGGTCAACGGCGGCGCCAACTCCGGCCACACCGCCGGCGGCGTGAAGCTCAACCTGCTCCCCGCGGGTGTCGTCGTGAAGGACGCCCCGCACCTCTGCATCGGCTCCGGCGTCGTGGCCGACCCGCGCAAGATCTGGTGGGAGGCCCGGCCGCTCGAGCAGAAGGGCCACGCGATCCTCTCCCGCCTCGTCATCGACGAGCGCACCATGGTGTCCGACCTCACCCACCGCCTGCTCGACCTCGCGTGGGAGGACTACCGCACCCACGTCCTCGCCGAGGAGCCGCGCGGCTCCACCGGCCGCGGCATCACCCCGGCCTACCTCGACGAGGTCGGCCAGGCCCAGATCACCTACTCCGACTTCCTCGCCGGCCCGAACTACTTCGCCCGCAAACTCGCGCAGCGCGCCGACCGCGCCCTGCGCACCATCCAGCACGTCTGCCGCGTCTCGCCGGAGAAATTCGCCGGCTTCTTCGACACCCTGACCGCCGCCGAGACCCGCGCCAATGCCGAGGCCATCGAGGCCGGCGTGTTCACCAAGGCGGAGTTCGATTTCGCCCAGTTCCGCGGCGCGGAGCCGTTCACGCTCAACCTGGCGCGGCTCACCGAGGTCTACTGGACCGCCGGCACCGCGCTGGCGAAGAACATCGGCGAGGTCCGCGAGCTCATCCTCCGCGAGGTGGCCGCCGGGCGCACCGTCATCGGCGAGTTCGGCCAGGCCTACTGGCTCGACAAGCGCCACGGCTACTCGCCCAACGTCACGGCCTCGCACACCTACACGCCCGAGTTTTTCGAGAGTGCCGGCATCCCGGTGCAGCGCATCCACACCTTCGGCGTCGCCAAGGCCTACGACACCAAGGTCGGCACCCACACCTTCCTCACGCAGATGGACGATGCCGCGCCGCTGACCATCAAGCTCAAGCAGCTCGAGTTCGGCACCAGCACCGGCCGCCAGCGCATGGTCGGCTGGTATGATGCCGTGGAAAAGGGCGACGTCCTCCGCTACGGCGGTTACCAGGACCTGATGATCAACAAAATCGACGCCCTCAGCGGCGCCGACGAGCTGCTCATCTGCACCGCCTACGTGGACGACAACGGCCGGCGCTACACGCACGTGCCGCGCAACGAGGCCATCCGCCGCGCCTTGAAGCCCGTTTACGCCAAGCATCCCGGCTGGACCGAGGACATCTGCGGCGTCCGCCAATTCGCCGACCTGCCGAAGAACGCGCAGCGCTATACCGCCGCGATGGTCCGCAGCCTCATCGAGGTCGCTTATCCCGACAAGTTGCCCGCCGTCCTCCCCAATCTCCGCTACCTCGGCGTCGGCCCGCTCCCGAGCCAGATCATCAAGGACGTGCCCGCCACGGCGGAGCTGATCGTGCTGCGCTAGGCGCAGCGGAAACCTGAAACCTGAAACCTGAGACCTGAAACCTGAGGGTGTTCAGAGAGTGCCTTGCCGGAGGGCCCGCGTCCTTGCGGGCCGTGTCTTCGTAAATTTGTAATATAATAGGTTAAAAATTTCGGGGCGCCGCTCGCGCGCGGACCGCAATACCTGGAGGGTTGGTCTCCAGCCCAACCGCGGCCGGTCAGGAGACCGGCCCTTCAGCAATCATACCACCCGCAGGGCGTTCCAGACCGAGATGACGTAAAGCGCGATCATCACCAGCGCGCAGGCCAGCTTGGCGATCGTCGAAAGCAGGAAACCCACCGCGGCACCCGCACCCGCCCGCAGCGACTCGTCGGTCGTGCGCTTGCCCAGCCATTTCTCGGCCACGATTGCGCCGAACATGCTGCCAAGCACGAGCGCCGGCATCGAAAAAAACATGCCCGCCAGCGCCCCGCCCGAGGCCCCGGCCATGCCCCACTTGCCGCCGCCGAACCATTTCGTCCCGAGCAGCGTGCAACCGATGTCCGCCAGCACCGACAGGACCCAGAAGCCGATGATCCAGCCGACCGCCGTCCAGCCAAGCGTGTCCGGCAGCAACCATTTTTGGCACAGGGCGCCCGCCAGGATGAGCGTCGTCCCCGGCAGCAGGGGCACGAACGAGCCCACGAGCCCCGTGAGGATCAGCAGGATGGCGATGGACCAATAGAGGATTTCCACGGCGTCATGACACCGCAGCCGGCCGGATTGTTGCAAGCAGGTAGGGGCGCTTGCCCTCAAGCGTCCGGGCCGTTGGGGGCAACGGCCCCTACCCTGGGAATGCCTTCACTTCCCTTGCGACCCGCGCGACATCGTCGTTGGTCAGCCCCGGGTGCAGCGGCAGCGAGAGCACCTCGGCGCAGGCCTGTTCGGTCTGTGGGAGCGAAAGCGACGCGTCATGATACGCCGGCTGGCGGTGGATCGGCATCGGGTAAAGCACGCCGCTCAGGATGTCATGCTTCGCCAGGTGCGCCTGCAGCGCGTCGCGTTTGGGGGTGCGCACGACAAACTGATGCCAGGTGTGCGTCCGGTCCGGGGCGATCACCGGGAGCTGGAGCGGCGCCCCCGCCAAGGCCGCCAGATACTGGGCGGCGATCTCGTTGCGGCGTTTGTTTTCCGCCTCGAGACGGGTGAGCCGCACCCGCAGGATCGCCGCCTGCAATTCGTCGAGCCGGCTGTTGCGGCCGTGCAGATCGCTCACGTAGCGCTTCCGCCAGCCGTATTGGCGGAGCAGCCTCACCTTCTCCAGCAGCGCCGGGTCCCGTCCGGTCACGGCCCCGGCATCGCCGAGGGCGCCGAGGTTCTTGGTCGGATAAAAGCTGAACGAGGCCAGCTGGCCCCAAGTGCCGGCCATCCGGCCGCCGACGAGCGAACCGTGCGCCTGCGCACAGTCCTCCAACACAAAGAGGTGATGCCGCCCGGCGACCTCCATCAGGCGCGGCATGTCGGCCGCCTGGCCGTAGAGATGCACCGGCACGACCGCCTTGATCTTCGGGTCCCGCAGCTTGGCGAGCATCGTCTCGAGCGCGGCGACATCCAGCAACATCGTGCCGGGCTCGATGTCCGCGAACACGGGCTTCGCGCCGGTCGCGACGATGGCCGAGACGGTCGCGGTGACCGTGTTGGCCACGGTGATGACCTTGTCGCCCGGACCGATCCCGGCGGCGAGCAGCGCCAGTTCGATGGCATCGGTGCCGTTGGCCACGCCGACGGTGCCGGCCGTGCCGAACCACGCGCTGAATTCCTTCTCAAAGGCCTCCAGCTCCGGCCCGAGGATGTAATGGCCGCTCAGCATCACGCGCCTGATGGCGGCATCGATCTCCGCCTGCGCGGCGAGATAGGAGGCTTTCGGATCAGCGGGGAGGATTTTCACAGCAGAAAAGGGGCACCACTAATGCACACTAATGCCTCACTAATCTGAATTAGTGTCCCATTAGTGGGCATTAGTGGTGAAACCTGCATTGGTTCAGAGGTAATGCGGCAGCTCGCCGCGGTAATACTCCACGGTCAGCGCCAGCGCCTGCTTGATCGTCGTGCGCGGCTTCCAGCCGAGTTTCTTGGCGATGAGCCGGCCGTCCGAATAATAGTCGCCGATGTCGATCTTCTTCCGGTCCGCGGGGAAGGCCTTGACCGCGTAGATCCCCTGCCCGGCCACGGCGACGAGCGTCTTGGCCAGGTCGCGCAGGCTGATGCGGCCGACGCCGCCGAGATTGAAGACGCCGCCGATCGCCTTCGGATGCGTCGCCGCCAGCAGGAAGGCCTCGACGGCATCGTCAACGTAGGTGAAATCGCGCAACTGGTCGCCGCCCCACACCTCGACGGGTTTGCCCTCGAGGATCTGGCGGATCCAGATGCCGACGAAGGTCTGCCGGGCGTCCTTCACGCGCATGCGCGGGCCGATGGTGTTGGTCAGGCGCAGGACCGTGCTCCGGATGCCGTGCACCTCGCTGTAGAGCAGGTGGTATTCCTCGCCGGCCAGCTTGTTGATGCCGTTGACGTCCACCGGCCGCAGCGGGTGCTTCTCGTCCACCGGCAGGTAGTCCGGCCGGCCGTAGATCTGGCGGGTGCTGGCGAACACGACGCGCAGCCCGGGGTTGTGCCGCCGGCAGGCCTCGAGGAGCGACAGTTGCGCGCGGCAGTTGATTTCCAGGTCGGTCTCCGGATCGAGCATCGAGTCCATGTGGCTCGTCTGGCCGGCGAGGTTGAAGAGGTAATGCTGCCCGCGCAGAAACTCCGGCAGGCTGTGCCGGTCGCGCACGTCGGCGAGGTTGATGTCCACCTTGCGCTCGAGGCCGCGGAGGTTGCGGCGGTTGCCGCCGTATTCGGGGATCAGGCTGTCGAGGATCGTGACCTTGGCGCCGAGATCCACGAGCGTGCGGGTCAGGTTTGACCCGATGAAACCGAGGCCGCCGGTGATGAGCACGCGCCTGCCCTTGAAGGCGGTCGCGAATGACGGGCGGGGTTGCATCGGTGGACTGACGATTGAAGAGAAACCCGCCTGAAACAAGCGGGAAGACGAAATCCGAAACCTGAAACCTGAGACCTGAAACCTGAAATAATACCTGGGCCTGCGATCTGTCTGGGTTTGGAAAACTCAGGTTTCAGGTCTCAGGTTTCAGGTTTCCGCCTTCAGAAGTCCTGCAGTTTTCCCTCGCCGGCGCCGCGGCCGGGTTCGATGCGCTCGAGGACCTCGCCGAGCAGGTAGATCGAGCCGGTGACGACAACCGTGTCGCCGGGTCCGCCCGCGGCGCAGGTGTGCGCATCGGGGAAAATCTGCTCCAGCGTGCCGCGACGCACCATGGCGCGCCTGTCCGGCGGCACGAGCGCGATCAGTTCCTCAAAGCTGCTGGCGCGCGCCTGGTGCGGCGTGACCAGATGAACTTCCTGCGCGAAACGACAGACCACCTCGAGCAGGGCCCGCGCCCGGAATTCGCCCAGGGCCCCGGCGACGATGACCGGCTTGCGCCCGGTGGCCGCGACCAGCTGCTGCAGGTTCCGCTCCAACACCGCCGCGCCCTCGGGATTGTGCGAGGCATCGAGGATGAGCGGCCGGCCGCCGAGCGTCGTGGATTGCCAGCGGCCCGGCCAGCTCACCTGCATCAATCCGCGGGCGATATGCTCCTCAGTAGGTGGAACCCGGCCTCCGGACGGGTTATTAGCGCGTCCGGAGGCCGCGCTCCACCTTTCGGCATACACCCGCGCCACGAGCGTCGCCGTGGCGGCGTTCCAGCGCTGGTAGTCGCCGTCGAGATTGGTCGCGGGATAGCGGCTGAGGTCGTCGCCGAAAACCTCGCGCACCGAGTGGACGGGCGCGCCGGCCGCGGCGGCGACCTCGCGCACCACCTGTTCCGCCTCGGGCGGCAGGCGCCCGAACACCACCGGCCGGCCGGGCTTGATGATGCCGGCCTTCTCGCGGGCGATCAGGGCAACCGTCCCGCCGAGCTCGGCGATGTGGTCGAGCCCGATGGAGGTGATGACCGTGATCTCCGGCTGCACGACATTGGTCGCATCCAGCCGGCCACCGAGGCCGACCTCGACGATCGCGATATCGGCCTGCTTGCGCCGGAACTGCAGGAAGGCCATCGCCGTCATGAACTCGAAGAAGGTCGCGTGCTCATCGGCCGCATCCGCCGCGGCCTGCGCGGCGACAGGCTGGAGTTCGTTGGTGTAGGCGACGATCTCGGCCTCGGTGAGCAGGCGGCGGTCCACCTGGACGCGTTCGCCGAGCTTCACGAGATGCGGCGAGGTGTAGAGCCCGGTCCGCCAGCCGGCGGCGTGCAGGATGGCGTCGAGCATGGCCGAGACCGAGCCCTTGCCGTTGGTGCCCGCGACATGGATGACCGGGTAGCTGCGCTCCGGGTGGCCCAGCGCGGCGGCCAGGCGCCGCATGCGGTCGATGCCGTATTTCACCCCGCCCGCCTTGAGGGCGTAGAGGTAGTCGGTGACTGAGGCGTAATCGGGAAATTCTTTAGCCACGGATTTCACGGATGGACACGGATCAAGACAGCAGGACCCAAGGCATTTTCACAGGAGGTAACGGAGATCACGGAGAAGGTGGGGGGAATTGCTCCGTTCCCTCTGTTGCCTCCTGTGAGATCTGTATCCGGGTTGATCCGTGCAATCCGTGGTCAAAAACGGATGAGGGGCTCAGCCGGCGGTCGCCGTGGCGGACGGGAACGGCGAGGCCGTCGGCACCTTGTGCGGGCGGTATTTGTGGTCGTGCAGCGCCTGCAGCAGGCTGGTCAGGCGGTCCTTCATCTCGAGGCGGCTGACAATCTGGTCGACGAGGCCGTGTTTCAGCAGGAACTCGGCGGTCTGGAAACCGGCGGGCAGCGTCTGCTTGGTCGTCTCCTTGATCACGCGGGCGCCGGCAAAGCCGATGAGCGCGCCCGGCTCGGCGAGGATGACGTCGCCCAGGGTGGCGAAGCTGGCGGTCACACCACCGGTCGTCGGGTAAGTGAGGATGGAGACGAAAGGCAGCTTTGCCTCGGCGAGGCGGCCGAGGGCGGCGCTGGTCTTCGCCATCTGCATCAGGCTGAAGATGCCCTCCTGCATGCGCGCGCCGCCGGAGGAGCTGACGACGATGCACGGGATCTTCTTCTTGAGCGCGCGCTCGATGGCGCGGGTGATCTTCTCGCCGACGGCCGCACCCATGGCGCCGCCGCAGAAACGAAAATCCATCACGGCGAGCGAGACGGGGATGCCGCCGATCTTCGCCGTGCCGCAGATCACGGCCTCGGGCAGGCCGCTGTCCTTCTCATAACGCTTGATGCGCTCCGGATAGGGCGTCGAGTCCACGAACTTCAGCGGGTCGGCGGACTTCACGCCGGCATCGAACTCCTCGAAGGTGTCGGCATCGGTCATGCCCTTGATGCGCTCGCGGCAGCCGATCGGGAAATGGTAGCCGCTCTTCGGCACGACCATCTGGTTCGCTTCCAGGTCCTTGTTGAAGACGATCTCGCCCGAGACGGGGCACTTGGTCCAGAGACCCTCGGTGTTGACCTTCTTCTTGGTGTGCTTGGTGCCGGTCGCCTTGGCGGCGGACGGCAGCTTGGGTTTCGCGAAATGTGTCATGCAGGGAGATTAGCCGTGCCCGAAGGTGACGACGTCGAGGTTCCGCGCGCCGCCCCGGTGGAGGACCGCGGCGCAAGCATTGAGAGTGGAGCCCGTTGTAAAAACATCATCGACCAGCACGTAACGTTGCGGCGGATTAATGGTGGCCCCCGGAGCCAAAGCAAAGGCATTTTTCAGGTTCTGCTGGCGCGCGGCGCGGTCGTAATGCGTTTGCGATTCGGTGTGCACCACGCGGCGCAGCAATTCCTCCACGCGGGCCTGTCCATCAAGCGCTTGCACCGCGCAACCGGCCAGCAAACGGCTCTGGTTATAGGTCCGTTTGCGCTCTTTTTCCGGGTGCAACGGCACGGGCACCAGGACAGCACCGCGGAGGTAATCCCCATAGCCCGGCACGCCGGCCATGATGACCGTGATGTCCTCCAGCACGTGCAGACCGTGGTGATACTTGAGGGCGTGGATCAGCGACCGGCCGGGCCCCTTCAGGAGAATGGCGGTTTTGCCCTCGCCGAACTTCGGCTCGAGCATCTCGCAGTGCGGGCAGAGGCGGTTCTCCTCCATTTCCCCGTAGAAAGGATGGCCGCAGGTCGTGCAGTGGGGCGTTTCTACAATAAACAGCAACCGCTCGCAGGCCGGGCACAGGTGCCGCAGCCGCCCGCCCTCCACCACCCCGCCGCAATGCACGCAGCTGCGCGGAAAGAGCACATCGAGTTTGTCGCGCCAGATTTCTTTGAGCACGGATTTCACGCCGAAAGCAGCAACAGCTTAGTCTGCCACGGGAGCGCCCGCTCCCGCAAAAACCGCCTGCTTCCGGGTGGTCAATACAGCACCTTAACCAGGAACAGCCCCTGCGGCGGGGCTGTGACGACCATCGGGATGCGGCGGCGCGTCTTGATCAGGTCAGCCAGGTCCGCGGGCTTGAGCTTGCCGAGGCCGACGTTGACCAGCGCCCCGGTCAGGCTGCGCGCCATCTTGTAGATGAAGCCGTCCGCCTCGAAGGTGAACGTGACGCGCTGCCCCTTCTTGCTCACGTCCAGCCGGCGCAGGTCGCGCACGGTCGTCTCGTAGGTGCGGTCGTTTTCACCCGAGAACGCCCAGAAGTCGTGCTTGCCGCGCAGCACCTTAGCCGCGGCCTGCACCGACGCCCAGTCGAGCTCACGGTTGAGCGACCAGCAGTAGTTCACCTCGAAGGGATCCGCCGCGCCGAGATGCACATGGTAGCGGTAGATTTTCCCCTTGGCGTTGAAGCGGGCGTGAAACTTGGCCGATACCGCACGCAATGTCTTCAACTGGATGCTACGCGGCAGCCCGGTCTGCAGCGCCAGCCGCAGCTTGTCCGCCCCGTGCTTCCACGCCGCGTCGAAATGAAAGACCTGCGCATGGGCATGGACGCCCGAGTCAGTCCGCCCGCTGCCCTCGATGCGGATCTGCCGGCCGAAGATCTGCTTCAGCTGCTTCTCGATCAGGTCCTGGACGGTGTTGCCGCCCTCCTGGCTCTGCCAGCCATGCAGGTGCGTGCCATCGTAAGCGCAGACGCATTTCCAGCGGGATGGCTTGGGTTCTTTGGCCACGGATTTCACGGATAAACACGGATGAAAACCAAGCCCCGACCGGACCCAAACCTTTTTAACCACTAATCCACACTAATTGGACACTAATCCCAATCATGGCGCCTGCCTGGTCAGTGAGGCATTAGCGGCCATTAGTGGTTAACCCTCCGGAATCTGCGGCGGGAATTTCTGGTCGAGGTAGTCCTGCAAAATCAGGCACGCCGCGCGCGAGTCGATCAGGCCGGAGTCGCGCACGGCGCGCCGGTCCTTCTTCGCGATGGAGGATTCGGCCTCGGAACTGGTGAGCGTCTCGTCGATCAGATGCACCGGCAGCCCGAAGGCGGCCTTCAGCCTCGCCGCAAAGGCGTCGACCTCCTTCGCCTTGAATCCGACCGAGCCGTCCATGTTGTAAGGGTAACCGAGCACGAGGTCGGTGATGCGGCGCTGCTTGATGACCTCGCCGAGCTTCGTCCAGCGCACGGCCTCGTCGGCGTCGGTCAGCGCGGGCAGCGGCGTGGCGACGCCGATCTCGTCGCCGTGGGCCAGGCCGACGCGCTTGGTGCCGTAATCGATGCCCAGGCAGCGCATGTCAGGTAGGGCGGTGAGTCCCTTCACCGCCGCGGGGGGGGGGGGGGGGGGGGCCGGCCCCGGGGGCGGGGGGGGGGGGCGGCCGAAAAAAAAAATAAAAGCGCCGCCACCCCGC
>JAYRDK010000034.1:9668-40977 GCA_041909435.1 Lacunisphaera sp.
ACCGCCGCGGCGCGGACGGAGTCCGCGCCCTACCATTGGCATATTTGCCCGCGGCATCATAAAAACTTCTTCTTCGCCGGATCCGACTTCAGGCGCTCGAGCAGGGCCTTGATCTCCTGCGCGCGGTCCTTCGGGCACACGAGCGTCGCCTCCGCCGTGTGGACCACGACGAGGTCGCTCGCGCCGACGACGCCGGTCAGGTGACCGTCGGTCGAGACCACGATGTTGTTCGCGCCACCCTCGACCATGGCCAGGCCGCGCAACACGTTGCCGGCGGGGTCCGGCGTGAAATGCTTGGCGATCGCCGGCCACGCGCCGACATCGTCCCAGTCACAGGTCGCGGGCACCACGACGACATTGGTGGATTTCTCCATCAGGGCATAGTCCACCGAAATTTTCTTCAGCGTCGGATAAACCTCCGCCAAGGCCGTGGCCCAGCCGCCGGCCGACTTCGCGGCAGCCTCGAGCCTGGCCAGCCCGGCGTAGAGTTCCGCGGCATGGGCCTTGAAGGCCGCTTCCACGACCGGCACGCGCCAGACGAACATGCCGGCGTTCCAGAAATATTCACCGGAGGCGAGGTAGGCCTTGGCCGTTTCCAGGTTCGGTTTCTCGACAAACCGCTTCACGGCCATCACGTCGCGGCCGCCGACCTTTTTCCAGGGACCGGCCTGCTGGATGTAACCGAAACCCGTCTCGGGCGTGGCCGGCTTGATGCCGAGGGTGACGAGCACGTCGGCCGACTCGGCGGATTCGAAGGCCACGTTGAGCAGCCTGGCGTATTCGCCGATCTCGTGGATGACATGGTCCGCCGGCAGCATGGCGAAGGCGGCCGCCGGGTTGCGCTGCTTGACGAGCAGCATCGCGAGTCCGGTCGCCGCCGCGGTGTCGCGGCCCATCGGCTCGGCGACGATGTTGGCGGCGGGCAGGCTGGGGCAGGCGGCGCGGCAGCCCGCAAGCTGGGCCTGGGTGGTGATGACAAAGACGTTGGCGGGCGGCACGACGCCGGCAACCCGGTCCACGGTCTGGGCCAGCATCGGCTTGTCCCCGACGATGGGCAGCAGGTGCTTGGGCGTGGCTTCGCGGCTTTGGGGCCAGAACCGCTCCCCGCGGCCGCCGGCCATGATCACGACAAAACGTTCAGACATGGGGCGTATAGGACGCTTACGTCCTGTGGGATTCAAGCCCTGATCATCGGTTAACGGGTTGCCAAACGGCGCCTTTGGCCTTGGCTGCCCCGTCCATGGACACACCGCTCGAAATCGATGTCACCACTGCCGCGCAACAACTGGGCGCGGGCGCCCTGCTGCTCGATGTCCGCGAGCCCGGCGAGGTCGCCACCTGCGCCGTGGCCGGCAGCCGGCACATCCCCATGCGCCAGATCCCGGAAAACCTGCCCGCCCTGCCCCGCGACCAGCCCATTTTGGTGCTGTGCCACCATGGCGGCCGCAGCATGCGGGTCACCCAGTTCCTGCGGGCCAATGGGTTCGCCCACGTCACCAACGTGGCCGGCGGGATCGACGCCTGGGCGGAGCAAATCGACCCGACGCTGGCGCGATACTGAACCAGCAACCGGCAACCCGGTAGGGGCGCTTGCCCTCAAGCGCCCTTCCTTCAGGCCGTTGAGGGCAACGGCCCCTACCATCCAATCCACCGCTTGACTCCGGCCCCGGCTTTCAGGCACAAGTCTCCCCTCAATTCATCTCACCATGGGTCAACAAACCAACAAGCACATCAAAAAGAAACGCCGCCTCGCTTACCACAAGCGTCGCAATGCCGCCATCAAGGCCAAGATCGCCAAGGCCAAGAAGTAACATCGTTGCTTCCGCCTTCGAACTGTAGCGGCGGTCTATGACCGCCGTTTTCATTTTGCAGGCCTTTGTAGGTGGCGCGCTTGCGCGCCACGTTGTGTGCAAGCACACAACCTACGGACCACCTCATGATCAAAGTCAGCCTCATTTCCCTCGGATGCGCCAAGAATCTCGTCGATAGCGAGATCATGGTCGGCCACCTGCACCAGGCGGGCATGGCCGTCATCCCCGAGGCCGAGAAGGCCGACGTCGTCATCGTCAACACCTGCTCGTTCATCGACTCGTCCAAGGAGGAGTCGATCGGCCATATCCTCGAGGTCCACCAGAACCGCGGGATGAAGAAGCGTCGCAAGGAGCAGAAGCTGATCGTCGCCGGCTGCATGTCGCAGCGGTTCTCGAAGGATCTCAAGACGGAGCTGCACGACGAGGTCGACGCCTTCATCGGCCTCGACCAGATCACCAAGGTCGCCCCGATCATCGACGAGATCTACGCCAAGGACCGCGGGAAGAACGAGGCCAAGGCCGCGCCCGCCGTCTTCATCGAGGGCAAGTCCACCTACATCCCGGACTACGACACGCCCCGGTTCCGGCTCACGCCGAAGCATTTTGCCTACATGAAGATCGCGGAGGGCTGCAACCACCCGTGCACCTTCTGCATCATCCCGCAGATCCGCGGCCGCCACCGCAGCCGCACCGTCGCGAGCGTCGTCGCCGAGGCCCGCCAGCTCGTGAAGGAGGGCGTCAAGGAGCTCAACCTCATCTCGCAGGACACGACCTTCTTCGGCATGGACACCTGGGAGCAGCGCCCGAATCCCCGCACGCCGGTGGATTCCTCCCGCGGCACCGCCCTCACCACCCTCCTCCGCGAGCTCAACGCCATCGAGGGCGACTTCTGGATCCGCCTGCTCTACACGCACCCGGCCCACTGGAGCGACGAACTCATCAAGACGATTGCCGAGTGCCCGAAGGTCGCCCGCTACATCGACATCCCGCTGCAGCACATCAGCGACAACATGCTCGAGCGCATGCAGCGCGAGACGAGCGGCGACTACATCCGCGACCTGCTCAAGCGCATCCGCGCCGGCATCCCGGGCATCGCCATCCGCACCACCTTCATCGTCGGCTTCCCCGGCGAGACCGAGGCCGACGTCGCCGAGCTCGCCGGTTTCATCCGGGAGACCAAGTTCGAGCGCCTAGGCGTGTTCCGCTATTCCCAGGAGGAGGGCACGCGCGGCGCCAAGATGCCCGACCAGATCCTGCCCAAGGTGAAGGAAGCCCGCTGGCACACCCTGATGGGCCTGCAGCGCCTGATCGCCGCCGAGGTCAGCAAGGGCTACGTCGGCAAGACCCTCAGGGTGCTCGTCGAGGAACCCGGCATCGCCCGCGGCGAGGCCGACGCGCCCGACATCGACGGCCGCGTCTACGTGCCGCGCGACCTCCCGGTCGGCGAGTTCGCCGAGGTCAAGATCACCGGCTACCAGGATTACGATTTGCTCGCGCTGCCGAAGGGCGAAAAGCCCGCGGAATTCAAGGTCGCCAAGCAGGCGCAGTGACGGCCTGAAAGGCCGTCACCGGTAGGGCGAGTCCTCCGGACGAGCCGCACTCGGATTCGTTGCGCAAAACGGCTCGTCCGGAGGACTCGCCCTACCCGCGTGGCCAGTAATACGGCCATTCTTCCGGCTTCGATACCAAGCCGACCCTTACCGGATTCTGTCTGATGTAATCCGTCTTCTCCTGCTCCGATTCGCCAGACCTCAAGCGATGATCGAAGAAGCCGGTCTGCCAGGAAATGCCATGCGATTTCGTTTGGTAGCCTTTCCACATGCGAACCACGTCAGGCAGTGACTCGCCCTTAGGCACGGCCATCAGGGCATGAACATGATCAGGCATCAGTAAAAATAATCGGACCCACCACCGCGACGTCTGATGATAGTAAGCAACCGATGACAACAGCCCCTGACCGACTTTCGGCTCACAGAGTTGATTCCGGCCCCTCGGTATCGTGCAAAAGGTCACAAAATAGAGCGAAGTCTCTGCCACCCATGATGGGACCTCATGATAAAGCCGCTGACGCTGAGGCAGATTCTGCACGCCCCCATTATGGTAGGGCGAATCCTCCGGATGAGCCGTCTTTCCGCCCAAAATGAGGTGGCCTCGGCTCGTCCGGAGGACTCGCCCTACCTTTAGCTCAACCCCGGCTGTTGGCCGCCACGAACTTGCCGATGATCCCGTCGAAGGAGCCGTTGGTGAAGAACACCACGATCTGCGGCCGCTCCGTTTCCTCCGCGGCCTTCCCTTGGATGATCTCGAGCAAGGCGGCGTGCGTCGGCGCCGTGTAGGCGTCCACACCCTGGGTCGCGAGGTGCTGGATGACGGCCTCCACGTCGAAGCGTTCCTCCGGCTTCAGTTTTTCCGGGCGCGCGATGGCGCCGAGATAGACCTCGTCGGCGAGGGCCAGCGCCCGCATGAAGGCCGTCTGCAGGACCTTCGTCCGCGACGTGTTGCTGCGCGGCTCGAAGGCCGCGTGGATGATGTGCCCCGGGAAACGGGCGCGGAAGGACTGCAGCGTTTCCGCCAGGGCCGTCGGATGGTGGCCGAAATCCTCGATGACCTTGAGCCGGGGCGTGTTGACCAGCAGTTCCTGCCGGCGTTTCACGCCGCGGAATTTTGCCAGGGAATCGAGCTTCAGCTTCGTGGGGTCGTCCGGGAACAGCGCCAACCCCGCCGCGAGCGCGGCCATGGCGGCGTTGCGGGCGTTGAAGACGCCCGATTGCGCCCACTTCACGTCGGCCCAGGGTTTGCCCTGCCAGACGAGCCGGAAGGCCGCGCCGTCGGCGGACTCGCGGAATCCGGCGATGCGCAGGTCGTTGCCCTCCTCGAGGCCGACGCGCACGACGCGCGTCCAGGCCAGCGCGCCGAGCGCCTTGAGGTTGGCGTCGTCGCCGTTGAGCACGACCCAGCCGTTGCGCGGCACGATGCGCGTGAGGTGGAGGAAGGTCCGCTGCACGTCGGCCAGGTCGCGGAAGATGTCCGCGTGGTCGAACTCGAGGTTGTTCAGCACCGCGATGTGCGGGGCGTAGTGGATGAACTTGCTGCGCTTGTCGAAGAAGGCGCTGTCGTATTCGTCGCCCTCGATGACAAACGGGTCGGTCAGCGCACCGAGATGGTTGCCCACCGGCGGATCGAGCGGCACGCCCCCGATCAGGAAGCCCGGGTCGCGGCCGTTCTCGCGCAGCAGGAACGCCGTCAGCGCGGTCGTGGTCGTCTTGCCGTGCGTGCCGGCCACGACGATGTTTTTCCGCACGGAGAGCACGGCGTCGTAGAGGAAGGCCGACAGCGAGGTGAAGGGAATGGCGCGCGTGTCGAGCAGCCACTCGACCTCGGGGTTGCCGCGGGACATGGCGTTGCCGACGACCACGAGTTCGGGGGCGAGCTTTTCCAGGCGCACGGGATCGTAACCCTCGTGAAGCGTGATACCCGCCGCCGCCAGCACGGTGCTCATGGGCGGATAGACGCCGGTGTCGGCCCCGAGCACCTCGTGCCCGGCGGCGCGCGCGAGCAACGCGGCGTTGCCCATCGCCGTCCCACAGATGCCCATGAAGTAGATTTTCATCTAAAAAGCTTCACCACAGATGAACACGGATAAGCACAGATAAAGATTAAATTACCGCCAGGTCAGCAGGTAGGGCGAGTCGTCCCGACGAGCCGCCAGCCTGCGATGGCTCATCCGGAGGATTCGCCCTACCTCACAGCATGCTCATCGGGTCAACATCGAGCACTTGGGTGACATCATCCGGCCACTGGACCGTGGCCTGCAGTTTCACCAACTCGGGGACAACCTTCGTGGCCCGGGCGCAGAAATACCAGACCTGGAAGCGGTATTCGTCCTTCACCTTCTCGATGGGCGACGGCGTCGGCCCGCGGATCTCCACGGCGGCGCCCAAGGTCTTCTCCACCTGCTTCACCCAGTGGTCGGCGAAGAACCGGATCTTCTCCGGGTTGGGCCCGCGAAAGATATGGTGGATGAGGTGGCGGTAGGGCGGATAAGCGAACTTCTTGCGCACCCCCAGCTCGGTCTCGGCAAAGCCGTCAAAGTCCGCGCGCTTGGCGAACTGGATGGCATCGGCCTTCGGCGTGAAGGTCTGCACGACCACCTCCCCCGCCCGGTCGCCACGGCCCGCCCGGCCGGCCACCTGCACGAGGAGCTGGAAGGTGCGCTCGTTGGCCCGGAAGTCCGGCACGTGCATCGAGAGGTCCGCGTCCACGAGGCCGACCAGCGTGACGTTCGGGAAATCGAGCCCCTTGCCGATCATCTGCGTGCCGATGAGGATGTCGATCTTGCCGGCCCGGAAGTCGCCAAGGATCTGCCGGAACCGGTGCTTCTTCGCCATCGTGTCCGTGTCCATCCGCTCCAGCCGGGCCCGCGGCAGCACCCGCCGCACCGCCTCTTCGACGCGCTGCGTGCCAAGCCCGCGCCAGCGGATATCGGGCGCCGCGCACGACGGGCACACGGCCGGCGCGCCGCGCTGATGGCCGCAGAGGTGGCACTTCAGGGTCTCGTCGGCGCGGTGGTAGGTCATCGACACGCTGCAATGCGGGCACTCCTCCACGTGGCCGCACTTGCGGCACTGCATGCTCGACGAGTAGCCGCGGCGGTTGATGAACAAAATGATCTGCTCCTTCCGCGCAAAGCGCTGGTGCATGTGGTCCACCAGCAGCCGCGAAAGGGTCACCATGCCGCGCGACCGCATGACCTCGATGCGCATGTCCACGATCTGGATGTCGGGCATGCGCTTGTCGTCGACGCGCTTGGTCAGCGTGTTGAGCCGGTATTTGCCGCCCTTCACGTTGGCGAAGGACTCGAGCGAAGGCGTCGCCGAGCCGAGCAGGCAGACCGCGTGCGCGAGCTTGGCCCGGTAAACGGCGACATCGCGACCGTGGTAGCGCGGCGTCTCGTCCTGCTTGTAGGCCGGCTCGTGCTCCTCATCGACGACGATGAGGCGCAGGTCCTTGACCGGCGCGAACACGGCCGACCGCGCGCCGACGACCACGCGCGCCTGCCCCGAGGCGAGCGCGGTCCAGCCGTCGAGCCGCTCGCCCTCGCCGAGGTGGCTGTGCCAGACGACGGTCTTGTGCCCGGCCGCCTCGAAACGCCCGCGCAACCGCGCCACCGTCTGCGGGGTGAGCGCTACCTCGGGCACGAGGTAGATGGCGCTGCCGCCGGCCGCGAGCACCTGCTCGACCGCGCGGAGATAGACCTCGGTCTTGCCCGAGCCGGTGACGCCGTGCAGCAGGTGAACGGCGAATTTCTTCTTCTCCAGGCTCTCGCCCACCGACGCCACCACGGCGGTCTGCTCGTCGTTGAGCCTCGGCGGCAGGCCCGTGACGATCTCGCCACCCGTCCAGTTGTCGGCATAGGCCACACGCTCGACATGGCGCGCCTCCTCGCGGATCAGGCCGTGCTTCACCAGGGCGCTGACGACCGCGGCGGTCGCGCCGAGACGAGAGAGGACCAGCGACTTCTTCTGCGGCTGGAACTGCTGTTTCAGGAAATCGTAGAGCTTCGCCTGCTTGGGCGCCTTCTTCACCAGGACCGCGTGTTCGTCCGGCGACAGCGCGCGCGCCACCTCGAGGTATTTCTCGGACTTGAGATGCGCGCCGTCGCGCACCGCGGCCGGGATCATGGCCTCCAGCACGGCCTCCATCCGCGCCGCGTAATAGCGGTGCATCCAGCGCGCCAGTTCGAGCAGGTCGGGCGTGAGCGCCGGGAACTCGTGCAGGACGCCGCTCAGGGCCTTCAGGCGGGCGAGCGGCACATCGGGGATCGTGTCCTTTTCCAGCACCAGGGCGAGGTGCGAGCGGTTCATGATCGGCACCCGCACCAACGACCCCACGCGCACGGCGCCGCGCAGCGTCTCCGGCACGGTGTAGTGCAGGAGCTTGTCGAACCCGGCCAGCGGCTGGACGCCCACGATCATCGCGCCCAAGAGAGGCCGGACCGAGGAGCGTGGCAACGTGTTTTCCAGTCAGGCTTAATTAACCACTAATGGGTTTCGCCAAAGGCGAAACCTTGATCCACCCCTCCGCCTGATCGGCTCCAGTGGTTATCCAAGGGTCTGCTAATCGCAGACTGGTGAAAAGCCGACGATTAGCCGGCCCAATAACCAAATGGTGGCGACAATCCGTCGCCACACACCCAGTAGGATTTCCCGTTGGGAAATCCCATTAGTGGTTCAAAAAGCCTTCCTACTTTCCTTTTGACAGGCGGAGCCGCCCGGGACGACATTCCCGCCAGTGAGTGTCGAATCTGCCCGCGAAAAGTTCCAAGCCTACCTGACCGAGAAAGGGCTGCGCGTGACCGACCAGCGCCTGGCGATCTTCAACGCCGCCTTCGCCCAGAAGGAGCACTTCACCGCCGAGCAGCTGCTCGATTGCGCCCGGAAGATCGACGATTCCGTGTCCCGCGCCACCGTCTACCGCACCCTGCCCCTGATGACCGAGAGCCAGATCCTGCGGGAGGTGGATATCGGCTCCGGCGAGAAATTCTACCTGCCCGCGACCGGCGGGAACACCCAGGTCGCGCAGGTGGTCTGCGTGGACTGCGACAAGATCTTCGAGATCAGCGCCCCGTTCATGGAATGGTATGGCAGCACCGTCTCGCTCAAGCTCGGCCTCAAGCCGGTCTCGCAGCGCCTGCAGGTCAGCGCGCAGTGCATCGCTTTCCGCCAGACCGGCCGCTGCCCGAACCGCCTGAAGAAGTAGCCATGTCCAGCAAGCCCAAGCCCGATCCCCAGTTTGAAATCGAGTTTTTCGAGGCGGTGCACCGCCGTTGCCCGGACTATGTGGACGTTGTCGGCCTGCTCGGCGGGCTCTACACCAAGGTCGGGCGCATCGCCGACGGGCTGAAGATGGACCGCAAGCTGGTGCGCCTCGAGCCGGACAACGCCACGGCGCACTACAACCTGGCCTGCTCCCTCGCCCTCTGCAAAAAGCGCCCCGACGCGCTGCGCTCCCTGCGCAAGGCCGTGTCACTCGGCTATGATGACCTCGACTGGATGCAGCAGGACCCCGACCTCGAGATCCTCAAGGCCGACCCCGAATTCCGGAAGCTGCTGCGGAAGCTGAAGCCGCAGAGCTGAGGTCTGTCTGGAGGCGGGACCATCAGTCCCACGAGGCACGATGCCTGAAACCCGCGGGACTGATGGTCCCGCCTCCACCCGGTTCACCGCAGCCCGAACACCAGCTGCAGCATGGTGGTCAGGTCGGAGCCGGGTGAATAGCTGCCGCGCGAAAGCCGCGCGAGCGACTTGCAGCGGCTCGCCCGCAACAGCGCGGCATCCACCGAGACGATCTTCGCCGTGCCGGTCCGCTGGCCGCCGAGCTCGGCCGCGCTCAGCGGCGTCCAGGCGAACGGCAGGCCCGTGGCGTTGCACTCCACCTCCCAGCCCGCCACCAGCCCGCTGACCGGCTTGCGCAGCAGCGACGGGTAACGCGTGATGAAGTCCGGCGTGCGGGTGGTCGCCACCCGCACGCGCACCACGCTGCGCAGGCGGTCGACATATTCCTGCACATTGTCCACCCGGCCGCGGCGCAATTCACGCAGGAAGTCATGCGGATCGATCCCCATCAGGTTCATGCCGTTGAAAATGCCGTGCTCGTTCGGGCTGCCGAATTTCCGCCAGGCATACCAGGAGGAGAAATTCTGCGTCGCCACGAAACCGATCTCGAAATGCAGGTGGGCGCGGTCCTTCGGGATGGCGTAGCCGCCGGCGCTGCGGCCCATGGTGGCGATGATCTCGCCGCGGCGCACCGGCGTGCCCGGGCGGACGCCGGCCTCGATCCGGGCCAGGTGGGCGTAAAGCGTGTAGACCGCCGGCGTCTGGTCGGGGTGCTCGATCACGATGTAGCGGCCGTAGCTGCTGTTGCCGGGCGAGGCGTTCACATGGCGCACGACGCCGTCCATCGCCGCCGTGATCTTGTCCGCCGCCTCGCCCGCGCGGTCGCGGGCGACGGGCCGGATGTCGAGCCCCTCGTGGAACTGGGTGCCGTTGCTGCGCACGCACCCGAACAGGCCGGACTCCTCCACCCCCGACACGGTCGGCTGCACCCAGGCGGTGTAGTCGCGGCCCTGCTCCCACGCGCGGTTGGGCGTCGGCCAGCTGAACTCGAGGCGCTGTGCGCTCGCGAGCGGTGCGGCCAGCAGGAGGAGGGCGAGCAGCGGGGCTTTGGCCACGGCGTCAGCGTCCTTTCTTCGCGATCGCCGCCGAGGTCCGCTTCAGGCGCTCGGCGATGGGCGGCAATTCCTCGTTCGGCACCTCGACGAAGATCAGCAGGCCTCCGTCAGGGATGGCCTGGTCGAGCACCCGGACGCCGACCGGCGCGTCGTTCAGGGTCAGCACGAGCCGCCCGCCGAGGTTGGCGGCGCTCAGCCGGTAGAGATCGCGCGCCGCGGCGGACGAAAACTGGAAATAAAGGCACCAGCCGAGGTCCACCTTGGCGAACTCGACGTTGGCGATGTCGGATTCGACGAGGACGGGCTTGGGGTTGATGGTCAGCACCACCTTGCTGACCGGCAGCTGCACCCGCAGGCCCGGCGTGCCCGGGCGCAGCTCCATGAAAAAGCGCGCGACCAGCGGCTGGTCCAGCGGCGAAGGCTCCGTCGTCTGGCAGCCCGATAAAAACACGAGGCCGAGCAGAGCGAGGGGCAGGCGGAGACGGATCATTTGACAGCCACCTTTGCAGCAGATTCGAAAGCCTCAAGGATTTCCGCACCGATGGCGTCGGCCACAAGGCGGCCGCGCGGGGTCAGGCTGATGCGGCCCTCGACGCTCGCCACGAGCAATCCGCCGAAGAGCAGCTTGGGCAGCAGGTCCTCCAGCCCGTTCCACGCGGCGGTCGGGAAACGCCGGCGGAGCCGCGGGAGCGACACGCCCTCGTTCATCCGGAGGCCGAAGATCACCGAGTCGGCCGCGAGCAGTTCGTTGGTCAGGGCCACGCGGTCGGTCATCGCCCGGCGGCCGGCGTCGAGGTCGGCATGCCATTGGGTCAGGTCAGATGGGTTGGCGGCACGCCAGCCGGCGTGCTGCGACGCACCCGAGGGCCCGAGCCCGACCCATTCGTGCATGTTCCAGGTGTTGAGATTGTGCCGGCACTGGTGGCCTTGGCGGGCGAAGTTCGAGACCTCATACTGGGCGTAGCCCGACGACTCGAGGAACTCCCAGGTCTTCACGTAGAACGCCGCCTCCTTGTCCGCGTCGAGCTTCACCTTGCCCTGCGAGAGCTTGATCCACAGCGCCGTGTCCTCCTCGAAGGTCAGGCAATAGGTCGAGAGGTGGTCGGGCGCGAGGCGCAGCACCTCGGTGAGGTCGCCGCGCCATTGCTCCTCGGTCTGGCCGGGCAGCGCGAACATCAGGTCGAGGTTCACGCTGGCGAAACCGGCCCCGCGGATCAGGTCGTAGGCCCGGTAGATCTGGTTGGTCGTGTGCTGCCGGCCGAGCGCGTCGAGCAGGGCGTCGTCAAAGCTCTGCACGCCCATCGAGATGCGCGTCACGCCGAGCTGCCTGAGCACCGCGAGGCGGTCGGCCGTCACGGTCGCCGGCGCGAGCTCGACCGTCCACTCCGCGGGCTGGCCGGAATAGAGCAGCATGATGCGGCCGAGCTGCTCGATCTCCGCGGGCTTGAGCAGGCCGGGCGTGCCGCCGCCCCAGAACGCCGTGGCCGCACGGCGCGAGTTCCAGTTGACCAGCGCCGCTTCCGCCTCCACGGCATCGACATAGCGCCGCACCGCGTCGCCCTTCGGCACCGTCTGGTAGAACGCGCAGAAGTTGCAGGTCGTCGCGCAAAAGGGCACATGCACGTAGACACCCAGCGGCACCGCCGCCGTGTCCTGAGCTTTTTCTTGCCCTGTGGGGAACCCGGCCATTATGAAATGAGTCAATTTACGACCAGCCAACGGCCTACGCGGCCCCGGCGATCACTTTACCCAAATGCACAAGACTCCCTTCCTTCACGCGAGCAGAATATTGTCGGCCCTCGTTGCCGGCGTGGCGCTGCTGGTCCTCACGGGCTGCAATTTCCAGATCACGAACCTGACGCCCAGCACTGTCCCCGCGAACCCGTCGCAGATCTATACCATCACCGCCAGCTTCCGTCCGACGAGCAGCCAGATCGACCCGGAGAGCATCGTCCCGCGCATCATCATCGACGGCTCGGTCTACAAGATGACCAAGAGCATCGCCGGCTCCGACATCTGGGAGTTCGAATACCAGATCCCGGCCGGCCGGACCTCCGCGTCCTATTATTTCATCTGCGAGTTCTCGTCCAAGAACAGCTCCGGCGGCGTGCCCAACGAGGTCACCTCCGAGCTGCAGACGATGAGCATCACCGGCCGCTACGTCATCCGCTCCGAGGCCACCCGCGCCCCGGTCGGC
Source organism: Lacunisphaera sp. (assembly GCA_041909435.1). GTDB lineage: Bacteria > Verrucomicrobiota > Verrucomicrobiia > Opitutales > Opitutaceae > Lacunisphaera. The sequence goes on from JAYRDK010000034.1 coordinate 21,907, forward strand.
TCGCGCGTCAGCGTCCTCGGCGCCGGCTTCACCACCGCCGACATCGTCTACTTCAACTCCACCCCCACCCGCACGGTCTTCGAGTCGCCGAGCTCGCTCAGCTTCTTCGTCCCCGCCGTCGCGCCGGGCAACACCTACCGCCTGAGCATCCTGAACTCGCTCGCCGGCAACCTCGATGTCGGCACCTTCCGGGTCGACGCCATCAGTTTCTCGGTGGCACCCGCCGCGCTTTACCTGCGCCAGGGCGAGCAGCAGGCCCTCACCTTCACCATCCCGGGCCCGGCCCCCGCCGGCGGCATGCTGATCGATGTCCGCACGGACATACCCGACAGCATCATCATGCCCGAGGTGATGGTCCCGGCCAACGCCACGAGCGTCACCGTCCCCGTGCAGGGCGGCAAACCCGGCACCGGCTCGCTCTTCTTCACCAGTAGCGCGGGCGAAAGCTCGGTCGCCGTCACGGTCACGGCGAAGTAAGCGAACGACGCTTTCCTCTTCCAGGCGCGCCCGCAACGGCGCGCCTTTTGCTTGGCCGGGCGGAACGAGGTTGGAAAATCTCCCGTTTCGTGGAGCCCCGGCGCGCTTGCACCATTCGGCCCTGGCCGCTTTCCTCCGTGCATGACCGACCCCGTGACCGACCGGCACATTCAGTCCATCGAACGGCCCGACAAGTCGCTCTGGACGTATTACCTCCTGAGCGCGCTGGTGATCCCGCCGTTTTTCCCGGTGCTCGCGACCTACCTCTGGTTTCGCTACAGCACGATGCGCTACAAGTTCACTGACGACGGCATCTCGATGAGCTGGGGCATCCTCTTCCGTCGCGAGGTGATCGTGAACTATGCGCGCATCCAGGACATCCACCTGCGCTCCAACTTCGTCGAGCGCTGGCTCGGCCTCGCCCGCATCCTGGTCCAGACCGCCTCCGGTAATGCCTCCGCCGAGATGACCATCGAGGGCATCAAGGAATTCGAGCCGCTCCGGGACTTCCTCTACTCCCGGATGCGCGGCGTGAAGGATCACGCCCACCACCCCGCCCCGGCAGGTGCCACCGCCGCCACCACCACCGGCAACCAGGGCGAACTCGCCGCGGCCCTCCGCGAGGCCGCCGCCGAGCTCCGCGCCGTCCGCGAGTCGCTGGCCAAGCGCGGGAACACCTGAGCCATGTATAACCGTTACAGCTCGCTCGTCCTGCGCTGGCTCAAGGTCCCGCCCGAGCCGCACCCGCCCTTCGGCGACCCGGCCTCGCTGCGCGTCTTCCGCGCCGGGAAAAACTATTACAAGCTCCGCATGTTCGGCTGGGCCGCGGCCGAACTAGTCGCCTTTGCCGGCATCCTGTTCTGGGCGCTCGTGTTCGTCCACGTCGAGGAGTCCGCCCGATACGAAAAGGTGCGCCGCGCGTCGACCGCGCCCGTCGTCGCTCCCGATGCCACGATCAAGGAGCAAGTTCGTCAGACTGTCCGGCAGGTCGCCGGCGCCAGCGAGCCGGCGCTCAAAAACCTGCAGGGCGAGTCCCCCCAACCCGCGCAGTCCAGGAAAAAGCCCGGCCAGCGGCGCACCCGCGGCGGCTTCAGCGGGTTCATCGCCGGGCTCGTCGAAATCGCGGTGGTCCTGCCGCCCTGGGCCTTCCCGCTGCTGTGGGTGCTGAAGATCCTCGGTCTCGGCGCCTACCTCCTGCAACTGCCGATCACCTACGCAATCCGCCGCCTCGACTTCGAGATGCGCTGGTATGTCGTCACCGACCGCAGCCTGCGCATCCGCACCGGCGTGTGGAGCGTGCAGGAAAGCACCATGAGCTTCGCCAACCTGCAGCAGGTCGAGGTCTCGCAAGGCCCGCTCCAGCGCCTGCTCGGGCTGGCCGACGTCAAGGTCCAGTCCGCCGGCGGCAGCGACAACCCCCACGGCAAGCCGCAGGACGACCTGCATACGGGACACTTCCACGGCGTGGACAACGCCCACGAGATCCGCGACCTCATCCAGGAACGGCTGCGCCGCTTCCGCGAGAGCGGGCTCGGCGACCCGGAAGAAATCCGGCAGGCGGCAACAGCCGCCGCCGCACAGCATCACGCCGCCAATGTCGCCACGACCCCGGCCCCGGCCGCGGACGACACCGCGGTGCTGGCTGCCGCCCGCGAGCTGGCCGCCGAGGCGAAGGCGCTGCGCGTGGCGCTGGGGTGAGGTGATGAATGTGGGCCAGCGAGCTTGCTCGCGCCCAATCAGCGCCCGCCAGCGGGCCGCCCACGCCTCACTTCCCCTCGTTCACGCGCCGCCACTGGACGTGCTTCGTGTCGATGGAACCGACGCCGAGCTGCTGCGCGAAGTCGAGCATGCGCGCGTCGTCGTCAGTCACCGGGTCGAAGCCGTTGCGCTTCCGCACGGCGTTGATGCGCTCGAGCATCAGCGAGTCGATCAGCACCGGGTCGGTGCTCATCAGCAGGCGCGGCTCGGAGGCGGTGTAGAGCGAGTTGAAATACGGGCCGCCGATGAACTGGTAGAGCTGCAGGCTGGCGAAGGTGAGCGCCCAGCTCTCGCGGAGCTCGGGGATGGCCGCCATCTCCGCCACGGCGGCGGGGGCGGTGGCGGGACTCTTGAAGAAGCGGAAGGTGTTCGAGGCGTTCCAGAGCGTGGCGTTGACCAGCGCGCCGTTGATGCCGAGCACCGGGTGGTCAGTGTAGACCGGGAGGTTGATCCAGAAGTCGGCGTCGAGGAACAGCGGCGTCGCGAGGAAGCTCTTGCGGTCCTCCTCGGTCGTCGTGTTGGCCTTGCCGCCGGCGGCGTTCTTCACGGCCTGGTCGTTCGAGATCGGGTCGAAGCGCGACGGCAGCGGGCTGTCGTAGAACCAGGCCGGATCGTAGAACTTGCCGGACTCGAGCACGTAGACCGGGTGGCCGGGGAACGGTAGCACGCCGGTCGCGAACGACGGCAGGTAGCCGGTCAGGCGCAGGCGCAGCGGGTTCAGGCCGACGAGAAAGATGTTCTGCTTCTCAAAGCCCCGCTTTTCCAGCGAGGCGATCAGCGCGCGCACGAGGCCGAACGGCGTGGCCAGGCCGGGACCGGAGTCGGCGTAGATCTTGAGGCCGACCTTCTTCTTGGCGCCGGGGACCAGCTGGCGGCCGGATGTCTTCTCGTAGTCCTGCAATACCTGCTCGACGGCGTAGCGGTAGTCGGCGTCGCTGAAGTCGGTGAGCTTGTGCTCCCAGACCGGCGAGTCCGGCTTGGCGGGCTCGGCCGCGCGGACCGCGGACGCGGCCGCCAGGAGGGCGATGACGAGGGTGGTTTTCTGCAGGAAGGAACGCATGGTTGGAGGGCGCGCGGCGGTCCGGATGGACCGGGCGCGAACCGTGACAGACCCCAATTCGGGTTAAAAGTTTAATCTTCCCGCACACGCTGGACAATTTATGTCAGTTGGCCTCCCCTGTCCCCTCCCGTGCCCGTCATCAAAGCCAACAGCCTGCGCGACCTGAAAAACCGCGTGAACATCCACGATGTCGTGGTGCGGGTGGTGGCCCTCAAGAAGGCGGGCGGCGGGCGGTTCAAGGGCCTGTGCCCCTTCCATTCGGAGAAAACGCCGTCGTTCAACGTCTCCGCCGACAAGGGATTCTACAAGTGCTTCGGCTGCGGCAAGGCGGGCGATGTCATCAACTTCGTCATGGAGACCGAGGGCCTGCAGTTCACCGAGGCGGTCGAGGCCATCGCCCAGCGCTCGGGCATCACGCTCGAATACGAGGAAGGCTCCGGCGGGCCGTCCAAGGAGACCCGCTCGCTGCGGCAGGAGATCTTCGACATCCACGACCTCGCGGCCGACTACTACCGGCAGGCCTTTCTTGCGACGACGCCGCACGGCGACTTCATCCGCGACTACTGGGTGAAGAACCGGAAGTTCACCCCGGAGCTGGCCGAGGATTTCAAGATCGGCTTCGCCCCGCCGGAGGACAGCGGGCTCGCCGCGGCGCTGCTCAAGCGGAAGTTTACCGAGGACGCGCTGCGCCAGTGCGGGCTGTTCTTCATGCGCGACGGCACCCTCCCGGCCCTCGGCACGATGCGCCCGCGTTTCCGCGGCCGGCTCATGATCCCGATCCGCGACCACCAGGGCCGCGTGGTGGCGTTCACGGCGCGCCAGCTCGAGCTGACTCCGGCCGACGACCCGGCGCGCGAGGCGAAATACGTCAACTCGCCCGAGACGCCCATCTTCACAAAGAGCAACCTGCTCTTCAACCTGGACCGCGCCCGCTCGCACGCGGGCGACGGCCACCCCTTCGTGCTCGTCGAGGGCCAGCTCGACGCGCTGCGCTGCTGGAGCGTCGGCCTCAAGACCGCCATCGCGCCGCAGGGCACGTCGATCACCGAGGGCCAGCTCGCGCTGCTCCGCCGCTACCACCCGCAGGTCGAGTGCTTCTTCGACAGCGACAGCGCCGGACAGAAGGCCGCGCTGCGTTTCCTGCCGATGGCGCTCAAGGCCGGGCTCGAGGTCCGCTTCCTCATGCTCGCCGGCGCCGAAAAGCTCGATCCGGACCTGCTGTTCCTCGAGCGGGGGCTCGCCGCCTACGACGAGGTGAAGCGCGGCTCGCTGTCCGCGATGGACTTTGCGTGCCGCTCGCTGCTGCCGAATGCGGCGACGGCGTCCGCCGAGCAAAAATCCCGCGCCGCCACCGAGCTCTTCGCGATCATCGTGCAGACCGACTCCGATGTGACGCGCACGTCGTTCCTCAGCGAGATCGCGGGCTTCCTGCGCGTGGCGCCGGGCGCGCTGGAGCGCGACCTGCGGGCCTTCCAGGCGCGGCAAAGCGGCTCGCGTTTTGCCAACCCCAACGCCGCGCCGGCGCCCGTCGCCAAGCCGGTCGCCGATGCGCACGGCAAGGCCACCGAGGCCCACCTGCTTTTCCTGTGCCTGCACCACGAGTCGCTGTTGCACGCGCTGTCCAGCCAGCTGCCGCACGAGTGGATCGACACTTCGCACACCGCCGGCAGCCTGCTCGACCGCATCCTGGCGGAGGCCGCCCACAACGGCTGGACGGGCCGCGACAACCTCGATCAACTCCTTGAAACAGAGGAGGAAAAGACACTGGTCGCCTCCCTGCTTTTCGAGGCCGCGGCGGACGACGATCTGGTCAAGATTGCCAACGAGGGACTGCGCTCCCTGCAGCGGCGTTTCCTCGAGCCGCGCCAGAGGCAAATAGAACTTGAAATAGCCTCCAAAGGCACGGATGTTGAATCTGACCTACTTTCCCTCTTGAAACAGCGCGCCGAAATCACCCGACAGCTCCTCAATCCGCCGAAGCTTTCACTGGGTTCGTAACGCCGCCACCCTCCGCGCTGTTTCACCGTAACTCACCACGGGATACCTTACTTACGTTATGCCGAGCAAATCCAAGCACGCCGCCTCGTCCAAGAAGTCCCTGAAGGACCACGGCCACACGAAATCGCATCACAACGAGCCGGCCAAGGCCCAGCATGAACCGGCCGCCAAGGCGCATCACGCCGCCCCGCACCACGCGCCCGCCGGCAAGCACCCCGAGCCGACCAAGAACAGCGCGCCGCTCGCGCTCGCCGCCGACGCGACCAAGGAATTCAAGGAGAAGGCCCTCGAGAATCTCTCCGGCGACCTCAACGACAAGATCCGTTACCTGATCCGACTTTCCAAGGAGCAGGGTTACCTCACCTACGCCGACATCAACGAGGCCCTCCCCGAGTCGGTCGACAATCCCGAGGACATCGAGAACGTCATCTCCGTCCTGCAGAACCTCGAGATCGACATCCTCGATCCGCAGGAGGTCGAGGGCTACAAGCAGCGCCAGGAAGAGGCCGAGGAGGAGGAATCCCGCACATCGAACAACGACATCCTCGACGACCCGGTCCGCATGTATCTCAAGCAGATGGGCCAGGTCCCGCTGCTGACCCGCGAGCAGGAGGTCGAGATCTCCAAGCGCATCGAGACGGCCGAGATCAACGCCCTCGCCGCCCTCTTCGCCCTCGGCCCCGTCGGCAAGCACCTGGCCGACCTCGGCGAGAAGCTCATCCTCCGCACCGAGCGCTTCGACCGCCTCGTCATCGACAAGAAGATCGAGAGCCGCGAGGCCTACTTCAAGAACCTCGACAAGCTCGTCAAGACGACCCGCGACAACGACGCCATCGCCACCGAGGCCTGGGCCGACGCCCAGAAGGCCCGCGACGAGAAGGCGAAGAAGAACGCCCTCATCCGCTTCAAGAAGCGCGACAACGTCCTGCGCGCCGCCTACGTCAAATATTACTTCAAGCTGAAGGTCTTCGAGGACTTCCTCATCGAGCTGCGCCCCAAGATCCACGAGGTCGAGAAGGCCATGCACGACCTGCACCGCGCCAAGCACCCGAAGTCCAAGAAGGACACCGCGATCGACGTCCGCGCCGTCAACCACAAGCTCAAGCAGCTCGAGCTCGAGATGCGCATCACGCCGCAGGCGCTGCTGGAGTCGCTCAAGACCGCGCGCGGCTTCATCCGCGACGCCCACAAGGCCAAGACCGAGATGGTCGAGGCCAACCTCCGCCTCGTCATCTCCATCGCCAAGAAATACACGAACCGCGGCCTCTCCTTCCTCGACCTCATCCAGGAGGGCAACATGGGCCTGATGAAGGCCGTCGAGAAGTTCGAATACCGCCGCGGCTACAAGTTCTCCACCTACGCCACCTGGTGGATCCGCCAGGCCATCACCCGCTCCATCGCCGACCAGGCCCGCACCATCCGCATCCCGGTCCACATGATCGAGACGCTCAACAAGGTGATGCAGGTCCAGAAGCAGCTCCTCCAGGAATTCGGCCACGAGCCGACGCCGGAGGAGGTCGCCGAGGAGATGAACCTGCCCGTCGAGCGCGTGCAGCAGATCATGAAGATGGCCCAGCAGCCCATCTCGCTCCAGTCGCCCGTCGGCGACGGCGACGACACCAGCTTCGGCGACTTCATCGAGGACAAGTCCGCGGACAATCCCTACGACATGACCGCCTTCTCGCTCCTGCGCGAAAAGATCATGGACGTGCTCGACTCGCTCACCGAGCGCGAGCGCCGCGTGCTCACGCTGCGTTTCGGCCTCGTGGACGGCTACAGCCGCACGCTCGAGGAGGTCGGCAAGCAGTTCAAGGTCACCCGCGAGCGCATCCGCCAGATCGAGGCCAAGGCGCTCCGCAAGATGCGCCACCCGACGCGCATCCGCCAGCTGCACGGCTTCTTTGACGCGGAACAAATCGACAATCCGCAGAACCTGCTGAAGAAGCCGCCGGCAATCCCGCCGCAGTTCATCAAGCAGGGCGGCCCGCTCGGCAAGGCCCTGTTCCCGCAGGACTGAGGCCGCTTTCGGCCTTTACTCACCTTCCCGCCAATCTAGCCTCCCCCCTCACCATGACCCACTTTTCCGAACCCGTCGCCGGCATCTTCGGCCTCGGTGGCACCGAGATGATCGTCATCCTGCTCATCGTGCTGCTGCTTTTCGGCGGCGCGAAGCTGCCCGCCCTCGCCAAGGGCCTCGGCCAGTCGATCAAGGAGTTCAAGAAGGCCGCCAAGGAAGACGACGACGACAAGTCCGACAAGAAGCCCGATGCCGGCCAGAAGCCCGGCAACAACTGAGGCGAGGTTCCGTCCGATCAATCCAAGCCGCGTCACCCGACGCGGTTTTTTCATGCCTGCGCACAAGGGCCGTTGAGGGCAACGGCCCCTACCACCAAACCCGGTAGGGGCGGTTGCCCCCAACCGCCCGTTCTTTAGTCCTGCTGCGGATAAGGCCGCGCCCCGCCCTCGTTGCGGATGCTGGCCTTGAACGCCGAGATCTGGTCCGGGCTGCCGAGCACCAGCACCTCGTCCCCGGTGAAGAGCTTCTCCTCGCCGCGGGGATTCGGGATCCGCAGCCCGGCGCGGCGGATGCCCGCCACCTGCAGGCCGTAGTTCCGGCCGAGCGCGACCTCCGCCAGGGTCTGGCCGTGCAGCCCGCAACCAAGCGGCAGCTCGATCGCCTCCATGCGCACCTCGTCGAAGTTTGACACGAGGGCCGCCCCCGAGGCCTGCTGCAGGAACTCCTTGCCGGCCGCCACCTGCTTCGGGTCGCCGAGCAGCAGCACCTTGTCGCGCGGGTAAAGGATCATGTCCCCGGTCGGGTTGCCCACCATCACGCCGGAACGCTCCACGCCGGCCACCGTGCAGCCGAACTGGGTGCGCAGCGCCAGCTCGCTCAGCGTCCGGCCGCGGGCGTCCGCCAGGTCGGGCAGCACGCAGTCGCCGAGCGTCAGGTTCCACTCGCTGTGCGCCGCCATCCACGGCGCCGTCGTGCCGGTGAACTTCTGGTCGCCCTGGTTCAGCATCACCTCGAGCTCCACCTCGAGGACGCTGTGCCAGTAGATCAGCCGGCGCCGCAGGACGAAGAAACCGACCAGCAGGATCGCCACGGCCAGCACGGGCAGCCAGCGCGTAATGTTGCTGGCCGGCAGGATGGCGCTGAGCCAGAGCAGCAGGAGCAGGGCCGCCCCGCCCTTCAGGCCCGCCTCCGCCACCGGGGCGAGCTTGGCCGCCTTGGGGTGACCCTGGGTGCTGACCTGGGCATAAAGCAGCGAAAGGGCCGAGATGTTGCGCCAGATGGCGATCAGCGGCGCGAGCGCCAGCAGGCCCAGCACGCTCCAGAACAGGATCTCGGCCCCGCGCGGGAAACTGCGGTCCACCGGGAGGTAGTCCCGCACCAGCGCGAAGACCTGCTCGGAGAACACCAGCAGGCCCGTGACCAGCAGGATCTCCACGCCGATCTGGATGAAACGCTTCTTGCTCATCTGCCAGAGCAGGCTCTTGCGCTCGCGCTGCTGCATCCGCTCCAGCCAGCGGTGGTAATAACCCTCCCAGTCGGCCAGCCACTGGGGCTGCCGGGCGGCCACCCACCCGCTGATGGCCTCGGACCGCTTGGTCAGCAGCGGGCCGACCAGCGTGGTGATCAGCGCCACCCCGACCGCCAGCGCCTGGAATTCAGCCGGGATGACCCCGGCCACGACGCCCATCTGGGCGATGATGAAGGAGAATTCACCGAGCGGCGTGACCGACAGGCCGACGCGGAGCGACTCGCGCGTCGAGCCGCCGATCAGGATCATGCCGGCCGTGACGGCCACCGGCCGGGCCACCAGCACGAAGGCGCCGATCCCCAGGATCATCAGCCAGGAGCCGCCCACGGCCTTGGGGTCGATCAGCATGCCGATGGAGACGAAGAACACCGCGCTGAACACGTCGCGCATGCCCTCGAACGCGCGGCCGATCTGCGTCTTGTGGGGCGTCTCCGCCACGATGGCCCCGAGCATGAAGGCGCCGAGGGCGAGCGAGAAGCCCGCCCGGTCCGCCAGGAAGGCCAGCACGAACAGCAGGCCCGCCACGACGATGGTCGGCAGCTCCTCGCCGGCGGTGAGGCTCATCTTCTTGAGCAGCCACGGCACGACCAGCATGCCGCCGATGCCGGCCAGCACGATGAAGGCCCCGAGCATGCCGAGCGTGGTGCCGATGGAGGCGTGGGCCCCGCCGATGGACGCCAGCGAGCTCAGCAGCGTCAGCATCACGATCGCGACGATGTCCTCCAGCACCGAGACGCCCATCGCCAGCTGGCCGGACTTCTCGTGGGTTGCGCCGCTCTCGACCAGCACCTTGTTGATGATGGCCGAGCTGGAAACCATGAGCATCGCGGCGAGAAAGGCCGTCTCCACCGGGTTGAAGCCGATGGCCCCGCCGAGCGCGCGGGTCAGGATATACATCACCACGGCCCCCGTGAAGGTGGCCAGCACCAGCGAGAGGCCGAGGCGGCGGAGCTTCCGCAGGCTCAGGCCCATGCCGATGGAGAACATCAGGAAGATCAGGCCCACCTGCGCCAGCGTCTCGATGCTCTCCTTGCTCGAGACCAGCGCGAAGGGCGGCGTGTGCGGGCCGATCACGAAGCCGGCCGCCAGGAAGCCGACGACGACGGACAGCCCGATCCGGTGGCAGGCCCAGCCCACCAGCCCGGCCACGAGCATGACGACCGCCAGATCCTTGATGAAATCGATTCCGTGCATCGCGCGGCTATTAAGTCGGTCCATCCCGCGCCTCCGTCAAGCCCGCAGCCCATGGTCTAAATCGTTTTTTGCCAGCGAGTTTGCTTTTGACAATTTCGCAGGGCGGCGGCTTGTATTCCGCAACCCCCCGCCACCGCCACAATGTTCAACCAACTGCTGGGACTTTTCTCCAACGACATCGGCATCGACCTGGGCACGGCCAACACCCTCGTCTATGTGAAGGACAAGGGCATCGTGCTCCGCGAGCCGTCCGTCGTCGCGGTCCACACCGCCTCCCGCAAGGTGCTCGCCGTCGGTGACGAGGCCAAGAAGATGCTCGGCCGCACCCCGGGCAACATCACCGCGATCCGCCCGATGAAGGACGGCGTCATCGCCGACTTCGACATCACCGAGGCGATGCTCCGCTACTTCATCAAGAAGGTGCACAACAACTCCAAGGTCGTGTCGCCCCGCGTCGTCGTCGCCATCCCCTCCGGCATCACCGAGGTCGAGAAGCGCGCCGTGAAGGAGTCCGCCACCCACGCCGGCGCCCGCGAGGTCATCACCATCCTCGAGCCCATGGCCGCCGCCCTCGGCGTCGGCCTCCCGGTCGACGAGCCCGCCGCCAACATGATCGTCGACATCGGCGGCGGCACCACGGAGATCGCCATCATCTCGCTCTCCGGCATCGTGTTTTCCAAGTCCATCCGCGTCGCGGGCGACGAGTTCGACCTCGCCATCATCAACTACATGAAGCGCGCCTACAACCTGCTGATCGGCGAGCGCACGGCGGAAGAGATCAAGGTCACCATCGGCTCCGCCTACCCGCTCGAGACCGAGCTGGCCATGGAGGTCAAGGGCCGCGACTCCGTCGCCGGCCTGCCGAAGACCATCCACATCACCTCCCAGGAAATCCGCGAGGCCATGGCCGACACCGTCGGCGCCATCGTCGAGGCCGTCCGCGCCGCCCTCGAACGCTGCCCGCCCGAGCTCTCGGCCGACCTTGTGGACCGCGGCTTCGTGATGGCCGGCGGCGGCTCGCTCATCCGCGGCATCGACAAGTTGCTCTCCGAGAAGACCGGCCTGCCGGTCACCGTGTCCGACGACCCGCTCTCCGCCGTGGCCAACGGCACCGGCGTGTTCCTGACCAACATCGACGAGCTCCACCGCATCGCCGCGGATTTCTGAGATCATGGAGGCGGGACCATCAGTCCCGCGAAACATGGGCAACGTCGCTGACAACCCGCGGGGCTGATTGCCCCACCTCCAAGCTTCCGCCGTGCTCCCCAAACGCTTCGACCAGACCCGCCCCTTTGTCATCCTGGGCGTCATCCTGCTGGTGTGGCTGCTGCTGCCGCTGGTCGTGAAGACCGTCACGCGCGCGACCTTCTTCGCCATCCAGGCCACGCTGGCCGTGGCCGATTCCTACGTGCAGGACCTGCAGACCTTCTGGTCGAACCGGCTGCACTCGAAGGACGAGCTGCTCAAGGCCGGCAAGGACCTCTCCGGACTGATCGCCCACTACGAGTTCAGCGTGCAGCAGAACAAGGAGCTCGAGGCCGAGATCCTCCGGCTGGAGAACCTGCTCAAGCTGCCCTCGATGCCCGCCTTCCGCTACGAGCCCGCCCGCGTGGCCCGGCGCGACTTCTCCGGCTGGTGGCAGCGCCTGACGATCCGCAAGGGCGAAAACCACGGCATCCCGGTCGGCGCCCCGGTCATCTTCGCCGGCGGCGTCGTCGGCCGCGTCGTCGAGGTGCACCGCTACACCGCCGTGGTGGACCTGATCACCAGCCCCACCTTCCGCCTCGCCGCCACCGTCAGCGGCGACAACAAACCCATCAGCTACCAGGGCGGACTGAATCCTTCCTTCAAGTCCCCCCGCGGCACGGTCGAGTTTGTCCCGCTCGACATCTTCGCCACGCCGGCCGCCCCCAAGCGCCTCGTCACCTCGGGCCTCGGCGGCATCTTCCCGCCCGGCCTGGCCATCGGCGACATCACGACGCTGGAACCCAGCACCGACGGCCTCTTCAAGACCGGTGAGGTGGCCCTCGACGAGCGCCTCATCTCCCTGACCGAGGTCACCGTGCTCGTGCCGCTCAATCCGGAGGAGCTGTGACATGCGCCGCTACGACCCGCGCTGGCTCATCGTCTTCGCCGCCAACCTCCTGCTCTGGTGGCTGCTCGGCCTGGCCAACAACTACCTCGCGGCCTCGGCGATCCACCTCTACGTCGGCGGGCTCTTCGTCGTCTATTCCGCGCTGCGCCTCGATTCGCGTCACGGCCGCATCGCCGTCCTGCTGACCGGCCTGCTCATCGACGCCGTCGAGCCGGTGCCCTACGGCACGAGCATGCTGCTGCTCGGCCTCGTCCACGCCACCCTGCTCTACGGCCGCCGGCGTTTCCCGCGCGAGGGCGCGGTGTTCGGCATCGTGGTGGCGCTCTTCGCCAACCTCTTTCTCGTCATCGCCCTGTCCTTCCTGCTGGTCGGCGCCAGCCCGCGGCCCGCCTCGGCCTGGCTGCGGATCTTCGTCGACCTGCTCGCCTCCCAGCTGCTGCTGCTGGTCATCACCCCCTGGTTCCTCGCCCTGCAGGACCGCGCCATGGCGCTGGTTTCGATCCATCCCGAGACCGGCCGGCGCGTGAGCCTTTGATTTTCTCCGCGACCCGCCTTCCTTTGCCGCCGTGAGCCGCACGATCGAAACCCACAGCGCCCGCAACCCGCGGCTGCTCCTTTTCCACGGGATCGTCGTGCTCCTGCTCGCTGTGCTGGTGGGCGGCATGGTCTACCGCCAGCTGCTGCAGACCGTCCGCTACAGCGAACGCGAGCGCCAGCAGAACCAGCGGCGCGTCGTCGTGCCCGGGCCGCGCGGCCGGATCCTCGACCGCGACGGCAACGTGCTCGTCGACAACCGCGCCCGCTTCGCGGTGGTGCTCAACCTCGCGGAGCTGCGCAGCGAGTTCCGCGCCGAGTATAAGAAGGTCGAGCGCAATTACGGCGGCCTCGACCGCACCGAGCGCCCCAATTCCGAGCAGCTCTCGCGCATCGCCCGCGCCGCCGTGGCCCAGCGCTACCTCGACAAGGTCAACTTCATCCTCGACCGCACGGAGACGGTCCGCACCGCCGACCTCAACCGGCACGTCAACCAGACCCTGCTGCTGCCCTACGTGCTGCTCGACGACCTCGCACCCGAGGAATACGCCCGCCTCATCGAGCGCCTGCCGGTCAACTCCCCCCTGCAGGTCTACGCCACCAGCAGCCGCTATTACCCCTACCAGAACGCCGCCGCCCACCTGCTCGGCTACACCAGCGTGGACAACGACCCCGAGGTGGAGGATTTTCCGGGCGAGGACCTGCTCACCTTCAAGATGAAGGGGGCCACCGGCCGCACCGGACTCGAAAAGGTGTTCGACGACCAGCTGCAGGGCGAGACGGGCGGCGCCATCTACCTCGTGGATCCCGCCGGCTACAAGGTCGACCTGCCGATCGAGAAACGCCTGCCCGTGCAGGGCAAGAGCATCACCACCAGCATCGACATCGAGCTGCAGCAGGCGGCCGAGGCCGCGATGGAGGGCCGCACCGGGGCGGCGGTTGCCCTCGATATCCGCACCGGCGAGGTGCTCACGCTCGTCTCCAAGCCCGATTACGACCTGAACGACTTCGTCCCCCGCCTCTCCGCGGACACCTTCAAGACCATCCAGGATGCCGGCGGCTGGCTGAACCGCGCCATCCAGGGCCAGTATCCCCCGGGCTCCACCTTCAAGATCATCACCGCCATCGCCGGCCTGCGCGCCGGCACCATCGAGCCCGGCGCGTCCCGGGTGAACTGCCCGGGCTTCATCATGGTGGGCAACCGGAGGTTTCCCTGCGCGCACGGCGCGGTGCACGGCGACGTCGATCTCACCAAGGCCCTCACGCAGTCCTGCAATGTCTTCTTCATCAAATACGGGCTGGAGACGACGCCGCAGTTCCTGGCCGCGGAGGCCAAGCGCTTCGGCTTCAATCACCCGACCGGCATCGAATTGCCGGCGGAGTTCAAGGGCCCGCGCGTGGCCGACCCCGAGTGGCGCAAGGAAAACTGGAAAAGCGCCAACCTGCCCGACGGCATCTGGCGGGGCGGCGACACCGCCAACATCTCCATCGGCCAGGGCGACACGCTGATCACGCCGCTCCAGGCGGCCTGCATGGTCGCCTCCTTCGCCCGCGGCGAGACCGAGACCCGGCCCACGCTGCTGCACGATTCCCGCCGGCCCGTCCAGCGCACCACGCCGATCGGCCTGTCCCCCTCCGACTACAATGCCGTGCTCCGCGGCCTGGAGTCCTGCTACCAGTTCGGCACCGGCCGGCTCGCCAAGGTCGAGGGCCTGACGGGCGCCGCCAAGTCGGGCACGGCGCAACTGGGCCGCATTGAAATCGCCTGGCTGGTGTGCTTTGCGCCGGCGGAGAACCCCCAGATCGCCGTCGCCGTGGCGCTGGAGGGTGGCGAAGACGAAAATTTTGGCGGCGGCCTTTATTCCGGTCCCGTGGTCAAGGCCATCCTCCAGGCCTGGAAGGACAAACGCGAGCGCCCCCCGGCGGCGGCGCCGGTGAATTTCAAGATGGAATAAGCCGCCGGCGTTGGGGCGGAAAGGTAGGGCGGCGACTCCGTCACCGCCTGGCGCGGAACGGAGCCCGCGCCCTACCCTCGCCAACTCACCTGCGCGCCGCGCGCCGCGCCTGCTTCGCCCGGCGGAACACCCCGCGCGGCTCCGGCCACGTCTCGCGCCGGCCGTAGCGCAGACGCCGCAGGTCGTGGATCACCTCGCCGTCCGCCGCCGACTGGCGCATCCGCGCCAGCCAGCGCCCGGCCTTCTGCCGGACCGGGTCGAAGGACTGCGGCCGGCGCCACAGCTGCCAGCGCAACCAGGCCCACTGCCCCAGGCGCCAGAGCAGCCAGCCCAGCGCCACCATGCCCACGACGAGTCCGGCCGTCCGGCCCGTTCGCGCCGCGTCCCAGGGTTGCTGCAGCCAGGCCTTGAGCCGTTTGGCGAACTCGTCAAAACGCGCCCGCAGCGCCACGCCCGAGTCGGTCGTGAAGGTCTTCACCGAGTCGAGCATCTGCACCTGCGCCCGGGAGTCGAAGTTGACGATGCGCCGATACCAGAGCACGCGCAGGCTGTCCACGCGCGCCGACCAGCTGCTGTCCTGCTCCTGCCGGGCGGCCTGCGCCGCGATCTCGGCCGGCGTGTTCACCGCCCCGGGGGTCGGGTCGGCCCGCACCCACGCGGCCTTCCCGTCGTAGACCTCGGCCCAGGCGTGGGCGTCGGAGTTGCGCACCATGTAGTAGTTCTCGAAGCCGTTCAGGACGCCGCCATGGAAGCCGGCCACCACCCGCGCCGGGTGGCCCGCCGCGCGCGCCAGCACCGTGAGGCTCGCGGCGAAATATTCGCAGAAACCGGGCTCGTTCGAGTCGAGCCAGCGCACGATGTCGTCCTTCCCCGGGCCCGCCGGCAGCCGCGCCGACAGCGCATAGGCGTGCCGGGACTGCAGCCAGAGGATGGCCCGGCGGGTGAACTCCTCCGCGGGCAGCTCCGCCCCGCCGGTGATCTCGGCCACCACCCGGTTGAGCACGGCCTCGTTCGCCTCGCCCACCGGGCCGCGCAGGTTCACCAGCGGATCGTAGCGGTATTGCCCGTTGCCCGCCGGCGGGGTTTCGCGCGCGGCCTTGAGCAGCTGCGGAAACCGGGCGTCGTTCAACTGCGGGGTCAGCTCCACCTCATCGAGCTGGAACGCCGTCATGGTCATCGGCTCGGTCCGCAAGGCGACGACGCGGTGCCCGGCGCTGAACTGCAGCGGCGACACGTCGCGCATCCGCAGCAGGCCGTAGCTGCCCGGGAGGGGCAGGAACCGGCTGACGCCCGGCTCGATGTAGAAGGTCCAGGTCCCGCCGACCGCATTGACCTCGCGGCCGAGTTGCCGGCCGCGCAGCTGCTGCGTCACCCGCTGGCCGCGGATCAGCTCCCCCTTCAGGCCGGAGGAAACCTTGAAGCCCTCCGGGGTGTATTCGTCGAGCACGACAAGCCGCCAGTAGGGCGATTCCCGCAGCCCGGTGGTGTCGGTCAAGTCCACGCGCATGGCCACGCTCTCGTCGCGGATCAGCTCGCTCACGTCGCCGAACTTGACCGTGTCGGTGAAGCCCGTGCGGCTTTTGCGGGTGATGTAGCGGTCGAGGAAGAAGCCGCTGGCGAGCTCGAAGCGCGGGATGATGAGGAAGAGCAGGCCGGACATCGCGACCACCGCGGTGAAGAGCGTCGCGGCGAACGCCAGCAACCGCCAGTCCGCCACGCCCCGCAGCCGCGCGAAGAAACGACGCCAGTCCAGGCGCGTCCAGGCCGTCTCGGCCTCGGGCGTGCGCGACCCCTGCGTCTCGGAGGCGTCGATCAGCGTGATGACGAAAAGGAAACCCAGCCCGCAGGCCGTGAACAGCAGCAGCAGGAAGGCGAAGCCGAGCGCCGAGGTCAGCACGCCGGCCACCACGACGAGGAACAGGCTGAGCACGATCAGCTGCAGGTCCTCGCGCTTCCGCCGGTAGGACACGGTGCGGTAGAACACCAGCAGGATGGCGAGCCGGATGAGCACGGGCAGCGTGTCCGGGCTGAAATAAAAATCCGCCCCCAGGGCGACGATGATGGCCGGCACCGCCAGCTTCCAGACCAGCGCGGGCACCCGGCCCGGCAGCTGCGGCCAGACCAGCGCGGCCAGGATCACCGAGCCCGTCACGGCGACCAGGCCGAGCGCCTCGATATCGAGGAAAAAGACGGTCCACAGCGAAACCAGCGACATGGCTCCGCCCAGCAGCCATTTCAGGCGCCGCAGCTCGTCGAGGTTAAGCTGACGCGGTTTGGCGGCCGTCGACATGGGCGATGACTCCGCGCGCTCCTTCGGGCGCGAAGGTGATGACGTTTTTTGCGACTGGAGGCGTGCCGACCCCGGCGCGGGACTGGTAGGGCGAGTCGTCCCCGACGAGCCGCGGCTCATCCGGAGGATTCGCCCTACCCTCAGGAACCGGCTGCAGCCGGGCCAGCTCGTCGAGCACGGCCTCGAGGTCGCGGATGCGCCGCGTTTCCAGCAGCGGGCCGCCGTTGACCGTGAGGCCGCGCAGGCGGCCGCTGGCGTAAAGGTCCTCGGCCAGCGTGCCCACCAAGCTGCACAAAAGCTCGAACTGTTCGGGCCGGGTCCAGACCGCCGCCGGGGTGTCGAGCCGCAGCACATAGCCGTCGTGGCTCTCGGCCGCGAACTGCCGGATCATCAGCTTGCCGAGGCGCGCGCTGGCCTTCCAGTGGATCAGCCGGTGCGAGTCGCCCTGCTCGTATTTGCGCAGCGCCAGCAGGTCGTCGCCCGTGCCGGCCCGGGCGGTGCGCTGGCCCGAGGCCCCGGCGTGGTCCGACACGGCGCCGGTCCATTGGTATTCCACCTGCGCGGGCCAGACGAGCACGGTGTGCTTGAGCGCCGTGCCGATGTTCTTGCGGAGGAAACCGAACGGGAAAAGCGAACCCACCGCGCCGAGCTCGACCACGGCCTCGCCGCGCCGGCTGGGCTTCACGCCCCAATCGAGCGTGGCGGCGCCGCGGGGCTCGAGCCGCTCGCGCAGGAAGATCCGCCCGCGGGTGATGTGCTTCTCCGCGGCCGCCAAGATCTCGCGCATCTTCATCTCCTTCTCCGGTTTCTCGGGCGGCGGCAGGTGCCGGGGCTGCGTGGCCAGTTCGAACCACAGGCTGTAGCTCGGCAGCCAGCTCTTCCGGTTTTCCACCTCGATCGTGACCAGCGTCTCATGGCCGGCGCGCCAGGCCCCGGACGGGCGCAGGCGCCAGCAGGTGCCCATGAAGTTGAACCACGACAGCAGGCCGCTCAGCAGCAGGCAGGCGAGCAGCAGCGAGAGCGTGATGAACAGGATGTTGCTCGCCGTGTTGTAGGCCGCCGTGCCGATGCCGACGGACAGGCCCATCAGGAACAGGCCGGGCACCGTGAGCGAGATGCGGTGCCGCTTCGGCGGAAACACCAGCGACCAGACCAGCGTCCGCCATTCGAACACGCGGCGCCTGCGGTCCGCCGCGCCGGGACCGTGCCAGTCCATCGGATCGGGGTGGTAGGGGCGGTTGCCCTCAACCGCCTTTTCGGCGGAGGGCGCGACCCAAGGTCCTGCCTTGGCCATCGTCGCCATATCACTCCGGCGTCGGGATGGCCGCGATGATCCGCTTCAGGGCCGCAAGCACCGTGCGGCGCTCCTCGAGCGCGTCGGAGGTCTGCCGCGCCAGCGACAGGCGGTGCGCCAGCACCGGGCCGGCGGTCTCCTGCACGTCCTCGGGGATGACAAAGTCGCGACCGTGCACGAGCGCGCGGGCCTGCGCCGCGGTGCGCAGCGCGAGGCCGCCGCGCACGCTGACGCCGGCCTTGAACTCCACCTCGGTGCGCGTGGCGGTGATGATCTTCAGGATGTAGTCGAGCACGCTGTCCTCGACGAAGACCTTGCCGGCCAGTGCCTGCATCTTGAGCACGTCCGAGCGGGTGACGACGGGGTTGAGCGCGATGGCGTCGTAGCCGAGCCGCGGCGCGCGCAGGATCTCCAGCTCGTCGCCGGGCTGCGGGTAACCCATCTGCAGGCGCATCAGGAAGCGGTCCATCTGGCTCTCGGGCAGCGGGAACGTGCCCTCGTAGTCCACCGGGTTCTGCGTGGCCACGACCATGAAGGGGGAGCCGACCGCGTGCGCCTCGCCGTCCACCGTGACCTTGCTGCGGTCCATGACCTCGAGGAGCGCCGACTGGGTCTTGGGCGTGGCGCGGTTGATCTCGTCGGCCAGCACGACGTTGGCGAAGACCGGCCCGGACTTGAAGATGAACTCCTTCAGCGTCTCGTCGTAGATGGACACGCCGGTGACGTCGGTCGGCAGCAGGTCGCTCGTGAACTGGATGCGGGAGAACGCGCAGTCCATCGACCGGGCGAGCGAGTAGGCCAGCGTGGTCTTGCCGACGCCGGGCAGGTCCTCGATCAGCAGGTGGCCGCCGGCCAGCAGGCAGACCAGCGA
>JAYRDK010000035.1:0-12102 GCA_041909435.1 Lacunisphaera sp.
GACTCACTAATGGAAAAGTTTTGCTCGGCCGGTTCCAGCCTGCCTGATTAGTGGACCATTAGTGTGGATTAGTGGTGCCCCTCTGTTGCCTTTAAAACCAGCCCAACCCAACCCCAGCCTGTGCAAATCATCGGAATCGACATCGGGGGGACCAAGTGTGCTGTCAGCGTGCTGCGCGGCGGCGCCGTGGAGGAGGTGGACCGGTTTCCGACGCAGGATCATGCGGCGACCTTCGCGCGTTTCCGGAAGACGGTCGAAGGGCTCAAGCCCGGGCCCGACGTGGTGTTCGGCATTTCCTGCGGCGGGCCGCTTGATGCGGCACGCGGCATCATTCTCCATCCACCTAACCTGCCCGGCTGGGTGGATATTCCGATCTGTCACCGGTTCGTGGAGATCTTCGGCGGCCGGGCCTTCCTGATGAACGACGCCAACGCCTCGGCGTTGGCGGAGTGGCATTTCGGGGCGGGCAAGGGCTGCAAGCACATGGTTTTCCTGACGGCCGGCACCGGCATGGGTGCCGGTCTGATCTTGAACGGCCGGCTTTACGAGGGTGCGACGGGCGATGCCGGCGAGGTTGGCCATCTCCGGCTGCGGCCGGACGGTCCGCTGGGTTTCGGCAAGCGCGGTTCGTTCGAGGGCTTTTGCAGCGGCGGCGGCATCGCGCGGCTGGCGGTGGACATGGGCTGGCCGCAACCGGGCGTGACGCTCAAGGATCTCGCGGAGACCGCGGCCAAGGGTGACGTGCTCGCGCTGAAGGTGCTGGATGTGGCCGGCGAGCGCCTGGGTGAGGCGCTGGCGCTGCTCATCGATACCTTGAATCCCGAGCGCATCGTGCTCGGCGGCTATTTCCCGCGCTGTGTCGCCTTGCTCGTGCCAGCCATGCATCGCGCACTTGCCGCCGAGGCCCTGCCGAGCGCACTGGCGGGCTGCAAGATCCTGCCGGCCGTGCTGGGCGAGACGATCGGCAGCAACGCCGCGGTTGCAGTCGCGTTGCACGCCCTTGATACTCTGCCCGAGCACGCCGCAGAAGCGCCGTGAAGTAACTCCAACCAATGCCTTTCAACGCAAAGTCGCCAAGACGCAAAGGATGTCGTGTTTTACCCTAAACCCTTAGCGCCTTAGCGGCTTTGCGTTAATTTCTGTTTCCGAAATTCCCCATGCCCACTCGCCACCTGACCAATCTCCTGCAGCGCCGTCCCGAACTGGCCGGTGCCAGCCAATCCATTTTGCAGGCCTACGAGGTGCTGCGAAAATCCTTCCGGTCCGGCGGCAAGGTTCTCCTCTGCGGCAACGGCGGCAGCGCGGCCGACGCCGACCACTGGGCCGGCGAGCTGCTCAAGGGCTTCTGCCAGGACCGTCCGCTTTCGAAAAAGGAGCGCTCTGGTTTGCGTCCCGCGATCGCCGCGAAGCTGCAGGGTGCGCTGCCGGCCATCCCGCTGACTTCCTTTCCGGCCGCGAGCACGGCCTTCGGCAACGATGTCGATCCGGACCTGGCCTATGCGCAGCTGACGTCGGCGCTGGGCCGGCGGGGTGATGTATTCGTCGGTCTTAGCACGTCCGGCAACGCGAAGAATGTCTGCGCCGCCGCCGAGGTGGCGCGGGCCAAGGGCTTGAAGGTCATCGCCCTCACCGGCGCGAGCGGCGGAAAGCTGAAGCCCCTCACCGATGTCTGCATCTGTGCGCCGACCAGGGAAACCTACCGGGCGCAGGAGTATCATCTGCCCATCTATCACTGTCTCTCGCTGATGCTGGAGGAGGAATTCTTCGGTTGAGGAGATGCATTGAGGTGGAGCGCGGCCTCTGGACGCGCTTTCAGGATACGCGGCCGGAAGCGGGATGCGCACATGCCCCAACCCGCCCGGAGGCCGGGTTCCACCTTGATGCACAGCAAGCGACGGGCCGCCTACTTCGCCTGGATCCGGTGCAGCCGGCCCTGATGGGGCACGTTCTCCAGCACCGCGGCGGGGTCAAAGCCCTTGAGTTGCGGCCGTGCCCCGAGCTTGGCGTAGCCGAAATCCAGGCCGAAGAGATCCAGCAACACGGTCTCGAAGAAACCGCCGGCGCACAGGATCGCCCAGTCGTTGATGTAGGGCCACTCCGTCGGCGCCTTGCGGGCGCCGCCCTCGACGGCCGGGGCGTAGGTCTCGACAAAATGCGCCTGCGAATAGGGGCCTTGGTTCGCGGTGCGGGCGAGGCCCGGCAGCCATTCCCGAAGCAGGTCGACGCGGCCGGCCTTGACGAGGGCGCTCCCCGCCAGTGAGACCCAGCCGGGGTAGGAACCGTTCCATTGGTGATCCGGGCGCAGCGAGAAGCCGGTGTCCTCGTCGAGCGGGGAAAGCGCGGCCAGCCAGGCCGGGGTCATGAGTTCGCGCCGGAAAAACCCCACCATCTCGGCGACCTGCGTCTCCGGCAGGTCCGCGTGCAGGAAGTTGAGCGTGTGGATGAAATCCCAGACATGGCGCACGGGCACGAGCGAGCCGTCGGGTTGGCGGCAGTGCCAGTAGCCGGTGCCGGCGGCGTAAAGCTCCTGCACCCGCGGCACGAGCGCCGCCGCCTCGGTGCGCAGCGCGCCGGCCTCGGTATGCTCGCCCAGGTGTTCCAGCAGCACGGCGGTTTCGCGGAGGATCCACACATTGGCCGCGTTGAGCGAGGCGACCTCATGCGTGTAGGTGCCGACCGCCTCGAGCAGGCTGTTGCGGTCGCCGTAGTCGGCGAGGCCGGAGCCGCGGTCGAGCGTGCGGTAATGCGTCGCGCAGGCGCGCAGGTGGTCGAGCACGGTGCGCGGCCCGACGGTCCGCCGCAGCCACGCGAAGTCGCCCGTCACCCGCACATAGGTGGTGATCAGCCGGGCCATGGCGTAATCGTTGCAGGAATACCAGTTGCCGGCGCTTTCGCCGCTCACGTATTCCGTGCCGAAGTGCCGGTGGATGTCGCGTTCCAGCCAGAGCTCGAGCATCCGCCGCACGCAGGCCGGGTCGAGCATCACGAGCAGCAGCGCCGTCAGCGACCAGTCGTTGATGAAGCTCGTCGTCACCCAGTAGCGGGGCATGAGCGTCGTGTAGGTCCGGCCGTGCCGGGAGAGCGGGTGCTCGCGCTTGAAATAGACGACGCTGATCACCGCGTTCAGGTAGATGGCGCGCAGGTCGGCGTTCGTCGTGCGCAGCACGGGCACGTGCCCGCTGTAGCGCGGGTTGCCGGGCGTGAACACGGCGGCGATCTCCGCCTGCCAGTCGGTCTCGGCGGCGCGGAGGGCGGCGGCGGGGTCGTTCCGCCAGGCCGCCAGCTGCGCGAGCAGGGCCGCGCGGTCGCCGCCGAGCGCGATGAAGAAGGCCAGTTCGCGGGTTTCGCCCGGGGTCAGCTGCCAGTCGAAGTCCAGCCAACGGCGCGTGATGCGGTCGGGCCGCGGGCTCGTCGCCTGCACGGCCCAGGCGGGGCTGGTGCGCGACGCGTAAAGGAGGCCGTCGTTGTCGGGCGTCACCTCCACCTGGTTGCGGACCAGCGCGGAAGCGGGGGGTGTGCCTTCCCAGGGCGTGGTGGAGATCGCGGGACACTCGCGGGGCGAGTAGGGCGTTTTCCAGCCGGTCGTGGAATGGATGACGCCTTCGCCGGTGAGCACGCGAAGACGCGCGGGCAACGGGCCGTTCGTCGGGTTGGTCAGGCGCAGCACGACCGTCACGGTCTGGTCGCGCACGCCCATCGCGGTGGTGCTGCTGAGATCGAGCCCGCCGGCCTGCATCCGCCGCTCAATGCGGTCGGGCCGCCACCGGAACTCGACGGGCCAGCCGGCGGTGTGCAGTGCGCAGCCGTTGAGCGTGAGGCCACCGAGCACGCTTTCGCCGGTGGAGTAAGGCGCGAAGGTCACGTGCTGGACCCCCATGATGTCGGCGGCCGCCTGGAGGCAGCCGTGGAAGTTGGTCAACCCGGGTGGATTGAACAGCTCGCCGGTGCGGTGGATCAGCACCGCGCTCCGGAAATCGTCCAGCTGGGGCAGGTCCGGGGTCATGGCAGGGATTTCCGGGATCAGCCCAGCAGCGTGGCTCCCGTCACGGCATCGAACACGGTCGTGCTGCGCGCGGGCAGGGTGACGGGGAGGGTTTTGCCATTGGGCAGGCGCAGGGTGCGTGCGCCGCCGGAGAGCGTGTGCACCATGAGCAGGCCGTCGCCGAGCGTGGTGGCGTCGTCGTGGTCGTTGAGCACATGGCAGCCGGCGCGCTTGCCGAGCGCACGGAGGACGGCGGGTTCCCGCGGGCAGACGCCGAACGACCACCAGGTGGCGGCGTCGGTCTTGCGCCACGCGGCGCTGATGCTGCCGTCGGCCCAGCGGCCGGCGACCTGCGCGGCAGGCACGTCGTAGGCCGGCACATGTTTGGGTGGCTCGAGGGTCTGCACTTCGGTGGCGCCGTCGAGTTGGAGGGTGGAGGTTGGGGTCGGAGCGTCGCGGCCTGAAGTCCCGATGCCGCTGACGGCCGTCGCGAGCGCGGCGCCGATCTCGCGGCCGTTGCTCCAGCCGACGTAACCGGTGAGCACGACATGGCGGCCGCCGGTGGCGACGCGGGTGGCGATGAGCTTCCGCTGCTCGTCGTCGAGCACCACGGTCGAGCCGAAGATGACGAGCTTGAAGGGCGTGAGGTCGATCGTGGCGAGCTCGCCGATGAGCGCCTCGTCGAGGACGAGGCCGGAGCGGTAGAGGCCCTCGAGCAGGCCGTCCATGCCGCGACCGGAGAACGGATTCGGGCCGACCGGCGGCTGGTCGCCGAACTTGAAGCCCTCGAGCGACCAACGTTTCGCGACGGTGTGGCGGAAGGACCACGGGTCGTGGATCACAAGCACGTCGGCCGGGCGGTAAAAGGGATGCGCGTGCCGGTCCTGGGCGACCTGGCGGATGGCGGCGATTTCCTTGGCGAGGACCGGGTGGTCCCACCAACCGACGTTGCCGTGCGAGGCGAAGGCGGGCGTTCCGGCGATCATGCCGAAATCGAACCACCACTGACCGCCGCCGCGGAGGACGGGCTGCAGGGTGTTGCGGCGCAGGCAGGCGATGTCGTCGTGGAGGTCGGTCTTGAAGGTCCGGTCCCATGGGCAGCCGACGAGGAAGGTGCCGTGGTCGTTCTCGTCGAGCCAGAGCTTGCCGGCGCGGCGCACGGCACCGGTGATGCCGCGGCCGTGGCCGGAGCCGCCCATGGCGCGGACGCCGTCGGTGTAGGAGGCGGGCGAGCAGAGGCAGTCAAGGTTCGGCGACGCGAGCACCTTGTCGTGCGCGAGGTGGCTGCCCGCGGCGTTGCGCGCGAACTGGCCGTAGAAATAACCCTGGAAGGCCGCGGTCACGATCGGGCGCGGCCAGGATTGTTTCACCGTGCCCGCGAGACCGAGCAGGCAGTCGGCCATCGCGCCGTGCAGCCACGTGAAATAATCGATGATGTCCTGCTGCTGGCGCGGATCGCGCAGCGGCCCGAGGTCGGCGCGTTCGCGCTCGGGGGTGCCGGGCGGGTTGACCGTGTCAATTTTGGCGCCCGGACGGTTCCACGCGGCGGCGAGCTGGTCGTCCGAGCGGTAGCGGGCGCGCAGCCAGGCACGGTAGGATTTCGTCGCCGCGACGCCGGTGTCGGGGTCGTGGTGGAGGAAACCGAACTGGTGCCACTCGCCATAGAGGCCGTTGGCGAGCTGGATGGAAAACAGGCCGGCGCCTTCGGGCGTGGCGGCCAGCTGCGTGCAGAAATTGCGGAGATGCCCCGTGATCCAGTCATACCAGAGCGTGGAGGCGAAGCTGGCGCGGACGGGCGTGTCGCCATCGGTGCCGACGCGGCGCACGAGGCCCCAGGGCTCGGATTCGCTGACGGGCACGTCGGCATAACCGACCGCCTCGTCGGGATGCTTCGCGAGCCACCACGCCGGCGCGTTGACGTGCAGGCGGATCATCACGGCGCCCTCCGGACACTGGGCGAGCACGCCGGCGATCTGTTTCCGGGCAAGGGTGATGTCGAGGCGGTCGTCCTCGCCGAGCATCTGCTCGAACCAGAGGTCGACCTGGAAGAGGCGGACGCCCTGCTGGCCGAACAGCCAGATGTTGCGCGCGGGCACCTCCTCCCAGGTCCAGCGGGCGCCCGGGCAGTCGGTCAGGGCGTAGATGAGGGGCGCGTGGGGCGTGCCGTTGAGCAGCAGCGTCGGGCGGCCGGCGCGCATTTCCACGGACGAGACAAGCGGGGGACGGGGCATGGGGGGGATTGAAGAAGAAACCTGAAACCTGAGGCCTGAAACCTGAGGATTAACGCAAGAGAGAATCTAGAGGTGTGGGCGCTGACGAAGCGGGAATCTTGGAAGACCGCGGAGTCTGGATTCTACTTCAGGTTTCAGGTCTCAGGTTTCAGGTTTCGGTTTTGACGGCGGGGGCGGCGGGGCGAAGTAGGTTTGCCACAGGCCGACGATGAAATCCCCGCCCATGGGGAGGAGCGTATCCTCCCAGTTGTATTCGCGCGGCTTGGCCTGCGAGAAGCTGCGGTAGCCTTCGCGGGCCTTGAAGAGCATGTCACCCATGCCGACGCCCATGCGGCGCTCGAGCATGTCGCCGCCCTCATTGGCGCGCCATTCGCCGACGAGCTTGAGGGTGACGGCGGTCGGGATGTCGATCATCGCGCCCTCGAAGGCGTAGCCGAGGCTCGTGCGCAGGCCGTCCCAGTCGGTGCTTTCGAATTCGTGCAGCATGCCCATCTGGCCCTCCCAGGGCGACTCGGTGGCGGCGGAGGCGCGGTGCATCAGGCTGGAGGTGAATTCCGGGCTGGCGATGACGCGCGTGCGCACGGCCTTCGAGAAGAGCCGCACGGCCTGCGCGCGGTGCAGGCGCCACGGCTCGTGCAGCGTGTCACCGTTGAGCGTGAAGTCATTGCGCACGCCGAGCCCGCGGGTGACGACGCCCTGCGCGAGCACCTGTTTCTCCGGGACGGCGATGGAGCCGCCGTTCATCATCAGGCCGCGGATCGCCGGGTTCCAAGTCCAGCAGCGTTTGATGTTCCGGAAGTTCGCCGCGTCGAGGCGGGCGATGAACCTGTCGAAATCGAAGCTCTTGAAGAAGGCGTTGAGCTCGTCGGGCCCGAAGTAGAGCGAGGCGGAGATGATCGCGCCGACGTAGCCCTCGACGTGGTTGGGGTTCCAGCTCTTGTGGAAGAGCGAGTAGCCGTCGAGGAGCAGGTAATAATCGTTGTCGTCGTCGAGGCAGAAGTGAGCGGCGAGGGCGAGCGCCTGCATGAGCAGGTCGGCGCGGGCCTTTTCGTCGGCGCTGAGCTGGGCCCAGACCTCCGGGGTGCGCTTGGCGAGCAGCAGGGCGTGCGCCGGCACGTGATGGGTCCAGCCACCGATACCGCCTTGGGCTTCGGGCTCGCGCGTGCTGCCGTCAGGATAGGGCGTCTCGGTGACGAGGAAGAACCGGAGTTTCTCCGCCGCGTGGGTGGCGAGGGTCTTGCCATCGATGACAGCGTCGGGCGTCTGGAACGCGGCGGAGGCCGTAACCTGCAGGGCGAAGGTCTCGCGCATCTCCCGGATGCGTTGGTGGTCGATGAATTTCCAGCGCGGCGCCTTGGTGCGCACGGCGAGTTCGACGAGGTCGGGCGGCAGGGTGGGCCGGGAAGTGGCGGCCGGCAGCGGGAGGGCAAGGGCCAACGCGAAGAAGAGGGAGAAGGGTTTCATGTTCGAAATGTAGGAGCCTGCTTGCAGGCGATTTTTGGTGTGATCTTAGGGCGTGGGTCCTGAATCGCCTGGAAGCAGGCTCCTACACAGGGAGTGAGAGCAGGGCGCCGTAGACGGTCACGGCCTTGGCGAGTTCGCGGCGGTCGAGCCATTCGTCCTTGGTGTGGGCTTGGGCGAGTTCGCCGGGGCCTAGCACCATCACCTGTGCGCCGGCGGCGGCGTAGTGGCTGGCGTCGGTGGCGTAGGGCGCGCCGATGGCGGTGGCGTCGAGGCCGCAGGCGGTGAGCGCGGGCGCCGCCCAGGCGTGCAGCGCGGCGGAGCTTTCCGGCGGCAGGGGCGGGGCGAGGTATTGGCCGTCGTGCTCGACGGCGAGGCCCGCCAGGGCGGCGTCGCGCTCGGCCAGCACCTGGGCGGCGGTCTCGCCGGGGACGAGGCGGCGGTCGCAGATGATCTCGCAGTAATCGGGGATGATGTTCACCGCCGAGCCGCCACGGATGACATTGATGCTGGCGGCGGCGCGGCCGGTCAGCGGGAACTCGCGGTTCGCGTGGGGCAGGAACCTGGCCTCCAGCGCCTCGACCACGCGCAGCATGGCGCGGATGGCGGAGCGTCCCTTGGTCGGGTCGGCCGAGTGGGCGGCGACGCCGCGCGTGATCGTGCGCCAGCGCAGGGCGCCGTTGTGCGCCACGACGGGGCGGAGGTTGGTGGGCTCGCCCACCACGATGCCGCGGAGCTTCTTGAATTTAGCCACCTCGCCGGCGGCGAAGGCCTGGGCGCCGGTCATCTGCGCCTCCTCGTCCACGGCGAAAACAATGCCGGCGTTGCGCGTGCGGCCGGGCTGGCGGGCGTATTCCTGCAGCGCCCAGAGCATGGCGGCGCCGGTGCCCTTCGTGTCGCAGGTGCCGCGGCCGTGGAGCCGGTCGCCGGCGACGGTCATCCGGAAAGGCGGCACGGTCATGCCGTCCACGCTGACGGTGTCGAGGTGGCTCTCGAAGAGCAGCCACTCGGCGTCGGGCGCGACCTCGGCGGTGATGAGCAGGTTGAAGGTGCCGTCGGCCACCGGGCAGCGGCGGCTTTGCAGGCCCCAGTGCGCGGCGAGCGATTCCAGATGCGCGGCGAGGGCGGCCTCGCCGCCGGCCGGGCCGCCGAAACTGGGGTTCACCGTCTCGAAGGAGACCATCTGCGCGAGCAGTTCCTCGCAGGAAGCGGGTGGCGGCAGGGCTCGCATGGTTCAGCTCAGCCAGCGTTTGAGGTTCTGGGCGACGAAGGTGTCGTCCGTCAGCTCCGGGTAGGCGGCGCAGACACGGGTGAGTTCCTCCGCCTGGCCGGGCGAGAGGACCTCATGCGGGTTGAGGCAGTGGATCGACTCCACCAGGCCCTGGCGGCGCAGCACCTCGAGGATGCCGGGAATGCAGCCGTGGAACCTGTTGGCGGCGTCGAAGAGCGCGGCGTTCATGTCGGTGACGGCCACGGCGCGCTCCAGCCACTTCGCGTCAACCGCGGGCTGCTTCGCCGCCGCCTGGGCCTCCTTGAAGAGCTGCACGGCGGCATGCGTCCACACGCCCCAGTGGCCGAGCAGGCCGCCGACGATGCGGCGCGTGACGGGTTTCCCCTTGTGCGCGAAGGTGAACGGCGTGAGCAGGTCGGCGACGATGGTGTCGTCGTTGCCGGTGTAGAGCGCGATGTCGTCGCGGCCGGCGTCCGTGATGGCGCGGACGACGTCGATCGTCTGGTAGCGGTTGAATGGCGCCATCTTGATGGCCACGACCCCCGGAATCTCGGCGAACTTGCGCCAGAATGCGTAGCTGAACACGCGGCCGCCGACGGCGGGCTGCAGGTAGAAGCCGACGACGGGGATGAGTTTTGCGATCATGGCCACATGGGCGACGATGGCGTCCTCCGGCTCCGTCTTGAAGGCGGCCATGCTGACGAGGCCGGCCTGGTAGCCGAAAGACAGGGCGAGCTCGGCCTCGGCGACGGCCTGCTGGGTCCGGCCGCAGATGCCGGCGATGAGGGCGAAGCCGCCCCCCTTCGCCGAGGCTCCGGGGGGCACGGCGGCGAGTTCTTCCCGGACTGTCTGTGCGGCCAGTTCCAGCACGGGCTTGAAGAGGTTGTGCTGCGGTTCGCGGATCTCGAACTGCGTCGAGTGCACGCCCACGGCGAGGCCGCCGGAGCCGGCGGCGACGTAGTAACGCGTCAGGGCGCGCTGGTGCTTCTCGGAGAACTTCCGGTGGCGGTCGAGCGCCAGCGGCTGGGCGGGGATGACGTGGCCGGCGAGGAGATGTTGACGGAGATCCATTGAGAGGTTTCGAGCACAGGAAAATCCCGGACCTTTTAACCACTAATGTCCACTCATTGGTCACCAATGGGATTGGCTCTGGTCCGGAATTTTCGGTGGTTTGGATTAGTGATCCATTAGTGTGGATTAGTGGTTAGAGATCCGCCTGCTTCAGAACTTCCCGCTGCGGGCCTCGAAGTGGGTGGGCTTGCCGAGGAAGCGGCCGCCGCCACTGACGTAGGCGGCGATGAGGTCCATCATGCGTGAGACGGAGACTTCCGGCGGGCCGAAGAGCTTGAGCGACTCGCTGGCATCAGCGAGCCACGCGGTCGCGGCCTCGGCGCCGGTGAGGACAGGCGCGCGGCCGAGGCGCCGGCCGAATTCCTCCGCGAGGGCGCGGATGCTGAGCTTTTCGGGGCCGGTGATGTTGAGCAGTGCCGGCGGGTTGGCCGTGTGCGCGAGGCACTGGATGGCGCGCGCGCAGGCGTCGCCCTGCCAGATGCAGTTGAGCCAGCCCATGGTGACGTCCACCGGCTCGCCGCGCGCGACCTTGAGCGCGATGTCCACCAGCACGCCGTAGCGGAGCTCGACGGCGTAGTTGAGCCGATACATCAGCTGCCGCGTGCCATATTCCGCGGCAAAGTGGGAGAAGACCCGCTCGCGGCCGACGCAGGTGCTCGCGTATTCGCCGAGGAAGGCGACCGGCTCGCGCTCGCTGGCGCCCGGACCGGTCACCGGCACGAAGGGATAGACGCAACCCGTCGAGAACACGACGATACGCGACGCGCGGAAACGCTGCGCGACCAGCGCGGGGACATAGGTGTTCTGAATCCACGTCAGGCCGGGCGCGCTGTCGGTGCCGAATTTCTGGCCGGCGAGGTAAAGGACGTTGGCGGCCGCCGGCAGGGCCGCGACCTGGGCGGCGTCCGCCAGATCGCAGGAAAGGGTGCGGACGCCGAGGCCCTCGAGTTCGGTGCGGGCCTCGCTGCGGCTGAAGCGGGAGACGCCGGTGACGACTGCGTCGCGCCGGCCGGCCTCGTCGAGCGCGCGCCGCAGCATGACCGCGGTGGTCGTGCCCATCTTGCCGCCGACGCCGAGCACCATGAAGTCCCCGGGCAGGCCTTTGACCGCATCAACGGCGCCCTTCGTGGGTGTCGAAAGGAGCAGCTCGATTTCACGGTCGGTCTGGGGAAGGGAGGTCATGAAATTTC
This sequence comes from Lacunisphaera sp., assembly GCA_041909435.1. GTDB lineage: Bacteria > Verrucomicrobiota > Verrucomicrobiia > Opitutales > Opitutaceae > Lacunisphaera. The sequence goes on from JAYRDK010000035.1 coordinate 11,167, forward strand.
AAAAGAAATTGAATCCGTGCAGTGGACACTTGTCAGGACTATATCGCTCCAGCAGAGTGACCAAAGCCAAGCGCAAACCCGCTGAATTTTCATGTTAGCCATCGATGTCCATACCCACCCCCTGCTCCGGGACGACCACCGCGACCGGGCGGGGGCCGCCCAGCTGATCCGGCGCGCCAAGGCGCACGGGATCGGGCATATCGTCGTGCTGGGGGACGTGCTCGGCTTCGGCCCCCGGCCGGGCGAGAAGCAGCTCCGGCTCATCAACGACGAGACCTTCTGGCTGATGCAGCGCTATCCCGGCTACGTGACGGGATTCTGCTATGTGAACCCGCGGCTCGGCGCGCGCGCCGTGACCCGCGAGGTGGAGCGGTGTGTCGCCCGGGGTTTCCGGGGCATCAAGCTCGAGATCGCCAACAACGCGCGTGACGCCTGCATGCGCCCCGTCATGGTCGCGGCGGAAAAGCACGGCCTCGTCGTCCTGCAGCACGCGTGGAGCATGACGAAGATCAAGCAGCGCAGCTTCCACACCGATCCCGAGGATGTGGCGACGCTCGCCCGGCGTTTCCCAAATGTCCGGATCATCATGGCGCACCTGACCGGCTGCGGCGTGCGCGGGGTGCTGGCGGTGAAGGACTGCCCGAACGTCGTCGTCGACACCTCCGGCGCCGCGCCCGAGGCGGGCCTGGTCGAATACGCCGTCGCGCAGCTTGGCGCGGAACGCGTGCTTTACGGCTCGGACGTGCCGATCCGCGACTTTGCCGTCGCACTGGCCCGCATCACCGGCACGCAGCTCGACGCCCGGGCCAAGCGGAAGATCCTGCACGACAACGCGCGCCAACTGCTCCGGCTGCCATGAAAATGAACGGACATTTAAAGGCGGAAGACGCGGAGCGGCTGCATTTTGTGGGCCAGCGAGCTTGCTCGCGCGGGTTT
>JAYRDK010000035.1:12112-40927 GCA_041909435.1 Lacunisphaera sp.
CGCGAGCAAGCTCGCTGGCCCACGGGACTCCAGATGAACTATTTCGACGCCAACACCTGGACCGGCCGGTGGCCGTTCGCCTTCATCGAGGACCACGCGCCGCGGTCGCTGGCGGCGCACCTGCGCCGGCATGGCATCGGCCGCGCGCTGGTTTCGCCGCTGGATGCGGTCTTCGCGCCCGAGCCCGGGCCGGCGAACTACCAGCTGCTCGCCACCACGGAGGGCGTGGCGGGGCTCGAGCCCGTGCCGGTGATCAACCCGGCCCTCGCCCACTGGCGCGACGAGCTCGCCACCTGCGCGGCCGACCCGCGCGTGCGCGCCGTGCGGGTGCTGCCGCGTTACCACAACTACCGGCTCAACGCGCCCGCGCTGCAGGAATTCACCGCCGAGCTGCTCCGCCGCCGCCTTCGGCTCATCGTGCAGGTGCGCCTGATCGACGAGCGCCATGAATTTCACGCGATGAACCTCAAGCCGGTGCCGCCGGCCGAGCTGGCCGCGTTCCTCACGCGGCACCCGAAGCTGCCCGTGCTCGCCAGCGGCCTGCTCCGCAGCGAGATCCTGCCGCTGGTGCCCAAGCACCCGCAGCTGCTCGCCGACCTCTCCTTCGCCGAGTGGCACGACACGATCCCGCACCTGCTGGCCAAGGTGCCGGCGCGGCAGCTGGTCTTTGCGTCGCACACGCCGTTCCTCGTGACCGCCGCGGCCCGCGCGAAGCTCGACACGGCCGAGACCGCCGCCGCCAAGCGGAAGGCCATCGCCGCGGACAATCTCGAGCGTTTCCTCGCCCGATGAGCACGCAACCCATCGTCGACGAGCCGCTGCCGCTCCCGCGCCGCTGGGGTGCGGCCGAGCTGGCCCGGCTCACGGCGATGGTCGGCCAGTCGTCGCTCTTTTACTGGAAGGGGCCGCAGACGGAGGCGTTGCTCGCCGAGTTCAAAAAGCACTATGCGCTGACGCAGGCCTTTCCCTGTTCGTCCGGCTCGGCGGCGCTGCACATCGCGGTGGCGGCGTTGCGCCTGCAGCCGGGCGACGAGGTGATCGTGCCCGCCATCACCGACATGGGTTCGGTGATCGGCATCCTCTACCAGCAGGGCGTGCCGGTGTTCGCCGACCTCCAGCCGCACACCTACAACCTCGACCCGGCCGACGTGCGCCGGCGGATCACCCCGAAGACGCGCGCGATCATGGCGGTCCACCTGGCCGGCAACCCGTGCGACATGGCCGCGCTGGTGGCGCTGGCGAAGGAGCACAAGGTCGCCCTCATCGAGGACTGCGCCCAAGCGTGGGGCGCGCGCTGGCAGGGCCAGCCGGTCGGCCTGCAGGGCGACATCGCCTGCTACTCGTTCAACGAGTTCAAACACGTCAGTTGCGGCGACGGCGGCATCGTGGCCACGAACGACCCGCGCCTCGGCCCCGGGCTCTCGAAGTGGGGCGACAAGTATTACGACCGCGTCGCCGGCGGGCGCGACCCCGAGGAACTGGCGCCCAACTACCGCATCAGCGAGCCGCAGGCGGCGGTCGCGACGGCCCAGCTCACGAAGCTGGCGGAAATCACCGCGGACCGGGTGCGGGCCGGCCAGCACCTGACGGCCGGGCTCGCGGGCACGCCCGGGTTGCAATTGCCGGCGGTGCGCCCGGGCGATACGCACAGTTACTGGTTCTACCTGCTGCGGCTCGAGCCGGGCCGGTTCAAGGCGACCCGCGACGAGTTCGCCGCGGCGCTGACGGCCGAGGGCGTGGCCTGCACGCCGGGCTACATCCCGCGGCCGGTCTACCAATACCCGGTCTTCCAGAACCACAATTTCTTCGGCGGCCGCTGGCCGGTGCGCGAGCTCGGCCTGACGAAGATGAACTACCGGGCCGTGAGCTGCCCGGTGGCCGAGGCCATCCTGCAGGACGGCGTCAAGCTCACGGTCAATGAGGCGATGATGGAATCCTATCTCGCGAAAGTGGTGGCCGCGGTGCGTCAGGTGGCGTCGCGACTGGCGAAGTGACGGTGGGAGGGGTTTTATACCCCGACGGTTCCGGCGTCGCTTGTCCTGAGTCGGGGCGTAAAGCCCCTCCCACCGAAGAGGCGGCCGGCGCCTTGGCGGGCAGGGTTTTTTCCCCGGGACACACCTCGGCGTGGACGGCCTCGACGCTGGCGGCGATGTGGTCGGCGTCCTCCGCCGTGTAGCGCCAGCCGAGCGGCAGGGCGATGAAGCGGGCGGTCAGGTCCTCGGTGCGCGGGAAATCCTCGGCGCGATAGCCCGGCGCCGGCCAGGGAGTCATTTCCCGGAAGGGGGAAAGGGCGGGATTCGCGGCGAGCCCGGTCTGCACGTATTCGCGCCGGTATTGCGGGTAGGTGCCGGTGCGCTGCTGGCACCAGACGTTGCGGGCGTCGAGTTTGGCGCGGAACGCGGCCGCGGCCTCCGGCGTGCGGGCGTAGAAATAAATCTCGAAGCCGAAGTCGCCGGCGTCGTCGGCGAGCGGCCGCAGCGTGATCCCCGGCAGGCGGGCGAGGCGCGCGGCGATGCGGGCCTTGAGGGCGCGGCAGTGGTCGCGGATGACGTCGAGCTTGCGCAGCTGGGCCAGGGCGACGGCGGCGGTGAGCTCCGACATGCGATACTGGCCGCCGGCAAAGGCCGGCTCGCGCGCCGGGGTGACGGCGGCGTGCGGCGCGCGGTATTGGCCGAGGTCGTGCAGGCGCACGGCGCGCTCGTAGAGGCGCAGGTCGCGGGTGGCGACGAGGCCGCCCTCACCGGCGGTCATCGGCTTGTTGTGCTGGAAGCTGAAGATGGCGGCGTCGCCCCAGGTGCCCACGCGGCGGCCGCGGTAGGTGGCGCCCGGCGCCTCGGCGCAGTCCTCGATGACGAACAGCCCGCGGCGATGGGCCGCGAGCACGATGGCCTCCAGGTCGGCGGCGGCTCCCTGGTAGTGGATCACGAGCACGGCCTTCGTGCGCGGGGTTTTCAGCCGCGCGATTTCCTTGGGATCAAGGCAGAGCGAGGCATCCACCTCGGCCAGCACGGGCCGGGCGCCGCAGCGCACCACGGACGTGAAACACGAGATCCAGCTCCACGCCGGCACGATGACCTCGTCGCCCGGGCCGATGCCGGCGGCGCCGAGCACGACCTCGAGCGCGGCCGTGCCGCTGCTGACGGCGAGCACGTAATCCAGGCCGAGCAGGGTGCCGGCCTCCTTCTCCAGCGTGGCCGCCATCTGGGGCGGGCGCTGCGGATCATTGCCGTAGTAGCGGAAAAGCTCCTGGCGGCGCAGGACATCGAGCACGAGGGCCTCTTCCTCGGGGCCGATGGCGGCGGCGCCGAGGCCGGGGGCGGGACGGGGACGGAGCGAAGCGGTCATGGGGAAATCCTGGAGAGCGCGCCGACGAAGTCATCAAGCGCAAAGACAAAGCCGAATTCAACCGCGACGCGCCACAGCGCCTGCTGTTTCTCGCGCTGCTCGCGGGCCGTGGCGGCGTTCTCGACGGCGGTGGTCGCCTCGGCGATGGTCGAGCACAGGCAGCCGTGGCGGGCCATGTCCACCATGCCGCCGGGAGACATCAGCAGGCACCAATTGAGGGCAAAGCCGGCATAGACGAGGTGGTTGACGCCGTGCGCGCGGCAGAGGGCGGCCAGCTGGGCGCCGTTCTTGGCGATGCCTTCCTCGCCGACCGGCCGCGCCTGCGGGGCGAAGTCGAGCCGCGCAAAACCCGCGGCGACGTCGGCCGCGTTGTGTTTGCCCGGACAACCCTGTTCGCCGCGGAGCAGCCGCATGCGCTCCTGCACGGGATCGCGCGGGACGAGCGGAGGCTCCGGCGGCTCGCGGACCAGCAGGGCGGTCTGCTGGTAGCCCGGGAGGTGGGACCAGTAATCCTTGTCCCCGCCCACGACGTGAAAGACCGGGAGCGGGGAGCGGCGGACGGCGGCGAGCAGCGGCGGGAACACGTCGCGCAGGATCTGTTCGGCGCGCGGCGTGTATTCGACGGCGCGGCGCCAGCCGGGAAATTCATGCGGCTGGCCGCTGTCCCAGGCGTGCATGACCACGAGCGCGGTGTGGTCGGGGGCGAGCTCGGCCTCGACGGTATGCCAGCCGCCGTAACCCTCGCCCGGCACGGGGCTGGCCGGGTCGGCATCGAACTGCCGGTAGAGCTGGGCGGGCAGGCGGACGGGTTTCATGGATTCAAACGGATTCAACCCAAGGCATGGTCACCACTAATGGACACTAATTGGTCACTAATGAGGAGCATGGAACTTCCGGGTTTTTGATTAGTGGCCCATTAGTGTGGATTAGTGGTGCTCCGCTCCTGATCGGGTTTCAGGTCTTCGAGCGCGAGGCCCGCCAGAGCAGGCCGCCGATGAGGAAGAGGACGAGGCCCGCCACGACGTTGATGGCCGGCGGGGCGAGGGGCGAGGAGGGGAGGACGACGCAGGCGATGAGCACGACGCCCAGCAACACGCTGACCATCGCCAGCATCTGGAAATCCCGGAGGCCCCCGGCGGGCTCGTGCGGGTCGACCGGCACCGGCGTGCGCAGGTCGGCGTCGAAGCGCTGCGCCTCGGCGCTGCGCGGGTCGTCCTGGCGGTAGAAGCAGGCCGAGATCACGAACACCACGGTCGCGGCCGTGATGGCGCTGATGATGTTGCGCTCATAGACGTTCTGCGGGAAGGCGCCGGCCGCCATCAGGCCGAATGCCGCGGTGAAGGCCGCCACGCACGAGGCCATGCCCGACCACCACGGGGTCTTGCGGTAGATCATGCCGAGGAACACCGGCATCATGAAGCCGGGGCCGGTGAGGGAGTAATATTTCAGGCCGAAGTCGAAGGCGCCGCCGGTCTTGGCGATGAAGAGCGCGGCGACGATGCCCAGCACGCCGATCACCAGCATGGTCAGCTGGCCGACACGCATCTGGTGCGATTCGCTGGGGACGGCGCCGCCGAAGCGCTTGCGCAGCGGCACGTAGATGTCGCGCGTGGTGGTGGCGGCGAGCCAGTTGAAGCCGTCGCTGGCCTGGCCGAGCGTGGCGGAGAGGATCGCGGCGATGACAAAGCCGATCAGGCCGTGGGGCAGCAGCATGAGGGCGAGGCTGACGAAGGAAGCCTCCTCGGGCGCGGCGAACTGCGGCCAGACCTCGGCGATGTTCGGGAAGATGATGCGCGCGCCCATGACGGGGAGGATCCAGAGCAGCGGGCCGAAGAGGGAGAAGGCCGCGCACAGCAGCGCCATCTTCCGGGCGCTGCGCTCGTCGGGCACGCTCTGGTAGCGCTGCACCTGCCACCAGGCGACGTTGTAGCCGAGCATGGACGCGGCGGCGTAGCAGAGCAGGAAGACCGGCTGGCCGGTCTGGCCGTTCAGGCCGAAATAACCCTCCGGCGCCTCGCGCCAGAGGCGGGCGAAGCCGGCCGCGAGGCCGTCGCCGCCGCCCAGGTAGCGGAACGTCACCGGCAGGATGAGCAGGGAGGTGACGAGGATGATGACGCCCTGCACGGCATCGCTCAGCACGGCGGCCCAGAGGCCGCCGATGACGGTGTAGACGATCATCACGATCCCGATGCTGATCATCGTGAATTCCAGGCCGCTGAAGGTGAGGCCGAGCACCGTGTGCTGCTCGTGGGCGAAACCCAGGGCGGAGGCCACGAAGATGCAGAGGATGTAGAGGCCCTGGCCGATGCCGATGACCTGGGGCACGATGGCGGTCACCGAGTAGAAATAGGTCGTGGAGGGCGAATAACGCCGCGTGAGGAACTCGAGCGGCGAGTTGATGCGGGCCCGCCGCCAGCGGGAGGCGAAGTAAAACGCGCCGACCAGGTAGGCCCAGGTGGCCGCGGTGAAGACGACGGCGGCCCCGAGGCCGTGGCGGTAGGTGAAGCCGGCGGCCGCCACGAACATGAACGCCGAGAAACCCGACACCCAGTTCGACACGCCGGCGAGGAACCACGGGATCTTCCCGCCGCCCTTGAAGTAGTCGTCGGTGTTCTTGTTCTTCCGCGACGAATACCAGCCGACGAAGATGACGATGCCGAAGTAGAGCGCGATGAGCGCGTAATCCGCGGCGTTGGCGTGGTTGAGGACGGGCATGGGTCAGGGCGATGGAGGCGGGACCATCAGGCCCGCGGGTTTAAGGCACCATGGCTCATGCCCCGCGGGACTGATGGTCCCGCCTCCCAAAGGCGCGTTCATGCGAGCGTGATGGCCGGCACGGCGCCGGCGGGGTTGATCGTCACGTTCACCTTCTGGCCGGCGTGGGTGCCGGTCACGCGCCAGGCGGCGCCCTCGCGGGTCACGGCCAGCGCGCCGTGGGCGCCGCCGGCGGGCGCGGACGTGCAGGCGGTGAGGATCTCGTGGTCGGTGGCGCCGGCGGAGACGGCCTCGACGAACGGGAAGACCCCGACGCTTTCCGGCACGGCGAGGCGCCCGGTCGCGGCGGTGACGCTGCCGGTGGCGGCGAGCGTGGCGCGCAGGGAGGCGAAGGGCCGGTCGATGCCGAAGGTCGCGCCCGACGCGGTGGCGGCGCCCTTGCCGTCGTCGTTGAACACCTGGAAGCGCAGCTGCACCGGCGCGGCGGACTTGAGCTGCACGCGGTCGAGCAGGAGCAGCACGTCGGGCTTGAGGAAGAGGAGCGTGCGCACGACACGGGTGGCGTCCGGCAGGACGAGGGCGTAGGCCTCGGTGGCGTCGCTGGTGACGGTCATCCAGCCCGGGCCCGAGCGGAAGTCGGTGACGCTGGCGGAGGCCCACGAGGCGTTGGTGCCCTCGGAGCCGTTGTGGTATTGGTGGCCCTTGCCCCCGATGAGGACGGCGGTGTGCGCCTCGGTCAGACGGAGCACCCACTGCGGCGTGGTGTAGGAGTAGCCGGCGCGGAAGGGATCGTGAAAGAGGCGGTCACCGTGCGCCTTGAAGATGACGCTGTTGCGGTCGGCGTGCTCGTGGTTGGCCGGGCCGCCGCTGCGCAGGGCGACGACGGAGTCCGCGGGCTTCCAGCCGGTGCGCGAGATGATCCAGTCGTTGCTCAGGCGCGTGTCGTGCAGTTCCGGCCCGGGGGCCCGGGCGGCGGCCTCCGGGTGATACCAGACGGCGCCCTGGAGCAGGCGGAGCGAACCGACCTGCTGGGCGACATGGTGGCAGAGCGGGTCGTTGGCGGTGGCGCCGACCCAGCCGGCCACCGAGACATCCATGCCGACGCCGGCGTCGCAGAAGTTCACCACGTCGAGCGCGGGGTCGTAGTTGCCCTTGGGGGTGGCGTTGTAGGCGGTGCCGAGCTTCGGGTCGGCGACGAGGCCGCCGGCGCAGGGCATGGCCATGGCGAGGCCGTAACGGATGGTGCCGGGGTAGTTGATGAGCTTGCGGTCGTCGACGCCCAGCCGGCGCCAGAGCGCCTCGGCGAGCATCGCGAGGTGGGAGGTGGTGTAACCCCAGTAGCCGACGCCCTCGTCGTAGGAGCCGTCGGAACCATACATGGTGGAGAAAGCCGAGGCGCTCTGGCGCGAGAGCTCGACCCACTTGGCGGCGTCGGGGTGGCGGCCGTGGAACCAGACGCCGGCGAGGCCGAGGCCGCAGGTCGGGATGATCTTGAGGTTGGTGGCGTTGAGGATGAGCGGCCAGCGGGCGAGGCTGACGCGGTAGGCCTGCGGATAGTCGTCCTCGGGGTCAAAGCCCCAGCCCTTCACGCGGTCGGGATATTTCATGCCGTAGAGGGTGCGGTAGCAGGCCGGGGCGCCCTCGGTCGTGATCTTCTGCTCGACGCGCCGGACGAGGTCGGCCGGCACGGCGGCCCCGAGCCAGTCGAGCGCGTAGCAGGCCGCGATGGTGGCCTCCGGCGCGCGCTGCAGGCCGATGGTGTCCTTGCCGCCCTCGAGGAAATAGTCCCAGCGCCGGTAGTCGCACATCCGGCCGAGGGCGAGCAGGGCGAGGTCGAGCTGGCGCTGGTCGCCCCACACCACGTGGGCGAAGGCGCAGTTCTGCACGAGCTTCCAGATGCGCATGAAGTCCGCCACGTGGTTGTTGAGGCGGGCCTCCTCGCGGAGAAACTTCGTCTCGGCGGCGAAGTCGATCTCGAGCAGCATGCGGCGCACCTCGGCGCAGCGCGGGAGGTCGAGGTTGGCGCGGATGCGCGGGAGGTCGGACGGGGCGAAGAGCAGCCCTTTTTGCGCGGGCGCGGCGGCCGGGGTGGCCGCGCCGGTCTCCGCGGCGCCGAGCGGCAGGCGGGCGAGGGGCAGGGCGGCGGCGAAGGCGGCGGAGGTCTTGAGGAAGGTGCGGCGGGTGGACATGGGAGGTGGGGGTGAGGATTTTTATGTAGGGTCGGCGCAAGCGGCGACCCTGCAGTTCAGATGAGATCAGGTGATGGTAATGACGGGCATCGATGTCGCCGGGTTGATGGTGACGTCCACCTTCTGCTTCGCATGCGTGCCGGTGACGCGCCAGGTCGTGCCCTCGCGGGTGAGGCGCAGGTCGCCGTGCCCTTCGCCCGTCGGCCGGGCGGAGCAGACGGTGAGGATCTGGTGGTCGGGGGCGGCGGCGGATTCGACCTCCACGAACGGCTGCGAGCCGTCCTTCTCGGCCAGCGGAAGCTGGCCGATCTTCACGGTCAGGCCGGATCCCGGGGCCACGCGGCCGAGCAGCGAGGCGCGCGGGCGGGCGATGAGGAAGTTTTCGCCGGGGAGGGAGAGATTCGCGGCGAGGTCCTCGTTGTTGGCCTGGAAGCGGACCTGCACGGCGGCCGGCGTCCCGGTCAGCGTCACGCGGTCGAGGAAGACGACGACGTCCGGCTTGAGGTAGACGAGGGTGCGGAGCACGCGGGTCACGGCGGGGTTGACGAGCGCGTAGGCGTCGGTGGCGTCGCTGGTGACGCTCATCCAGCCGGGCCCGGTGGCATAGGCGGTGACGCGGGCGAAGGCCCACGAGGGGTTGGTGCCCTCGCTGCCGTCGTGGTATTGGTGGCCCTGGCCGTTGATCAGGACGGCGGTGTGCGCCGTGGTGAGGCGGAGGATCCAGCGCGGCTGGTGGGCGACGTAGGCGGCGCGCGTCGGGTCATGGAGCAGGCGCTCGCCATAGGCCTTGAACAGGACGCTGTTGCGGTCGGCGTGCTCGTGGTTGCCCGGGCCGCCGCTGCGGAGGGCGAGGACGTTGTCCGTGGCCGTCCAGCCGGTGCGTGAGATCACGAGGTCGTTGCTCAGGCGCTGGTCCAGCAGGGCCGGCTCGGGCGGGGTGACCCGCGCGGCGGGGTCATACCAGATCAGGCCGTAGAGATAACGCGCCTCGCCGATGTCGCGGGCGACGAAGGACGCCACGGGATCCTGCTTCGTGCGGCCGATCCAGGCGGCGACGGAGACGTCGACCGCGCCGTTGGCATCGCCGAAGTTCACGATGTCGAACTCCGGTTTCAGCAGCGGCATCATGAAACCCTCGACGTGCTTGAAATTGGCCACGGCGTGGTCGTTGGGCAGCGTGGGCATGGTCATGCCGAGGGCGTAGCGGGCGGTCCCGCGGTAATCGATCAGGTCGCGTTCATCGATGCCCTGGGTGCGCCAGAGCGCCTCGGCGAAGAGCGCCATGTGCAGGGTGGTATAGCCCCAGTAGCTGACGCCCTCGTCGTAGGCACCGTCGGTGCCGTAGATGGTGGCGAAGGCGCGGGTGCTGGAGCGGGCGAGGTCCATCCAGCCGGCCGCCTCGGGGCGGCGGCCGTGAAAATGGCAGGCGATAAGACCGAGCGCGGCGGTCGGGATGATCTTGAGGTTGGTGGCGTTGAGGATGAGCGGCCAGCGCTTGAGGCTGATGTGGCTGAAATCCTTCACCTCGCTGCGCGGGCTCCAGCCCCAGCCTTGCACGCGGTCGGGATACTTCATGCCGTAGACGGCGGTGTAACAGGCCGGCGCGCCCTTGGTGGCGACGGCCTCCTCGATCGCGGCGACCTCGTCCGCGGTCAGCGCACCCTTGAGCCAGTCGAGGGCGAGCAGGAGGGCGATGCTGCCCTCGGGGGCGCGCTGGAGCCCGAAGATCTGGCGGCCGCCCTCGATGAAGCAGTCCCATTCGGGATACTCGAGCATCTTGCGGATGGCGGTGCGGGCCAGCTCCAGCTGCACCGGATCGCCCTCGACGGTGTAAAGCACGCAGGCGCGCTCCAGGATCCGCTGCACGCGGAGCAGGTGGGTGACATGGTTGGTGAGGCGGGCCTCGTTCGTCAGGAAGTTGCGGTCGGCGTTCAGGTCGGCGCCCTTGAGCTCCTGCCAGAGCGTGGCAAAGCGCGGGTCGCGGGCGTTGGCGCGGATGCGCGGCAGGTCGGTGTCGTCGAAGAGGAGGCCCTTTTTCCGGCCTTCCTTCGCCAAGGCTACGGGGGGCAGCTCCCCCTTTGAATCTGCGGCGCAGATTCGGGGGAGGTGCAGGGACGCGGCCAGAAGGGCGGAACCCTTGAGGAAGGTGCGGCGCGAGGAAGTCATGGGAAGGGAGGCGGGACCATCAGTCCCGCGGGTTATCGAACGGTTGGGCCGGTAGGCAGGTGGCGTGCTTGCACGCCACGTTGCACCGCGCGGGACTGATGGTCCCGCCTCCAAGCGGCCCGGCACCGGGCGCCGGGCCGACGTTTCGGAGATGAGGTGTCACGGGGTTCACTTCTTGTAGCCGTGGAAATGCTTCGGATCCTCCGGATCCTGGTAGCGGGTGGTGTAGGTCTGCTTGCTCGCGGCGAGCTTGAGGAAAACGTCGAGGGGCACGACCTCGACCGGGCCGTCGAGCTGCTTGACGACCTCGACGAGGCTGTTGACGTCGTTGGACTCGCGGACGTGGACAAGAAGGAAGTAGGGACGCTGGGCATTGAGCGCGATGAGTTCGTTCAGGTCGGCGGCGACCTCGGCGCGCGGGCGGCGCGGGTCGATGTAGTAGTCGTAGGAGAGCATCGGCCGCGTGTCGCGCAGGTCGCGGGTGCGGGCCGGGCCGTAGCCGTTGATGAAGCCGAGCACGTCCGGGAAGGCGGTGTAATAGCGGTCGACGGTCTCCTTGGTGAGGTCGGCGTTGCCCACATTCCCGTCGGCGGCGGAGTTGTCCATGATCTCCATGACGTGTTCGTCGAGGACGGCCATGAGTTCGCGTGCCTCCTTCATCAGCAGCGGGAAGCGGTCCGCCGGGATGTGGTTCGGATACATGTAGCCCGGGCCGGAGAGGCCGCCGATGAAGTAGTCGTTGGGCGTGGCGCTCTCGTGGAAATACTCGAGGGCGGCGGGGGAGAACTTGGTCCAGTTCATCGTCACCTGCCAGGCGAAGGGCAGCTTGCCGCGGCCGGGCTTGGTCCAGACGCCGATGCCGATGCTGTCGGACTGCACGAAGGCCAGATAGACCTTGGCCTCGGCCGTGAGCTTGGCGTCGCGGGCGACGTGGTGGGTGTTGGTGAACTTGAATCCGGGCGTGAACCCGAACTGGCAGTTGAAGCTCAGGTTCGGGAGGTTGTGCAGGCCCTCCATCTTGAGGCCGTAGCTGGAGAGCAGGGTCGTCCACTGCTCCTCCGTGTCCTTGGCGTAGGAATGCCAGCCGAAGACCGTGGCGCCGGGATTCAATTCACCCAGCAGCCTTTGCGCGAGGGCGAGTTCCTCGGGGTGCTTGGGGTTGGCGGAGAGGTCGTGGAAGAACATCTTCTGGCGGACGCCCCAGTCGGCGACACCCGGCTGGCGCACGGCGCCGGCGTGGCCGCCCATCAGCATGATGCTGTCGCGCGCGCAGCGGCTCCAATAGCGGGTGATGGCGTCGCCATAGATCTGCGCGTCGGTTTTCCCGGTGTAGCGGCCGCGAAGGTCGTCGACCGGCTTGAGGCCGTGCTTTTCCACCTGCGGGATGAGCGCCGCGGTGACGACGAGGGCGTCCTCCAGGCCGGCGATGGTGAGGGCGACATTCATGGTCGCCGGGACGGCGGGATCCCAGACGACGTAGCCCTTGGCGCTGCCGGCAAAGCGGGTCAGGGCCTCCTCCGCGGTCTTGAGCTCGGTGAACGTCACGCCGTGCTTGCGCTCGTAGAAGGAGAACAGCGGTCCGGTGATCTCCCACTGGAACTCGGGCGGGTGGACGACATAGAGCTGCGGGGCGTTCCGGTTGGCCAGGCCCTGCAGGCTGAGGAGCATGGCTTTTTCCGGCAGCCCGCCGGCGACCTGCCAGTCGAGGTTCCAGCGCATGACGAACGCGCTGCGGCCGGCTTCGGCCCCGGCGAGGGTGGCGGCGAGGGTGAAAGTGAAAAGAAGGAGCAGGTGTCGCATGGGTGGTCAGGAAGTTTGGGTGGGCCGTCCGCTGGCGGACGCAGCTTTGGCGCGAGCGAGCTCGCTGGCCCACTGAGGTGGGATGAGGTCCGGATTTGCGGGGCAATTATTTCTTCTCATCGGTCACCCGGGTGAAACGATAGACGAGGGGCTGCGGGCGGGTGCTGTGCAGCTCGATGAGGACAAGGGCCTGGTCGCCCTCGACCAGGCGGTATTCGTAATAGAGCCGCATGTTCGCTTGGCCCTGGGAAATCTCGACGGGGGTGTCGGCCTCGACGCGCAGGGTGCGGCCGGCGTCCAGCCAGGCGGCGCGGACGGTGGTGGTGCCGCCCTTGGCCGGGTAGAGCGCCATGTGGCGCTGCTCGACGCGGAAGAAGTCCTTCACGGTGGCCGGGGCGGTGGGGTCGACGAGATTGGTCGCGGTGACCTTGGTGGAGCGCCACTGCATGTCATGGCGCAGGCTGATGCGGCTGCCGTCGGCGCTGATCACGAGGTCCCAGGCGGTCCAGCCGTCGAGGGCGGTGCTGCGGGCGGGATCGAGGCGCCAGCGGCCGTCGAGCGGCGAGGCGGCGAGGGCCGTGAGAGGCAGGAGGAGAAAGAGGAGCGGGCGGAGAAGGCGCATGGTTGGACAGATTAGATGGCTTTTCGATGCAGGGTCGGCGCTTGCGCCGACCTCGCGTGTCAGGTCGCCGCAAGCGGCGACCCTGCATTTGACTGTGAAGTTTGCTTCACGGGTTGTGGTCCACCGCATCGGTGGGCTGCTGGTGATAGGTGCGGTAGGTCTTGGCCCCGGCGGCGAGCGACAGGAAGACGTCGAGCGGGACGACCTCCACGGATTCGCTCAGGCGGCCGAGGATGTCGGCGACCTTCTCCACGGTGTTGCTCTCGCGGACGTGCATGAGGAGGAAGTAGGGGCGCTGCGGGTTGAGCTGGATGAGCTCCTCGAGGTCGGCCGCGGCCTCCTCGACGGGGCGCTCGATGGACAGGTAATAATCGTAGCTGAGGAGCGGCCGGCCGCCGCGAAGGTCGAAGGTGCGGGCGGAGCCGTAGCCGTTGATGAAGCCGGTGGCGTCGGGGTATTGGTCGTAGTAGCGGTCGACGACCGCCTTCGGCAGGTCGGTGTTGCCGACGTGGCGGTTGCCCTCGGAGTAGTCCATGATCTCGAGGATGCGGAGGTCGAGGCGCTTCATCAGGTCGCGGCCGACGGCCGTGAGGGCCGGCCACTTGTCGGCGGGGATGGCCTTGGGATACATGTAGCCCGGGCCGGAAAGGCCGCCGATGAAGTGATCGTTGGGCGACTTGTCCTCGTAGAAATACTGGAGCGCCGGCGGGTTCATCCAGGCCCAGTTCATGAGGACCTGCCAGGTGTAGGGGATCCGGCCGCGCCCGGGCTTGGTCCAGGTGCCGATGCCCATGGCGTCGGTGGCGACGGCGGCAATGTAGACCTTTTTCTCCGCCGCGCGGGTCTCCCCAGGCTTCACGGTGTGGTTGTTGGCGAATTTGAAGTCCGGGGTCAGCGGGATCTGCGAGGTGAAGGAGACGTTGGGGAGATTATGCAGGCCCTCCATGATGAGGCCGTGGTTGCCCACGAGGGTGGTGTGCTGGCCCTCGGTGTCCTTGGCGTAGGAATGCCAGCCCAGGACGATGCTGGGGACGTTCTGGCGGCCGAGGATCCTGTTCAGGAGGGCGAGTTCCTCGGGATGTTTCGGGTTGGAGGACAGGTCGGTGAAGAAGGCGCGCTGGCGGATGCCGAAGTCGGCGACGCCCGGCTGCATCTCGGCGCCGGCGTGGCCGCCCATAACCACGTAATAGTCGCGCGAGCAGCGCTCGAAATACCGGTCGTAGGCCCACTGGTAGATCTGGGCGTCGGTCATGCCGGTGAACTTGCCGCGGAGGTCGACGACGGGCTGGAGGCCGTGTTTCGCGGCCAGCGGGAGCTGGTCGGCGGTGACGGCCACGAGGTCCTCCACGCCGGCGATCGTGAAGGCGACGATGAGGGAGGAGCGGACGGACTTGTCCCAGACGACGACGCCCTTGGCGTGTTTCGCGTAAAGGGCGAGGGCGGCGTCCGCGTCGTTCACGCCGAGGCGCTGCCACTGCACGCCGTGGCGTTTTTCCAGGAAGGCCTCGAGGGGGCGGACGATCTCCCACTGCCAGTGGGTCGGGTATTCGAGGTAGAGGCGCGGCTGGTCGCGGTTGGCCAGGCCCTGGAGGGAGATGAGGAGGGCGTGGACCGGGATGTCGCCGTCCAGGCGCCAGTTCTCGGACAGCGGCACGAGGGTGGCGGTGGCGGGAGCCTGCGCGACCTTCCTGGGCTCGAGGCGGGCGATGAGGGAAAGTTCAGAGGCGGTGGCGCTTTGAACTGCGATGCAGATCGAAAGGACGGCGAACAAACACACCCCGGCGCTGCGCGCCACCCCTCTTGATCGAGCGGATTCACGCCAGCCAAAGTCCCCTCTGTTAAGAGGGGGGCCCGAAGGGCGGGGGGTGTGCAGGACGGGAGCGAAAGAAGAGGCGGACGATTTCATTTCTGAGCAGGCTCGGCGCGGGTGAAGCTGTAGACGACGGGGCGGTTGCGGGTGCTCCGGAGTTCCGTGAGCGTGAGGCGGGCGCCGTTGGCGGTGACCTTGTAGTCGCTGAGAATGTTGACCGCGCGGTCGCCCTGCTGGGTCGAGAGCACGAGGTCGGTGGAGAGGCGGAGGACGCGGCCGGCGTCGAGCCATTCGCCGCGGACGCGCTTGGTGCGGTCGCCGCCGATGTAGGCGCCGAGGTGGCGGTTGTCGGGCCACAGGCTGACAGGGATGACATTGTCCGCGCGGGACAGGTCGATCGTCTGGGTGTCGGCAAACTGGCGGCGGCCCGAGCCGAACCGGCGGGCGATGGTCACGCGGTCGCCGTCGACGGTGAGGGTGAAGACATAGTCCCACCAGGGGCTCAGCTCGGTGCTGCGGGCGGCGTCAAAGTGCCAGGTGCCGGCCAGGGGGTGGTCCGGGGCGGGCAGGCCGGCCGCGGCCAGCAGGGCGGCGGGGCAGAGGCCGAGCAAACATAGGGCACCGGCAACCGTCATTCTGAGCGCAGCGAAGAATCCAGCACGACGGGCGCTGGCGGTCATGGTGATGGATCCTTCGCTGCGCTCAGGATGACGGGGATTGAGGGATGAGTGGAGGTTGAGTCGGGACACGGTGAAAATCGGCAGGTTGGAAGAAAAAAGGGCGGAGGCAGGTGCCTCCGCCCTTGGACGAATGATCGGATGACTCCGACGCTTAGAACTTCATGCCCAGCGTGAACATGTAGGAGCGGGGCTCAGCGAGGTTGTAGTTACCCTCGGAGTATTCCTTGTCCGTGATGTTGCTGACGTTGAGCGTGCCGGACATCTTGTAGCCGAACAGCTCGAACGGGTAGCTCAACACCGTGTCGAACACGACGTAGTCGCCGGCGGCGAGACCGCCGCGGGCCGTCCACATGTTGACGTTGTTCTGGATGTTGATCTCGCTCGAGTAGCGCGTGCCGAGGCCGATGCTGAAGCCGCGGCCATGGTCACCGAGGAAGTTGTCGGTGAACGTGTATTTCTGGAACACGTTGAAGCGGAACTCCGGGGTGTTGACCAGGCGGCTGCTGAACGTGATCTCGTTCTGGATGCGCTGGGCGGTGGTGGAGGTCGGGGTGATGGCCAGGCTGGGGTCAGCCAGGGTCTCGGAGCGCCAGATCCAGGAGCCGGAAACGACGGCCTGGTAGTTGCGCTTCGGGGTCCAGATGACCTCGAACTCGGCGCCCTCGTTCTCCTCCTCGGCGGAGGCGGAATACCAGCGGACGATGCGGCTGAACGCGCCCTGGTTGTTCGGCAGGAGGTAGTTCAGGGGCTCGTTGAACTGGCGGAGGGTGTCATCCAGCACGCGGTTCTTGCGGTTGACGCGGAACACCGAGGCGGTGCCGACGATCTTGTTGTCGTCGAGCGCGACCTTGACGCCGACTTCCATGTTGAGGCCCTTTTCGTTCTGCACTTCGGTCAGGCCGCCCTGGGAGACGAGGCGGGCGTTTTCCGTGGTGCCGCTGAGGCCGAGGAGGGCCGCGCGGGTGTTGACGGCGTTCGGGTCATAGTCGCCACCGAGGTAGGTGACGCCGGAGGGGAGGAAGGTCTGCGACACGCTGGCGTAGACGCTGATGTTCTTCATGACCTCGAAGGAGGCGCCGATCATCTTGGAGCTGCCCTTGGTGGTGCGCGGGCGCGAGAAGATCGGGCTCAGGCCGTAGGTGACCCAGTCGGCCTGCGGGATGTTCTGCAGGGCGAAGTCCTCGACCGTATACCACGGCGGGTTGGCGGCCACGAGCTGGCCGACGGTGCTGGTCTTCTCCTCGCGGTAGCCGAGGAACGCGGTCAGGCGGTCGTTGAGCAGGGAGCCCTGCCAGTTGACATACCATTCCTCGCGCTTCGGGCGGGAGTGATCGACGAGGCCGCGGTCCACCGGGGTGATGCGGCGGATGTCGGGGTTGATATGGACCGCCGGGTCATACAGGGAGAAGATTTCCTGCGGGGTGAGGATCTTGCCGGTGCGGTCGCGGATGAACTGCTTGTCCATGCCCCAGCCGAGGACCGGGTGGCGGAAGGCCGCCGGGATCGGCGAGACGTAACCCTCGTCGGGCTTGTCGTAGGCGCCGGGCAGGTAACCGTAGAACGGGAACAGGTTGGCGTGGTTGTTCGAGCCGTAGAACGAGTTGTAGGTCTCGCCATACAGGCCGCCGACGAGCAGCTTGTTGTCGATGCCGGCGAACTTGGCCTTAAACACCGCGTCGAGCTGGTGGTAATAGGCGTCGATCTGGTAGCCCTGCATGGCGACGCCGCCGAGATTGAAGCGGGTGGCATCGGCATAGGGGTTGGCCTGGGAGAACACGCGGTCGAAACGCGACTGGACGGTCGTGTAGGAGTGGCGGAGGTCCAGCCAGTCGGTGGCCTTGAAGTCGGTCACGACCGAGAAGGTCGAGTTCTCGTCCTTCGTGTAGGTGCCCGAGCCGTAGTAGTTGAACTTCTCGTCCTGCACGCGGTTGCCCGCCAGGTCCGTGATGTAGGCGCCGCGGGCGACCGAGGTGTAGAGCGGCAGGTATTGGTCGTTGGCCGCGTTGCGCTTGTCCGCGATCCACTGGCCGACGTTGTTGAAGATGCGGGCGCGGTAGGCGTCGGCGGTGAGACCGGTGAGGGTCAGCAGGCTGGCCGAGGGATTCTTGTAATCGTCGAGCCAGGCCGTGGGCCAGATGTAGGAGTTGTCATCCTGGTTGCGCAGGCGCTGCAGCACCTCGCCCTCGATGGCGATCTTGAGGCGGCCGCTCTTCAGCGGGTTCAGGGTAAGGCCGGCGTTGACGGAGTAGCCCTTCTGGTATTCGAAGCGCTGGTCGCCGATGCCGTTGTCCCAGGCGCCGACGATGCGCATCGCCGCCTTGTCCGAGAACACCTGGTTGGTGTCGAGGGTCACGCGCTCGCCGCCCATGCGGTTGTCGTAACCGCTGTAGGAGAACGTCAGCGAGGTCGGGATCTTCGAGAACGTCGGCTGCTTGGTGACGTAGTTGATGACACCGCCGGGGAAGGCGTTGCCGAAGAACACGGCCGCCGGGCCCTTGATCACCTCGACGCGCTCGACGTTGTCGAGGGTGTAGGCGTTGTAGCGGAGCAGGCCGTTGCGGAGGCGCGAGTTGATCGGGAAACCGCGCAGCGTCATGATGCCGGAGGGCGTGAAGCCGGTGGCGGGCTGGATGATGCCCATGCGGCCGTCACCCGCGGAGGAGCTCTGGTAGCGGAGCACGTCCTGGATGTCCTTCATGTTGGTGTCCTTGATGAACTCCTCGGAGATGACGGAGATGTTCAGCGGGATCTTCTGGATCTCCATGCCGATCTTCGTGGCCGTGCTCGAGTTGGTCTTCAGGTAGCCGTAGTCCTTGTCGCTGGTCACCGTGAAGGGCGAGAGGACGAGGGTGTCGGGGTCGGACGGTTGGGCGGCGACCGACGGCTCGGCGGCGACCGGGCCGGACGAGGCCGGTTGCGCGGCGGGGGCCGGCGCGGGCTTGCCGGCCAGTTCGGCCAGCTGCTTGCGCAGGGCGGCGTTTTCTTCTTGGAGCCGGCGCAGCGCGTCGGAATCAGCCGATTGCCCGAAGGCAGGGCTGACCGTCAGCATTGCAGCCAGACCGAAGGCCAGAGCTTGGCTGGCCCGATTGGCGGGGGTATGCAGGGGTGGTTTCATGCGTATTGGTGGTTTGTAGTTTCCGGCTTTGAACAGGGTGACCGGTTCAGTTGACAGGAAAGGGGGGCGTCACTTCGGCGGGTTCGCCGCGGCGTCGGGCGTGAGCAGGCGCGGGGACACGGTGACGCCGATGCGGCCGTTGACCTCGGGGTTCTCGATGCGCCAGAGCAGGTGGTCGACCACCTTGCGGACGAGCATCGGCAGGTTGACGTCGATCGCGGCCGGCGAGTGGTCGAGGTTGTGGTAGATGACGGGATTGTAGTTGCCGAGGACGGCCTCGATGTCGCGGCCGGGCTTCTTGCCGGCCTCGCGCAGGGCGCGGAAGAAGGCGCCGCAGAAGTGGTCGACCGGGATGTAGAGGCCGGTGGCCTTGGGCGTGCACTCGAGCAGGCGCTTCACCAGGCTGTCGCTCTCGCCGTGCACCGGGGCGATCTCCAGGTAGCTGACGCCGGGGTTCGACCGGCCGAGGATGGTGTGCACCGCGAGGCCGAGTTCCTCGGCGCGGGCGACAAAGGCCTGGTTGCGGCTGACGATGGCGCTGTAATCCGGGTCGGTGGAGATCACCGCGACGGCCTTGTGGCCGCGCTCCTTGAGGTAGTCGGCGGCCATGCGGCCGTTCTCGACGTTGTTCGGCTCGACGTAGTCGCCGGGGTAGGAGGCCGAGCGCCGGGTCATGAACCAGACGTTCGGCACCTCGCGCAGCTTGGCGAGGCACTCGGGCGACGGCTCCATGCCCTGCACGATCACGCCGTCGAGCTGCTCGTTGGCGAGGTTGCGGGGGAGTTCGCCCGGGTTGCTGGAGAAAAGCACGCGCAGGTCGACCCGGTAGCGCGGGTCGGTGGACTGGACCTGGAGCAGCTGGTCCTGGAACCAGTTCAGGCTCGGGTTGTTGGCCTTGGCGCCGACGAACCAGACGCCGATCCGGCGCTGCTCCGGCAGGCGGGCCTTGGGGCCGCGGCGACGGTTCAGGGGCGCGGGCACATAGTTGTGCTGCAACATCACGGCCCGGATGCGCGCAAGGCTGTCCGCCGCGACGAGCTGCGGCTGGTTGATGGCACGCGAGACGGTGGCAGGGGACACGCGTGCCTTGGTGGCAATTTCGGAAAGCAGCATTAGGGGGTAGGCCGTCTTATGAAAATTTCAGTAATGACTAATGAAAATCACCCCACCGGTGGTCAAGTGTTTTCACGGAAAAACCTGCCCGATTATGTCACAAGCCGGCCCGCCGGAGGGCCCGGGACCAGGCGCCCAGCAGTTCCCGCCGGCACCGGACGACATCCGGCCAGACCGGCGGGTTGGTGCTGACATTATAGCCGTGGCTCATGCCCATCTCAGGGCAGGCCCAGAGCTCCCCGCCGGGGCGGGGGCCGCGCAGCCAGAGGGTGAAGAGGTCCTCGACGAAGGCCAGGTAGTCCGCGAACTCGGGGGTGAGCCGGCCGCGGCCATTGGTGACGGGGACCTGGCAGTGCTGGCTGTTGAAGGGGCGGAGGTGGAGCATCTGCGAATGCTGGATCTCCCTCGGCCAGGCGAGGAGGCGGGCCGAGTAGTCCTTCGGCATGACGTGCTTCGAGACGGCGAAATGCGAGTGGTCCCACGTCACGGGCATGATTTCCCCCGTGGCGCGGCGGTAGAGCCGGGCGATCTCGGTGTATTTCTCCGGGGTCTCGGTGCAGGTGTCGCGGTGCACCTCGACATGCACCCCGAGGCCGAGCCGGCGGGAAAGCTTGATCAGGCGCACGGCCATGGCCGCCGCCGGGGCGGGCGGGGTGTCGTGGTCGAGCAGCTGGATGTTGATGAAGTGCACGCCCAGGGCCCGCTGCTCCTTCAGGCGCTGCTCCGCGACCTTGAGATCGCCGCAGTCAAAGCCGCTCATGAGCTTCAGGCCGCGGGTCTCGGCCCCGGCCTTGATGTCGGGGGTGATGTAGGCGGCGACGCCGTCGAAGCCGGCGTCGCGGATGGCGTCGAGCTTGCGGCTCAATGACCATTCACGGGCCGGAGAGGGGTAGCCGACCATCGACCAGGTGTGCGCACAAAGGATGAGGCGGGGGGTATCTGAAACAACTTTCATGAGATTGCTGAAAATATATGAAAACAGATGTTGAAATCTTCTCCATGGCCAGCCCATTTTGCTGAGACTCGCCGGCGCGTCTCCCCTTCGTTACCCCGCGCCGGCTGGTGCTTCGCCTCTCATGCCCTCATCGCCTTTCAATCAGCGTGCCTCTTGGATTTGGTCGGCGGAAGGCACCCATGCCGTGCCTCCGGCCGGCCAGGGGTCGCCTTCCCACTACCAGGTGCGCTATTTCCGCCGCACCTTCGAGCTGGCCGACCCCGCCGGGGCCGCCCTGACCGTCCACCTCTCGGCCGACAGCCGGTATGTCTTTTATTGCAACGGCACCTGTCTCGGCCGCGGCCCGGCTAAGGGCGACATCAACCACCACTTCTATGATACCTACGACCTGACCCCGCACCTGCGGCGCGGGCGGAACGTCCTGGCGGTCATCGTGCTCGACATGTCCCGGGTCGCCCACCGGCCGGCCCTGCTCGGACCGCCGTGCTCGGTGATGACCTATACCGGCGGCTTTGTGCTGGAAGGCGAGTTGGTTGACCGGAGCGGCGTGGTGCTTGCCGACCTGCAGACCGACGCCCAGTGGCGGGTCGCGATCGACCACGGTCACCGTTTTCAGAACGAAAACACCACGTTCGAGGGTTACCTCGGGTATTTCGAGCACCGGGTGTCGGCGCTCGTGCCGGCCGGCTGGAACACGGTGGAGTTCGATGACAGCGCCTGGCCGGCGGCCTTGGTGCTCTTCAAGGCCGAGCGTCATGAGAACCGCCGCGACCCCGCCAGCCCCTACGGCCTGATGCCGCGCATGATCCCCATGCTGGAGGAGGGCGCGCCGGCCCCGTTCCCCGACGCCTACGTGGCGGGTGGCGGCGCCGTCTCCCCGGCCTGGCAGAAACTGCTTTCCGCCGGCACGCCGCTGACGCTCCCGCCGGGCGAAAAGGTCGACCTCGTGCTCGACATGGGCGTGCTGACGACCGCGTTCCCGCAGCTGACCGCCGCCGGCGGGGCCGGCAGCAACGTGCGGCTCACCTACGCCGAGGCGCTCCGCCTGCCCTGGAACACGCCGGGCGCGAAGCTGCTGGGCAAGCAGCAGTCGCTGGCGAACCTCGCCTCGCATTTCGCCGACGAGAGCACCGGCTGGA
This sequence comes from Lacunisphaera sp., assembly GCA_041909435.1. GTDB lineage: Bacteria > Verrucomicrobiota > Verrucomicrobiia > Opitutales > Opitutaceae > Lacunisphaera. Next base: position 33,762 of record JAYRDK010000035.1, read on the forward strand.
CCTTCGACCGTCGCGGCAAGGTCACGGGCTGGTGCGACATCTGGGAGCCGTCCGGCCGGGCGGAAACCTTCGAGCCGCTGCACTGGCGCGCCTTCCGCTACGTCGGCCTGCAGATCACCGTCGGCCGCGAGCCGCTCACGCTGCACGCCGTGCGGCAGCGCTTCACGGCCTACCCGTATCGCGTGGCGGCGACGTTCGCCTCGTCCGACCCGGCATTGGACAAGATCTGGTCGGTCGGCCTGCACACGATGCGCATGTGCTCGCACGAAACCTTCGAGGACTGCCCGCACTACGAGCAGATGCAGTATGCCGGCGACACGATGATCACGTCGAAGCTGGCGATGTTCACCACCGGCGACTACGCGCTGAGCCGCCAGGCGCTCTACCAGTTCGACTGGTCGCGGCTCTCCGACGGGCTGACGCAGGCGCGGTTCCCGTCGCGGCTCGTGCAGGTCATCCCCGCGTGGAGCATCCACTGGATCACGAACATCAAGGACTACTTCCTGTGCACGGGCGACCGGGCCACGGTGCAGGACCTCCTGCCCGGCGTGCGCGCCGTGCTCGACTGGTATCGCCGCCACACCGACGCGGCCGGCCTGCCGGCGAAACTGCCGTTCTGGAACATCACCGACTGGTGCCCGTGGTGGCCGCGGGGCGTCGTCCCCGGCGCCGACGCCGGGACGACCTGCATCCATTCCGCCCAATACATCAACGCCCTCGACGAGGCGGCGTGGATGGTCCGCCAGTTCGGCCGCACCGCCGAGGCCGATGCGCTCGCGGCCGAGGCCGCGGACCTGCGGAAGAAGGCGCACGCGCTTTTCTGGTCCGAGGCCGAGGGGCTCTATTTCGACCGGCCGGGCGGCCCGGAGGTCAGCCAGTATGGCAATGCCTGGGCCATCGTCGCCGGCCTGGCCGGCGAGCGCGAGCGCGGCCTCATCATGCGGCGCTTCCCGGACGACGCGAAACTCGCGCCGGGTTCCTTCTTCTGGTGGCACACGGGTTTCACCGCGCTGGCGAAGAGCGGCCGTTACGACGACATGCCGCGACACCTCGGCCCGTGGCATGAGTCGGTCGGTTACGGCCTCTCGACCTTCGTCGAGGAGAACAGTTACTGGCGTTCGCTCTGCCACGCGTGGTCGGCGCACCCGGTGCTCGAGTTCCAGCAGCGCATCCTCGGGGTCACGCCCGCCGAGCCGGGCTTCGCGCGGATCAACCTCGTCCCGCACCGCTGCGGCCTCACCCACGCGAAGGGCAGCGTCTGCACGCCGCGCGGCCTCGTCGAGGTGGCGTGGCGCGTCGACGGCAAAAAATTCACGCTCGAGGCGAATGTGCCCGCCAACACCCCGGTGCAGGTGAAGCTGCCGGACGGTTCCACGCACGATTTCCCGGGCGGCCGGGCCGCCTTCACCGTTTCGCTTTCATGAGTTCCGCATTGAAACTCGTCATGGACGGCGACCGCGCCGCCGAGATCCACCGCGCCGGCGGCGGCCTGCTGCTGCGTTATGTTTACCGGCCGGAAACGTCGGCCGATGAATCGGCCCGGCCTTACGCGCATCCGGTCAACACGCTGGCGGGCGAGGGGCTCACCAATTTCCGGCCCAACGACCATCGCTGGCACCACGGGCTCAACTTCACGGTCAACTGCCTGTCCGGGCACAATTTCTGGGGCGGCGGCACCTACCGCAAGGCCGACGGCTACCAGATGCGCGGCGACCACGGCACGCAGCAGCACACGGGCTGGGTGGAGCAGGGGGCCAACTACCTGGCGCACACGCTCGACTGGCGCGTCGGCGCCGCGGGCGAGCTGCTGCTGCAGGAGAAGCGCGGGCTGACGTTTGCCGTGCTCTCGCCGACGGCGTGGTCGCTGCGCTGGACGGCGGCGCTGAAGAACGTCTCCGGCCGCACGCTCGAGCTCGGCCAGTATCATTCCAACCAGGGCCTGGCCGGCTCGCATTACGGCGGTCTGCAGTTCCGCGGCGCGCGCGAGCTGCTCGACGACCACATGGACCCGGCCATCGGGATCTTTGCCGAGGGCGGCCTCAGCGGCGAGGCGGCCGTGCATGGCGCGCCCGCGCGCTGGATGGAGTGGCGCGGCCAGAAGGACACGACGCTGCGGCGCGTGACGATCCGCTTCGAGAGCCACACCGGGCCCTTCCACTGCTTCGTGCGCCGCCACAATCCGCTCGCGGCGCTCCCGTTCCAATACGAACGCGACCTGCCGCTCGCGGCCGGGGCCACCCTCAACGTCGACTACACGCTGACCTTCGCCGACGCATGAGCCTCGACCGGAAAACCTTTTTGCGCCGCCTCGGCGCCGGGGCCGTCGGCCTGGCGGCGGCGGGTGCGGTGCGCGGGATCGCCGTCGCGCCGCTAGCCCCGCCGGTGTTCGACCCGGCCCGGCCGGATGTCTTCTGGTCCGGGGTCCGGGCGCTCTTCCCCCTGCTCGATGATCCGCTGTATCTGAACACCGGCGGTCTCGGGCCGGCGTCGCAGCCCGTGCTGAACAAGGTGGCCGACGTCACCCACCGGCTGCAGGAACATTCCGAGACCGGCCACGATCTGCTTGCCCCCGCGCGCGAGACCCTTGCGCGGTTTCTCGGGACGCAGCCGGACGAGGTTTGTTTTGTCCGCAACGCCACCGAGGCGAACTCCGTCATCGCCGCCGGGCTCGCGCTCACGGCCGGCGACGAGGTCATCTTTGAAACGCATGCGCATCCCGGCGGTTCCTTCCCGTGGCTGAACCAGGCGAAGCAGCGCGGCGTGACGGTGAAGGTGTTCGAGCCGGACCACGCCTCGGCGGAGGCCAATCTGGCGCGCATCCGCGAGCTGATCACGCCGCGCACCAAGGTCATCCAGGTCAGCCACATCACCTGCACCCACGGCCTCGTGTTTCCGGTGCAGGCGATCGCGGAGCTGGCGCGCGCGCGCGGCATCTGGTTCCACATCGACGGGGCGCAGTCGGCCGGCATGATCCCGGTGGACCTGACCGCGATCGGCTGCGACTCCTACGCTTTCAGCGGCCACAAGTGGCTCGGCGGTCCGCACGAGACGGGCGGGCTCTTCATCCGGCGCGACCGGCTGGAGGCCGTGGCCCCGACCGGCATCGGCGCCTATTCGGGCGAGCTCCCGCACCTGCCGGGCGAGATCAAGTATCACGGCGCCGCCTCGCGCCATGAATACGGCACCCGCAACGCCGGGCTCATCGCCGGCCTCGCCGAGGCCGTCCGCCTGCAGGAACGCATCGGCCGCGACCGCATCGCCGCGCACGGCCGCGAGCTGGCCACGATGGTGCACGACGGCCTGGCCGGCGTGGATGGCATCACGGTGCTGACGCCGCGGCCCGCGGAGCTCCGCGCCTCGATCACGACCTTCCGCCACGCCCGCGCCGATGCGGGCAAACTGTTCGGTTATCTCGCGGAAAAGCACCGGTTGCGCTGCCGGCCGGTGACCGAGCAGGGGCTCAACGCCGTGCGCGTCTCCCTCCACGTCTTCAACTCCCGCGCCGACGCCGCGCGGGTCATCGCCGGCGTCCGCGCCGCCGCGCGCGACCTCTGACCATGCGCTCAGCGTTCCATTTCTACTTCCGCGACCAGCTCGATCTCCACGGGCGCCCCGCCCGGCAGGGAATTGACGCCCACCGACGCGCGCGCGTGTCTGCCCGCGTCGCCAAAGACCGCGACCAGCAGGTCGGACGCGCCGTTCACGACCTTGGGCTGCGCGGTGAAGTCGTCGGTGCAGTTGACGAAGCCGCCGACGCGCACGATGCGCTTCACCTTCGCCAGGTCGCCGATCTCCGCCTGCAGCGCCGCCAGCAGCTGCAGGGCGCAGGTCCGGGCGGCCTCCGCCGCCTGCGCCTCGGTCAGGTCGCGGCCGACCTTGCCCGTGATCATCTTCCCGTCCGCGCCGCGTGCGACCTGGCCGGCGAGGAACACGAGGTTCCCGCTGCGCACGGCGGGCACATAGTTGGCGATGACCGGCGACACGGCCGGCAGCGTGAGACCGAGCGCGGCGAGCCGCTGGGCGGGCGTGGCGGTCTCGGCGGCCCGGGCGGCCGTCAGGGAGCAGAACAGGACCAGGATCGTCAGGATGTTTTTCATGTCGGCGCCCAGCCTGGCGGGCTCCGGCGGTCCGCCGCAACGCCAGAACACCCACCCCTCTCATGATCAGAAGCAAAATCCTCCTCTCTCTGCTCGGCCTGCTGGCCGGGTCGGCCGCCGCGGCCCCGGCGCCGCGGCACGACATGTTTGTCGTCGCGGCCATCAACAACGGCTTCGTCGTCGGCTCGAAGATGGTCACGCTCAGCGGCCTTTTCCAGCGCGGGGCCGACGGGTCCTACGGCCACTTCGGCCTCAATTTCCCCTTCATCGTCAGCCTGGCGGTGGATCCCCGCGACGCCCGGGTGATGTATGCCGCCTCGATCAACGGCGTGCTCTGCAGCACCGACGGCGGGCAGAACTGGCGGATCGGCACCAGCTGGGACATGACCGAGCCGAAGGACGTCTTCGTCGACCCCAACGCGCCCGACCACATCTACCTCGCGCTGCCCGACGGCATCGCCGTCTCCACCGACCGCGGCCGCACCTGGCCGCGCCGGGAAAACGGCCTGCCGGAACGCGGCAAATACACGCAGGCCGTCCGCGTCGACCGCACCCGCGCCGGCCGGGCCCTCGCCGCCTGCGAGTCGGGTCTCTACCTGACCGAGGACACCGCCGGTTCCTGGCGCCGCGTCTTCGCCTCGGCCGCGACCGTGACCGATGTCCGCCAGTCCCCGCACGACCCCAAGCTCTGGCTCGCCACGACGCAGAGCGACGGCGTGCTCGTCTCGCGCGACGGCGGCCTGACGTGGAAAAAATTCGCCGGCCTGCCCACGGCCGAGGCGCACTATAACGTGGCCTTCGATGCGACCAACCCGCGGCGCTTTGCCGTCGGCGGCTGGACCTACGGCGTGCTGGTCACCGAGGACGGCGGCGAGACCTGGACCGGGCGCAACGCCGGCCTGCCCGAGGGGCACTGCGTGTTCCGCGTCGGCATCGACCCGGACAACGGCCGGCTGTTCGCCGCGGTCTTCAAGGACGCGGTGTTCGCCTCCGACGACTTCGGCCGCACCTGGCGCAAGGACGGCCTCGAGGGCTCGCTCGTCTACAACTTCCACTTCGTGCCCCAGGCCGCGAAATAACCGGCACCCCCGAACATGAAAGCCCAGACCCTTTTTCTCCCTGTCCTGATGCTCCTCGCCGCGACCCGCCTCGCGGCCCAACCGTCCTTCACCGCGCCCGCCCCGGCGCCGGTGGTGCTCCAGCAGGCCGACCTGCGGCGCGCGGCCTACGAGGCCCGCGTCGACGAGGTGGTCACCTGGCGCACCACGCTGGCCAAGCCCGGCGAGCTGCTGACCGACATGGGTGTCATCGCCGCCAAGCTGGTCCGGCGCGAGGATGCCGACCTCTGCTCGCGCAGCGTGATCGAGCTCATGAAGGATCCCGGCACCGGCCCGTTCTGGATGTTCCCGGCGGTCAGCGTCGCCTACCTCGGCCGCGACCAGCTCTCGCCCGAGGCGAGGAAGTCCATCCGCGACGCCTGGCGCAAGGTCATGCAGGTGCGCGGCGACACCGAGAACCACTGGGCGATGTATTACACGTCGCTTTACCTCATGTCCGAGCTTTATCCCAACGAGCCCGCGGACAGCTGGTATTCCGGGAAGAGCTCCGCCGAGAACCTCGCCGAGTCCCGCGAATACCTGATCCACTGGATGGACCTCGCAACCACGGTGGGGCAGGGCGAGTTCAACCCGACCCACTACATCGGCGAATACGCCATCCCGATGATGTTTCTCGCGGCCTGGGCGCAGGATCCCGCGATGCGGATCCGCGGGCAGATGAAGCTCGACTGGCTCTTCGCCGACCTGGCGGAGAACACGCTCAACGGCGTGCTCCACGGCGCCAACGCCCGCACGGACGACACCTCCGTCGTCGAGCGGTGGAACGCCCTCGCGTCCTTCTTCAGCTGGATCGCCTTCGGCAACACGCCGCCCCCGGCGGGCTACGGCGGCTGGGGCATCTACTTCGCCGTCGCCGCCAAGGCCTACGACGTGCCGGAGGTCATCTACCGCATCGCCACGGACCGCGCCGGCGACTTCCTGCAGCGCGACCTCAAGCGCACCCGCCGCCGCTGGCGCAACAGCGACGTCCTCATGGCGCCGATCTACAAGCAGAACTACACGCGCCGCGACTACGCCGTCGGTTCCTACCAGGGCGGCATGGCCGACCCGATCCAGACCCACGTCTGGGACGTCACCTGGGCCGTGCCGGACCCGCGCGGCGTGCACAACACCATGTTCTCCATGCACCCGGTCTCCTCGGGCTACGACATGCAGACCTATTTCACCGAGCTGCCCGACCAGATGACCAAGGGCGTTACCAAGGAGGGCAAGGCCTCCTACGACTCGCCCGACAAGTTCCTCGGCGGCTCGCGCTTCGAGCAGGTGTTCCAGGACCTCGACACCGTCATCGCGCTCTACGACATCCCCGCGGGCACGCGTTTCCCGCACATCAACGGCTTTTTCTCGAAGGACCTCGTCAACCTCACCGTCGACCCCTCCGGTTGGATCTTCGCGCAGGGCGGCAACGCCTACCTCGCCTACCGGCCGCTCGCGGACTTCGAGCTGAAGCCCGTCGCCCGCATCAAGTCCTCCTGGACCGGCGAGCGCGCCGACACCGGCGACAAGATCCTTTACAGCCCGCACCTCAAGAACGGCACCATCGTGCAGGCCGCGAGCGCCGCGGAGTTCAAGGATTTCGCCGCCTTTCAGGCCGCCATCCGGGCGCTGCCGCTCGAGTTCCAGCTCGCGCCGGTGCCGACGGTGAAGTTCACCACGCTGCGCGGCAAGCAGGTCGTCTGCACCTACGGCGCCGCGCCTGTGGTCAACGGCCAGCCGGTCGACTACACGAAGTGGAAGCTCTTCGAGGGCCCGTATCTCAACGCCGAGAAGGGTTCCGGCCGGCTGACCCTCACGCACGGCCGCCTCGAGCGCGTGCTGGACTTCAACACGCTCACGATCACCGACCGGGTGAAGCCGGAATGACGTATTCAGACACAGGGCAGCGCTGTAGGGGGGGGGGGGCGGGGGCCCCAGGGAGTATAATGGGGGGGGGGGGGCCCCCCCCCCCCCG
>JAYRDK010000036.1:0-40038 GCA_041909435.1 Lacunisphaera sp.
CGCTACGGCCAGACCAACATCGACCGCGTCGAGGTCATCAAGGGCCCGAACGCCGGCATCTACGGCCGCAGCTCGCCGGGCGGCATGGTCAACATGATCTCCAAGATGCCGCAGAAGAAGGACGCGCAGAAACTGACCGTGCGCGGCGGCAGCTTCGGCACGCTCCAGGGCACGCTGGAGTCCACCGGCACAATCGGCTCGCCCCGCACCTACTACATCGCGATCGTCAGCCAGCTCAACCGGGGCGGCGCCGTGGACTGGTTCCACATGCGCGAGAACCAAGCCTACTTTGCCGTGAAGCACGACTTCAGGAACGGCGGGCACCTGCTGCTCTCGGCGGAGCACTTCAAGCAGTTCCGCCATTCGCAGACGGCGGCGGCGCCGATGATCACCGACCAGAAGGGAACCGCGACGAACACCGACGACGAGGTGATCGGCTACGCCAAGAACCTCGCGCGCTACCAGGCCTTCGGCCCCAACAGCGAGAACTCGCGCTCGAACAACACGCTCCGGGCCAGCTACGACCGGCAGCTCGGCCGGATCTTCACCTTCCGGGCCGGCGCCCAGGTCTTTTCCGCCCAGCTGCAGAACTTCAATGCGAACACGGGCTTCGGGGCCGTGACGGTCAACAGCACCACCGCGACCAACAACTTCACGAGCACCCGCGGGGCGGCGCCCAACCGCGGCATCATCAACGAGGATGGCGGCGGCGTGCAGCTCGACCTCGTCGCCCGCTACCGCGCCGCCAACCGCGGCATCAGCGGCAAGACGCTGGTGACGGTCGATTTCAACGATTACTACCGCTTCGACCCGACGCGCAGCAGCACCTCCGCCGCGGTCGCGCCCTGGGCGGCCGCCGGCTCGGGCCGCATCGTGGCGCTCGATCCGGAGTTCAACCCGGTCTCGCCGCTCACCTATTTCACCGGCACCGTCGAGGACGGCCTCGGGGCGGCCAGCCGCTACACGCGCCGCCGCATCACGGTCGCCGGCGGCCAGTTCCGGCAGGAAACCCGCTGGCTCGACGAGCGGTTGCTGACCTATTTCGGTGCCCGCTTCGACCAGGTGCATTTCCACCAGCTGGAATACGTCACCACGATCAACGGCGTCACCCCCACCATGGACGCGCCGATCACCGTCCAGCGCGATGTCAGCCAGGCCCGGCCCAACGCCGGCGTCCTCTTCAAGGTGAAGGAAAACCTCCGCGCCTACGTCAACTACAGCGAGAGCTACTTCATCAACCAGGGCGAGAACGCCGTCGATATCGCGAGCCCGGAATACAAGTCCGAGACCGCCGCGGGCTGGGACTACGGCCTGAAGGGCTCGCTCTTCAACGAGCGCCTGAACTACACGATCGGCTTCTACCGCACCCAGCGCTACGCCGTCCGCGTCACCGACACGGAGGAGTCGCCGGTGGGCTCGGGCAACTTCGTCAGCGTGGTGCGCTCCGATGGCAACCAGGAGGTCAAGGGCTGGGAGGCGGACGTGACGTGGTCCATCAACCCCGCCTGGTCCACCGGGTTCAGCTACGGCCACGTGAAAGCGTTCTACAACGACTTCGGCTCGCGGAACCCGCAGGCGGTCGGCCGCAGGGTGCAGAACATCTCGCCGGACAACGGCGGCGTGTGGCTCAAGTTCAACGGCCGCGAGGGCCGCCTCAAGGGCTTCTCCGCCAACCTCGGCGCGACCTACATCGCCGAGACCCCGAGCGAGAGCCCCATCGCCGGCGACACGATCGCGATCGTCGGCGGCGTGCCGACCGTGACGCGCTCCACCGGGCAGTGGAAGCTGACCGTGCCGGCCGTCACGCTTTGGAACCTCGGGTTCAGCTACAGGTGGAAGCAGGGTTCCCACGCGAGCCATTCGCTCCGGCTGAACGTGAACAACGTCGCGGACCAGGACTACCTGAAGGTGAACAAGAACCTCGGCGATCCCCGCGGCGTGTATTTCAGCTACACGCTGAGCTTCGCCAACCTGCTCAGGCCCTGACCGGGTGCCCCGCGCATGCTTTGGGTCAGAACGGGCCGCCGTGCCATCCGGACGGGTTACAGGGTGTCTGGAGACGCGGCGGCCCAACCTGATCGCCTGACCGCGTCCGCGCGGTGATCCGCAGCTTCGTTCCATATGAAATACCTCGCCACCCTCGGCGCCTCGCTCTCGCTCTTCCTCGCGGCCGCCGCGCAACCGGCCGGTCACACTGCCGCCGGCGCACCGATCGACCCGGGCGACGCCAGCGCCGGCCAGGCGCTGCTCCAGCTCGACCCGCCGGAGCAGATCGCCGCCCGGCTCGCGTGGTGGAGCGACGCGCGCTTCGGGATGTTCATCCACTGGGGGCTCTACTCGCAATGGGGCTGCCATTACCCGGGCGCCGACGGCACGCTGCTCAACGGCAAGACCGAGCACATGATGCGGCACCTCCGGCTGCCGTTCGCGCTCTACTCGACCATCGCCGGCGTGTTCAACCCGGTGAAGTTCGACGCCGACGAGTGGGTGCGCATCGCCAAGTCCGCCGGCATGAAATACATTGTCATCACCGCCAAGCACCACGACGGCTTTGCGCTCTGGGACAGCGCGGCAAACGGTTACAACATCGTGCAGCGCACGCCCTGGAAGCGCGACGCCATCCGGGAGCTCGCCGAGGCCTGCCGGCGCGGCGGGCTGCGGTTTGGTGTCTATTACTCGCTCGGTCGCGACTGGGAGGATCCCGACGTGCCCACGTCCGTGAAGCCGGACGGCAACCGCCGCAGCAACGACTGGGACTGGCCCGACGAGACGAGGAAGGATTTCACGCGCTACTTCGAGCGAAAGGTGAAGCCGCAGGTGCGCGAGCTGCTCACGCGCTACGGCCCGATCGACCTGCTGTGGTTCGACACGCCGGAGCAGATCAGGCCCGCGCAGAGCATCGAGCTGATGCAGCTGATCCACGGCCTGCAGCCCGGCTGCATCGTCAACCAGCGCGTCGGCAACCGCTACGGCGACTACCGCGTGGCCGAGCAGGAAATCCCCGCGGGCGGCTGGGCGGATGCGTGGGAAACCTGCATGACCCTCAACCGGCACTGGGGCTATTATCTCGGCGACGAGGACTTCAAGTCCGTCGAGACCGTCGTGCGCAACCTCATCGACATCGCCAGCAAGGGCGGGAACTTCCTGCTCAACGTCGGTCCGACCGGCGAGGGCGTGATCCCGGCCGGCTCGGTCGGGCGGCTGCGCGAAACCGGCGAATGGCTGGCCCGCAACGGCGAGGCCATCTATGGCACGACGGCCAGCCCGGTCGGCAAGCCGACCTGGGGCCGCGTCACGCAGAAGCAGGGCCCGGCCGGCACGACGCTCTACCTGCATATCTTCGACTGGCCGGCCGACGGCCGGCTGGTCTTGCCCGGCCTGCGCGGCGAGGTTGCCTCCGCCACGCTGCTCGGCGGCGGCGTGCTGCGCGCCACCCGTGACGCCGACGGTATCGTTCTCACCCAATTACCCGCGACCGCCCCCGACCCAATCTCCACGACCATCGTAGTGCGGCTCAGATAGCCGCACTCGGATGCTGACAGAAGCAATTACAGGCCACGGAAGCTGTATGGATGGGTGGTAACGTTTTCTGATTTCGCGCCTGCCCGCTCTTCGTTTTCGAAATCACGGGTGCGGACATGGTCCAGCTATTCGGAGAAAACCTGGTTCACGATGCGGCCAAGCTGCTCGAGGGCCTCCTCGGCCATTTCGCCCTCGGCTTCGATGATGAGCACGTCGCGGTGCTTGGCCCCCAGGGTGAGCATGCCGAGGATGCTCTTGCCGCTGACACATTTCTCGCCCTTGCGAACGCGGATGTCGCAGGGGAAACCCGAGGCCACCTCGACGAATTGCCGGGCGGGCCGGGCATGGAAGCCGGTGGTGTTCTGGATCGTGTGGCTTTGAATGGGCATGAAGATCAGGTGTTGGCGGCGGCGGAGACGGCGGCGGCGACCTCCTCGGCGGAACCGAGGGTGAGACAGTGGGTCGCGAGGCGGACGTTGGCGGCGTGATCCATCCGGCTCAGCGCCGCGCGGGTGCGGACGATGGCGGCGGAGTGCAGGCTGATTTCGTCGAGCCCCAGGCCGTCGAGCAGACGCAGGGCAAGGGGATCGGAACCCATTTCGCCGCAGAGTCCGGCCCATTTCCCGTGGCGGTGCGCGGCGTCGACCGTGAGCTTGATGAGTTGGAGAATGGCGGGGTGATGTGCGGCCTGCAGGTGCGCGAGGCGGCCATTCATGCGGTCGGCCGCCATGGTGTATTGCACCAGGTCGTTGGTGCCGATGCTGAAGAAATCAACCTCACGGGCCAGCCGGTCGGCCATGAGCGCGGCGGCCGGAATCTCTATCATGATGCCGAGCTGGATGTCGGGTGCGACCTGATAGCCGGCGGCCTCGACCCGGGTGCGCTCTTCCGCGAACCACTGGCGCGCCTGGCGGACCTCCGCGGCGACGGCGACCATGGGGAGCATGATCTTGAGGTGTCCATGGATGCTGGCGCGGAGCAGGGAGCGCAGCTGCGTGCGGAAGAGTTCCTCCTGGGCAAGGCAAAGACGCAGGCCGCGGACGCCGAGAAAGGGGTTTTCTTCGCGGGGCAGGCTGAGGCCGGGCACCTGTTTGTCGCCTCCGATATCCAGAGTGCGGATGATCACGGGGTGCGGGGCCATCTGTTCCAAGGACTGGCGGTAAAGGTGGAAGAGCTCGTCCTCGGTTGGCAGGGCCGGGCGGTCGAGGTAGGAGAATTCACTGCGGTAAAGGCCGATGCCTTCGGCGCCTTGGGCGAGGGCACCGGGCACTTCTTCCAGGCGGCCGATGTTGGCGGCAAGCGCAAGGGCGCGGCCATCGGCGGTGCGGCTGGGCAGTCTGGCAAAGCGTGCCAGTTCGGCCTCTTCGGCGAGCTGTGCGGTCTGGCGGCGGCGGGCCTCGGCGACCTGTTCCGGGTCGGGGTAAAGCGTCAGCATGCCGGCGCCCCCGTCGAGAATGACGGCGGTGCCATCGGGAATGGCGGTGAGGGCATCCGTCAGGCCCGCGAGCGCGGGCAGGCGCAGGGCGCGGGCAAGGATCGACGAGTGAGAATTGAGGCTGCCGGCGGCGGTCACAAAACCGCGGACATGTGCGAGGTCGAGTTGGGCGGTTTCGGAAGGGGCGAGATCATGGGCGATGACGATGACATCGGAATCAAACCGCCTGACGGCCGCCGCGCCGCCGTTGAGCAGGAGCTGGAGACGATGAGTGACGTCTCGCAGATCAGTCGCGCGGGAGATGAGCGTGTCGTCGCCAGACGACTCCAGGATATCGAGGAAAATCTGGCTCGCTTCGCGGAGTGCGGCGGAAGCGGACAGACCGGACTCCGCGATGCGGCGGCGGGCCTGGCCGATGAGTTCAGGATCGCTGAGGAAAGAAAGGTGGACGTCAAAGATCTCGGCCTTGGCTGGGCCGAGGCGTTCCCGAGTCTGATTGCGGAGGATGCGCAGGTCGAGGGCGGCCTGAAACAGCGCCGTGGTCAGGCGGGTGTCCTCCTCTTTCGGTGTCCCGGTGGGCCCGGCCGGCGCCACGTCGGGTCCGCGCTGAATGATGACGGCGCGTCCCAGGGCGATGCCCGGCGAGGCCGCCAGGCCGAGAAGTTGCAGGGGAGCGGCAGCGTTCATGCGTCGGACAACAGCGCGGAGCAGTGGGTGAGCACCAGGGGGTGGAGGGGATGGATTGCGGACAGGCCGGTGTGGCGGGTGAGCGTCGCGGCCGGGCCGTCGGCGCGGAGTTCCGCCTGGAGCACGGCGGCCTCGGGATCGCCGGCCGGGTTGAAGGACAGGACGGCGGCGATGACCTGGGCGAGATTGTCGGGGCTGACACCGGCCTCGAGCGCAAGGCAGGCCGGCGCAACCAGCCGGTCGTCCCGGCCGAGCTTGCGCAGGGGCGAGCGGCCGACGCGAACGATCTCGTCCGGCAGCAGGGGGTTGCTGAAGCGACCGATGGTCTTTTCGACATAGGTCGCGTGCGCGAGGGGATCAAGCCGGTGACGGGCGATGAGCCCCGCGCCAGACTCGCGCAGGGCGCCGCAGGTAATGGCGCGAAGTTCCGGCCGGGCCACGGCTTCGTGGATGAAGCGACAACCGGCCTGATAGCCCAGGTAGGCAAGGGCGGCATGGCCGGTATTGACGGTAAAAAGCTTGCGCTCGATGTAGGGCCGCAGGTCGGTCACGAAATGGGCGCCGGGCAGCTGGGGCGCGGGGGCCGTAGTGAAGCCGGTGGCATCGATCACCCATTCGCAAAAAGGTTCGACGGTGACGGCCAGTGGGTCGGCGGGATCGGGGGTTTGCAGCGGCACGATGCGATCGACCGCGCAGTTGGCGAAAACAGCGGCCATGGCGATGCCCGCCGGCGCGGCTTCGCGGACGAGCTGTCTGAGCAGTTCACTGGCGCCGATGAGATTCTCGCAGGCGATCACGGTGATCGCCGTCTGATGCGGGGTGCGTTTCTGCAGGCCGCGTGCGAGAGTGGGGGCAATGAGGCGCAGCACCGCGGGACCCACGGCCGTGGTGACGAGATCGGCGCCGGCGATCGCGGTGGCGATGGCGTCGCCATCGGCCCCGTTGAGGGCGGTAACCTGGGTGACCGTAACCGGCTGCGGGTCGGCGGCGGCAAGCCGCACGGTGTAGGCGCCGCGGGCGTTGAGGCCGGCCACGACCGAGGAATTAACGTCGACAAAGGTGACCCGGTAACCGGCCTGGTGCAGCAGCAAGCCAATGAATCCCCGGCCGATGTTACCGGCGCCAAAATGGACGGCTGATTTCATGAGGGCAGACCTGCCTGGAGGATGACGATGATTTCATCCGGCGAGCCGGCGCGAAGCAGCCGGGCCAGCTGTTCGTCATCACTGCAGACCTCGGCGAGGGAGGTGAGGATGTCGAGGTGGTCGTTGCCCCGGGCGGCGAGGCCGATGACCAGCCGGGCGGTGTTGCCGTCGCCGAAGTCGACGCCGGCGGGCACGTGGAGGATCGCGAGGCCGGACGAGCGGACATGGGTGAGGGCCTCCTTGGTGCCATGGGGCACGGCCACACCATTGCCGAGGTAGGTCGTGGCGATCGCCTCCCGGGCGAACATCGCGGGGATGTATTCGGCGGTGACATGGCCGCTGGCGACGAGCAGGCGTCCGACCGCGTCGATGGCGGCGGCCTTGTCGGCGGGCCGGGCGTGCAGGATGATCTTATCGGCGGAAAGGATGGCGGGCGTTTGATGCATGGTGGTGGCCGGAAAGGCGGTCATTCGCACTGGAGCTGGTGGAGCTCGCGGGCGAGGTGGTAGCGCGTGGCGGTTTCATCCCCCCGGGTGAGGGCTTCGATGGTGGCAGCCTCCATGAGCAGGGAGCTGATCCGGCTGAGCACGGCGACCTCGGTGCGATGAAGCTTCAGGGGCGCAAGCATGAGCAGGCACTGGTCGACGGCGGTGCCGTGGACGATCAGCGGCTGGGCCAGGCGATGGAGGGTGATGGAGGGTCGGGCAATGCCGGCGTCGCGGGCGTGGAGGAAAGCAAGACGGCTGTCGGGGATGACGAGGCTGCTCTGGCCGACGCGCGTGACGAGCTGGGTCGCGGCAATCGAGGCGTCGAGCAGGGTGCCGTTGGCCAAGAGAGGCTGGCAGATGGCAGGAATGAGGGCGACCAGGGGGCCGTCGTGCGCGGTCAGCGTGTGGATGCGCCAGCCGTGCAGCAGGGCATCGATGCAGGCCTCCTGACGCTGGGCCTGGCTCAGGCGGGTGGCCGCGGGATCAGGCCCGGGCAGCAGCGGCTGGCTGATGCGCTGCTGGCTCGCCAGGCGCTCGAGGTGGGCGTTGATTTCCCGGACATCTTTTTCCTGAAGCAGGGGGCTGACCACCAGGTAGCGTTCGCGCGGCCAGTCCAGGGGAATGGTCGAAAGCACGAGATCGTAGGAGGCCGGGTCGATGGTCGCGGCATCCTGCCAGGCCAGAAGGTTGGCGATGTCGATTTCGGGCAGCTCGGTGCGAAGACGGCTGGCGAGCATGCGTGAAGTGCCGACGCCGGCCGAGCAGACGACGAGGGCGCGCCAGCGGCGGTGGCGCCGGCGCTCAAGGGCCGAGCCGACATGGAGCACAAGGAAGCCGATCTCGGTGTCGGGCAGGGTGGGATCGGTGAAGACCTGGTCCGCAGCCGCCCGGATCAGGGAGAAGAGATCGCGGTAATTCTCCCGGATCTCCTGAAGCAGTGGATTGCGGATCGGCAGGTGGTTTCGAAGGCGTTGCAGGGTGCGGGTCAGGTGAGGCAGCAGGCCGTCGAGCAGGGCGGGATCGGCACTGAGCGGGACACCGAAGCGGGCGTCACAGGCGAGAAGGAAGCGCTGCAACAACGGCAGGAGCGCGGGCTCGGGGGAGGCGGCGGGTTCGGCGGCGCCCTGCAGCAGGAGGGAGAGGCGGGCGCGCTCGGTGGCGGGCAGCGGGGAGCGGAGGGTGGCCCCGAGGCGGTCCGCCAGGGCATCGAGCACCGGGGTGCCGGCCGCGGCGACGGCGGGTTCGCAGATGCGGCCGGTGCCGACCCGCTCCAGCGTGAGCGCGACATGCAAGGCGAACTCCAGGCGAGCGGCGGGCTCCAGGGCGAGCGGGTGGTTCAGCTCCAGGTCGTGGAGCAAGCGGGCCGTGGTGCGGAAGTGAATCGCGGAAATGAGCAGCCACGCCGGACGCAGGAAGGTGTCCCCACTCGTGGGAGCGGGGCTGGCCTGCATATCGAAGAGGGCGAGGCGCGCGGGTTCGTCGAACTGGGAGAAAAAGAGATCGATGATGGCGTTGCGGCGGTCGGTCTCGGTGCCTTCCAGAGCGACTCCCCAGCCGCGGCGGCGTTGGAGCGTGAGGCGGTAGGAAGCGAGCCATGACTCGAGGGTGTCGAGATCGTGGCTGGCGGTGGTGATGGTGATATGCAGCTCGCTGGCCAGGGTGTGGAGCTTCACGGGCTCAATGGCGGCGAGCAGGGTGCAGGCCAGCCAGGCCTGGCGATCAGAGGGACGGACCGAAGCGATGGAAGAAGACGGCAGTTCGTGGCGCAGGGCCTCGCGGTTGGTGGCGGAGCCGTTGAGGCGGAGGCCGGCGCCGGCTTTTTTCTGGAGGGTGAGGCGGTAGGGGCGGAGAAAATTCTCAATCTCAGGCAGGTCGCGGCGGACGGTGCGCACACTGGTGCCAATGATTTGGGCGAGTTCCCCGGCCGTGACATCATCCTTCGCCGTCAGGAGGTGATCCAGGATCAGGCGCTGGCGCAGTGGAATGCCCGCAAGCGGAGCGATGTCGGAGGCGGCGGACACGTTCAGGGTTTCAGCGTGAAACGGGTGACGAGCTGGTCATAGACCGGGCTCTTGAGGAAATCCTGGAGCGAGAGATGCTCCGCGCCCGGGCGCTTGAGGCGGGCGCGCTCGGTGAGATCCTGGTGGGTGAGGACAAGGTCGGCGTCGGTCGGGAGGTCGTTGATGGCGCTGTTGGTGACGGGGAGGGTGATGCCGGCGAGGCGGAACTTCTTGCGCAGGATGGTGGCGCCCATGGCGCTGGAGCCCATCCCGGCATCACAGGCGAAGACAATGGAGCGGATTTCGCGGGCGGGAGCGGCCTGAGCGAGGTTGGCATGGGCGGAATGCAGGGCGGAGCCCTTGAGCTCGCCGAGTTTTGCCCGGACCGCCTCGAGGGAGGGAGCATCCTCCGCGGGCTGGCTGAACTTGAGCAGGGCCGCAGCGGTGGCGAAGGAAGCGACGGTGGCCGTGAACACGCCGGCCAATACCGGCAGAGCGCCGCCTTTCGGCAGCATGGCGAGATACGCAAAGATGCTGCCGGGCGAGGGGGCGGCGACAAGACCGGCGCCGAGGATCGAGAAAGTCAGGGTGCCTGTCATGCCGCCGGCAATGGCGGCGATGAGCAGCCGGGGGTTCATGAGGATGTAGGGAAAATAAATTTCATGGATGCCGCCGAGAAAGTGCACGATGGCGGCGCTCGGAGCGGACTGACGGACCGCGTCCTTGCCGAGCCACCAGAGGGCGAGCAGGATGCCGAGGCCCGGGCCGGGGTTGGATTCCAGCATGAAGAGGATCGATTTGCCGGTGGCGTGCGACTCGTTGATCGCGATCGGATTCAGAATGCCGTGATTGATGGCATTATTGAGGAAAAGAACCTTGGCGGGTTCGATGATCAGATTGGCGAAAGGCAACAGGTCACGAGCGACAATGATCTGGACTCCCTTGGCGAAGGCCGCGCCTAGGGCTGTCATCAACGGTCCGGCGGCGACACAGGCGAGCAGGGCCAGGCCGCCACCCAGCAGTCCGAGCGAAAAATTATTCACCAGCATCTCGAAACCGGCTGGGATGCGCGCGCCGGCCCAGGCATCGAAGCGCTTGAGGAGCCAGGCCCCGGCCGGGCCGACGAGCATCGCGCCGAGAAACATGGGCATCTCCGCGCCGACGATGACGCCGATGGTGACGACCGCACCGATGACGCCGCCCCGCGTCCCATGCACCATCTGTCCCCCGGTGTAGCCGATGAGCAGCGGGAGCAGGTAGGTGATCATCGGTCCGACCAGGCGGGCGAGGGCCTCGTTGGGAATCCAGCCGGTGGGAATGAAGCACGCCGTGATAAAACCCCAGGCGATGAACGCCCCGATGTTGGGCATCACCATGCCGCTGAGAAAGCGACCAAAGGCTTGAACGCGGATTCGCGTGCTGGAGGAAGCGGCCGGAGAGTTGGACATGGGGGCGGTGGCAGGTCTTAGCGCTGCTTGTGGTCCTTCAGCCACTGGACGGTGAGATCGGGAAAGTCGGTGAACCCGCCTTCGCTGCCTGCGGCGTCGAACAGTGCGGCGTGCAGCGCGTCGAGGGAGGGGCAGTTGTCGGGGAGATCATCGCGACGGACCACGCCCCAGTGCACCTGCAGTCCGGCGGCGTGGGCGTTGCGGGTGAAGTCACTGACATGGAGGCGCCCGGCTTTGTCCCAGGTGACGACGCGGCCGATGCCCGGTCCGATGGCGTCGGCGAAGGTGGCGACCCGCTGCATGCCGGCGGGTTGGGAAAGCGCCTCGTAATCGGTGCCGTCGGCGCCCGGCTTTTTTCCACCGAGGATCATCATGAGCTTGCCCTTCCAACCGAGTTCGGTGCGCAGGCGCATGAGGGTGGTTTCCTCGAAACACTGGATCCAGCAAGCCTCATCTTTGCGGGTGCCGTAACCGTGCCGTTTCAGGACGTCGGCGACAATGCGGGCGATATCCTGACCTTCCTTCCGATGGAAGGTGGGTTGCTTGATCTCGGTGTAGAGGCCGACGGGGCGGCCGGTGCTGGCGCTGAGTCCTTGGAGGAAAATGATCTCCTCCTCGAACGTGTGCAGCGGGTAGGTGTGGCCGGCGAAAGGGAAGCGGTCCGGATATGCAGCGCGTCGGGTCTTCGGATCGAAGCGCGGGGACGCCTTGAGCTGCCTGATCTCCGCGAGCGTGAAGTCGATGACGTAGTAGCGGCCGTCCTGGCGCTTGCGGTCGGCGAAGCGCTCGGCGACATCGGTGGTGGTGTCGAGGTGGATGTCGTGCAGCACGACCGGCACGCCGTCCTTGGTGAGGACGAGGTCCTGTTCAACAAAGTCGGCGCCCTGGGCGTGGGCCACGGCCTTGGCCGGCAGGCCGTGCTCGGGCAGATAGCCGCTGGCGCCACGGTGGGCCAGGACAATGTGCTCGGCGGCCATGACTTGCCCAAAGGCGAGGGTGGCGAGGGCGAGGGTGAAGCGGGGTTTCATGAGCGAAGCGAGGGGGCGGTCTCAGTCGATTTGGAGGTAACGTTGAGAAGTTGCGTTCAACCAAACGGTGCCGGCAAATCAAAGAAAGGGCAGCTTCGCCCGAGGAGTTATGGCCAAAATTGGAGCAACGGCAACACGCCGCGAGCCAACAACCCCCGGCGGGTCAGGGGCGGGTTGAAGGGGTGGCGTCGCGTGTTTCAGCGCCGGGACGGGAGGTCTGCGGCGGTGGCGGGCACGAACGGCTGCGTCGCGTCGCCCGTCCAGCGCATCAAGGTGAGATCGGCGCTCTGCCAGCCCTTGCCGTTGGCATCTTTGCCACCGGAATTCCTGGAGAGATAAAACAAGCCGCCGCCTACTGGTTGGAAACCGACGTCGGCCTTTTGATTCCAACCACGGATGCCGGTGGCCGCGTCCTTCAGGCCGTCGTCGGCGAGCGCGAGCAGCAGGCCTTGCTCCCAGCCTTGGCCACCGGGGCCAGGCACGCCGAGGAGGTCACCCGACACGGGTTGGGTGCCCGCGTCGACGGCGAAGAGCAGGTAGTTCGGGAATTCCTTCTTCTTGCCCTGATAGACGCCGAGGAACCAGCGCTGCAGGCTCTCGTCGTAGGAGAGATTCTGCACTCCCCAGGTCGTGTGACCGGTGCGGACGAAATACTTGCCGTGCGGCGCCGGGGGGCCGCTGCGATGCGGCGCGTCCGGGCGGAACGGACGGGCGTATTGCGCCCAGTTGCTGATGTCATACTGCAGCAGCACCTGGTGGTCATTGTCGGTGCGGTCGAGGTTGTTGTAGATGCCGTAGGCGAAGGTGAGGTAGCGCGGGCCATCGGTGCGGCCGAACTGCGGACCAAGGCCGACACCGTCGAAGCCCGCCACGCCGTAACGATGGTCGGGGCTTTTCGCCTCGTGATCGCGGTTCTTGCCATAGTCGAGGGTGAGCAGGCCGTCCTGGTTCAGGTCCACGAGGTAGTCCTTGAGCACCTCGGCCATATAAACGGTGCGAAAGATGTCCGTTTGGGCGATGTCGATGCCGACGCGGTCAATCTTGGCTCCGTCGATCATCGTGACGTAATAGGCTTGGTTCTTCAGGTTTTCGAATGAGCCGTAGAGGCAGCCGTCGTCCGGGTTGAAGTCCATGTCGCCCATGTGCGCGGGCAGATTCTCGATCGTGCCGATGAGTTTGCCGCTGAAATCGTATTTCGCGATCAAGGTGGTGAACGAGTAGTAGATGTAGCCGCCTTGGACATCCACGGCGATGCCCTGCACGTGCCCGGCGGGCCAGGTGCCGCCGTTGTGGGAGAGCGGCAGGCGGGGGCGCTCGGCGGCGGAAGCGGCCAGCGGAAGCAAACCGAGACAGAGGAGGAAGAGGGATTTCATGGGATAAAAAAGAAGGCCGGCGGAGATTTCCGCCGGCCCAGGGATTGATCAGGCGGTCAGAAGCGCACGCCGAAGGCGACGCTCCCGACGCGGCCCGGGTCGAGGGTGTAGCGGGAGTTGGAGGCTACGTAGTAAATCTCCCGGTTGTCCAAGACATTGGTGACCGACATCGAGAGCGAGTAGCGATAGCGGCTGTTTTTGGGCTTGAAGTTATAGCCGGCGATGAAATCGAAGCGCCACCAGTTGGGCACGTGCCAGGCTGGCTCGCCGCGCTCCGTGGTGGGGGTCTGAGGGCGCACGCCGGTGTAGATGGCACCGAGATTGAAGTTCAGCCCCTTGAGGCGGCCGCTGTCGAAGCTGTAGCGGTTGAAGATGGAGAAACGATGCTTGGGCATGAGCGGCTGCACCAAGCCGGTGCGCTTGTTGTAGGCGGTGGTGTCGCTGAAGCCGCCGGTGACAAGCCAGTTGTCGGTCACGCGGGTATTCCAAGTGAGCTCCCATCCTTTGCTGAACGCCCCGCTCTCCTGGATAAACCAACCCTCGCCAGGCCGGGCCGGATCGGCGCGAGCGACGTTGTTCTGCTGGAGCTCAAAGTAGGCGAGGAGGAAGAGGATGCGGCCGCTCATCAGGCTGGTGCGAAGGCCGATCTCCTTCTGATTGCCCGTCTCGGGATCGAGGGAGGAGCCGTCGGGTTGGAGCTGGTAGTTGGGCGCGAAGGCGGTGTTCGCGTTGCCATAGAGCGACCAGGTCTTCGCGTTGTTCAGATGCCAGACGGCGCCGACGCTGTAGGTGGGCGACTCGGCCGAGACATTGACCGGCGTGGGATTCGAGTTGTAGACCTTGTTGGGGAAAGTGCCGGAGACGAAGGCCTTGGTGCGGCGCGTATTCTTGGCGAAGCGCGTGCCGGCCATCACAAACACACGCTCTTTGAAGAGGGAAAACACATCGTTGGCGTAGAAGTCGTTGGTCTCATTGACGACATCGGTATGGGTGTTGAGGATCTCCAGAGGGCGCTCGGTGCCGATCCACGCCGGACCTTCGTTTTCGCGGTCGAAGATATTGATCGGCATGTAGGTGCGCAGGTTGAAGCCTGCGACCCTCGGGTCGGCCAGGAACTGGGCGTAGGTGATATCGGGGAAAAAGTTGTAGAATTTCTGGATGCTGGTGGCCGCGGTGGTGGCGTCGGCAATCAGGCCGTTGCCGTTAAGGGCGGCGGCATTGGTGATACCGCCGGTGCTGCGGGTCGCCAGGATTGCGCGGTTGTTATCGTCTTGTGTGGTCCACCCGTGGCCGAGCAGCAGCCGGTGATGGAGCGGGCCGGTGTTGCCTTCCACCACCAGCTCATTGCGGGCGCGGTAGTTGACGGTGTCCACCGGCAGGTTGCGCAGGCCGCGCGGCATCAGCGCCGCGTCCTTCAGGATGGTCAGGCTGGCGGAAAGCGCCT
Source organism: Lacunisphaera sp. (assembly GCA_041909435.1). Lineage (GTDB taxonomy): Bacteria > Verrucomicrobiota > Verrucomicrobiia > Opitutales > Opitutaceae > Lacunisphaera. The sequence goes on from JAYRDK010000036.1 coordinate 14,571, forward strand.
GCGTCTCGTAGATACGCTGCTTCTTGTCCTCCCACTGGAACTGCGAACGGAAGTAGAAGTGCCGGTTGAAGGTGTGCGTGAAGTTGTAGTTGGCGACGTTGCGGGTCTGGTGGCGATACTCCAGGTCCTTGTCCGGATGGTTGAAATTGCCATTCCAGTTGATCTTGCGCGGCATCTCGCGCCAGACGCCATCGCCCGTATACATGCCCAGCGGATTGCCGGCGTGGACGGGTGTCTCCCAGCTGCCCTGTGTTTCGATGTAATTCCAGAAATACTGGAAGGTGAGTTTGGTCTTGTCGGTGATCTGCCAGCTCAGTGACGGGGCGATGGACCGTTCCGCCTTGTGCTGCCCGAACCAAGTGTCGCCGGTCTCATAGACGCCGTTGACGCGGAAGAAAAACTTCTTGCCGGGCCCGAAGGCACCGGTGTTGAGGTCAAACTCGCCACGATAGGCGGTCGTGTCGCGCGCCATGAGGCGCATGCTGGCGGAAGCCTTTGGCTTCGGCTGCTTCGTGATACGATTGATGGTGCCGCCGTAACCGCCGCCTCCGTAGAGGACGGCCGCGGGGCCACGGATGACCTCGACGCGCTCGACGTTGGCCAGGGGCTGGGAGCCGTTGCCGGTCGTCTGGGAGAAGCCGTCCAGGAAGTTGGCGCCGGCGCTCGACGACCCGCGGAGCAGGAAGCCGTCGTTCTCGGTGGTCTTCACCGCCGAGGCCTCATAGGCAAGGAGCTGGGACGTGTCGGTCGCCATGAGGTCTTCGATGAAGTTCTGGTTGAAGATGGTCACGTTCATCGGGACATTCTCGATGGCCGTGTTCATGCGCAAAACCTCCGCGGTGTTCGGTGACTGGTAACCGTTGTCTTCGGAGGTGGTGACCTCGAACACAGACAGCTCAAGGGGCTTTTCCTCGGCGTTGGCCGGGGTTTCCGGGGTGGTGGGCGCGGTCTGGGCGGACAGGTTCAGCGTCCCGAGCAGAGCGGGTAGCAGAATGAGTAGGTAACGGCGGTGGAGTGAGGACATGATGGGATGACTTGGGTGAGAGGAAGCGGAAGGATCAGTCGAGGCGGAGGGGTGGGGGTTGGGGAATTTCGAGCGAACGCATGGGTTTCAGGCGTCACATGCGGGGTGCAGCAACAAAAAGAAAAGCTACTGTCGCCGACCTGCCTGCGGCCAAATCTGGATTGGCCGTCGCGACTCAGAACAGGGCGCGCCCCTCGCTCTGCGGTGGCACGGGCAAGAGGAGAAGGCGCGCCAGCGTGGGGGCGAGGTCGTCCACGCCCACGCGTTCGGAGCGCACGCCGGCGGGGATGCCGGCGCCGAACCAGAGCAGCGGGACGTGGGTGTCGTAGCTATAGGGCGAGCCGTGGTTCGTCCCATACGCGAAGTCGATCCAGAAGGGCTTCGTCTGGTAAAACACATCGCCGCTACGTCCGGCGTGGAAGCTCAGCAGCGCGCGGCGGCCGAGCTCGGTGTCGACTTTGCGGTTGAGCAGCTGGGTGCGCGTGTAGACGGCTTCGATGAAATCGAGGGTGAGCAGGGCTTCGCGCACGACGTCCTCCGCGGCGGTGGGGGCGACCTGCTTTTTGGCCAGCGTGTCGGCATCGAAAAGCAGCCAGGCGCTGTCGACGGCCAGCCAACGGTCGGTCGCGGCGGCCAGGGGGCCGAACGCCCGGTCGAGTGCGGCTTCACAGGTCCGGCGGACGAGGGCGTTGTCGATGCGACCAGTGAAGAGATCGGGTCGGAGGGCCTTCAGCCGCTCGGGCGTGGGCGCGGCGCCATGGTCGGCGGAGAGCACGATGATGCAGCGCTGCAAGCCCACGCGCTGGTCGAGGAAGCGGAAGAAATCCGCCAGGATGCGGTCGGTGCGGAGCACCATGTCCATCACCTCATGGCTGTCGGGGCCGGTGTCATGGCCGACGAGATCGTTGGCCGAGAAGCTGACGGCGAGCAGGTCGGTGACGCCGCGCTGCCCGAGCTGCTCGCCGTCGATGGCGGCGCGGGCGAAGTCGGCGAGGATCTCGCTGCCGAAGGGCGTGTGGCTGAGCGCCTCATAGAACGCCGGCCCGGGTTTCTTCTCTCCGCCGTTTATCGTCTTCGGGAAGGTGGGGCTGAGACCGAGGCCGGTGAACTCGTTGGGTGAGTCGTCCGGACCCTGGATCGCGTAGGCCTCGACCGGCAGCAACCGGTCCCAGACCTTGCCGAAGTAAGCGTCGGGTTTCCTGGTGGCGTTGAACGCCTCGACCCAGGCCGGCAGCGTGCGCATGTAGTAGGTGGAGGTGACGAAGCGGTCGCCCTCGGTGTAGTAGGCGGCGTCGGCCAGGTGGCCCGCCATCAGGATGGCGGCGCGATCCTTGTTGGACAGGCCGATGACCTTGGGCCGGCCACCACGGGAGAGCTTGAGGGTGTCGCCAACGGTGGTGGCCAGGTAGCTGCGCGGGGAGCGGGCCGCGCTCGCGCGGTCGCCCGGCCGCTGTGGGCCGCTGGGCGGGGCCAGTCCGACCACCTGCTCGGCGGAATCGTCGGAGCAGTAGACCTTGGCTAGCGTCGCCCGGTCGAGCCAGTCATTCGCAATGATGCCATGGACATTGGCATGCACGCCACTGAGCAGGACGGCATGTCCCGGACCGGTCTTGGTGTAGGAATGCCGGTAGTGGCAGTTGGCGAAGGTGGTGCCCCGGTTGAGGAAAAGATTGAAACCGTCCTCGACGAAATGGCCGCGGAATCGTTCGAGATAGTCCTGACGGAACTGGTCGAGGCTGATGACCACCACGAGTGCCGGAGCCTCGGCGCCACGCGCTTGGAGGGATAACGACAGGCTGAATACTGGGATGGCGGCACGGGCGAAAAAGCGGAGGAAGTTTTTTTTCATAATCGGAGCCCAGCCCATAAATCACGGGGCAGCGCAAGGGGACAATCAGCCAGGGGTGGGCCTCCTGATTATCAAGATCAACAAAGCACAATTGTGCCTTGGGTATTGAAGCCAAAACTACGGCAGCACGCGACCGCGTGGCTCCTTTGATATTCTAATACACAACACGGGCTGTGGTCTTAACGCCAAAGCCGGAACCAGGCGGTTGATGGCGTCGGTTTTCATACCGACCCGCGCAATCCCGATTATCAGGAACGAGTGCCGGGAAGTTGGCCGGGTGCCAGTCTCAGGCGATCGGGTCGGCGTAGTCGGGGTCACCTTTCACATACGGGGCGTCGCCGTCGAAGCGGCCGGGGACTTCCAGGTAGCGCATGGCCTGCGTGGAGCCGATCTCGGAGGTGAAATAACCGAGCAGGGTCAGCTCCTTCATCAGGCGGAAATAGTGCGGGGCGCCGCCGTTCTCCGGGAGACCGGCCTCGCGGCGTTCCTTCCGGATCCGGGAGGTGTGCGCGCGCTGCTCGCGGTCGAGCTCGTTGAGGAAGGCCGTGCGGTTGGTGGGCTGGCCGGTGAGGAAGGGCTCGTGGTATTTCGCGGCGTAGTCGGCCGGGAGCTTCGCCAGGCCGGCCTTGAAGACGGCCTGGTCGTCGGCCTCGTAGCAGTCGTTGATCATCATCGCCATGAAGGCGCCGATGCCGGCGGCCTTGGCGCCGGGCACGTGGGTGGGCGGGATGATGGTGTCGCCGATCTCGTCAAGCAGGGCGAGGTCCGCCGGGCTGAAGCCGGCGGGCGGGCCGGGCTGGAACGCGGCGGCCAGCAGGCGCGGGCCGGCCACGGTGGCGCCGAGCGCCACCGCCATCTTCAACAACGCTTCGCGGCGGGTCATGGTCATCATGGGAGGGCGGAGGGTCAGAGGTTGCCGCGCTTGAGCTCGTCGACCGCGAAGTTCGCGGCGCGGGCGGTCAGGGCCATGTAGGTGAGCGAGGGATTGACCGCGGCGCCGGAGGTCATGCAGGCGCCGTCGGTCACGAAGACGTTCGGCGCGTCCCACACCTGGTTGTGGCCGTTGAGCACGGAGGTCTTCGGGTCGCGGCCCATGCGGGCGGTGCCCATCTCGTGGATGCCGCGGCCGAAGTTGTAGCCGGTGTCGGCCTTGCGGACCTTCTTCACGCCGGCGGCCTCGAGCATCTCGGCGGCATCGTCCATCATGTCGGCGCGCATCTTGTGCTCGTTCTCCTTGATCTCGCAGTCCATCGCGAGGACGGGCAGGCCCCACTTGTCCTTCACGGAGCGGTCGAGGCTGATGCGGTTGTCGTGGTAGGGGAGGATCTCGCCGAAGCCGGTCATGCCGATGGACCAGGGGCCGGGCTCGCTGAGGGCCTGCTTGAGGTCCGCGCCGATGCCGAGCTCGGCGATCTCGCGCGACCAGCCGGAGCGGCTGGCGCCGCCCTGGTAGCCGAAGCCGCGAAGGTAGCCGCGCTTGTCGGCGCCGATGTTGCGGTAGCGGGGAATGTAGAAACCGTTGGGCCGGCGGCCGAAGGTGGTGCGGTCCAAGTAACCCTCCACGGCGCCGCTGGCGCCGACCCGGAAGTGGTGGTCCATGGCGTTGTGGCCCAGCTCGCCGCTGCTGCTGCCGAGGCCGTCGGGCCAGATCTCCGTGGCGGAGTTCATCAGCAGCCAGGTGGAGTTGAAGGCCGAGGCGCAGACGAAGACGATCTTCGCGGTGAACTCGTAAGTCTGGTTCGTCCCGGCATCGAGCACCTCGACGCCCCGGGCGCGCTTCGCGTCCTTGTCGTAGAGGATCCGCGTGGCGATGGAGAAGGGGCGCAGGGTCAGGTTACCGGTCTTCATCGCCGCGGGGAGCGTCGACGACTGCGTGCTGAAATATCCGCCGAACGGGCAGCCCAGCCAGCACTTGTTGCGGAACTGGCAGTTGACGCGCTCCTGGATCGGCTGCGTGAGGTTGGCGACGCGGCCGATGATGAGGCGGCGGGTGTCGTTGAAGGCGGTCTTGATGCGCGCGGCGACGGCCTTCTCGACCACGTTCAGGTCCATCGGGGGCAGGAACTGGCCGTCGGGGAGCTGGGGGAGGTTCTCGATCGAGCCGCTGATGCCGGCGAAGCGCTCGACGTGGTCATACCACGGCGCGATATCCGCATAGCGGATGGGCCAGTCGACGGCGATGCCCTCCCGGGCGTTGGCCTCGAAGTCGATGTCGCTGTGGCGGTAGCTCTGGCGGCCCCACATGAGGGAGCGGCCGCCGACCTGGTAGCCGCGGAACCAGTCGAAGGTCTTCTTCTCGACGTAGGGGCTGTCCTTCTCGTCGGCCCACCACTCGCGGTTGGACTCGTTGAGGATGTAGTCGCGGCGCTGGACGGGATGCGCGGCCTTGTCGGCCACGGTGTCGCGGCCGCGGTGGGGGACGTCCCACGGGGCCCGGAGGGCGTTGGTGTAATCCTTGATGTGCTCGACGTTCTTGCCGCGCTCGAGCAGCAGGACCTTGAGGCCTTTCTCGGTCAGTTCCTTGGCGGCCCAGCCGCCGCTGATGCCGGAGCCGACGACGATGGCGTCGTAATGGGAGGAGTTGGGGGAGACCATGGGGGCGAAAAGTGAAGGTGAGGGTGAAAGGGGGGGGCGGGAGATCCTCAGGTGGTCTCGTTGGAGGCGCGCAGTTCCGCGGGCGGGCGGAAACCCACGAGCAGGATGACCGCGGCGACGACCGCCAGGCCGGCGGGCACGAGCATCAGCTGCTGATAGTTGACGATGCCGTCGTGGGTGAGTTTCGCCTTCAGCGGGAAAAAGATCCATTTGGCGGCCAGATCGCCGAGGCCGAGGATGAGCAGGTTGAACAGGCCCTGGGCGCTCGTGCGAACGTCGGTCGGAAAGGCGACATCGATGAAGATGTAGAGCGTGGCGAAGAAGAACGCGTAGCAGACGCCGTGGAGCAGCTGCACGGCGATGACCAGGGCCGTCTGGTCGGGGCAGAAGGCGAACACGAGGAAGCGCGCCGCGTGCCCCAGGATGCCGAGCGTCATCGTCCAGCGCCACCCGAAGCGTTTCAGGAAGAAGCCCAGGCCGGCCATGGTCACGATTTCCATCACCTGGCCGATGCTCATGACCGGCATGATGTTCTCGGCCTTGATCCCGATGTGGCCCAGAAAGTCGCCGGTCAGCAGGAAATAGCCGTTATGCACCGTGGAGTCGATGGAGGTGACGACGAAGAGCACGAGCAGGAACGGCTTGCTCAGGAGCACGCCGAAGGCCTCGCGCCACGCGAGGGCCTGCGCCCCGCCGCCAGTGGCTGGCTTCGGGGGCGTGTGCGGCAGGGTGAGGCTGAAGCCCGCCAGCAGTAGCGAGGCGCCGCCGGCGACCCAGAAGATGTAGCCGAGGGCGTGTTGCAGCTCCGGGCCGCTGACGCCCTTGAGCACGAAGTAGAGCGGCCACGAGGCGAGGATCCAGCCGATGGTGCCACCCATGCGCACGCGGCCGAACTCGGCCTGCGCGTCCTTCAGGTGCGAGAACACGAGGCTGTTCGCCACCGAGATCGTCGGCACGTAGCAGATCGAGTGCACGAGCATCAGCAGGAAGAAGACCGTGAAGTCCTGCGTGAAGAAGAGGCCGATCATCGCCAGGCCGCCGATGAGGTGGCTGCCGGCCATGAATTTTTCGGCGGCGAACGTGCGGTCGACGAACTGGTTGCCGGCGAAGATCGCGAGCAATGACGCGATGGCGAAAGTGCTGCCGATGAGGGCCTGCTGGCTGTTGGTGAAGCCCAGGCCGCTCATGTAGGGCCAGACCAACGGCAACCACGCGCCCCAGATGAAGAACTCCAGGAGCATCATGCCGAACAGGCGGAAGGTGAGGGAACGGGAGGGGGCGGCGGTCTGGGTCATGGGGGTGGAGGGTGGACGGGAGACGCGGGTCAGAGTTTCAGGGACTTCAGGTAACGCAGGCTGGCGGGTATCTCCTTCAGCGGCTGCACGCCCTCGTCCTCGATGAAGTAGTGTTGCACGCCGGCCCGGGCGGCGGCGCGCAGCACGGCGGGCCAGTCGATCTGGCCGTCGCCGACCGCGACCTTGTCGGTCGGCGGGGCGGCGCCGGTGTGGATGCCGGTGACGGCGCCCTTGCGGAGGTCCTTCACGTGCATGAGGCGCCAGCGGCCGGAGTATTTCTCCAGGAGCCGCACGGGATCCTGGCCGGGATGGACGACCCAGAAGACATCCATCTCGAAGCAGACGAGGTCGGGATTGGTCCCGCGGGCGATGATGTCAAACGGGGTGACCCCGGCGGCATCGGCCTTGAACTCGAAGCCGTGCGGGTGGAAACCGAACTGGAGGCCGGCGGCCCGGCAGGCCGCGCCCCACGTGTTGAAATCGGCGGCGGCTTGGCGGGCGACCTCGGCGGTGAGCCCCGTGGCCTTGTCGTGCGGCAACCAGGGCACGATGACGTATTTCGCGCCGAGGACCTTGGCGTCGGCGATGACCTTGGCCGCGTCCTTTTGCAGCAGCTCGTAACCGGCATGCATGGCGACGGCCCGGAGCTTGCGCGCCTCGAGCTCCCGGGCGAAGTCGGTGATGCTGAGCGAGCCGGTGCCGGCGGTCTCGACCTCGGTGAAGCCGTAGCCGGCGGCGAGATCGAGGGCCTTGGTGGTGCTCTCCTTGGTCGTGTCGCGCAGGCTCCAGAGCTGGAGGCCGAGGTGATCTTGGAAGCCTTCGGCGAAGGCGGTGACGGCCCCGGCGGAAAGCGCGGCGGCCAGCAGGCGGGCGGTAGATCTCATGGGGCGGGGAAGCCGCACGACGGCGCGGCAGGGTGCATTTATTGACCAGACCGCCCGGCTTTTGTCGATGGCAACCTGTGCAATATGCCTCACCCGTTCGGGGAATTGCACGCCCGGTGACGGGAATACCGGTTGCCTGCCCGCCCGGGATGCCCCAAGCATCCTTCCGCCCATGAAAGCCAAGCCGACCGTCCGCCCGATCACCTTCGAGGGTCTCGCCGCCATCGAGCTGCGCACATCCGCGCTGCGGGTGGTCGCCCTCACGGCCAAGGGGCCGCGCCTCGCGTTCTGGGGCCGGCCGGGCGGGGAGAACCTGCTGCTCTGGCAACCCGGCAAATACTTCCGCGGCGGGTGGGAGCTGATGGGCGGACACCGGCTCTGGGCGGCCCGGCCGGGCGCCGACGAGGCGGAGGAAACCTACGCCACCGACAACCAGCCGTGCACGGTGAAGGTGTCGGCCAACGGCTTCACGGTCACGGGCGCCCTTGACCCGGCGCAGAAGACCCGGCGCGGCATCACCGTCACCGCCACGGCGGACGGCCGGATCACGCTCGATCATTTTATCCGCAACGAAAGCGACATGCTCTGGAGCGGCGGGCTCTGGGCGCTGACCTGCACGGTGCCGTCGAAAAAATCCCTCTACACGCTGCCGCTCGGCGACGGGTCCTCGTGGGACTATGCGACGATCGTGAGTTTCAAGACCTGGGGCGGCGGCCACGGCGGCGTGGGCTTCGGGGACCAGCAGTTCAAGTTCACCGAGGATGCGATGGAGCTGCGGCCCTCCGGCCGGGAGAACAAGCGCATGCTCAAGGCCGACGCCGGCATCATCGCCTGGCACGATCCGGTGCGTAAACTCCTGTTCGCGAAGCACGCGGCCTACGATCCGGCCGGCAACTACCCGCTCGGCACCAACCTCGCGGTCTACATCGGCCCGAAGAACTTCATGGTCGAGATGGAGACGATGGGCGCCTTTGCGACGTTGAAGCCCGGCCAGGTGCTGAAGCACCGGGAGACCTGGCTGCTGGCCACGGCGAAATCCGCACCGACGGCGAAGGCGTTGCGGGCGTTGTTTTGATGGAGGGCCCAGCTCCAGCTGGGCCGTGTGTGCAAAGGTGATATCTCGTTCGCGGCCCAGCTGGAGCTGGGCCCTCCAGAATACGGGATTGGCGAGGCCTATTTTCCCCGCACCGACGACCCCTCCACCCAGCTCGCGCCAATGAGCGTCGCGCGGGGAAAGGCCGGGATGCCGGACTCGTTGCGGTGGATCTGGCCGACGACCATGTCCACGGCGGCCTCGCCCACGGCGTCGTTGTGCTGGTTCATGCCGGCGATCTCGGGGTGGCTGGCGCGCCACTCGAGCTGGATGACACCGACGTCCTGCGGCACGCGCCGGCCGTGGTCCTTCAGCCACGGAAAGACGATGTTGTAGAGCGAAAGCAGCACGTCGGGCTTGTGCCGGTCGAACCAGGCGTGGAACGGCCTGCTGTCGGCGCGGGACTGCTGGCTCTCCATGAAGGCCGGCACGCGGCGCGCGGCGGGCAGGGTGCGCTGGGCGGTGAGCATGGCGCCGGAGAAGCGGCCCTCGACGAGCCGGTCGATGCGGTCCTCGACGACGAGCGCCGGCCGCTGGTAACCAAGTGCGAGGGCGCGTTCGAAAGCCTGGATGACGAGGTCGTGGTGGTCCACGCAGCTGAAGGACAGCGCCGGGTCGCGCGTGCGCACGCCGGTGACGACGCACGGAAACTCGTCCCAGACCGGCCGCAGGGGCGCGGGCAGCTGGTTGTGGTCCATCAGGCCGACGATGATGATGCCCTTGATGCCGCGCGTGCGGAGGATGCGGCAGAGGCTCGCGGCCTTGAGCTTCGGGTCGTGCAGCCAGAAATTATCGAAGGTGTAACCCAGCTGCAGGCCGCGACGCTCGCAGCCCGCCACGTAGGCCGGGATGGTGGCGTGCGTGCGGAAGGCCTTGGGGTCGCGGTGGGCGTTGATCAGCGCGAGCTTGGCCTGGAAACGGGCGGTGCGGCCGGCGCGCAGCTGCGCGATGAGGTGCGAGACGACGGCGTTGGGCTGGTAGCCGAGCCTGTCGGCGGTCTGCTTGATCAGCTCGCGCGTGGCGGCCGAGATCGACGGGTCCCCGCGCAGCGCCAGCGACACGGTGTTCTTCGAGAAGCCGACCTGGTCGGCGATCACCTGCATCGTGACGGGGCGCATGGGTGCAGGCATTGCAGCCTGATTCGCGTTACGGTCAAGTAGGTAGGGCGGGTCGTCCCGACGAGCCGTCGGGCGCGACAAAAATTCGGCTCAGCCGGAGGATTCGCCCTACCTCAAGCCGCGGCGACGCCGGCCATGAGCCGCATGAGCGCGGCCTCGCTGAAGTCGGCGCGCTGCACCTCGCCGGCGATGCCGCCGTTGCGCATGACGATGATGCGGCGGCAGAGGCCGATCAGTTCGGGCAACTCGGAGGAGACGACCAGCAGGGCCTTGCCCTCGCAGGCGAGCTCGTCGAGCAGCTGGTAGATCTCGGCCTTGGCGCCGACGTCGACGCCGCGCGTCGGCTCGTCGATCAGGAGGACGTCGCAGGAGCGGGCGAGCCACTTGGCGAGGGCGATCTTCTGCTGGTTGCCGCCGCTGAGGCCGGCGGTGATGCTCTCGAGCGACGGGGCCTTCACGCGCAGGCGCCGGGTGTGGCGCTCGGCCAGCTCGCGCTCGGTGGTGCGTTTCACCCAGCCGGCCGCCGTGAGCGTGGGCAGGGCGGCGAGGCAGGTGTTCTCGCGGCAGTTCAGGCCGAGCACGAGGCCCTGGCGCTTGCGGTCCTCGGGCACGAGGCCGACCCCGGCGGCGAGGGCGGCGTCGCGCGAGCCGAGGGCGAGGGGCGAACCCTTGACCGTGATGCGGCCGGAGGCGGCGGGATCGAGGCCGAAGATGGCCTCGACGACCTCGCTGCGGCCGGCGCCGACGATGCCCGCGATGCCGACGATCTCGCCGGCGCGCACGGCCAGGTCGATGCCGGAGAACTTGCGCGGGGACGAGAGACCCTCGGTCCGCAGGCGCTCGTCGCCGAGCGGCCTGGCGACATGGTTGGGCGTGGCGATCAGCAGCTCGCGGCCGATCATCTGGGTGACCACCCGGTGCGGCGTGGTCTCGGGGATGCGCTCGGTGGCCACGTGTTTGCCGTCGCGCAGGACGGTGATGTTGTCGCAGAGGGCAAACAGCTCCTCCATGCGGTGCGAGACGTAGATGAGGGTGATGCCACGCGACTTCAGCTCGCGGACGAGGCGGAAGAGCTCGGCGGTCTCGGCGGCGGAGAGCGAGCTGGAGGGCTCGTCCATCACGATGACCTTGGCGCCGGTGCCGACGGCGGCGGCGATCTGCACGAGCTGTTCACGGCCGGTGGAGAGGGTGCCGATGATGACGTCGGGGTCGATGTCGGCCCCGATGGTGGCGAGCATGGCCCTCGCCCGGGCCCGGAGTGCGGTGCGGTCGACAAAACCGGCGCGGCGCGGCATGTCGCCGAGGCAGAGGTTTTCCGCGACGCTCAGGTTCGGGCAGAACGCGAGTTCCTGGTGGACCATCGCGATGCCCAGCTCCCGGGCGGCGAGCGGGGAGTCGGGGGCGATGACCTTCCCGTCGAGACGGATCTCGCCGCCGTCGGCGGTCTGCACGCCGGCGAGGATCTTGCCCAGCGTGCTCTTGCCCGCGCCGTTCTCGCCGATCAGGGCGTGGCAGGTGCCGCGTTCCACGGTGAAGCCGACCCCGTCGAGCGCGAGCACGCCCGGGAAGCGCTTGGTGATGCCGCTGAATTCCAGGAAGGCCATGTTACGCGTTCCTGTCGGTTGCGCGCTTGCGCGCAACGTGGCCCGCGAGCGGGCCACCTGCGTTCGGAATTGCTGCCATACTGCTCATGCGGCGGAGAGTTGTTCGCGCATCCAGCCGGGGCGGTTGGTGGTGAGGCCGTCGACGCCCGCGGCGGCGAAGGCGCGGGCGACCGCGGGGTCGTCCACCGTCCAGGTGTAGAGCTTCAGGCCGGCGGTGTGGATTTTTTGGACGAAGGCCGCGTCGATCGGGAAGCTGGCCTCAAGGTCCAGGCCGTCGAGGCCGGCCGCCCTGGCCTGGCGGATCAGGTCATCGATCCGGGGCGTCCCGCCGAAGCCGGGGGCTTCGACGATCCAGCAGACCTCGTGGGCGGGCAGGCGCGACTTCGCGGCCTGCGCGACGGCGAGGTCGAAGGTGATGAGCGGCAGCTGCGCGGCGGCGAGACCGGAGGCGCGGATGACCAGATCGAGTTCGGGCAGGATGGCCGCGCCCACCTTGAGCTCGATGAACAGCCGGCGGCCGACCGGCACGAGGGCCAGGACCTCGGTGAGCAGCGGGATTTTTTCGGAGAAGGCCGAGCCGTGCCAACGGCCCCACTGGCCGGCGTCAAGGGCGCGGAGTTCGCCGACGGTCTGCGCCGCGAGTGCCTGCTTCCGGCCGGCGGTGCGGCCGGTGTCCGCATCGTGGTGGACCACGATGCGGGCGTCACGGGTGAGATGGACGTCGACCTCGCCCGCGTCGGCGCCCTGCGCAAAGCCCAGCCGGAGCGCCGCGAGGGTGTTCTCCGGGGCGTCGTGCGAGGCGCCGCGATGGGCGATGAGTTTCACGGGGAGGACGGGCGGGCCCGGTGGCGGCGGCTCAACGCGGCAGCCACTTGACCCAGTTCTTGGCGAACTCGTCCACGGTGTCCTTGGTGACGGGGATCAGCGCGCTGACTTCCTTCACGGCGGGCGGGTTCTTTTTCTCGACGATCTTTTCGATCAGGAGTTCGACGGAGCGGTGGCCCCACTCGTAGCACTGCTGGGCGAGGAGGACGGGGACGTGGCCGCTGCGGATGTAGGCGAGCTGGGCGGGCAGGGCGTCGACCGAGACGCACTGGACGGTGCCGGGCTGCCACTTGAGGGCGTTCTCGGTGAAGAGCGGCCAGCCGCCGATCATGGCCCAGCCGGTGATGTCGGGGTTGGCCTGCATGACCTGCTCGACCTTGGCGGCGGAGTCCTGCGGGGTCTCCTTGTGGTAATAGACGTCGCGGATGGTGATGCCGGGATATTTCTTCGCCTCGTCGCGGGCGCCCTGGACGCGCTTCTGGAGGTTGGGGGCGTTGGGGTTGCCGGCGAGGATGGCGACGACGCCCTTGCCGTTCATGACCTTGGCCAGCTCGGCCATGGTCTGGACGCCGCAGGAATGGTCGTCGACGCCGTAGGTGACGAAGCGCTTGGAGGCGGGGGCGTCGGAGTCGAAGGTCGCGACGGGCACGCCGTTATCCACGGCGCGGTTGATGGAGTCGGTGAGCTTGTTGGCGTCGGAGCAGCTGACGGCGAGGCCCTCGGCGCCGGCGAGCACGAGCTGCTCGATGGCCTCGGCCTGCTTCTGGGCGTCCTCCTCGTTCGGCGTGCGCCAGTCGATGCGGATGTCCATGCCGTGCTTGGCGCTGAGTTCCTTGGCGGCGTCCTGGGCGCCGACGCGGGCGGCCTGGAAGACGGGGTTGCCCTGGGACTTGGCGACCACGCCGATGGTGATGACGCGCGGGGCGGCGGAGGCCAGCGCGGCGCCGACGGTGAGGCCGGCGGCGAGGGTGAGGAGGAGTTTTTTCATGATAATGGGAGGTAAGTGGAAGTTCTTTTGACCACGGATTTCACGGATTGATGCGGATCAATCAACAAAAGCCGTCATCCTGAACGAAGGGAAGGATCCAGTGGCACGATCGCAGGCGAACATCCTGCTGGATTCTTCGCAGGGCTCAGAATGACAGGTATGGGTGCCTTGTCGGTGTTCATCCGTGAAATCCGTGGCGAAAAAATCACTTGGCCTGGGTGAGGCGTTTTTTCGCCAGCCAGGTGTTGAAGTTGTCGAGGACCACGGCGGCGATGACCACGGTGCCGATGATGATCTGGCTGTAGTTCTGGTCGATGCCGAGGATGACGATGCCGCTGGAGATCATCTGGATGATGAGGGCGCCCAGCACGACGCCGAGCGCGGAGCCGCGGCCGCCGCTGAGGCTGGCGCCGCCGACGACGGCGGCGGCGATGACGTTGAGCTCGTAGCCCTGGCCGTCGCCCGAGGTGGCGGCGCCGTAGTAGCCGAGCGAGAGCAGGGCGGCGATGCCGGCGGTCAGGCCGGAGAGGAGGTAGATGCCGAGCTTCACGCGCTCGACGCGAATGCCGCTGAAGCGCGCCGCCAGCTCGTTGCCGCCGATCGCGTAGACCCGCCGCCCGGCGGCGAGGCGCGACAGGAAGACCCAGCCGGCGACCGTCACGAGGACCATGGCGGCCAGCGGCACGAAGCTCAGGCCGTCGCCGATCTCGAGGCGGACGAAGTCGCGCAGGCCGGCGGGGAAGCCGCCGACGGACTGGCCCTTGGTGACGACGAACGCGATGCCGCGCAAAATTGCCATGGCGCCGAGGGTGATGATGAACGGATGCACGCGCAGGGCGACGATGAGCCCGCCGTTGAAGAGGCCGCAGAGCAGGGAGGTGCCCAGGCAGGTGCCGACGCCGAGCACGACGCCGAGGACCGGCGAGTTCACCCCCTCGGGGCCGTAGTGGCGGAGCACCATGGCGCCGAGCACGGAGGCGAGGGCGTAGATGGAGCCGACGGAAAGGTCGATGCCGCCGGCGATGATGACGACGGCCATGCCCACGGCCATGATCGCGGTGAAGCTGGTGTCCTTGGCCAGCTGCGCGAGGTTCTGGGCGTTGAGGAACTTGTTCTTCTCGAGAAAGGCCGGCACGCGCTCGCCCTCGGCGTTGACGGTGAAGACGCGCTGGCGGCCGCCGTCGGCGGTGCGCTCAAACTGCGGGGTCCGCACCGTGCCGCTGAACACGGTCAGCAGCAGGCCGAGCGCGAGGATGACGAGGAGCAGGCCGCTTTCCTGGAATTTCAGTAGGGAGCGAAGGGGCGACGACATGGGGTGGTGGGGTCGGGCGCGTAACGACCCCTACTTGGCCGGCCGGCGGGGCGCGCGTCAACCTTTCAACCATCACCCGTTCGGGTGGGGCTGGAGTATGACCCGGAGGCCGAAGGTGGAACCCGGCCTCCGGACGGGTTGGTTATCATGTCCGCCCAGCGGGAGGTTGCCGGTTTGAAAGGGCGGCGGATCAGCGAATCGACTGATGCGCTGGCGGGATATCCTGAAAACCCGCCCGGAGGTCGGGTTCCACCTTAAGTATCGGAGCTACTTCTGACCGTAATAGGCGCCGGGGCCGTGCTTGCGGTTGAAATGCTTGGCGAGCAGCGCGGGCTCGATGGGCCTGAGCTTCGGCGCGAGCTGCAGGGACATCAGCGCCAGGTGCGCGCAGCATTCGGCGGCGACGGCGACCTCGACGGCCTTGGCGACGGTCGCGCCCCAGGTGAAGGGCGCGTGGCGGTTCACCAGCACGCCGGGACAGTCGAGGGGGTTGAGTTTTCCCTTGGCGAAACGTTCCGCGATGACGTTGCCGGTCTCCCATTCGTAAGCGCCCCCGGAGATTTCCCCCGCGGTCATTTTCCGGGTCACGGGAATCTCGCCATGAAAATAATCCGCATGCGTCGTGCCGAAGACCGGCACGGGCAGGCCCGCCTGCGCAAAGGCGGTCGCGTGCGATGAATGGGTGTGCACGATGCCCCCGATCGCGGAGAAACTCTGGTAAAGGCAACGGTGGGTCGGGGTGTCGGAGGACGGACGCAAGCGGCCCTCGACAATCTTGCCCTGCAGGTCGACCAGCACCATGTCGGCCGGCTTGAGCGCCGCGTAATCCACGCCGCTGGGCTTGATGGCGAAGATGCCCCTGGCGCGGTCGAGCGCGCTGGCGTTGCCAAACGTGAGGTTGATCAGCCCGTGTTTCGGCAGCAGCAGGTTGGCCTCATAGGCCTCGCGTTTGAGTTCGGTGAGCATGGCGGCGGAAGAAGTAGCGAGTAGCGGGTAGTGGGTAGCGAGTAGAAAAGAAGGCGGAGCTCCGGGATGCTCGCTACGCGTCACTCACTACTCGCTACGGTGGGTTCCGGGCTCAGGCCCGGAAACCTCCGGATAGGTGATAATACACCTCGTTGTTGCGGAGGTCCTGCCTGAGCGCGGGCAGCGTGGTGCCGGCGTTGATGACGACGGTCTCGATGCCCGCGACGGTGGCGAAGTCCTCGAGCATCTCGGTGGTGACCGTGTAGCTGTAACCCGTGTGGTGCGCGCCGCCCGCGTAGATCCACGCGGCGCAGGCGGTCTTGAAGTCCGGCTGGCACTCCCAGACGGCACGGGCGACGGGGAGCTTTGGGAGCTTCGGCGTCTTCACGGCCTTCACCTCGTTCACGATCAGGCGGAAACGGTTGCCGAGGTCGACGAGCGAGGCGTTGAGGGCGTTGCCGGCCGGGGCGTCGAACACGAGGCGCACGGGATCCGCCTTGCCGCCGATGCCGAGCGGGTGGATCTCGACCGTGGGTTTGCCGGCGGCGATCGACGGGCAGATTTCCAGCATGTGGGCCCCGAGGACCTGGTGGCCCTTGGGCGACAGGTGATAGGTGTAGTCCTCCATGAACGAGGTGCCGCCGGGCAGGCCGGCGTTCATGACCTTCATGGCACGGACGAGCGTGGCGGTCTTCCAGTCGCCTTCGCCGCCGAAGCCGTAGCCCGCGGCCATGAGGCGCTGCGTGGCCATGCCCGGGAGCTGCCGGAGGCCGTGCAAATCCTCGAAGGTGTCGGTGAAGCCCTTGTAGCCGCCGGCCTCGAGAAAGTCGCCCAGGCCGAGCTCGAGGCGCGCGCTGTAGCGGAGTTCGTCGTGGCGGGCGCCGCCCTTGCGCAGCGCAGGGGCGACGGCGTAGGTCTTCTCGTATTCGGCGCAGAGCGTGGAGATGTCCTTGTCCTTCACGGCATCCACGACCGCGACGAGGTCGCCGACGCCGTGCGTGTTCACGGCGAAGCCGAACTTCATCTCGCTCGCGACCTTGTCGCCCTCGGTGACGGCGACCTGGCGCATGTTGTCGCCGAAGCGGACGAACCGCGCGCCCTGCCAGTCGTGCCACGCGCGGGCGGCGCGCTGCCAGGCGGCGATGCGTGCGTGGACCTCGGGGTCGGACCAGTGGCCGACGACGACCTTGCGGGCGAGGCGCATGCGCGTGTGGAGGAACCCCGCCTCGCGGTCGCCGTGGGCGGCCTGGTTGAGGTTCATGAAATCCATGTCGATCGTCGACCACGGCAGGTCGCGGTTGAACTGCGTGTGCAGGTGGAGGAACGGCTTCTTCAGCACGCCGAGGCCGCGGATCCACATCTTCGACGGTGAGAAGGTGTGCATCCAGAGGATGAGGCCGGCGCAGTTGGCGTCATTGTTGGCGGCGAGCATCACGTTGGTGATCTCGTCCGGCGTGGTGAGGAGGGCCTTGAACCTCGTCTTGAGCGGCAGCGCCTTCGTGGCGGCCAGGGCGTCGGCGACGGCCTGGGCGTTGGCGGCGACCTGCTGGAGCGGGCCGGGGCCGTAGAGGTGCTGCGAGCCGCAGACGAACCAGATTTCGGGGGAGGCGAGGAGTTTCATGGGAAAGTTTGTTGTAGGGCGGGGTCGCTGACCCCGCCGCAAGTGAGGCGGGATCAGCGATCCCGCCCTACAGGTGTTATTGTAGTTCGAGCATCACGACGGATTTGGCCGGCAGGGTCAGCGTGAGCTGGCCGTTGGCGAACGTCGCCCTGGTGAACGCGGCGGGCTTCACGGCCTCGGGGGCGGCGAAGGTGTTGTGCGCGTTCATGGCGGCGGCGGTGAGGATGCGGCCGGTGACGCCTTTAGCCGTCACGCCGGCGAGCGAGGCGGTGACGGTGATGGCCGTGCCCGGGGTGGCGTTGACGAGGGAGACGTGGACCTTGCCGGCGGCGTCCTTCGAGGCGGACGCGCTGAGGGCGGGGATGCTCTCCTTCTCAAAGGAGTAGTCGGGCGTGATGAGCTGGAGCGGCAGCGAGGTGGCGCCCTGGTGGACCTTGAACATCTCGAAGACGTGGTAGGTCGGCGTGAGCAGCATCTTCTCCTGGTCGGTGAGGATGACGGCCTGGAGGACGTTCACGGTCTGGGCGATGTTGGCCATCGCGACGCGATCGGCGTGCTTGTGGAAGATGTGAAGGTTGAGGCCGGCGACGATGGCGTCGCGCAGCGTGTTCTGCTGGTAGAGGAAGCCCGGGTTGGTGCCCGGCTCGACGTCATACCACGTGCCCCACTCGTCGACGATCAGGCCGACCTTTTTCTCCGGATCATATTTGTCCATGATGGCCGAGTGCTGGGTGACGAGCTTGTCCATCACCAGGGTCTGGCGGAGGGTGGAGAACCACTCGTTCTCGGTGAACTCGGTCGCGGAGCCCTTCTTGTTCCAATTGCCGGTGGGCAGCGTATACCAGTGCAGCGAGAGGCCGTTCATCTGCTTGCCGGCGTTTTTCATGAGGACCTCGGTCCAGTTGAGATCGCGGCCGCTCGAGCCGCAGGCGATGCGGTAGAGGCGGTTCTCGGGGCCGGGGACGTAGTTTTTGACGAAGGTGTTATAGCGGCGGTAATTGTCGGCGTAGAACTCGGGTGTCATGTTGCCGCCGCAGCCCCAGCTCTCGTTGCCGATGCCGAAGAACTTCACCTTCCACGGTTTGTCGCGGCCGTTGGCGCGGCGGAGGTTGGCCATGGGGGAGCTGGCGGGGGAGGTGATGTATTCGACCCACTCCATCGCCTCCTGCACGGTGCCGCTGCCGACATTAAGGGAGACGTAGGGCTCGATGCCGAGCATCTCGCAGAGGTCGAGGAATTCGTGGGTGCCAAAATGGTTGTTCTCCACGACGCCGCCCCAGTGGGAGTTGAACATGGACGGACGCTTCTCGCGCGGGCCGATGCCGTCGCGCCAGTGGTATTCGTCGGCGAAGCAGCCGCCCGGCCAGCGGAGGACGGGCATGTTGAGGCCCTTCATCGCGGCGAGCACGTCGTTGCGGTAGCCCTTGGTGTTGGGGATGGGGGAGTCGGGGCCGACCCAGATGCCCTCGTAGATGCAGCGGCCGAGATGCTCGGCGAAATGGCCGTAGATGTTCCGGTTGATGACCGGGCCGGGCTTGGCGGCGTCGAGGGCGAAGGATGCCGCGGGCTCGGCCGCACCGGCGACGAGCGCGGCGCCGAGGCCGAGGAGGGTGAGGCCGAGGCGGCGGAGGAGGGCGGGGGTATTCATGGGGTAGGGAGGGTTCAGGTTTTCAGGGCGAGCAGGTCCTTCATCACACGCGAGAGGTCGGCGGACTTGTTGAGACCGCCGAAGGAATCGTGGACCTGGCGGTAGAGGGCGTAGAGCTGGTGGTAGGTTTTCTGCGCGGCCGGTTTCGGCTTATAGGCGATTTTCTTCAGCGAGGTCATCTTGCGCTGGGCCGTCGGGAAATCCGGGTGCGCCCCGGCGAGCACGGCGGCGGACACGGCCGAGCCGAGCGCGCAGGCCTGGCTGGAACCGGAGACGAGCATCGTGCATCCGGTGACGTCGGCATAGATCTGCATGAGCAGCGGGTTTTTCTCGGCGATGCCGCCGGCGCAGACCACGCGGTCGATCGGCACGCCGTATTCCCTGATGCGCTCGATGATGGCGCGGGCGCCGAAGGCCGTGGCCTCGATCAGCGCGCGATAGATCTCGGCCTGCGTCGTGTGCAGCGTGCAACCGAGGATGAGACCGGTGAGCAGCGGGTCGACGAGGATGGTGCGGTTGCCGTTCTGCCAGTCGAGGGCGAGCAGGCCGCTCTCGCCGGGCTGCTGCGCCGCGGCCTGCCTGGTGAGCCGGGCGTGTTTGCCGGCGTCGCCCTCGCAGGCGACCTCGACCCACCACTTGAAGATGTCGCCGACGGCGGACTGGCCGGCCTCGATGCCGTAGAAGCCCGGGAGGATGGCGCCCGGCACGATGCCGCAGATGCCCGGGATGTCGGGCACGGTTTTCGCCGCCGACACCACGCCGCAGTCGCAAGTGGAGGTGCCGATGACCTTGACCAGCGTGCCCTCGGCGACGCCGCAGCCGATGGCGCCGTAATGGACGTCGAACTCGCCGATCGCAATCGGGATGCCGGCCGGGAGGCCGAGCTTCGCGGCCCAGGCGGCGGAGAGATTGCCGGCGGACTGGCTGGCGTCGTGTGCCTTGGTGTAGAGCCGGTCGCGCAGATCGGCGAGCTGCGGGTCGAGGAGCGCGAGGAATTCCTTGTCCGGCAGCCCGCCCCAGTCGTCGGAGTAGAGCGCCTTGTGGCCGGCGGCGCAGATGCCGCGCTTGATCTGGCGCGGGTCGGTGACACCGGCGAGGACGGCCGGCACCCAGTCGCAGAGCTCGACCCAGGAATGGGCGGCGGAGAAGACGGCGGGCGCGACGTTGCGGCAGTGCCAGATCTTCGACCAGAACCACTCCGAGGAATACGTGTTGCCGCACTTGGCGATGAACTGCGGGCGGTGTTGCGCGGCGAGCGCGGTGATCTGCGCGGCCTCGCGCCAGCTGGTGTGGTCCTTCCAGAGCCAGCATTGGGCGTTCAGGTTTTTCGCCCATTTCTTGGAGTAGGCGAGGGGGACGTTGTGGGCGTCGACCGGGATCGGGCTGGAGCCGGTGGTGTCCACGCCGAGGCCGATGATACGGGCGGCGTCGAAGCCCTTGGTCTTCTTCGCGGCGGTGAGCGCACCCTTCACGGATTTCTCCAAACCGAGGAGATAGTCGGCGGGATGCTGACGGGCGAGGTGGTGGTCCTGCGGGTCGAGGAGGATGCCCTGCCGGCCGGACGGATAGTAAACGACGCAGGTGCCGAGCTCGGCGCCATCCGCGCAGCGGACGACGAGGGCGCGCACCGAGTTGGTGCCATAATCGATGCCTAGGGTATACACGGGGTCCGTCATGTTTAGGGGGTGGCGCAGGGAGGGAAACGGCCGATTTACTTTACAGTCATATTCCGCGGGCTTTGCAGGTCCATCCCGCAAAATCAGTGTTCGTCTCCACCCCGCTTCAATCCCACCCTGATCGTGTCATGAAACCTACCCCTTGGCTCAAGGCCCTCGCGCTCATTCTCGGTTTCGCCGCCACCGTGGCGGCGGTCGCCCCGCTCAAGATCGGTTTCGCCCAGACCGGCGCCGAGAGCGCCTGGCGCACCGCCAACTCGGAATCCATGAAGGCAGAGGCCGCCAGGCGCGGCATCGACCTCAAGTTTTCCGACGGCCAGGGCAAGCAGGAGAACCAGATCCGCGCGCTGCGCTCGTTCATCGCCCAGAAGGTCGACGCCATCGTGCTCGCGCCGCTGGTCGAGACCGGCTGGGACCCGGTGCTGCGCGACGCCAGGCGCGCCGGCATCCCGGTGATCATCACCGACCGCTCCATCGCCACGACGGACGAGTCGCTTTATGCCTGCTTCATCGGCTCGGATTTCCTCGAGGAGGGCCGCATGGCCGCCGAGTGGCTGGCCAAAAAGACCGGCGGCAAGGGCCGCATTGTCGAGTTGCAGGGCACACCCGGCTCGGCCCCGGCCAACGACCGCCGCAAGGCCTTCGCCGAGGGCATCGCCAAGCATCCCGGCCTGCAGATCATTGATTCCCAGAGCGGCGACTTCCGCCGCACCGGCGGCAAGGAGGTCATGGAGGCCTTCATCAAGAAGCACGGGAAGAACATCGATGTGCTTTACGCCCACAACGACGACATGGCCCTCGGCGCCGTGCAGGCCATCGAGGAAGCCGGGCTGAAGCCCGGTGCGGACATCCTCATCGTGTCGATCGACGCCGTGCGCGAGGGCGTGCAGGCCGTCGTGGCCGGCAAGATCAACTGCACCGTCGAGTGCAACCCGCTCTTCGGGCCCAAGGTTTACGACACCGTGACCAAGGTGCTCGCCGGCGAGAAGGTCCCGCGCAAGTCCTACAACAAGGACGAGCTGTTCGACGCGACCAACGCCGCGGCCGCGCTGCCGACGCGGCAGTATTGACGCATTTCAAAATGTAGGTTGCGAGCTTGCTCGCAACGTGGCGCGCAAGCGCGCCACCTACATGCGCAACCCATGTCTGCCCACGCCCTCCTCGAACTCCGCGGCATCGGGAAAAAGTTTCCCGGGGTCGTGGCGCTGGCGGACGTGGACTTCACCGTCCGCGCCGGCGAGATCCACGCGCTGCTCGGGGAGAACGGGGCGGGCAAGTCCACCCTGATCAAGGTGCTGACGGGCGTGCACCCGGCCGATGCGGGCGAGATCCGCCTCGCCGGCCGGGTCATCCGGCCCGCCGCCCCAAAGGACGCGGAGCAGCTCGGCATCAGCACGGTTTATCAGGAGGTGAACCTCGAGCCTTCGCTTTCCGTCGCGGAGAACATCACGCTCGGCCGCCAGCCCGGCGCGCTGGGCTTCCTCAACTGGCGCGCAATCCGCCGCCGCGCCCGCGCGGCGCTGGCCCGGCTCGAGGTCGAGTGCGACGTCGATGCCGAGCTTGGTTCGCTCTCGGTCGCCATGCAGCAGATGGTCGCCATCGCCCGCGCGCTCGACACCTCGGCCCGCCTGCTGGTGCTCGACGAGCCGACGGCCAGCCTCGACGAAAAGGAAGTCGCGGAACTCTTCGGCATCATGCGCAAGCTGCGCGGCGAGGGGCTGGGCATCGTGTTTGTCACCCACTTCCTCGACCAGGTCTATGCCGTGAGCGACCGGCTCACCGTCCTGCGCAACGGCCAGCTCGTCGGCGAATACGCCACGGCGGAGCTGTCGCGGCTCGCGCTCGTCGGCAAGATGCTCGGGCGCGAGGTGAGCGAGGCTGATTTCACCAGTCATGTCGCGGCGCCCGCCGCCACCACGCAACCGGTGCTCACGGCCCGCGGGCTCGGCCGGCGCGGGGCCATCGCGCCGGTGGACCTCGCGCTGCACGCGGGTGAGGTTGCGGGCCTCGGCGGCCTGCTCGGCTCCGGCCGCACCGAGACGGCGCGGCTGCTGTTCGGCATCGACGCCTGCGATTGCGGCGAGGTCAGCGTGAAGGGCGAGCCGGTCCGTATCGCGTCGCCACGCGACGCCGTCCGGCTCGGGCTGGCGTTCTGCTCGGAGGACCGGAAGGCCGAGGGCATCCTGCCGGACCTGTCGGTGCGCGAGAACCTCCTGGTCGCGCTGCAGGGCAAGCGCGGCGCGCTGCGGGCGCTCGGCGCGGCGGAGCAGGCGCAGCTGTGCGGGCACTACATCAAGGCCCTGCGGATCAAGACCGCCGACGCCGAGACGCCCATCAAGAACCTCTCGGGCGGCAACCAGCAGAAGGTGCTGCTCGCGCGCTGGCTGGCGACGCAGCCGGTGGTGATCATCCTCGACGAGCCGACCCGTGGCATCGACATCGGCGCCAAGCAGGAGATCGAGCAGCTGATCGCCAGGCTCCGCGCCGACGGCCTCGCGGTGCTCTTCATCTCGTCGGAGATCGACGAGGTCGTGCGCAACTGTTCGCGCGTGCTCGTGCTGCGCGAGCGGCGGCTGACCGGCGAGATCGCCGGCGGAAACATCAACTCGGAACGCCTCATGCACATGATGGCGGGCACACATGAATAGCGGCACCATGAACCTTGCGGACGCATTTGCCGGCGTGGGCCAGCGAGCTTGCTCGCGCCTTTTCTGGATTCGAACAAGCGCGAGCAAGCTCGCTGGCCCACGATTCTGAATGCGTGCCAAATCCCCCGTCCTCTGGCCGCTGTTCGGGCTCGCCGCCCTTGTGCTGCTGAACGCGGTGCACGACATCGGCTTCCTGAAGATCACGCTGCTCGACGGCCACCTCTACGGCGTGCCGGTCGACATCCTGACGCAGGGTTCGCGCACGATGCTGGTTGCGCTGGGCATGACACTGGTCATCGCCACCGGCGGCGTGGACCTTTCGGTCGGCTCGGTGGTGGCCATCACCGGCGCGGTGTGCGCCGTGTTGCTGCAGGGCGGGCACTCGCTCGCGCTGACGCTGGCCGCCGCGCTCGGCGCCGGTCTGGTCGCGGGTTCGGCCAACGGCCTGCTGGTGGCCCGGTTCGGCGTGCAACCGATCGTGGCGACGCTCATCCTGATGGTGGGGGGACGCGGCCTGGCCCAGCTCATCGTCGACGGGCAGGTGATCATCATCAAAAATCCCGCTTTCGAATACCTGGCCAACGGCTTCGTGCTCGGCCTGCCCGTGGCACCGCTGCTGGTGGCGGGGCTTTTCCTCGCGACGCATCTCGCCCTGCGGCGCACGGCGCTGGGGCTCTTCGTCGAGGCGGTGGGGGACAACGAGACGGCCAGCCGCTTCGCCGGCCTGGCCGCGGCGCGCATCAAAGCCTTCGCCTACATTTTCTGCGGCGCGTGCGCGGGCCTGGCCGGCGTGCTGGCCGCGGCGAACATCCGCGCGGCCGACGCCTACCGCGCCGGCGAGAACATGGAACTCGATGCCATCTTCGCGGTGGTGGTCGGCGGCACGGCGCTCTCGGGCGGACGGTTTTCGATCCTCGGCACGGCCGTCGGCGCGCTGCTCATCCAGACGCTCACAACCACCATGTATAATCTCGGCGTGCCGCCGGCCATTGCGCCGGTGCCGAAGGCGCTGCTCATCATCGGGGTCTCGCTGCTGCAGTCGGAGAAGGTGAACAGGTGGGCCAGCGAGCTTGCTCGCGCCTTCCGACCCAGCGCGAGCGAGCTCGCTGGCCCACGATGAAGAAGCACCTCCCACTTCTCGTCACCGCGGCGATCTTCGCGCTGCTGTTTGCGACGGCGGCGCATTTCTACGAGGGCTTTTTCTCGGCGCGCGTGTTCATCAGCCTGCTCTCGGAAAACGCGTTTCTCGGCATTGCGGCGGTTGGCATGACTCTCGTGATCTTTTCCGGCGGCATTGATCTGTCGGTCGGGGCCGTCATCGGCTTCACCTCAATCTTCACGGCCACGCTGATCGAGAAACACCAGCTGTCGCCCGGGCTGGCGTGGACGCTGGGACTCGCGGCCGGTTCGGCGCTGGGGGCGGGGATGGGTTCGCTGATCCACTGCTACCGGCTGCCACCGTTCCTGATCACGCTGGCCGGGATGTTCCTGGCGCGCGGCGCGGGTTTTTGGATCAGCACGGACTCGGTTGGTATCAACCACGGGCTGTATGGAAAGATCTCGGCCTACGAATGGGTGTTCGGAGCCGTGGCGGTTCCGGCGACCGCGCTTTTCCTCGTCGCGGTGATCCTGGCGGGGTGGGTGGTGGCGCATCACACGCGTTTCGGGCGCACGCTGCTGGCCATCGGCGGCAACGAGCAGTCGGCCCTGCTCATGGGCTTGCCCATTGGCCCGGCCAAGATCGGGGTCTACACCGTGAACGGTTTCTGCGCGGCACTGGCGGGCATCGTGGCCACCTTATATACCGGCTCGGGCAACCCGAGCATGGGTCTCGGGCTTGAACTGGACGCCATCGCCATCGTCGTCATCGGCGGCACCCTGCTAACCGGCGGGCGGGGGCATATGCTGGGCACCCTGCTGGGGGTGCTGATTTTCGGCACCATTCAGGCCGCCATTTTGTTCGATGGACGCCTCAGTTCATGGTGGATGCGCATCGTGGTGGGGGCGCTTTTATTGGTGTTTATCTTGTTGCAGCGCTTGTTCTTGCGCAGGAAGTTCGGCTGAGGACCGGGCCGCCTGCAGAGCGGCCGGCCCACCGGCCGGCAAAAACCTCGGAATCGGTCTTGCCAAGGGTGGGGGCGTTCTCTCTTTTCGCCCTTCCTGTTCCTTCAACCATCAACCGTTAACTGACAGTAACGATCGCAAGGCGGCCCAGTTGGCCGACCTGTGTCTCGTCACGACATAGATCCACATGAACCTCACTCCCAAAGACCTCCTCGATGCCGGCGTCCACCTCGGTCACCAGACCAAGCGTTGGAACCC
>JAYRDK010000037.1:0-10000 GCA_041909435.1 Lacunisphaera sp.
GGTCCACCATGATGAGGCGCACATCCTTCGGGCTCTTCGAGTAGAGGACGGAGGCGACGATGGAATTGATGCAGACGGATTTGCCCGAGCCGGTGGCGCCGGCGATGAGCAGGTGGGGCATCTTGGTCAGGTCGGAGATGAGCGGCTTGCCGCTGACGTCCTTGCCGAGCGCGATGGGCAGCTCACGTTTCTCATCGTTCCACGCCGAGCTCTCGAGGATCTCGCGCATGCCGACCGGCGTGGATTTCTGGTTGGGCACCTCGACCCCGACCGCGGCCTTGCCGGGGATCGGGGCGAGGATGCGCACCGACTGGGCGCGCATGCCGAGGGCGATGTTCTTGTCCAGGCCGGAGATTTTCTCGACACGCACGCCGGCGGCGGGAATGACCTCGTAGCAGGTGATGACGGGACCGACGTGGATTTCGCCCAAGGTGACCTCGACACCGAACTCGCTCAGGATGCGGAGGAGATTCTCGGCGTTCTGGCGGTGCTCCTCCTCGGAGTTGGAGATGTCGCCCTTGACCTGCTCGCGGAGCAGCTTGAGCGGGGGGAACTCGTAATTCTTGTCGTCGCTTTGCGGGAGGGCGACCTTGGCCTTCTTGGTTTCCTCCGCCTTGACGATGTTGAGCTCGATCTTGCCGGCGGCGGCCGGCTTGGACTCGGCCGGCTCGGCCGGCCGGACCGGCGGGCGCGTGACCGGCTTGGGCGCGGGGGGCTCGACCGCCGGCTTTGCAATCGGCGGGATCGTGGCTGTGCGCGGCGTCTCGACGAGCGGATCATCGCCCTTGGGCACGATCATCTTCTTGGAGGAGCCGGGGGCCATCGGCGGAGTGGTGACCGAGGCGGCCTTGGTCGCGGCGGCGGCGGCCTCCTTGGCGGCGGCTTCGCGACGCTGACGCAGTTCCTCGGCGCGCGCGACGGCGAGGGCGGCGCGCTTCTGGCGCCACTCGGTGAAGGCTTGGATCAGGCGGGAGACATCGGCGATGAAGTCCCGGGTGAAAATAAAGATGAAGCCGAGCAGGTAGATCGTGCCGAAAATCAGCGCGGAGCCGAAGACGCCCAGACTGTCCTTGAGGAGGGTCTGGTAGAGAAATGCGCCCAGCAGGCCGCCGGGGCCGCCGGTGAAGATGGCCTTGTTCGTGAAGACGGTTTCCTGCATGGCCATCAGGGCGGAGAAAGAAACCAGGCAGCAGGCGATGGCGAGAATGCGGGTGGTGGTGAGGCTGCGGGCACTGCGCAGATAGATGTAGGTCATCCGCAGCAAAAACGCCGGGATCAGCCATGAGGCGGCGCCCAGCAGATGGTAGGCCCACCACGTGTATTCCGCCCCGATGACGCCGACCAGATTGACGCTCGTGGGGTTGGTGGTGTGCTGGATGCTTTGCGCGGGCTCGAAATCCAGCAGGGCCACAATCAACAGGACGCCGAAGACCAAGCAGGTGAAGGCGGCAAGCCAGTGTGGGCGATGGCGCGGGCCTTCAAAGGACGGGGCATCCTTGTCCTTTGCCTTTGCATTTGAATTCTCCGCTTTGGCCATTTGTAGTGGAATTTATTGCAGGTCCATCGGGTCGGAGGGTCAATGTAAAATCCCCTGCCAAGATCTGCGCAAGCCACTAAAGCCCAACGAATGACGCCATTTCTCAAATTCAAGCCAGTCTATCAGGAACGTGTCTGGGGTGGACGGGCGCTAGAGACATTTTTGCAGAGAAAATTGCCCGGCAGTGCGCCCATTGGCGAAAGCTGGGAGCTGGTTGACCGGCCCGAGGCGCAGTCGGTGATCGCGGATGGTGCATGGGCGGGCAGATCGCTGCGTGAAGTGATCACGGTCCACCCTGAAATCATCATGGGACCGGGGTGGCCGAAGGAGCGGCCGTTTCCGATTTTGGTGAAGTGGCTGGATTGCCGCGAGCGGCTCAGCCTCCAGGTGCATCCGCCGGCCAGCATTGCGGTGCGGTTGGGGGGCGAGCCCAAGACGGAAAATTGGTATATCGCGCACGCCGAGCCGGGCGCAGCCGTCCTGGCCGGACTGAAGCCGGGAGTGGATGCGGCACGATTCCGCGCGGCGCTGAAGGACAACACGGCGGAGTCGCTCGTGCACCGTCTGCCCACGGTGGCGGGAGACTCGCTCCTCATTCACAGCGGGGTCATGCATGCGATCGACGGGGGCAACTTCATCCTCGAGATCCAGCAGAACTCCGACACGACCTACCGCGTTTACGACTGGGGCCGGGTCGGGCTGGACGGCAAGCCGCGTGCGATGCACGTCGAGCAATCGATGGCCTCGCTGGAGGCCAACACGGCCGCCGCCCCGCAGCTGGTGCGCACGGCGGACAAGGTGACCGTGCTGGCGGAATGTCGCGAATTCCGCATCACCCGCCACCGGCTGGCCCAAGGCGAGCGACTGGTCTTCGCGGCCGGCGCGCAGGTCCGCATCCTTTCGGTGGTTGAAGGGACCTTGGTGGCGGACGGAGCGGCCTTGCGGGTGGGCGACAATGTGCTGCTGCCCTATGCCGGGGCCTTTGATTTCACCGCCGGGCGGGAAGCGGTCGTGCTGGTGACGGATAAATTTGGCTCGCTTGAAAAGTAGAAACAATCAGGTAACGTCGCACCTCCATTCATGAGCGAAACCAGCCAGACCGAAGCCACCAACACCAATCCCGTCCCGGCGGCCCCGGAGGCCGCGAGCGCGGCCGTGGCCGGGCCGGAGGAACAGATCCTTGCGGCCAAAAAGGAGGCGGCGGCCAACTACGACCGTTATATGCGGGCCGTGGCCGACCTGGAGAATTTCCGCAAGCGCACGCTCCGGGAGAAGGACGAGCTGCGGCAGTTCGCCACCTCGGGCCTGATGGAGGATGTGATTCCGGTCATCGACAACCTGAGCCTCGGTCTGGCCGCGGCCAAGCAGCAGACGGAGGTCAAGGGCATCGTCGATGGTGTCACCCTCGTGCTGGAGCAGTTCAAGACCACGCTGGGTCGCCATGGCCTCAAGGAGGTCAATCCCGGCGGCCAGCGCTTCGATCCGAATTTTCACGAGTGCATCTCGCATCAGCCCAGCGCGGAGGTCGCGGAGGAGCATGTGATGCAGGTGGTGCGGCCCGGTTACACGCTGAACGGGCGGCTGCTGCGCCCGGCCTCGGTGATCGTGTCCAGCGGCCCGGCGAAGGAGGCGCAAGCCTGACGCCATGGCCGCCGGACAAAAACAGGATTATTACGAACTGCTCGGCGTCGCGAAGAACGCGACCGAGGAGGATCTCAAGAAGGCCTATCGCAAGAAGGCCGTGCAGTATCATCCGGACAAAAACCCCGGCAACAAGGAGGCGGAGGAGATGTTCAAGAAGGTCTCCGAGGCCTACGAGGCGCTGAAGGATCCCGAGAAACGCGCCGCGTATGACCGCTACGGCCATGCGGCTTTCCAGCAGGGCGGGGCGCCGCGCGGCGGCGGGTTCGGCGGGGCCGGTGGCGGTTTCCACGATCCGTTCGACATTTTCCGCGAGGTCTTCGGCCAGCAGGGCGGTGGCGGCGGCGGGATGTTCGACCAGTTTTTCGGCGGCGATGGCAACGGCGGCGGGGCCGGGCGCGGCTCCGACCTGCGTTACGACCTCGAGATCACGCTCGAGGAGGCCGCGCGCGGCGTGGAGAAGGAGATTTCCTTCCGCAAGCTTGGTTCATGCGGTCACTGTCATGGCAGCGGGGCCGAGCCCGGCTCGAAGAAAACGACGTGCCCGACCTGCCGCGGGGCGGGCCAGGTAACGACTTCGCGCGGGTTTTTCCACGTGCGGCAGGCTTGTCCGACCTGCCATGGCTCCGGCCAGAAGTTCGAGAAAGTCTGCGCCAAGTGCCACGGCGAGGGGCGCGTCAACGAGACGGCCAAGATCAACGTCAAGATTCCCGCCGGCGTGGACACAGGCAACAAGCTGCGTTCCGTCGGCAACGGCGAGTCCGGGGCGATGGGCGGCGAGCCCGGTGACCTTTACATCGTGGTGCATGTGAAGGACCACGAGGTCTTTGAGCGGCAGGGCGACGACCTTTATTGCGAGATCCCGATCAAGTTCACCCTGGCCGCGCTCGGGGGCACGATCCATGTGCCGACCATGGAGGGCAAGGCATCGCTCAAGATTCCCGCCGGCACCCAGTCGGGCACGACCTTCCGCCTGAAAGGGCGCGGCATGCCGCACCTGCGGGGCGGATCGCACGGCGACCAGCTCATCCGGGTGCAGGTCGAGGTGCCGACGACCCTGTCGTCTGAACAAAAGAAGATTCTCGAGGAATTCGGCCGGGTCAGCGGCGACACCGACGAGCCGATGAGCAAGGGGTTTTTCGAGAAGGCGAAGAAGTTTTTCTGAGCCGTCCATGCGTGTCGTCATCCTAGGCTCGGGTCGCGGCAGCAATGCGGAGGCGATCCTGCACGCCCAGCAGGCCGGCCGGCTCGGGGCGGCGCGAGTGGTGCGGATCCTCTCGGACAAGCCCGACGCGGGCATCCTGGCGCTCGGCGAGCGGTTCGGGGTGCCGGCGGCCTTCGTGGATCCCGCGCCCTTCAAGACCAAGCTGGAGGGCCCGGGGGAGGACCGGTTCATCGAGGCAATCCACGCCGTGCAGGCCGACCTGGTCGTGCTGGCCGGCTTTATGCGCGTGCTGAAACCGAAGTTTCTCGGCGCCTTTGCCGGCCGGATCATCAACCTGCACCCGAGCCTGCTGCCGGCGTTCCCCGGCTTGGACGGCATCGGGCAGGCGTTCCGCGCCGGCGTGAAGGTGGCCGGCTGCACGGTCCATCATGTCACTCTGGAGGTGGACGCCGGCAAAATCATCGAGCAGGCTTCAGTGTCGGTGGAGCCGGAGGACACCCTCGAGACCTTGACGGCGAAGGTGCACGCCGCGGAGCACAAGCTGCTGCCCGCGGTCATCGCGCGCCTGAGCCAGACAACCAAGTAATCATGGCCATCTTTGAACTCAAAACCGAGGTTCCTTCGGATGCGGCGCCGGTGCTGGAGGAATTGCTCGCGGAACGCGAGGAGCAGCGCCTCATGGTGCTGGAGGACAAACCTTCGGGCCGGGCGTGGTTGACCGGTTATTTCGAATCCCAGGCCGAGGCGAGGACGGCTTGGCAGGATTTGGCCGGAACCATCGAGGCGGCTTGGGCGAAGGCGGTGCCCGCCGTGCGCGAAATGCCGGATGCGGATTGGAAGAACAGTTACAAGGCGCACTTCAAGGCGTGGAAATTCGGCCGCCTGAACTGGGTTCCGGTGTGGGAGCGCGAGACCTTCGCGCTGCCGGCGGGGGAGGAGGTGCTCTGGTTGGATCCGGGCATGGCCTTCGGCACGGGCAACCACGAGACAACCCGGCTGTGTTGCGAGCGCCTGGCGCTGTTTGCCGCGACGTATGGAAACTCAGGCCGGGTGATCGATGCCGGTTGCGGGTCGGGTATCCTGGCGCTGTCGGCGGCGAAGCTGGGCTTCGACCGCGTCGCAGGTTTTGACAACGACCCGGAAGCGATCCGGGTGAGCGAGGAGAACGCCGCGTTGAACGGGCTGGCCGGGCGGGTTGACTTTTATGTCGGCGACCTGGTGACGGGTTTCGCCGGTGGGCGGGCGGCCGAGCTGGTGCTGGCCAACATCCAGGCGGATGTGCTGATGCGCTTTGTGGGGGAATTGTGCGCGGCCGTGGCGCCGGGCGGCCAGTTGGTGCTCAGCGGCATCCTCAGCCAAGAGTTGGAGGCCGTGCGGGCGAAATTCGCCGGGCGGGCTGTGGGTTGGCGCGTGGAGTCGCGTGTGCTTGGCGAGTGGGCCGACCTCGCGTTTACTCGACGCGCTTAAAAACGTAGCCGCCGTGGATCGAGCCCCAGACTTGGGTGCCGGCGGCATTGTAGCCTCTTTCCCAAGTCACGATCTGGAGGTTTGAAATGAGGCTCTCGATCGTGCTGTAAGCGGCACCGCGCAGGGTGCTCGTGCAGCCCGGGCCCTCGGTGCCGCCCTTGAATATCCCGCCCGGTTGGAGGCGGAGAACCTGGGTGCAGCCTTCGCGGGGCAGAAGGTCGGCCGGGGTGAGCCTGGCGAGAAGGGATGGATCCTTCCAGGCCCCGGTCGCGGCCACGGGATCGGGAAGTTCGAAGATACGCACTTCGAGGGCGTGGTCGGAGCGGGTCGCGAGTTGATAGACCAGCTGACGATAGGGATGCGCGGGAGCGTCCACCAAGGCCTGCTCGAGGTATAGCCAAGGGCCGTCGGCGCGGTCGGTCCAGATGGGGGAGATATGGAGGTGGGCCGCGCGGAAATTCTGGTCACCCCGCGCCTGGTCGGCGCTCGAGAACGAGCCGGTCAGAAAGACGGTCAGATGATCGAGGGCGGTTGGTTCCGCCAGTCCTCGGGAGGGGAGCAGGAGCAGGCTGGTGATGAGGGCAATAACGACACGCATGATCAGAGAAAGCGCCAGACACCGTGAAGCACGGTCAGGTTTCCTAGAATCCACAGGGGCCAGAAGCCGCGGCCGGCGGGGAGCAGGAGATTAAAGGCGATGGTCATGGGCAGCACCGCCCGACAGGCCGCCCAGTAGCCTGACCAAACCCACGGGCTGAGGAAGAGGAGGAGGAGCGAATACGCTGTGCCGATGCGCCACCACGGAGATGGCAGCTGGGGGCGGCGCCACAGGGCCCAGGCCTGCGTTCCGAGCCCGACGATTCCGATCAGGCTGAAAATGTAGCGACTGTCCAGGTTGCCGAGGGTCAGCTCACGCAGTGAATGTTTGGCTTGCACAAGCGGGCCGAGAAAAGGCCAGGTGAAGTTGCCCAGGCCGTCGCTGCCGGGTTCATTGGCGAAGCGTTGCTGCACATAAACCGACCAGAGTGCGAGTGGCAGAGCGACCGAAAGCAGCGCCAGACCGGCGCGCCGCCAAGGCAACGGGTGGTCGGATTTATTGGTGAGCAGCGCGAGTGAGCCCAGCAGGCTGGTTTCCTTGGCCAGATTGGCGAGAGCCAGCCACAGGGTGGAGCGAGCAGATTGAGCCTTCGTGAAGGCCGTGGCTGCGAGGACCAACAAAAGCAGGGCTGGCAGATCGACCAGCGACTGACGCACGCTATCGAGCACACCCAAACTGAACATACAACCGGCCCAACGGGCAAAAGCGTGTCCGCCGCCGGGATCGATCTGCCGGTAAAGAAGCCAGCCCAGCGCGAACCAACAGAAGGGATTGAGCAGGGCGTAGGCCTGGAGCGTCCACCAAGTGTTGCCCAGGCCGGTTATGGCGGCGATTGCCGGGACCAAGATGCGACGGGCGCGATAAGACGGGGCATCAAGCGCCGCTGGCAGCTCCGGGTCGAGCAGGAGGGGATCCAAGGCGACCTGGGCATAGAATTGGCCGTCGTAGCCGTTCGAATCAGGCACAGTAGCAAGCGGAAGTTGCTGCAGGGAACTGAGTCGGTGTTCCTGCCAGGTCCCGCCAAAGCGGATAAGGCCGGTGAATGCGGTTTGTGGACTGAATTTGGCCAGCACGAGCGCCGCAAACAGGGTGGCGGCAATCCAGCAGGCGGTGGACCGGTTCATCGGGCGGGTTGACAAAAAATTAACCGCGAGACGGAAGTTTCGCGGTTAAGGCTCAAGATTTTGCTGCCAGCCGTCCGATCAGAACAGATCCGTCGGCGTGCGGGACATGAAGTCTTCCATATAGGCCGTGGTGGCCTTGCCCTCGATGAAGATCGGGTCACTCATGATCGCCTTGTGCAGCGGGATCGTCGTCTTGATGCCACGGACCAGATATTCACTCAGGGCGCGGTAAGAGCGCTGTAGCGCGATTTTGCGGGTCGGGCCGACGCAGATCAGCTTGCCGATCATGCTGTCGTAGTGCGGCGGGATGGTGTAACCGCTGTAAGCGTGCGAGTCCACGCGGACGCCGAGGCCGCCCGGAGGATAATAAAGGCTGATGGTGCCGGGCGAAGGGGTAAAGTTGCGGGCGGGGTCCTCGGCATTGATGCGGCACTCGATGGCGTGCTTCTCGAACTTGATATCTCCTTGGTCAAACGAGAGCTTTTCCCCGTTGGCCACGTTGATCTGCTGCTTGATCAGGTCGATGCCCGTCACTTCCTCGGTGACAGGGTGCTCCACCTGGATGCGGGTGTTCATCTCGATGAAGTAGTAATTACCCTTGGCATCCACAAGGAACTCGATGGTGCCGGCATTCTGGTATTCGGCGGCTTCGGCGGCCTTGACTGCGGCCTTGCCCATTTTCTTGCGCAGGTCGGCGGTGAGGAAAGGGGAGGGCGATTCTTCGATCAGCTTCTGGTGCCGGCGCTGGACCGAGCAGTCGCGTTCGCCCAGGTGGATGACCTTGCCATGGCTGTCGGCAAGGATCTGGAATTCGATATGGCGCGGCTTCTCGATATATTTCTCGATGTAGACCGCCCCATTTCCGAAAGCCTTTTCCGCCTCGTTGCGGGCGACGTGAAACTCCTTGGCGAAGGAAACATCGTTGTGGGCGATGCGCATGCCGCGGCCGCCGCCACCGGCGACGGCCTTGATGATGACCGGGTAGCCAATCTTGCGGGCGACCTTGACTGCTTCGGTTTCATTTTCGATCGGGCCATCCGACCCGGGGACGGTGATCACGCCGGCTTTGCGGACGGTGTCCTTGGCGATGGCCTTGTCACCCATGATGCGGATGCTCTTGGATTTCGGGCCGATAAACTTGATGTTACACGACTCGCACTGCTCGGCGAACTTCGCATTCTCGGACAGAAAGCCGTAGCCGGGGTGAATTGCGTCCACGTCGGCAATTTCCGCCGCGCTGATGATGCGGTCGGCGCGCAAGTAGCTGTCGGCGCTTTTGGGTCCGCCGATGCAGATTGCCTCGTCGGCGAGCTGAACATGGAGGGATTGGACATCGGCTTCGGAGTATACGGCAAGGGTCTTGATCCCCATTTCGCGGCAAGCGCGAATGATCCGGAGCGCGATTTCACCGCGATTGGCGATGAGAACCTTTTGAATCATACTGGTGTAAAAATTTAGGCCGGACAGGTATCTGCCCGGCCCATAAGAGACGCTCGGTTAGGTGAGCTTAACCTTGAACAGGCGCTGTCCGTATTCGACGGGCTGGCCGTTCTCCACCAAGATTTCGACGATGGTCCCCTTGGTTTCCGCCTGAATTTCGTTCATGATCTTCATGGCTTCGATGATGCAAACCACGGTTTTATCTTCCACCTTGGTATTGACCTCCACAAAGGCCGGATTTTCCGGGGAAGGGGAACGGTAGAAAGTGCCTACCATGGGGGATTTTACATAGGCAAAGCCGGCTTCATCTGCACCTGATGCACTCGCGGGCGCGGCCGGAGCACTTGC
This sequence comes from Lacunisphaera sp., assembly GCA_041909435.1. GTDB lineage: Bacteria > Verrucomicrobiota > Verrucomicrobiia > Opitutales > Opitutaceae > Lacunisphaera. The sequence goes on from JAYRDK010000037.1 coordinate 9,321, forward strand.
TCGGGGCGCAGGGGCGGCCGTTTCCAGTGGGGCAGAGGATACGGGTAGAGGATGTCCTGACAGGGGGGCCGAAGTGATGATGGGTTGGCCGCCAGAGCCCCGCTTGATCTTGATTTTGAAGCCTTCTTCTTCGAATTCGAACTCACTGAGTTCAGAGCGCTTCATCAAATCGATGATCTGTTTGATTTGTTTTAGGTCCAAGCAATCGCCTTGGTTGAGTTAGTGGTGCACAGGTTAGTGCCGTTCTGGAAGCCCGCGTTCAAAAGAACTTTTACTGGGCATAGCAACCACCGATTTCCTATTTAGGGCGGAATTTGTAAAATCGGGATATTTTGAGGAAAAATAGAGGAATTTGCTTAAATAATGACCTCCAAATAGCGAATAATGACCTGATTTTGCGTGGCTGATTTTGAAAAATAAACGACGTTCAGCTTTCATAAGAAGAATTTCAGCTTCGTGGTGCATGTTTTGGAGAAAGGATATGCATGTTCTGCCAAGCCGAAGGGAAGTGGCGGCATTTATACTTTGGGTGAAGCCGGACAAGTGCGCCAGGTTAACCCTAGGATAGAACAGGCAGCGTCAGTGGTCTGTGGTCATGCCATGTGATGCAGGGTGGGTGACCCGGGAGGATCATGGGGTTGTGATCAGCCTGTTGGGGGAGATTCCGCGTATAGTATACC
>JAYRDK010000037.1:12500-39751 GCA_041909435.1 Lacunisphaera sp.
CGGTTAATCGCTGCAAATAAATTTTGTTCTTTGAAAGTTCAGACAAACAGAAATGTAATTGTGTAAGAAGGTAAGATAAACGCCTAGAATACTAGTGTGTTTGCATAAACCAGTTACAGCAGATGATGGATGCCTTGGCGTCATCAGGCGATGAAGGGCGCAGCAAGCTGCGATAAGCTTCGGGGAGCGGCATACACGCTTTGATCCGGAGATGCCCGAATGGGGAAACCCGGCACCGGTAATTCGGTGTCACTTCGAGATGAATACATAGTCTCGATAGAGCAACACGCGGAGAAGTGAAACATCTCAGTATCCGCAGGAAAATAAAGAGAATCGATTCCGTCAGTAGTGGCGAGCGAACGCGGAACAGCCCAAACCACCGGGATTTATCTTGGTGGGGTTGTAGGACCACAATATGGAAAGCTTAGATTAGGAAAACCGTCTGGAAAGTCGGGCCATAGAGGGTGATAGCCCCGTATTCGAAAATCGAAGCAGACCTAGTGGTATCCTGAGTAGCACGGGACACGTGAAACCCCGTGTGAATCCATGCCGACCACGGCATAAGGCTAAATACTCGATGACGACCGACAGTGAACTAGTACCGCGAGGGAAAGGTGAAAAGCACCCCTGTTAGGGGAGTGAAATAGTAACTGAAATCATCTGCTAACAAGTCAGTCGGAGCCCCCTTGTGGGGTGACGGCCTGCCTTTTGTATAATGAGTCTGCGAGTTATTGTCGGTAGCAAGCCTAAGCCGCTCAGCGGCGCAGGCGCAGCGAAAGCGAGTCCGAATAGGGCGCTTAGTTGTCGGCAATAGACCCGAAGGGGAGGTGATCTAACCATGGCCAGGATGAAACTTCGGTAACACGAAGTGGAGGTCCGAACCGGTCAACCTTGAGAAGTTGTCGGATGAGCTGTGGTTAGGAGCGAAAGACTAATCAAACCCCCTGATAGCTGGTTCTTTCCGAAATATATTTGGGTATAGCGTCGAGCGCTGATTTGCGGAGGTAGAGCACTAAATAAGCTAGGGCCCCTACCGGGGTACTGAACTTAATTAAACTCCGAATACCGCAGAGTGAAGCTCGGCAGTCAGACTGTGGGGGATAACCTTCATAGTCAAAAGGAGAATAATCCAAACCATCAGTTAAGGTCCCAAAATACGGCTCAGTGTAAAAGGATGTGATTTTGCTTAGACAATGGGGATGTTGGCTTAGAGGCAGCCATCATTTAAACAGTGCGTAACAGCTGACCCATCGAGCGAAATTGCGCCGAAAATGATCGGGACTTAAGCCGTATACCGAAGCTATGGCTGACATCGCAAGATGTCGGGGTAGGAAAGCGTTCCAAATGCAGCGAAGTGGAAGGGTCACCGACCATGGAGCGTTTGGAAGTGAGAATGCAGACATAAGTAACGATAAAGATGGTTAAAATCCATCTCGCCTCAATTCCAAGGATTCCTGGGGAAGGTTCGTCCTCCCAGGGTTAGTCGGGAGCTAAGACGAGGCCGTAAGGAGTAGTCGATGCACAGCTGGTTCAATATTCCAGCACCACCTTATTGGAGTTCGATGCCAAGGAGTGACGGAGAAAGTTAACACGAGCGGGGCGCTGATTTCCGTTCAAGTCCGTAGGTTGTCCGGGGATAAAATACCGGATCTATCTGAAAGACGATGAAGAGCTGAGGCTACGGCCGAGGCGATTCGTGTGATACTCGGCTTCCAGGAAAAGCTTCGTGGCTATTCGATAGGGTGCCCGTACCGTAAACCGACACAGGTGGAATAGATGAGTATTCTAAGGCGCGTGGGTTAAATCTCTCTAAGGAACTCGGCAAACTGACCCCGTATGTTAGCTATAAGGGGTGCCTCGCAAGAGGCCACAGATAAGAGTGTCAACCGACTGTTTAGCAAAAACACAGCTCTCTGCTAAGTCGCAAGACGACGTATAGGGAGTGACTTGTGACCAATGCGGAAAGGTGAAAGCCTGGGGTGCAAGCTCCGGGTCTAAGCCCCCGTGAATGTCGGCCGTAACTATAACGGTCCTAAGGTAGCGAAATTCCTTGTCGGGTAAGTTCCGACCCGCACGAATCAAGTAACGAGTTGACAACTGTCTCGGAGAGAGGCCCAGTGAAATTGTAGTGGCGGTGAAGATGCCGCCTACCCGCAGCAGGACGGAAAGACCCTATGCACCTTTACTGTAAGCTGTTATTGTCGCTTGATTTTTAATACGTAGCATAGCTGGGAGACTGCGAAGCCTGCCTTCAGGGGCGGGCCGAGTCGAAATATGAAATACCAGTTTTTAATTGTTAGGCGTCTAACCTCGTCCCGTCATCCGGGCGTGGGACAGTGATAGCAGGTCAGTTTTTCTGGGGCGGAATCCTCCCAAAGAGTAACGGAGGATTACGAAGGTTCCCTCAGCCCGGTCGGTAATCGGGCTATAGAGCGCATGAGTATAAGGGAGCTTTACTGTGAGACCAACAAGTCGAGCAGTTGCGAAAGCAGGTTCAAGTGATCCGGTGGTTGAATGTGGAATCGCCATCGCTCATAGGACAAAAGGTACGCTAGGGATAACAGGCTGATCGCGCCCAAGCGTTCACAGCGACGGCGCGGTTTGGCACCTCGATGTCGGCTCATCACATCCTGGGGCTGGAGAAGGTCCCAAGGGTCCGGCTGTTCGCCGGTTAAAGTGGTACGCGAGCTGGGTTCAGAACGTCGTGAGACAGTTCGGTCCTCTATCCGCTGTGGGCGTTTGTGATTTGAGGGGTTCATTCTCTAGTACGAGAGGACCGAGAATGACGCACCTCTGGTGTTCCGGTTGTCCCGTCAGGGGCAGCGCCGGGTAGCTATGTGCGGAAGAGATAAGCGCTGAAAGCATCTAAGCGCCAAGCTCCTCCCAAGATAAGATCACAATCCGTCGCAAGACGGTGCAAGGTCCGGGTAGACCACCCGGTTGATAGGACAGAAGTGCAAGCGTAGTAATACGTTCAGCTTACTGTTACTAATGACCTTGCCGGTTTATGCAGATACCTGGTTTCTAGGCGTTTATTTCACCTGCTTACACGCAGTCGGTTTGTCTGAGCTTTTTATTCAATTTCTCCGCAAGGAGTAAGAGTTTCCTGGTGACCATATACCGGGGGTTCCACCCGTTCCCATCCCGAACACGGCCGTTAAGCCCCGCGTAGCCAATGGTAGTAGGACGTTAGGTCCCGCGAGAGTAGGTCGTTGCCAGGTTTATGGCCCGGATGTTGCGAAAGCAGCGTCCGGGCCTTCTTATTTTGTAAGCAGCCGGCCGAGGACCTTGTTGATAACCAATACGACGGCTACGACGACACTGCGCCGAGCGGGCCGAGGTCGTCCCGGTTGGTCATGTCGGGCAGCCGGGGGAGCATGTTTCGCAAATAGGCGAGAGGGTCTTTGCCGTGGCGCTGACAGGAGACGACGATCGAGTAGATTCTGGCGGAGCGCTGGCCGGCGTCGGGATGGCCGATAAAGACCCAGTTCTTCTTGCCGAGGGCCGACGGCCGGATGGAGTTGTCGACCAGGTTATTGTCGAGCCGGGTCTGGCTGTGCTGTTGGGGCGCGACCAACGACTCCTAGTGATCGAGCAGCTAGGAGCACGCCTTGCCGAGGAGCGAACGCGGCAACGCTTGCGCCCGCAACCCGAGCACGACGCGATGCAGCCAGTAGAGTGTCCGGGCAAGATGGATCTGGCGCAGGGGCGTCCGGTCTGCGCCACTCCCCCCTCGTCCCAAGCCTGCTCAAGCTGGTAGAGCCGGCCGATCAACCGCAACACCACCTGTCCAGCTTGGGCCGCTCGGCCAGTGCTTCGACGAAGTAACGTCTCGCATGCATCCAGCAGCCGACACAAGTCACGCCTTCGCGGATCCGGCGAAGCTCGGATAAGCCTCGTAATCGTCGGATTAGAAGGATGCCGCGGAAGATTACACGCCGGTGGCCACGGCCGGCGGGTTTGTGGGCTTCCGGCTCTCGCGCGGCCTGCACGGGGTTTCGAGCTGAGGGGTCGGTTTACTTCTCGAAGCGGTAACCTTTCTCCTTGGCCTGGGCTTCCAGCGTCCGGAAGGCGTCGAGTTCGAGCACGCCGTCCTTGCCCTCGAGGCTCCTGAGCTGGTCGGCGACCGCGGCGTCGCGCTTGGCGACGAGTTCCGCCAGTTCGGCCTGAAGCTTGCGGCGTTCCGCGACCTTTTGCTCGATCAATTCCTGGCGGGCCGCGGGGGCCATGGACTGGAGTTCGGGCGCGAGCTTCTTCTCGTCAAGTTTGTCAACGCTCTCGCGGCCGTTCATGACCTCGACCACGAGGTCGCCGCGGCCGGACATGATCGCGCCGGCCTCGCCCTTGCCGAGATAGGAGGAGCGGTCAGCCGTGGCCTCGGGCGACAGGCTGGCCAGCACGGATTTGTTCTTGGCGGCGCTGGCCTGCTCGGCCTTCGAGCCGTAGAGGATGATGGTGGAGTCGAGCTGGATGTTGAGCCGGATGATATCCTGGTCGTAGGGCGTCTCGATCTTGATGGAGCCGCCGTCCTGCAGGATGGCCCCGTAGGTGCCGTTGGTGAGGGAGGCGATCTCGCGCCAAGCCTGTTCGGTGCCGTTGAGGCGGCCGCATTGGAGGGTGTTGATGAGGATGCCGCGTTCGTTGGCCAGCCGGCAGGTCTCGGGGTATTTGACGTCGTCTTGGTAGTCCATGTGCGGCCGGGCATCGCCCACGAGGAAGACCACGCGCAGCACCTCCGGGTCGGTGCTCCACTGGAGATCACGCACGGCCCGGTGCAGCGCCTCGTTGACCGATTCCGGCTCGTCGCCGCCGCCTTGCGCCTCGAAGGCGTAGAGGTTGGTGTAAACCTCGTCGAGGTTGCCGGTCAGGCCGAACACCTTCGTGACGTAGGCGTCGCGCCGGTCGCGGTAACCCACGAGGCCGAAGCGGATTTCCGGCGTGGGGCGGGCGGACTTCAGCTTGTTGGCGATGGCCCAGATCTTTTGCTTTGCGCCGGCGATCATGCCGCTCATGGAGCCGGTGGTATCGAGGACGAAGACAACTTCCATCCGCGGCCGGGTCATGCGGTGGCCGGGGGCCACGGCATCATGGGCGGACAGGCGGGAGAGGGGAGCGAAGGCAGCCGCGACCAGGGCGGCGAGAAAGATGAATTTGAGGCGCATGATAGGATGACGATCGAGGTTCGGCATCCTTAGGCCCGCCGGGCGGAAATGTGCTCCGCGTCTCGAGCGCCGCCTCAGTCCTCCGATGGCGGCGGGCCGGCTTTCAGCAGGGATTCCTCGTGATCCAGCAACAGTTGCAACGGGCGGTGGACCTCGTCGGCGATCCGGTTGCTCCGCCAGAGCTCGTCGATGGCCGCACGCTCGGCGAGCAGCGCGGTCGTCCGGTAGCGATGTCCGGCGATCCGGCGGCGGCGGGCGCTGCGGCGCGTCTCACCCTCGGCCTCGAGGACCGCGAGGCGATGTTCATATTCGCCGATCACCTGGCCGAGCGCGGCGCCGTGGTCGGGTGCGGTGGCCTCGGCCTCGAGGGCACGCAGGGCCTTGAGACCGGCTTCGACCGCCGTGGTGCGGGCCAGACGCTCCTCCTTGGCGCGGGAGCTGTCCTCCCGCAGGCCGAGGCGCTGAATGAGTTTCTCAAGGGTCGTGCCCTGCAACAAAAGCGTCACGGCAATGACCCCGAAGGCCAGGAAGATGACGATGTCGCGGCCGGGAAACGGCGAACCATCGGGCATGAAGAAAGGGATGGAAAGCGCGCCGGCGAGCGTGACGGTGCCGCGCATGCCGGCCCAGCCCATCACCAGGGCGGTGGCCGGGCGCATTCTTTCCGTGCAGACCCCGGGCAGGATGAAGGGCAGGTAGATGCCCGCGAAGACCCAGGCGAGGCGCGCCGCGATGGCGGCGCCCGAAACGATGGCCGTAAAACCGAGCAGCTGGCCGGTGGAATAGTGGTCGCGCACCGCGGCCAGCAGCGTGGGGAACTGCAGGCCGAGCAGCACGAAGGCGGTGCCGTTCAGCCAGAAAATCAGCAGGCCCCACACGGCGAAGGCGCTCTGGCGCGTCTCCGCGTCCATGCGCACCGGGTCGCGCCAGCCGGAGTAGAGGCCGGCGGCGATCACGGCGAGGATGGTCGACACGCCGAGCCGGTCGGCGAGGAAATAAGCCGCGAACGGCGTCATCAGGGAAAGCGTGATCTCGATGAGCGGGTCCGAGCTCTGCAGCCGCTGCAGCAGGTCGCGCAGCTTGCCGATGGCATAACCGGCGGCGAGGCCGAGGGTGAAGCCCCCGACGGCCAGCAGGGAGAACTCGGCGGCCATCTGCGTGAGCGAGAAACTGCCGGCCACCACGGCGGCGAGGGCGAACTTGAAGGCTACGAGGCCCGTGGCGTCGTTCATCAGGCTTTCGCCGTTGAGCACCGTGGTCAGGCGGGCTGGCACGCGCAGGCGCTCGGTGATGGCGTTGACCGCCACCGCGTCGGTCGGGGAGACAATCGCGCCGAGCGCAAAGGCCATGGCGAGCGGCAGGCCCGGCACCAGCCACCACGCCACCAGGCCGACGGCCAGCGTGGTGAAGATCACGAGGCCGATGGCCAGCGTGAGGATGGCGCGGCGCGCGCGGACAAACTCGCGCAGCGGCATCAGCCAGCCGTCGGCAAAAAGCAGCGGGGGCAGGAAGCAAAGAAAGAAGAAGCCCGGGTCGAGCTTGAGCCGCGGAAACGCCGGCACCAGGGCCGCGCCGATCCCGCCGAGCAGATAGGTGATCAGCGGCGGCCAGGGCAGCCACCGGGCCACGACACTCAGGCTGGCGATCAGCAGCAGCAGGATCAGTGCTTGTTCGAAGTTGGCCATGCGGGCCCACGCTAGGGTCCGGCGCCGATTCGTCGAGCGACTTTGCCGGACATCTCCGGCTCGACATCCCGGGGTCCGGCGCCACCTTCGGGCTGCATGGCAAAAACGAGGCAGCGGCTGAGCAAGAAGGCCTACCAGGCCCGGGCCAGCCGGCTGCGCGAGCAGCTCGTGCAGCTGCAGGTGAAGCTCAAGCACGTGCCCTTCAAGGTGCTGCTCATCCTGGCCGGACCCGAGGGTGCCGGCCGCGGCAGCCTGCTCAACACCCTCGCCGAGTGGCTCGACCCGCGCGGGGTGGAGACGTTTTCCTACCACGCGCCGACCGGAAGCGAGCAGGCCCATCCGCACCAGTGGCGTTTCTGGCGCAGCCTGCCGGGCATCGGCCGCATCGGGCTCTATGCCGGTTCCTGGTATACCGAGACGCTCCGCGAGGAGGCACGCGGCAAGCGGGCGCTGGGCCACGTCGAAAAGGAGGCGGAACGCATCCGCGACTTCGAGAAACTGCTGGCCGACGGAGGCACGCTCATCATCAAGGTCTGGCTGCAGATTTCCAAGGACGCGCAGGGACGCCGGCTGCGCACGCTGCGCGCCGAGCCGGCCACGGCCTGGCGCGTGACGGAAGAGGACTGGCACCACCACCGCATCTACGACCGCCTGGCGAAGACCGCCCGGCTAATCCGGGCCAAGACCGACCGTCCCGGCGCCCGCTGGACCATCATCGACGCCGAGGACGAGCGCGCGCGTGACCTGCAGGTCGGCCAGCTGCTCCTCACGCAGTTCCGGCAACAGCAACAGAAGATGGCCCGCCTGCGCCCGGCCGTGCCGCCGCGGGTGGTTAAACCGCTGCGCCCCGCCGGCCTGCGCCGGCTGCAGGCGCTGCCGCTCGATCAGGATTTGTCGGAGAAGGACTATGATGCCCTGCGCGAGAAGTGGCTCGGCCGCCTGAACCGCGCGGTGCGCGCCGCGCTCGGGGCGGGCCGGTCCATCGTCTTTGCCTTCGAGGGCTGGGATGCGGCGGGGAAGGGGGGCGCCATCCGCCGGCTCACCAGCGCGATCGACCCGCGCGACTACAGCGTCATTCCCGTGGCCAAGCCCACCGCCGAGGAAAAGCACGCGCACTATCTCTGGCGCTTCTGGCGCGACATCCCGCGGGACGGCCGCATGGCCGTGTTCGACCGCTCCTGGTATGGCCGCGTGCTGGTGGAGCGGCTGGAGGGTTTCTGCCGGCCGGACGAGTGGCAGCGTGCCTACGCCGAGATCAACGGCTTCGAGCGCGAACTGACCGGCCACGGCACGATCGTGCTGAAATACTGGCTGCACATCTCGCACGCCGAGCAGCTGCGCCGTTTCCGCGAGCGCGAGACCACCGCCCACAAGCGCCACAAGATGAACGCCGAGGACTGGCGCAACCGTCGCAAGCGCGCCGCCTACGAGATCGCCGTCGGCGACATGCTCGCGCTCACGGACAAAAAGAACGCGCCATGGCACCTCGTGCCGGCGGACAACAAGCGCTACGCGCGCCTCGAGGTGCTGCGCTCCGCCAGCCGGCAGATCGAGGCGGCGTTGGAGGAATGAGGCCGGCGCGTTGACCGTCCATCCCGCTCAGGGGCTTGACAGGGTCGGATTTGTAGTTAACCAAATGGTTAAACACAAAACGCATGTCGCCCGACCGTCTCAATGCCGTCTTCGCCGCCCTGGCCGACCCGACCCGCCGGGCGATCGTGGCGCGGCTGGCGTCGGGCGAGCGCTCCGTCACGGAGCTGGCCGAACCGCATGACATGAGCCTGCCGGCGATTTCCAAGCATCTCGGTGTGCTCGAGCGCAGCGGGCTGATCGAGCGCGGGCGCGATGCGCAGTGGCGGCCCTGCCGGCTCAAGGCCGCGCCGCTCAAGGAGGCGGTCGACTGGCTGGAGACCTACCGGCAGCACTGGGAGCAGAGCCTCGACCGCCTCGACGAGTATCTGCAGGAGCTGCAGGCGAAGCCGCCGGTCAAAAGGGAGAAACGCCATGCCCGCGGAAAATAAACCATCCTCCAGCCGGCCGATTGTCAGCTCACGGGTTTTCACCGAGTCGCGGGAGGCGTTGTTCGCGGCGTTCAGGGATCCGGCGCGGCTGGCGCAATGGTGGGGGCCGAAGGGTTTCACGAATGAGTTTCGCCAGTTCGAATTCCGTCCGGGCGGGATCTGGCGTTTCACCATGCGGGGCCCCGATGGCACCCCTTACGAGATGGACCATCAATTCACGGAGATCGTCCGGCCGGAGCGGGTGGTTGTGCGCCATTTCCAGCCGGGCCACGATTTCACCCTGACGATCACCCTGGCCGTGCAGGGTGCCGGCTCGATGGTCACGTGGGCGATGTGCTTCGACGATCCCGCCGAGGCAGACCGGCTCCGCGCCTTCCTCGAAACGGCCACCGCGGAGAACCTGGAACGACTGGCCGCACACCTCGCCTTCACCACGCAAAAACCATGACCATGCAAAATCCATCCCCGGAAAATACTTCCGACCGCGAAATCGTCCTGACCCGTGTCCTGCACGCGCCCCGTGAGCTAGTCTGGCAGGCGTGGACCGATCCCAAGCATGTCATCAACTGGTGGGGGCCACGCGGTTTCACGACGACGGTCAAGAAGATGGATTTCCGCGTCGGCGGGCACTGGGAGCACGTGATGCACGGACCCGACGGGGCGAACTATCCGAACAAGAGCACATTCAAGGAAATCGTGCCGCTCGAGCGCATCACCTACCTGCACGGCGGCGGGCGCGAGGACGGGCCTGGCGCCTCGTTCACCGCGACCTGGACCTTCGAGACGGTCGAGGGCACCAAGACGCGGCTGACCGGCCGCCTGGTGTTCCCGTCGGCCGAGGCGCGGGATTTTGTCGTCAAGGAGTTCGGCGCCGTCGAGGGCGGCAAGCAGACCCTGGAACGCGCCTCCGAATACGTGGCCGGCATGCAGAACAAGCCCTTTGTCATCTCCCGCGAGTTCAACGCCTCGCGCGCGCTGATGTGGAAGGTCTGGTCCGAGCGCGAGCACTTCGCCCGCTGGTTCGGGCCCAAGGGCACCAATATCACGGTCGCCAAATTCGATCTGCGCCCAGGCGGCATGACCCACTATTCGATGACGACCCCGGACGGGAAGCAGATCTGGGGCAGGGCGGTCTATCGTGAGGTCGTGCCGCCGGAAAAACTGGTCTGGATCAACTCCTTCTCGGACCAGGACGCGGGCCTCACCCGGCACCCCCTCACCAAGGACCGCTGGCCGCTGCAGATGCTGACGGTGATCACGTTTGCCGAAAACGCCGGTAAGACGACGGTCACCGTCAACTGGCTGCCCTACGAGTCGGATGCCGAGGAGCGCCAGGTCTTCGACAACAACCTTGAAAATATGAAGATGGGCTGGGGCGGCACGCTGGAGCAGCTCGGGGCCTATTTGAAATCCACCTGACCGGGCGGCGCCGGGTGGCAGCTTGACTGGGGCGGGATGGAGCGGAGACTTCCCCGGTCATGCCATACCTCGCCCGCTTGCTCGCCTCGCTGTCCCTTTGCCTCGGCCTTGCGGTCTTCACCCGCGCGGCCGACGTGCCCGCCGGCCGGGCATGGATCCCGCTCTTCAACGGCAAGAACCTCGACGGTTGGACCGTGAAGATCACCGGCCATCCGCTCGGGGTGAACTATGCCGACACCTTCCGGGTCGAGGACGGCATCATCAAGGTCGCCTACGACAAGTATTCGAAATTCGACAAGCAGTTCGGCCACCTCTACAGCAACGTCGCGTATTCGCGCTACATCCTGCGCCTGGAATACCGGTTCGAGGGCAAGATGATGCCCGACGCGCCGAACTACGTTAACCTGAACAGCGGCGTCATGATCCACTCGCAATCGCCGCAGAGCATGCCGCTCGACCAGGCCTTCCCGGCCAGCATCGAGTTCCAGTTTCTCGCCGGCGAGGGCAAGGGGCCGCGGGCGACGGGCAACATGTGCTCCCCCGGCACGCACATCGAGATGGATGGCAAACTCATCACCCAGCACATCGTTCGCTCCCAGGCCCCGACGTTTCCGGCGGACGAATGGGTGAAGGTCGAGGTGGAGGTGCGCGGGCACGACGAGATCATCCATCGCGTGAATGGCGTGGAGGTGCTGCGCTACCAGCACCCGCAGCTCGACCCGAAGGATCCGTGGGCGGCCGCCGCCATCCAGGCCGGCTCCGCGCGGCTCATCAGCTTCGGCCACATCGCGCTCCAGGCCGAGGGCCAGGGGGTCTGGTTCCGCAACATCGAGCTGATGTCGCTGGAAGAGCCCTGAGGGATCGAAGAACCGAGGACAGAAGACGGAGGATGGCAGGACTGGTGGAGCGCCTTGCGCCCAAGGTGCCGCTTGGCGAATGTTTCGGAGCCAGCGGGTTGAGGGCAACACGCTCCACCGGCTGAAGTTCCGTCGGAAAAGTGACGTTTTTAGCCATCCCGGACTTGTCACGCCGGCCGGAGGTTCCAACTGTCGCGGGTTCATGAATCGCACTTCCTCCTCTGTTTCCCTCCTCCTGGCCTTCTCGGCCTTCGCTTTCACCGGCTGCGGCAAGCAGCCCGCCTCCGGCCAGACGGCCGCCGCCGCGCCGGCGGTCATCACGTCGGTGGAGCAGAAGGTCAGCTATGGCATTGGCTATAACATGGGCGGCGGCCTCAGCCGCGACGACACACTGAAGGTGGACCAGGCAGCCCTCATCGCGGGCATCACGGACGGCCTCGCCAAGGCCAAGACCCGCGTGCCGGAGGCGGAGCTCGAGGCGGCCTTCATGGCGGTGCAGCAGCAGATGGCGGCCGCCGCGGCCGCGGCCGGCGAGAAGCAGCTCGCCCTTGGCAACGAATACCTCGCCAAGAACAAGGCGAAGCCCGGCGTGACCGTCACCGCCTCCGGCCTGCAGTATGAGGTCTTGAAGAGCGGTAGCGGCCCGAAGCCGACGGCGACCAGCACCGTGAAGGTGCACTATCATGGCACGTTGATCGACGGGAAGGTCTTCGACAGCTCCGTCGAGCGCAAGGAGCCCATCGAGTTCGCCCTGAACGAGGTGATCCCCGGCTGGACCGAGGGGCTGCAGCTCATGTCCGTCGGCGACAAGTGGAAGTTCACCATCCCGCCGGCCATCGCCTACGGCCCGCGCGGCAAGGGCGACATCCCCGGGAATTCCGTGCTGATCTTCGAGGTCGAGCTGCTCGAGATCAAGTAAGCCAAGGCCAAGGCGCTTTTTAACCACTAATGGCCACTGATCAGCACTAATGATCTGAGGGTCCTGAGGTTTGGATTAGTGAATCCTTAGTGTGGATTAGTGGTTAAAAAATCTGGGTCAGTTCTTCTCCGGCAGCGAATACTCGAACGTGTAGTAATGCGCCCCGTCGGCGGCGATGGAGATGGCCATCTTGCCGGTCAGGCCGGCGAGTTCGCCGGTGCCGGAGTCGGGGACCACGTTGATCAGCAGGGTGGGCGCGCTGCGGTTCATGATGCCGGAGTGCTGGAGGTGGAAGGTGCCGGTGCGGCCGGCGAGGGTGCCGGTGACCTTCTCGATGGCGACGTAGCCGGCCGAGCCCTTGGTGGCGGTCATGGCGGTGAGCATTTCACCGCTGCCGCCGCCCTCGAGGTCGCCGTGGTATTTCTTGTCGAGGGTGAAGCGGCCGACGGCGGCGTCGGCGGCCGAGACGGGCGCCATCTTCACGTCAAAGGGGCCGGTGGCCTTGATGATTTTCATGGGGGATTCGGCAACGGCGAACGGCATGGCGCCAAAGGCCAGCCCGGCAACGAGTGAACGACGAAGGGTGCTTTTCATAAGACGATCCAGCCTACCATGCCCCACTGACAACCCTGTGTCAGGAGGCTGCAGGCCAAGGCGGGTTTAACCACTAATGGACACTAACCGGACACTAATTGGCTGAGTGCCGGGTTGGATTAGTGGCCCATTAGTGTGGATTAGTGGTGCCCAATCAATTTCTAGCTGGGGTGGGGACGGACCAGGATCGGACCTCCATGGCGACGTTGTAGTCCTTGGCGGGGTGGGAGGCGGCGATGGCGGTGGCCTCGTCGAGGTCGCGGGCGTCGAGGAAGAGCAGGGCGGTGACCGGCCACTGGCCGTATTCGTCACCCGTCACCTCGATGCCCGGGCGGGTGAAACTTGGTGCCAGGCTGCGCGGTTCGAGCCGGTGCCCGCGGGCATTCTGCTCCCGGGCCCAGAGCGAGATGGCCGCCTGCCGGTGCGCCTTGGCGATTTCCGTGAGGTTGAACGGCCCCTGGCGGAAAAGGATCACGAATTGTTTCATGCCCTAATCTTACCACCCCTGACTGACAGCATTGTGTCAGGAGGGATAAAAAAAGGCGGCCGGAGCCGCCCGTGGTAATCGGCGTTGCAGAAACGCGCTTAAAGGCGCGGGACAACCAAGCCACCGTCGACCATCACCACCTGGCCCGTGGAGAACGGGAAGTCGCCGCGGGCGAGGGCGGCGACGGCCTTGCCGATGTCCTCCGGGTATCCCCAACGCGGTTGGATGTTTAAACCTCCCGCGATCAACTTGTCGTATTTCTCCGTCACGCCGGCGGTCATGTCGGTCTTGATGACGCCGGGGCGGACTTCGTAAACGGGGATGCCGTCGGCGCCGAGGCGGGCGGCGAAGAGTTGCGACATCATGCTCAGGCCGGCCTTGGCGATGCAGTATTCGCCGCGGTTGATCGAGACCACCGTCGCCGAGATCGACGTGATGCTGATGATGTAGGCGGCGAACGCCGGGTCGGCCTTCTTGGCGGCGACCATGTCGCGGGCGAAGGCTTGGGTCAGGAAGAAGACGCCGCGGAGGTTAGTGTTCACCACGTAGTCGTAGGACTCTTCGGAGGTCTCGAGCAGGTCGGCGCGGACCTTGGGGGCGACGCCGGCGTTGTTCACGAGGAGATTCAGGGCCTTGCCGCCCGTGAATTCCTTGGTGGCCTTGACGATGGCGGCGCGCCCTTCGGCGCTGCCGACGTCGCCGCGGGCGTAGCCGACCTTCACGCCCAGGGCGCGGAGCTTGGCGAGGGGCTCGGCGACGGCGGCTTCCTCGCGGACGCCGTTGATGACGATATCCCATTTCTCGGCGGCAAGCTTTTCGGCGATGCCGAAGCCGATGCCGCGGCTGCCACCCGTTACTAAAGCTACTTTGTTCATCGGAAGTTCTGTTTTTTAACGCAAAGGCGCAAAGACGCGAAGGATTTCGAGTTCTCTGCGCCTTGGCGTCTTTGCGTTTAATTCAGGGTTACTTCAGCACTGGGACATCAACCCACTTGCGCTCGGCCCAGGACTGCAGGCCGAGTTCGGCGAGCTGCACACCCTTGGCGCCCTGGAAGAGGTCCCATTGGAACGGCGAACCGGTGACGACGTGCTTGAGGAAGAGCTCCCATTCGACCTTGAAGGCGTTGTCGTAGACGCCCTGGTCGGGGACACGCACCCAGCCGTCCTTGTATTTGATCGGGCTGTCGACGTCGGGATTCCAGATGCAGCGCGGCGTGGCGGCGAGGCTCTGGGCCTTGCAATCGCGCAGGCCGGCGACGGCGGAACCCATCGTGCCGTCGACCTGGAGCGTCAGGAGGTCGTCGCGGTCGACGCGGACATCCCACGAGGAGTTGAAGTGGCAGATGACGCCGTTCACGAGCTCGAAGGTTGCGTAGGCGGAGTCGTCCGCGGTGCACTTGTAGGGTTTGCCGGCCTCGTCCCAGCGGGTGGGAATGTGCGTGGCGCCGAGGCAGGTGAGGGACTTCACCTCGCCGAACAGGTTCTGGATGACATACTGCCAGTGGCAGAGCATGTCGACGATGATGCCGCCGTCGTCCTCCTTGCGGTAGTTCCACGACGGGCGCTGGAGCTTCTCGTGCTCGCCGGTGAAGACCCAGTAGCCGAACTCGCCGCGGACGGAGAGGATTTTTCCGAAGAAGCCGGTATCGATGAGGTATTTCAGCTTCACGAGGCCGGGCAGCCAGAGCTTGTCCTGCACGACGCCGTTCTTGAGGCCGGCGGCCTTCACTTCCTTGGCGAGGGCGAGGGCCTCGGCGGAGGTGGTGGCGGTGGGCTTCTCGCAGTAGATGTGTTTCTTCGCGGCGATGGCCTTGCGGACGCCGATCGGGCGCTGGCCGGTCAGGGTGGCGTCGAAGTAGATCTGGTTGGCGGGATTCGCCAGCTCGGCGTCGAGGTTGGTCGAGACGCGCGAGACGCCGGTGCGGGCGGCGAGGGCCTTGAGTTTTTCCTCGCTGCGGCCGACGAGGACCGGGTCGGGCATGATGACCTCGGAGTCGGAGAGCTTCACGCCGCCCTGGTCGATGATGGCCTTGATGGAGCGGATGAGGTGCTGGTTGGTGCCCATGCGTCCCGTGACGCCGTTCATGATGATGCCGATTTTGTGAACTTTCATAAGAGGAGGAGTTGGGTCACCACTAATGGACACTAAGGTCTCACTAATGGCGGAGGTTTGGGATTAGTGACTATGAGTGTGGATTAGTGGTTAAAGAAATCAGACGTGGTCGTGGTAGGCTTGGACGATCTTCTTGAGGTATTCGTCCTGGTCCATCGCCCAGAGGCGGTTGGAGAAGACCTCGACCTCGTTGAAGCCCTTGAAGCCGGTGGCCTCGACCCAGGCGCGGATCTGGCGGAGCGGGATGCAGCCTTCGCCCATAAGGCCGCGGTCGAGGAGGAGATCGGTGGTCGGCGTGCGCCAGTCACAGACGTGGTAGGCGAAGAGGGCGTTCAACCGGCCGCAGCGGGCGATCTCGGCCTCGAGCGCCGGGTCCCACCAGAGATGATAGACGTCGGCGGCGACGCCCACGTAGGGCGACTTGAGCTGCTCGACCATGTCGTTGGCCTGGCCGAGGGTGTTTACGGCCGAGCGGGAATCGGCATACATCGGGTGCAGTGGCTCGATGGCGAGCTTCACGTTGGCGGCCTTGCACTCCGGGAGAAGGGCGGCGATGCCGTCGGTGATCTGCTTGCGCGATTCGATCAGCGACTGGCCGGGGACGGCGCCGCAGACGAGGACGATGAGCGGCGCACCGAGGGCGTGGGCCTCGGAGATGGCGAGGCGGTTGTCGTCGAGCGCCTTGGCGCGGTCGGCGGCGGTGGCGGCCGGGAAGAAGCCGCCGCGGCACAGCGAGACGATGGATAGTCCTTGGTCGCGGAGCAGCTGGCCGGTTTTCTTGATATCGCGGCCGGCGAGGGTGTCGCGCCAGACGGTGATGCCCTTGACGCCCGCCGCGGCGAACTTGGCGGCGGACGTCTCAATCGCCCACGGCTTGGTGGTGATCGTGTGGATGCAGAGGCGCGAAAGGTCGGGGAGTGGGGTGGAGGGATTCATTTTTTAACCACGGATCGCACGGATGGACACGGATAAAGGCAGAAACATTTTAGCCACGAAAAGGCACAAGAAGGCGCAAAAGGAATACTGGTTTAGGTGATTTCATTATCGTGTCTTTTCGTGCCTCTTTGTGGCCAAAAGGCTCAGCCCTTCAGGCAGCCGAAGAAGGTGTAGTATTTCTCGCCCTTGATGATGCGCTGCAGGGTGAGGGCGGCCTCGCGGATGTGGTAGTCGCCCCACATGCAGGCTTCGCCGCACGGCACCTTTTGGCCCGCGGGGATGTTATCCCAGCCGTTCGGGCGATGATAAACGGTATGGAGCAGCAGGCCCTGGTGCTTCGGATCAATGCCGAGGTAGGAGTCACTGAGGAGGGTGCGCATCGTGGTGAGGCCGGCCTGCCAGTATTTTTTGCCCTCGGGGGTGGTCTCGCCGAGGTAGCGGCCGAGGCGGAGCAGGCCCTGCACGCCGATGGCGGCGGCGGAGCTGTCGACCGGCTCGTGGTCGTTGAAGATCTCGGCGTTGCGGGAGCGCCAGTCGCCGAGCTTGTGGAGGTTCGGCGCGCCGCCGTCCCAATACGGGATGCCGTCGAGCGCGGTGTTGGCGATATACCAGTCGCAGGTGGCCTTGGCGCCCTTGAGGAGGATGGCCTCCCACTTGGCGCGGCCGCCCAGCGGCGCGAGGTCGGCGTCGGAGACGGTCTTGAGGAACTCGAGTTCCTCGGCGAAGCCCACCATGGCCCAGGAGAGGCCACGGGTCCAGGTGGTGAAACCGGAGAAGCCCTGCTGGGAGTTGGGGCAGCGGAAGCGGCCGTCGTTGCGGTTGAAGACGGCCTCGTGCGTCGTGCGGCCGCGCTCGGTGGGGATGTCGTAGCTGTCGCGGCCCTCGCCGTAGTAGATGGAGAACTTCGCCGTGGCGTCGATGTGCTGCAGGCCGCGGTCGAGGAGGGAGTGCGCCGCGTCGTTTTCGCCCATGAGCTTGTGGCCGAGCTGATGCGCGACCATCAGGATGCGGACGGAGCGGATGGTGTCGACGAAGAGGGAATGCGGGCCGTTGAAGGAGTAGATGTAGCCGCCCCCGCCGAAGGTGGAGGACCAGCGGGCGGCCTGGACGGCGCCGGAGGCCTTGATCGCCAGCTCGCAGAACTCGACCTGCTCGGCGGGGAGCTTGCCCTCGCGCTGGAGGCGCAGCCAGTTGCCGTAGGTGGAGAGGTTGTTGAAGCCGTGGTCGTGGACGCCGACGTGCGAGACGTGCGAGGCCATGCGGTCGACGGTCAGCTTCGCGGCGGCGTCGGCGAAACGTTTCTCGCCGGTGGCGTCGAACTGGAGGAACCCCGAGCCGTAGCTGAAGCCCTCGGTCCACTCGGTCCAGCCGCGGGTCGTGTATTTGCCGCCGACGGTGAAGACGGGCGAGCCCTTGGCGGGGTCGTATTCCTTGAAGATCAGGTCGATCTTCGAGCCGGAGAGCTGCCAGAACTTCTGGATCGCGGGCGTGAGGGCGGAGGCTTGGAGCTGTTCGTCGATTTTCATGCGGGGAGATTTTGGAGGTGGGCGGCGACCTTGGTCGCGCAAGGTGGTGAGTGGCGCGAGCTAGCTCGCTGGCCCACGGGATTAGTAGCGTTTATCTTTGCGCAGATGGAGGATCAGGAAGCGGGAGTCGGCGAGGGACTCGTAGGTGTGCTGCTGGATGGCGTCGAACTGCATGCACTGGCCGGTCTCGAGGACGCATTCCTCGTGGGGCAGGGAGAGCTTCAGCTTGCCCTCGAGCACCCAGCAGACCTCGGTATCGTCGTGATGGATCTCGGGGCGCGAGACCTTGGAACTGGCCGGGGCGGTGCCGAGGAGGGCCACGACATTGGCAAAGCGGATCTGGCGGAACTTGAACTGGCCGGACCGATGCGAGTTCTCCTCGCCGCGGTGGGCGAGGGGGGACTCGGTCAGGGCGAGCAGGTCAGTGGTGCTCATGCCAAATGCGCGGCCGAGGCGGTAGAGGGTGTCGAGCTCGGCCGACTGCTGGTTGCGCTCGAGCTTGGAAATGACCGGCACGGAGACGCCGGAGGCCTCGGACAGGTCGGCAAGGGTCATCTCATGCTGTTCGCGCAGGCGGCGCAGCACGCTGAAGTCGAATTTGTCGGGCGGGGTAGCCAAAGCGTCGCCGAGGCTTGCCGGGGCGTATTTCTTTGCAAGCAAGAAAGTGGCTGAAATTTGCAGTCAAAGAAATATGCCAAAAGCGGCCAGGACGCTTTGGTGCAGGTTGCGCGCTTGCGCGCAACGTGGCGTGCAAGCACGCCACCTACAGTAATCAAGCGCGTCAGGCCTGCTTCGGTTTCGCGGCGTCCGCCTCGACGATCAGCGCGTCGAGGAAACCCTTGGGCAGCTTCTCGTTCTGCGTGTGCGGCCATTTTTCCGGGGCCTGGTTGTAGGGGCGGAGGAAATCGACCGCCTGGCGCAGGCTGGCGCCGTTGGGCGCGGTGTAGTTCCAGAGGTCGATGCCGAGGCCGGCGGCGTGACGGGCGACGAGCGCCTGGGCCTCGAGGTTGAACCGGCTGTAGCCGAGACCGTCCACGCGGCGGATCTCCTCGGGCTGGCTGCCGTCGGGCTGGATCTGGCGCGCGAGGAGGGCCTGGCTCTCGGCGACGAGCGTGCGGGCGAGGTCGTCGCGGCCGACATAACGGGCGATCGGAACCGCCTGCGCGAAATACCACGAGCCGTGGTTGTTCTTCGCGGCGCGCTCCTCGAGGGCGATCTTCGCGGACGTGAACCAGTCAAGGAAGGTGGTGAACCACCCGCGGACGGCCGTCTTCTCGGCCGGGGTGAGGGCGGGGGAGTCGTCGAGCAGGCGCAGCGCGTCGATGACGTTGGCGAAGCCGCGGGAGTCGAGCATGCCGGCGGCGTTGCCGCGGTTCTGTTTGTGGCCGAGGCGGACCTGGGCGTATTCCAGGTGCGGGTTCATGCGCGTGGCCGGCGTGATGAACCAAGCGCGCAGCCATTCGCCAGCGCGGCGGGCGGCGGCCTCGTCGCGCTGCACGTGCCAGGCCGCGGCGAGTTTCTCCACCGTCTCGCAGAAGTCACCGATGCGGTGCCGGTCGCCACGGGCGACCTGCTCGTGGTTGTGTTTACCGTCGTGGCTGACGAATGGCAGCCCGTCGGGCTTGGTCGGGTCGGGCCAGTAATAGCGGGCGAAGCTCACGTAGTCGTGCGGGTCACCGCTGGGCGGGGCGACTTTCTTGTCGGTGACGACGGCGACGGGCGCCTTGAGTGCCGCCGGGGCTTGGGCGGCAAGCGCGGTCAGTTCGGCGGGGGTGCGCTGCCAGGCGTCGAGCGCTGAGGCGGCGACTGGCAGGAGTGCGAGGCAGAGAAGACCCATTCCGGCTTGCCGGAGTATTCCGAGTGGGCCAGCGAGCTTGCTCGCGCCAGGCATGCGCCCGCAAGCGGGCCGCCCACGTTGGGGCATATGGTTCATCGGGTGGCTGGAGTAAGAATCAGCGAAGGTTGATCGAGTCATGGGTAAGGGTGAGGGTGTCGGTCTTGCCGTCGGGGCGGGTGATGATGAACGCGCCGGGCTGCCACGCGGCCTTGAGTGCGACCGGGGCGGTGCCGTTGCGTTCCGGCCAGAGCACGGTCCAGACGGTGTAGTTCTCCGCCGCGTCCTTGCTCTCCAGCGTGAGATGCTGCTGGTTGTGCCACTTGCCCGTGAGATAGGCGCCGGTGACCTCGCCGGTGGCGTATTTGGGATCAACCGGCACGGGGAACCGGTCGGTGACGGTGCCGCGCCACTCGACGTCCGGCGCGACGAACTGGGCGGTGAGCGCGGCCTTTTCGCCGCGGATGAAGGCGCGGTTCACGGCGCCGTCCCAGGCCAGGTTGTGCTCGGTGTGCAGGAGCCAGGACAGTTTGCCCGGAGTGGTGAGGGTGACACGGTCGCGGAGCACGACGTAGCGGTGGTCGATGAAGACGAGGTCGCGGGTGACGAGCTTCACTTTCCCTTTCGGCTGCATCGTCTGGTAGGCCTTGGTGGCGTCGCCCATCGTCCACAGGAAGCGTTCGCCGACGGAGTAGCGGCGGATCAGGCCGGTGGCGGCCTTGCTCTGCGCCTTCTGGCCGGCGCCGTCGATGAGCAGGGCGTTTTTCGAGATCGTCTGGCGCGTCCATTGCGCGTGGTGCGGCGAGTTGTGGAACTCGCGGTAGGCGGAGTTGATGGCGAGGCCCTCGCCATAGGCGTTCAGGATGAAGGCGTTTTGGTCGGCGTGGCTGTGGCTGAAGGAGCCGTAGGGGGACGATTTGAAGGTGACGTGGATGTCGTCGTCCGGCCGGCCGAGCGCGCTGTGCAGCGAGACCCAGCCGACGTCGGCGAAATGGCGGTGCGGCGGCAGTTCGCCGAGCGGGCGGGCGGGGGGCAGCGGTTTGGCCGAGGCGATGAAGTTGCGGACGAGGAACTCGGCGGCGGTCGGGTAGGTGCGGCTGAGGTCCTCGAGGCCCTTGTCGATCGGGCGCGGTCGTTGGTCCGTGCAGAGCTCGGCGTAGGCGCGGAAGAAACCATTTTGCTGCACGCGGGCGACGTGTTCCATGTAGTCGGCGATGACAGGCTCGAGGTTGAAGCGGCCGGCGTTGGAGGTGTCGCCGAAGGTCGTGTGGAGGTAGGGCTGGACGTTGTAGATCGCGAAGAGCGGGGAATTTTTCCAGAACGGCGTCGCGTAGGCCGAGGGGTCGCCGATGGCGAGGAGCGCGTCCTGGAAGGCCGCGTGCTCGAACGTGCCGCGCCAGTAGGCGTTGCCCTCGCCCCAGCCGCCGTCGTCGCCCCCCCAGGGGCTGAACTGGTCGCGGTAGAACTTGTAGGCGTAGGCCCACCATTGGCGGGCCTCGGGGAGGTCGTCCCACAGCGCGAGAGCGGTGAGGCCGGTCATGGGCATGAAGCGCACCGGGTGGCTGGAGAGGTCGGCCTCGATGGAGTTGCGCGTGATCTTCGAGATGTTGCCCTCGTGCTCGATCCACGCGACGGAGCGGTTGCCGCGCTCCTTGAAGTGGGCGAGGACGGTGGCCTTCTCGGCGGGCGTGAGCTGCGCGCGGAGCTGGTCGTAGACGAGCGGCATTTTCCGCCAGAGGCGGAAGTGGGCCTCGTCGTTGTAATAGATGTCGGTCGCGCCGGGCACGGGACCGGATCTCCAGTCGGGCGCGAAATGCCAGGCGGTGGAGCGGAGGAGGAAGTCCTTGGCCTTCGTCAGGTATTTTTCCTCGCCGGTGACGATCCAGCAGAGCGTGGCGGCCTCGGCGACGCCGGAGATGACGCCGCAGGTGTCCTGCACGGCGCGCCACTGGTCGGCCCGGTCGGAGGTGCGTTTGGACGGAGTCGGGTCGCCGTAGGTGACGGGCTCGGCCGGGAAGGGCAGCGCGAGGTATTTCGCGTCGAGGTCGGCCTTGAGCTTGGCGAAGGCCTTGGCGCCCTCGCCGGTGGTGCAGTAGGCGCGGAAGGCGTCGGCGCGGCCGGCGAGGATGTTGGTGCGCGGGGCGGCGGCGGGGACGATGGACGCGGCCTCATCGGCGGCACCGGCCCAAGTGAGAGTGGCCGCAAAAAGGCACAGAAGGCGCAAAAGAAAAGTGGAGCGGGGCATGGCGAGCGCGTTGGGCGCTTGTCAACTATTGGTTGACAAGCGGATAGGGGAGGCGGGCAGAGATGAAATCATGGGAGAGCCGGCAGGGACCAGTGACGCAGGTCCCACCCGCCGAGTTTCGGGTGGGTGAGTTTCCATTCGCCGGCGGTGGCGGTGACGACGGACCACGCGGCGGACTCGGTGCGGTCGGCGCCGGCCCAGGAGAGGGCGGCGAGGATGCCGGCGCCGGTGTGGCGGGCGGTCCGGGCGATCGGTGTGACATGATACGGTGCGGCGACGTGGCGGCGCTCGGTGGAGTCGTCGAGGCGGATGTCCCACTCGCCGGCGGGAAGGCCGAGGAGGGGCTGGAGAACGGTGCCACGGTTGTCGGGGGAGAAAGCCGACAAGGTAGGGGCGGTTGCCCCCAACCGTCCGGGGGGCGGCGTGAGTTCCGGAAGGCAGTTGGGGGCAACCGCCCCTAGCGGCAGGGCGAAGCCGCCGATGCGCAGCACGACGGGCTGGCGGGCCTCGTAATGGTGGACGTGCAGCAGCCAGCCGGCCTTCCAGAAGACGAAGGTCTCGACGCTGGTGTTGACCTGGCCGGTCTTGAAGCCGAGGTTCCAGCTGTAGCCGAGATGGTCGTCGGCGAGTTCGACGGGCACGGTCGAGTGGCGGCCAAAGAGGCGGCCGTCGTCGACCTGTGCGGTGAGCGCGCTGTCCAGCGAGACGTTGGATATCTCGGGGAACGCGTAGCAGAAGTGAACGCCGGTGCGGTAGGAGAGCTTGCTCCATTTCCACGCGCCGTAGCGGAGCTGCGTGTTGCCGACCATGGAGCCCGCGTTGAGAATCTCGATGTCGCCGCCCGGGACGCTGCGCGTGACCAGACCCGGCGCGGTCATGACATGCACGAAGCCGCGCTCCGCCGGCAGCGGCTGCTCGGCGTCGTGCCAGAAGGCGTGGTCCGGCGGCAGCAGGAGCGGCGTGAAACCCTTGGCGGCCCAGTAGGGCGAGGCGGGGGCCGAATATGGCTCGATGATCCGGTCAAAGCGGTCGGTGAAGCCCGGCGCGAGCGCACCCTGTTCGGTGTAGATCGGCCGCGAGAGGAAGAAGTCGAGGTTGCGCGTGCACAGCCGCCGCAGGAGGCCGGGGGCGACGTCGGTGCAGTTTTCGGCGAGGGCGAGGCCGAAGACGTTGAGGCAGTTGAAACGGTAGGTGATGGAGCGCCCGAAGGCCGGGTGTTCGCCGCTCGCGGCGAAGAAATGCTGGTAGTCACGGACAAACAGCCGCGCCCAGTCGCGCCAGCGCGTGGCGCGGGCTGCCTCCTGCACACCGTGGAGGTGCGCCCACATCAGGCCGTAGAAGTGGAAGGCGTAGGCGTTGTAGTGGTCGTAGGCCTGGTTGATGCCGTCCTCGAACCAGCCGCCGCCGCGGTGCATGGTCTCGAGCTGGTTGAGGTGGGCCGTGATGACGGCGCGGTCGGTGCGGTGCGCGAAGCCGTGCTTCCCCAGAAACTCGAGGATGTGCACCGACATGAAGAGGTGGTTGTTGTTGACGATGCCGCCGCCGCGGCAGGTGGCGAACCAGCGGGCGACCTGCGCCTTGTCCGCCTCGGCCAGCGGCGCCCAGACGTCGCGCGCCGCGACCTGCAGCGCGATGGCCATCAGGCCCATCTCGACGTGGTGCTGGTGGTAGGAGGCGTCGGGACCCCAGTAGTGTGGCGAGGCCTGGTTGGTGCCGGCGACGAGGCCCTCGCGGAACCAGGCGGCGAGCCGCGCGCGGAAGGCAACGTCTTCGGGACGTGACGCGGATTGCAACCAGAAGGCGGCGAGCGTCAGCGGGCGCGCAAACGACTCGAGGCGGTCGGCCTGTTTGTCGTGGTCACTCGGGGCGCCGGCGATGTCGAGGTCGGCGCGGCCGGGGTGCATCAGCGCGGCGAGCGGCTCAAGCAGGCGGCGGGCGGAGTCCTGCCAATGCAGGTATGACGCGGGGAAGGGCACGGGTCAGGTCGAGGTGTCGTAGACCCGGGTCGTGATGGCGGCCTGCAGGGGCCGGCCCTCGGCGTAGGCCCGGAGGTTCTCGAGCGCAAACTCGCCCGCGTCGCGCCGGCGGTCGGTGGTCGGGCCGGCGAGGTGCGGGGTGAGCGTGACGTTGGCGAGGCCGCGCAGACCGGAGTCGACCGGCAGCGGCTCGACGGTGAAGACATCGAGGCCCAGGCCGATGCGGCCCTCCTGGGCGACCCGCACGAGGCCGGCCTCGTCGACGACGGCGCCGCGGCCGACGTTGACGAAGACGCCGCCCGGCGGGATGAGGCGCAGGTGCCGCTCGGTCACGCTGCCCGTGGTCGCGGGGATGAGCGGGGCGAGCTCGACGACGACGTCGTTGTTCGAAAACAGATCCTCGAGCGAGGCTGCGCGCTTGATGCCGAAGCGGGCCTCGGTGGTGGCGTCGACGTCGGGCGCGAAGGCCGAGATGGGGCAACCGAAAGGCGCGAGCAGCTTGATCAGCTCGCGGGAGACGAGGCCGAAGCCGTGCAGGCCGACGCGCCGGCCGAAGAGCGAGGCGGTCTCGGTGCTGCCGCTCTTCCAGCCGCCTTCGCGGTGCATGACGAGCGTCCAGTGCGTCGCGCGGCGCAGGCTGGAGAGGATGTGGAAGAGGGCCCACTCGGCCACGATGCGGCTGATGGAACCGCCCCAGTTGGAGACCAGCAGGCCGCCGGCGATGTGCTCGCGGGTGACGAGTTTCTTGACCGAGCCGGCGAGGTAACAGACGTAGCGGAGATTCGGCGGGAGCCGGGCCGGCAGCGGCGGGGTTTTCCAGCAGGTGAGCAGCACCTCGGGGTTGGCGGCGGCAAGCCGGCGGTGGAATTCCGCGGCGGCGAGGCCGGAAGGATCGACCTGGTCAAAGCGGCCGGCCAGGCCGCCTACACGGCCCCACAGCGGTTCGGGCAGAAACTCGGCGATTTCCTGCGGGGAGAGGACGGCCAAGAGGGAGGTGGGACGCGGCATGGTTATACTATTCGGAGGTGGGGGGATAACACTCGAGCAGCGTGGCGGTCGGTGAGGGATGAAAACCGACCGGGCCGAGGCCGGCCGGGCAGAAAAATTTGTCGTAGCGCCGCAGGCGGTGGGTCTCGCCGCCGGCGGAGACGGTGCAGGCGCCGTCCGTGACGATGACGATGTGGGCGGAATCCTCGGCCTTGGTCACGGGGCCGCGCAGCTGGGACTGGCGGACCGCGAAGCACGGCGTGCGCTCCGGGCCGATGAGGTTGTCCTGGTAGGAGTCCGGCCCGAGCGCGCGCCGGCGGCGGGGCGCGCAGGCGGCCTCGACCGCGAGGCGGCTGGCGGGCCAGGCGTCATAGTCGAAGACATCGAGGCAGAACTCCAGGCCGCGGCCCATAAAGCGCGCGGACTCGGGCAGCACGTAGCCGCCGCGCTCGAACTCGAAACGCACGACGAGGTCGCTCGGTTCCTGCACCTCGACGAGCAGCAGGCCCTCGCCCAGCGCGTGCGGCACGCCGCCGGGGACGAGCCAGGTGTCGCCGGGTTTGACCGGGATCCTGTCGAAGCAGGCCTCGAGGCCGGCGATGTCCTGCGTCTCGATCATGCGGCGGAGGGCGTCGCGTGACGGCGGACGCTGGAAACCGAGGTAGACATACGGCGCCGCGACCTCGGGCCGCGTCGCGAGGATGTGGTAGGCCTCGGTCTTGCCGCTGGGGGAGTTGAGGAAGCGCCGGGCGAAGTCCGCGGTGGGGTGCGCCTGGAAATGCAGGCGGATGGACGGGTCGAGGAGCTTGACGAGCAGCTGCGGGTGCGGACCGAATTTGGCGGCGTGTTTCGCGCCGAGGAAATAGTCCGGGTCGCCGGCGAGCAGCGCGGCGAAGTCATGGGTGGCGCCGCCGACGGTGACGGGGGAGACGCCTTCGCGGACGGACTCGCGGCCGGCGTTGATGGCGCGGGTGGTGGAAGCGACCCAGTCCTCGGGAAAGTGCGAGTCGGCCGGGGCCGCGGCGCCGGCGAGCGCGTCGAGGCCGCGCCCACCCTGGTAGGTGCGCCAGACGCGGTGCGGGGGCAGCAGCACGAGTTTTCCACGATGGTCGGGCATGTTGGCGGGTGGGCGGAAAAAGGCAGGGTGGCCGTTGGTTGGATGCTTAAGCGCCGGCCGGGGCGGCGGGCTTGGCCCGGGCCTGTTTGACGAGGAGCCAGCCGATCAGGATCACGACCCCGCCGCAGAAAAGAAACGCGAGACGGCCGACCAGCGGGTTGGGGATCAGCGCCATGAGGCAGACGACGGCGCCGTAGGGCAGGCACAGCCAGCCGATGAGCCAGGACTGCTTGTCATCGGTGGCGGCGGACTCCTCCTTGGCGTAGTCGACCGGGGTGGCGAGGTTGAGGCACATCTTCTCGATGGCGGCCTTCTGTTCCGCGGACTCGTGGCGGTAGAAAAGCCGCGCGAAGAGGAACCAGGCCAGGCCGGCGGCCAGGATGGTGAAGACGCCGATGCCCTGCTCCCAGTTCTGCCGCTCCCAGTTGGTGACGTTGTCAATGACACCGAATTTCTGCGCGGCCCAGGCGATGTCGAGGTAGCGGTCGGTGAGGTAGCTAGTGACGAAACACACGATCACGGCCGACCAGCCGGTCCAGCCCGGGGTGCGCCGGATGACCAGGCCGAGGACGAGCGGCACGACGTAGGGCAGCGAGACGAGCACCTGGAACTTCACCATCAGCTCGAAGAGCGTGAGGTTCCGCAGCGTGGTGTAGAACAGGGCGACGCAGATGACGGTCAGGCCGAGCACGATGGTCGTGAGCTTGCCGGCCCGGAGCAACTCGCGCTCGGGGGCCTGCGGGCGGAGGATGGGTTGGTAGAAATTCTTGACGAAAACGCCGGCGTTCTTGTTCAGGCCGGCGTCCATCGAGGACATGGTCGCGGCGAAGATGCCGCTGACGAGCAGGCCGGTCATGCCGACGGGGAAGACGGCCTGGGCGATGGCGAAGAACGAGCCCTCGGACGGCGAGCCCAGCTTGGGGAAGGTCGCCGCGAGGTCGGGGTGCGTGATCGTGGCGAGCATCGGCGGGATGAACCACATGAAGATGCCGATGAGGAAGAGGCCGCCGCCGAGGAGCGCGGCCTTGCGGGCGTGGGTGCCGTCCTTGACGCAGAGGTAGCGCGAGGCGTCGTGGAGGTTGTTGGTCGAGAGGAACTGCTTGAAGATGATGGCGACGCACCAGAAGAGCAGGAAGTCGTCGGTCACGAGCTTGTTGAGGTTCAGGGAGGTGGCCGAGAGCCGGTCGATCGCCACCGACCAGCCGCCGACGTGCGCGACGGCGAGGAACATCGTGACCATGGTCACGGGCATGAGGATGAGCACCTGGATGAAGTCGCTGGCCAGCACGGCCCAGCTGCCGCCGAGCAGGGAGATGAGGAGCACGGAGATGCCGGTGACGATGATGGTCAGCTCCACGTCCATCTCGAAGGCGG
>JAYRDK010000038.1:0-39748 GCA_041909435.1 Lacunisphaera sp.
GTCTTCTTGTTGCGCTTGGTGAGATAGCGCGAAGCGGGTTTGCCCTCTTTGCGGGCTTCAGTGCACTCCAGTGTTACGGTTTCTTGCATGGCTTAAATGGGTTGGAAGGGCCGAAGAAAGGCCGCGCATCCCCCGCCTGCAACCTAAAAGTTTGCCTGGCCGCGTTTTCGCCGATCCCCCGCTCCGTGCTCCCTGCTCCTTGCTCTGGGTCAGGCACTTACCTTCTTTTCGGTCAGCGGCATCATGACCCCGCGGCGGAAGAGTGTCACCTGTCCCGAACTCGAGGAAACGACCAGCGCGATGCAGTCAGCCGCCACGGAGATGGCCGCCGCGGCCGCATGCCGGGCCCCCAGGCCGCTGGGCAGGGCGTGGTTGTAGTCCGAGGCCTGGATGAGCGAGCCGGCGGCCTCCACCACCCCGTCGCCCCGGATGACAAACGCACCGTCGATGGAGGAGAATTCCTTGATGGTCTCGTCCATGAAGGGATTCAGGATGTTCCGGTCCTCCTCCTTGTAGCCGTAAAACGGATTGAGCACGAGCGGCTTGGTCAGCGTGGCCAGCTTCTCGCTGTCACCCACGACAAACAGGCAGCCCACCGGCCGGCCCTCGCGGCCCTCGACCGCGAGCTCCGTGGCCACGGCGATCACGCGCTCGAGCACCTCGGGCTTCACGTCGGGCGGGAGCAGGTCGGCGTGGCCGGTCAGCAACGTCGAGAATTCCTTTTCCACGTCGAGGATCACAATCGTGTCGAATTGGTTGCTGCCCGCCAGGCCCCCGACGCAACAGATGCGATCGTTGAACGTGATCAGGCCGCGCGTGATGCCGACCAGCACCGCGCTGCGCAGCTGCGCCATGCGCTGGCTGGAAAACGAGCGCACGTGGATGCGGTCATCGAACCGGCCCGGCCGGTCGTCGCCCTCGGCCGAGGTGCGGCTTACCAGGAGGGTCTTGAGTTTGGAGGCCCACTTCGGGGCCTTGAAAGCCCCGTCGAAAGTGTCGCCGAACACCATCAGGCCGGTGCAGCCGGAACCCACGGCGATCTTTTCCGATTCGCGGAGGATGACCCGGTTGACGCGCGTCTGCGGGGCGGCGACCGCTTTGGCCGCCATGCCGCCGAAACCGGTGAAGAGCCGGTCATAAAGGGTGTCGAGATCCGGCGCCTGCACGAGGCTGTCCACGAAATCCTGTTCCTTTAACACCGCGGCCAGCGCCGCGAGCAGCTGGAGATAATCGCGCGTCTTCTCGTCGGCGATGAGCATGAACACGAGCCGCACCGGCTCGTTCTCCATCGCGCCGTCATAGCGGATGCCGTAATGGCTGCGGCCCACCGCCAGAATATAGCGCCGGCCCATCTTCACGCGCACGTGCGGCATCGCCACGCCGAGGCCGAGGTAGGTCGTCATCGTGTTCTCGCGGCGCAGGAGGCCCT
This sequence comes from Lacunisphaera sp., assembly GCA_041909435.1. Taxonomy (GTDB): domain Bacteria; phylum Verrucomicrobiota; class Verrucomicrobiia; order Opitutales; family Opitutaceae; genus Lacunisphaera. The sequence goes on from JAYRDK010000038.1 coordinate 1,430, forward strand.
TGAGCAGGGCGTCCTTGTTCAGGTCGGGGAAGCGCTCGACGGTCAGGTTGAGCAGCTCGACGAGCGCGCCCTCCATGTCGGCGCTGCCCAGGTCGACGACGCGGCCGCGGGAGATGTATTTGTCGAGCCGCATGGCTTAGGAGTGAAAGTGCAGGTGAGAGTGAGGGCGCCGGAGGCAGAAGATCGGGTGGCGCGGGTTGAGTTCGTCCACTTTCACCCTCACTTTCCCTTTTCCCGCGGCTTTACTTCTCCCATTCCAGCGCGCCCTTCTTCACCTCGTAGAGGAGACCGAGCACGAGCACGAAGAGGAAGAACAGCATGGGCGACAGGATCGCGATGTTGTTGGCGAGGAAGTCGCGGTAGACGAAGGTCCACGGGATAAGGAACACGACCTCGATGTCGAAGAGGATGAAGAGCATCGCCGTGACATAGAACTTCACCGAGAAACGCGTGTGCGTGCTGCCGTCGGACAGGATGCCGCACTCGTAAGCCGCGTCCTTGATCTTGGAGCGCAGCGCGCGCTGGCCCAGGAACTGGCTCAAGGCGATCACGCCAATCGTGATCCCGGCAGCGAGGGTGATTTGGACCAGAAACGGCAGATAGGCGGCGTAGCTCATCACCAGCAAGATGCGCCCAGGAACCGCCGAGCTTCAAGTGGAATTTTCCGTCCCGGCCCGGAATAATCGAGGAAACACATAAAATCGGAACCGAACCGGCTTTCATCTGATCGCGGCGTTAGTTCGAACAACGCTCACATATTTGCACACATGTGCCATCTATCGGATGGTTTTAAATAGCCGCTACTACAATTCACCCTTGAGCACGAATATGGTAAGGATACGTTACTTAAATCTGAAACGCAGTTACGGGCCATAACCGTGGTTCAGCGATCAACTTTGGGATTACTTAGGTTCGTTAAACCAGAATCCATATGTGGCCATTCCCTCAAAAGAAGAAAGTCCCGTTCGAAGTCTTCATCAAAGCTTCGCTTACTTATCTTGTGGAGACTGCTCCATTCTTGGTGTTCGAGGAGCTTGAGAGATTCGGCGATCTTGGAGTCCTTGGCGAAGACACTGTCCATCGGCTAGAGCGTGAAATTATCTATTACAGCATATTCCTTCAGATACATTTCACGCTAACGCGGCCCTACGGACTCAATAGGGCACTAAATGCGGACACTGTTGGAAACGTGATCGATTTGGCGGTAGCCAAGGCCCTTCCGACAGCTCCAACTCATATCAGGTTAAACCAAGAGACCTTTGCTTTGCGTTACCTATATTACCTGAAGGCGAAGGATATTCATTCATCCCGCGGCGAATTGGGTTCACTGTGCCAAGCATTTTCGTGGGCCGTCGTCGGACTTGAAAACTCTGCGACACCACCTCCAGATATTGAGCAAAAGTTGGAGATTTTGCTCCCGATGGGAGAATGGATTTACACTACACTCGATACGAGCGTGAGCGGCTTATTAAAAGAAACGAAATTATCCTAACCAAAGAAACCCTATGCGTGCCTTGTTTTATTTAGCAGTTCTCTTCGTTCTACCCATCTGCAGCGCTCAATATCGCGAGACTGATTTCACAGTTTTTCGTGACCCCGTGTATCCTTTCGCATTTCACTATCCGAAAAATTGGGCACCTGTAGACGCAACCCATGCGGCGACTCGTTTCAAAGCTGTTTCCGAGCATGGAGGCGGAGAGGAAGATATCAGCATAAATGTCGTGCCGAATCCCAAAGCAAAAGGCTTACCGGCATCAGCGCATTTTTCAGGAATTAAGAAGAACCCAGAACTATTAATCGCCGCAATGAGAAGGAGCATTCCGACGGTTCGTCTCGTCAACCACGGTGACACGACCATCTCGAATCAGGCGGCGTATTTTGTCGTTGTCGACTACACTCAATCTTCGGCAGGAGTCGAAGTTCCGATTCGACAGATTCAATTTATCACTGGTAGAGACGGAATAAATTACACGATTACGATGCGCGGCGCCCCGGAGTCGTGGTCAGATCAGCTAACGCTTTTCACCCTATTGGCGACGCGTTTCATTTTTACACCAGCGAGCTGAATATCTACTGCCTCGGCAACGAATGATTATACTAGAGGCCGCTCCGAAACTGCAAAGTCGTCCCTGCGGTTGAGTCAAAGGGGCTATCGAATCTTTCTCGGTGTTTCGGAGGACCAGACACCGATTTCGACTATAGCGAATTGCTGTGCTCCATTGGGTCACTTCCCATTTTTCTGCCCGCGCCGACCAAGTCTACACGAATGAGCCCGTTGGAGACGATAGGGTAGCCGGACCAACCGTATACGATTTCCCCATTGCGGCGGGGCGGTGTTTGAACTGAATCCAAACCATGTCCGCCTACCAAGCCCCCGTGTTCCTCACCGACCTGCTCAAGGCCAAATCCCCCTCCGGCGCCGAGGCGCAGGCCCAGGCCGTCTACGACAAATACGTCCGGCCCCACGCCGCCGCCTACGCCAACGACGCCCTCGGCAACCGCCTGGCCAGCCTCAATCCCAAGGGCACCCCCACCCTCATGATGGCCGGCCACATGGACGAGCTCGGCCTCATCATCATCTACGTCAACAAGGACGGCTTCCTCTACTTCGACACCATAGGCGGGCACGACCTGAGCATCATCTCGGGCCGCCGGGTCATCATCCAGACGGCCAACGGTCCCGTGAAGGGCGTCACCGGCAAGCGCGCCGTCCACCTGATGGACGACGAGGACCGCAAGAAGGTCCCGAAGAAGCACGAGATCTGGATCGACATCGGGGCCAAGACCAAGGCCGAGGCCCTCACCCGCATCGCCATCGGCGACGTGGCGACCTATGACCACGAATTCGAGCTGATCAACGGCAGCATCGGCACGGCCCGCGCCTTCGACAACAAGGTCGGCGCCTACATCGTCGGCGAAGCCCTCATCCGGCTTGCCAAGGACAAGGCCAGGCTCGCCGCCAAGGTCGTGTCCGTCGCCACCACCCAGGAGGAAATCGGCACCCGCGGCGCGCAGACCTCGGCGTTCGCCGTCGATCCGCACGTCGCGCTCATCGTCGACGTCGGCCACGCCACGGATCACCCGGACTGCGACCCGCGCAAGTTCGGCGAGACCAAGCTCGGCGGTGGCCCGATCATCTGCCGCGGCCCGAACATCAACCCGAAGGTCTACGAGCGGCTCGTCGCCACGGCGAAGAAGCTGAAGATCCCCTACCAGCTCGAGGCCGACCCGCGCCCGACGGGCACGGACGCCCGCGCCATCCAGATGGCCCGCGGTGGCGTGGCCTGCGGCCTGGTTTCGATCCCCCTCCGCTACATGCACACGCCCAGCGAAATCGTGGACCTGGAGGACGTGGAGAACTGCGTGAAGCTCTTCGCCGCCTTCGCCAAGTCGCTCGGCAAGGGCGAGTCGTTCAACTGGTAGGGGCTGTTGCCCCCAACAGCCCGGGCGCTTGAGGGCAAGCGCCCCTACCCGGCGGCCACAGTCCGCCGCTGCAGAACAGGTGGAGCGCGGCCTCCGGACGCGCTTTCAGGACTTTGGCCATACCCCAAGGCAAACCCGCCCGGAGGCCGGGTTCCACCTTCAAGGCAAAATCTACTCAGGCCGCGTCCTTGCTCGTGGCGGCGCCGCGACCGGGCTTCTTCAGCGTCGGTTTCTTGCGACCCTCGACGACGGCCTGGTCGATGACGACCTCGACGATGTCGTCGCGCTGCGGGAGGTCATACATGACCTCGAGCATGATCTTCTCGAGGATGGCGCGGAGCGCACGGGCGCCGGTCTTGAGCTCGATGGCGCGCTTGGCGATGGCGATGATGGCGTCGCGCGTGAACTTGAGCTGCACGCCGTCCATCGCGAAAAGCTTGGAATACTGCTTGACCATCGCGTTCTTGGTGCGGAGCAGGACCTTCTCGAGATCCTCCACCCGCAGCTGGTCGAGCACGGAGACGACCGGCAGGCGGCCGATGAACTCGGGGATCATGCCGAAACGGATCAGGTCCTCCGGGGCGACACCCCGCATCATCTCGTCGGGCGTGAGGTCGTGGTCCTGGGCGTTGACGCTGAAACCGAGCGAACGCTGGCCGAGGCGCTTCTTGATGACTTCGTCGAGGCCGACGAAGGCGCCGCCGCAGATGAAGAGGATGTTGGAGGTGTTGACCTGGATGTATTCCTGGTTCGGATGCTTGCGGCCGCCCTGCGGGGGGACGTTGCAGGTGGTGCCCTCGAGGATCTTGAGCAGCGCCTGCTGCACGCCCTCGCCGGACACGTCGCGGGTGATCGAGACGTTCTCCGTCGTGCGGCGGATCTTGTCGATCTCGTCGATGTAGATGATGCCGCACTCGGCCTTCTTCACGTCGTAGTTGGCGGACTGGAGGAGACGCAGGACGACGTTCTCGACGTCCTCGCCCACGTAGCCGGCCTCGGTCAGCGTGGTGGCGTCGGAAATGGCAAACGGCACGTCGAGGATGCGCGCCAGCGAGCGGGCCAGCAGGGTCTTGCCGGAGCCGGTCGGGCCGACGAGCAGGATGTTGCTCTTCTCGACCTCGACGTCGCTGAACTCGGCGGGCATCGAGGCGGCCTCGCGGTTGTTGCCCTGGCCGGCGTCGAAATTGAGGCGCTTGTAATGGTTATAGACCGCGACCGAGAGGACCTTCTTGGCGTGGTCCTGACCGATGACATGATCGTCGAGGACCTTCTTGATCTCGGCGGGCTTGACCAGGCGGAAGGCCGGCTTGGCGCCCTCGGCGGTCGGGGCCTTCACCTCGCGGTCGATGATCGTCTTGCAGACGTTGACGCAGGAGTCGCAGATGTAAACGCCCGGGCCCGCAATGATCTTGCGGACTTCCGCCTGCGACTTGCCGCAGAAGGAACAGAGCGTCATGCGGGAGGATTTGGCCATAAATAAGGTATATCGGCACTTGCGGGCCGTTAGTCGAGGGATTTTCAGGCCCTAAAAGGCCTGCCGCCGGGGCCTCAGGCCGCGACGGTCTGGGCGATCTTCTGGGCGTCGCGGGTCGAGGTGACCACGTGGTCCACGATACCGTAGGCCTTGGCCTCCTCGGCGCTCAGGTAGTAGTCGCGGTCGGAGTCCGTCTCCACCTGCGCCGTGGTCTTGCCCGTGTGCTTGGCGATGGTCTCGTTGAGGGTCTTGCGCCAGCGGAGGATCTCCTTGGCCTGGATGGCGATGTCGGCCGCCTGGCCGCCCGCGCCGCCCGAGGGCTGGTGGATCATCACGCGGCTGTTGGGGAGCGCGAAGCGCTTGCCCTTGGTGCCGGCCGCGAGGAGCACGGTGCTCATGCTGGCCGCCATGCCGATGCAGTAGGTGACGAAGTCACACTGCAGGAAATTCATCGTGTCGTAGATGGCCATGCCCGCCGTCACGCTCCCGCCGGGCGAGTTGATATAGATCTGGATGTCCTTCTTCGGGTCCTCCATCTGGAGGAACAGCATCTGGGCGATGACCACGTTGGCCACGCCGTCGTCGATCGGCGTGCCGATGAAGATGATGCGATCCTTGAGGAGGCGGCTGTAGATGTCCATCGACCGCTCGCCGCGGCCGGTGTTTTCGAGGACGATGGGAACGTAGTAGCTCATGCTTTGGCTGTTGCCGTCTTCACGGTAGCCTTGGAGACGAGAAAATCAAGGGCCTTGTCGAACAGCAGCTGCTGCTGGATGGCGCGGAGCTGCTCGCGGTCTTTGCCGAGCTCCTTCGCGATCTTGTCCGGCTTCTGGCTGGAGCGCATGGCCTCGCGCATGATCCAGTTGTTGAAGTCCTTCTCCTCGACCTTGAGCTTCTCCGCGTCGGCGATCTTGGCGAGCATGAGCTGCACCTTGACGCGGGAGACGGCGGCCTTCGTGGCGCTGTCGTAGAGTTCCTTCTTGTTCTGTTCGAACTGCTCCTGCGGAATGCCGCGGCGCATGTTCTCCTCGATGAACTGGCGGAGCACGCCGTCGCGCTCGGAAGCGATCAGGCTGTCCGGCACGGGGAAGTTGGCCTGGGCGACGAGGGCGTCGGTCACCTGGCGGCGCTGCGCGGCGCGGTTCTCGTATTCCTTGCGCATCTTCAGGTTCGTCGCGACCTGCGACTTGAGGCCGGCGAGGTCGTCGGCCTGGTTGTCCTTGAAGAACTTCTCGTCGAGCGGCGGCAGCACGCGCTCGCGGACCTCCTGCACCTCGATGGCATAGGCGACGGTCTTGCCGGCCAGGGCCGGGACGGCGGCGAATTCCGCCGGGAAGGTGACGGTCGTGTCCTTCTTGTCGCCCGCCTTCAGGCCGGCGAGCTGCTTGGACATGCCCGGGAGCAGGCCCTCGTTGGCGCCCTCGACCTCTTCCCAGGTCTGCGGGGCGGCGGCGTAGATGGCCTTGTCGCCGACGGCCTCGGTCAGCGGCTTGCCGTCGAGCGTGCCGGTGTAGCCGAAGCGCACATAGTCGCCCTTGGCGGCGGCGCGCTCGGCGACCTTGAAATCAGCGCGCTCGGCGCGCAGGCCCTCGATCACGGTGTCGACCTCGGCGTCGGTCGGCTCGACCGGGGCGATCTCGGTGGTCAGGCCGTTGTAGTCGGGCAGCTTGATCTCGGGCCGGACGTCCACGGTCAGCTTGATGGCGGCGGAGAGGCCGGGCTCGATGGCGCCTTCCTCGACGTCGACGAGCGAGAGGACCTCAAGCTTGGATTGGTCGAGGCCGTCGCGGTAGGCCTTGCCGATGACCTTCTGCTTGAACTCGTCCTTCAGCTCCTTGCCGAAGCGCTTGGCGACCATGGCGGCCGGGGCCTTGCCGGGGCGGAAGCCGGGCAAGCTGACCTGCTTGGTGAATTCGCCCAGGATGGTGTTGTATTCGCCATCGACCTCACCCTTGTCGAGGGTGACGGTCAGCGTTTTGCGGGTCTCGTTGATGTCGGTGATTTGAACGTTCACGGTGGATAAATTTAGGCGGATTTCAGTCGATGAACCGGCCAACGTAGGTCACGAACCCCTCCGGTCAATGCCAGATTGGTCCCGGCGCCCTCCCCGAAACCGACATGGACTTTTGCCCGCCCCGGCCCAAGCTCGCTCTCGCGTAATGTCCTCGCTCACACAGCTTTTGGCCAGCCACGGCCGCCTGCTCGTCCTTGATGCCGCCTCCACCCGCGTGCAGGTCGGACTCATCGGGAACGGCGCGCCGGCCCGCTGGCGCAGCGTGGCGGACGAGGCCGGCACCGGTCTGTTCACGGCCACCGAAGGTTTGCTGGCCGAAGCCGGCGCCAGGCTCGACGAGGTCGGCGCGTTTGTTTTTTGCGAAGGGCCCGGCTCCATGCTCGGCACGCGCACGATCGCCATGGCGCTGCGCACCTGGCAGGTGCTGAAGCCCCGTCCGGTCTACGCCTACCAAAGCCTGGCTGTCGCCGCCCACGGCGCGTGGACGCGGCAGGCCCGCGCTTTTGCCGTCGTCGCCGACGCCCGGCGCGACACGTGGCATGTGCAGGCGGTGGCTGCCGACGGTCGTCTTGCTACCCTGCAACGTGTGCCCGCCGCCGAACTGCCGGCCGGCGAGCTGCTGACCCCGGAAAATTTCCGCGCCTGGGCGCAACCGCCCCGCCCCGCCGCCTCTTGCAGCTACGACCTCGCGCAGATCTTTCCCCTCCTCGCCGGCGGCGACTACTTCCGGGCGACCGAAGCCCCCGACGCCTTCCAGCACGAGGCGCCGGAATACAAGAAGTGGTCCGCGCAGGTGCACAGCGCCGCGACCGCCCCGGCGAAATGACCGCCCCAGACCAGCCGCCGCACCCGGGAGAATCCGCACAACGCCTGAAACCGCCGCCGCCATCCTTCGTCACCTAGGCAATGACCATGGGCCCGCCCGCCAATACCCTCAGCCCGGCCGAAGCCTGGCAACCGTTGCCCGCCGCCGAATGGAACGAGGCCGCCGCGCGCCACCTGCTCCAGCGCATCGGCTTCAGCGCCACGCCGGCCGAACTCGCCCGCGTGCTCGCGGACGGCCCCGTCAGCTCCGTCGAACGTTATTTCGCGAGGATGCCCGCGCTGCCGAAACCGCGGCAGATCGCCGACCTCGAGACCGACGGCCCCGAACTCTACCGCAACATGGCCGCCGGCAGCCCCGAGGCGCGCCGCCTGGCGCAACAGGACGCCCGCGAGCGCTCGCGCGAGGCGCTGTTCGACCTGACCATCAAGTGGCTGCAACTGGCCAGCCGCCCCGAGAACTCCCCGGCCGAGAAATGGCTCCTGTTCCTCTCCGACGTGTGGGTCGTGGGCGCCGACAAGGTCAAGAACTCCGCGCTCATCTACCAGCACCAGGACTACATCCGGAAATTCGCCCTCGGGACCGCGCCGAACCTGGCGAAGCTGATGTCCCGCTCGCCGGCCATGATCGTCTACCTGGACCTGCAGCAGAGCAAACCGGAGGCGCCCAACGAGAATTTTGCCCGCGAGCTTTTCGAGCTCTTCACCCTCGGCGAGGGCCACTACACGGAGAACGACATCAAGCAGGCCGCCCGCGCCTTCACCGGCTACCGGCAGCGCCAGGGCGAGTTCGCCTTCGTCCAGCGGCAGCACGACAACGGCCGCAAGACCGTGTTCGGCCAGAGCGGCAACTTCACCGGCGACGACGTCATCAACCTCGTCTTCAAGCAAAAGGCCGCCGGCAGCTTCCTGCCGAAACAGATGGTCAGCTTCTACCTGAGCGAGGAGCCGCTGCCGGCGGAGCAAACCGACGCCCTGGGCGCGTGGTGGGCGGGCGAAGGCCACGACCTGCGCAAGCTCGCCGTGAAATTCTTCACCAGCCGGGTCTTTTTCGCCCCGGTCTATCGGGACGGCTACATCAAGAGCCCCCTCCAGTTCTACCTCGGCCTCGTGCAGGACCTCGGTCTCAGCGTCGCCCCGCTGCCGCGCCAGCTGATCGGCAGCCTCCGCTCGATGGGCCAGATGCCCTTCGATCCGCCGAATGTCCGCGGCTGGGTCGGCGGCCGCAGCTGGATCAACTCCGCGACCCTCTCCGCCCGCCGGCAGCTGATCCAGGCCCTGCTCTCCCCGCTCAACGAGGACAACCTCAACGGCGACGAACAGATCGAGATCGCCGCGGCCTATGCCGACGGTATCAGCAATTTCACCCTCGACCAGGCGCGGCTCGCCGAGTGGGCCAAGCTGCCGCCGGCCGACCGCGCCCGCGAACTCGTCAAACGCTACGTGCCGGACCTCGCCGGCACCGAGCTCGAGCGCCAGGTCGCCACCTTCCTTGAGCGCAGCGCGCAGCACAGCCAGGCGGCCGCGGCCACGCGCGCCGCGCTGGCCACCCTCCTCGAATCCCCGAACTACCAACTCTGCTGAAATGTAGGTTGCGCGCTCGCGCGCAACGTGGTGCGCAAGCGCGCCACCTACAAAAAACCACCGCATGAAAAACCCCGCCCACCTGCTGCCGTCCACCCGCCGCGAGTTCCTGCAATACGGCGCCCGCGGCATCGGCCTGCTCGCCTTCAGCCGCTTCGCCCCGGGCTTCCTCGTCGAGTCCGCCTACGCCCAGGCCCCCGCGCCCGAGAAGGACCGCTCCATCCTCGTCCTCGTGCAGCTCGCCGGCGGCAACGACGGCCTCAACACCGTGGTGCCCTACGCCGACCCGAACTACCGCCGGCTCCGCCCCACCCTGGGCCTGCCCGAGAAGGATCTGCTCAAGCTCAACGGGTCCCTCGCGCTCAACGGCGGCTGCGCGGCCATGCACGAACTGTTCAAGGCCGGCAAACTCGGCATCGTGCAGAACGTCGGTTACCCGAATCCCAACCGCAGCCACTTCCGCTCGACCGAGATCTGGGAGACCGGCAGCGACAGCAACGAATTCCTGCCCACCGGCTGGCTCGGCCGCTTCTTTGACAACGCTTGCAGCGGCACACCGAAAGACGGCGACCCGTGCGGCGTGAACATCAGCAACGAGGTGCCGCAATCCTTCCTCAGCGAGCACCAGCACCCTACCTTCAGCCTCGCCGCCGGCCGCAACCGCCGCCAGCAGTCCGAGAACCTCGCCCTGCTTGAGCAGATGGTGCAGACGCCCGCCGGGCACGACGACCACGACAACGCCGGCTACCTGCGCCACACGATGATGGACGCGCTCGTCACCGAGAAGAAATTCCAGAAGGTCCTCGCCAATTACCAGACCAAGGCCGCCTACCCCGGCACGCCCTTCGCCGGCTCGCTGCGCAACGTCGCCGCCCTCATCGCCGCCGGCACCGCGACGCGCGTCTACTACGTTTCGCTCGGCGGCTTCGACACGCACAACAACCAGCTGAACCCGCACGCCAACCTGCTGAAGACGCTCGCGGAAGGCCTGGCCGCTTTCCAGGCCGACCTCGAGGCCAAGCGGCTCGACGGCCAGGTGCTGACGATGACCTTCTCCGAGTTCGGCCGCCGCCCGAGCGAGAACGAGAGCCGCGGCACCGATCACGGCACGGCCGCCCCGCTCTTCGTCATGGGCTCGCGCATCAAGCCCGGCCTGCACGGCACGGCGCCCAGCCTCGACGTGGCGCACAACCAGGACCTGACCTACTCGACCGATTTCCGCGCCGTCTACTCGACCGTGCTCGACCGGTGGCTCGGCTGCAAATCCGGCGCGATCCTCGGCCAGGATTACAAGCCGCTGGGATTCATCTGAGGCGGAACCTGCGCTCCGCGCAGGCTTGGAGGCGGGGCCATCAGCCCCGCGGATTTCAGGTTTCGTTACCTATGCCTCGCGGGGCTGATGGCCCCGCCTCCATTCGGACCGGCTCCTGTAGGTTGCGCGCTTGCGCGCAACGTTGCCCGTGAGCGGGCAACCTACTCGACATCGTCCGCGCGGCGGCTGGCGGCCGGCTTGCCGATGCCGGAGGCCTTGAAACCGATCTTCCGCAGGGTGGCCAGGTCCACGATGTTGCGACCATCGAACAGGAAAGCCGGTTTCGGCATCGCCGCATAGATTTTCGCGAAATCAAGGGTCTTGAACTCGTCCCACTCGGTCACGATGGCGATGGCGTGCGCCCCGGCGCAGGCCTCGTAGGCGTCCTTGGCGATGGTCAGCCGCGGGTTCTCGACGCCCTTGCCGAGCGTGTCGGCCTTGATCTCGTCGGCGGGCACCTTCGGGTCGTAGACGGAAACCTTGGCATGCTCGGCAAGCAGGTCGCGCACGACGTTGATCGCGGCGGACTCACGCGTGTCGTTGGTGTCCTTCTTGAAGGCAAAACCGAGCACGGCGATCTTCTTGTCGGCCACCGTGTTGAAGAGCTCCTTCACGATGCGGGCGGCGAAGCGTTTCTTCTGCCAGTCGTTGATGCCGACGACGCTGGTCCAGTAGGCGGCCACCTCGGGCAGGCCAAAGCTCTCGCAGAGATAGGTCAGGTTGAGGATGTCCTTCTGGAAGCAGGAGCCGCCGAAGCCGACGGAGCTCTTCAGGAATTTGGGGCCGATGCGGCTGTCCTTGCCGATGGCATTGGCCACCTCGTCGACGTCGGCGCCGGTCGCCTCGCAGAGGGCGGAGATGGAGTTGATGGACGAGATGCGCTGCGCGAGGAAGGCGTTGGCCACGAGCTTGGAAAGCTCGGACGACCAGAGGTTGGTCGTGATGATGCGGTCGCGCGGCACCCAGCGGCCGTAGACGCCGGCGAGGGTCTCCATGGCCTGCTCGCCCTCGGGCGTGCGCTCGCCGCCGATCAGGACGCGATCCGGGTTCAGGAGATCCTTGACCGCCGTGCCCTCGGCGAGGAACTCGGGGTTGGACAGCACGGCGAACTTCAGACCCTTGGAGTTGGAGGCCACGATGGTCTTGATGGCATCGGCGGTCTTCACCGGGATGGTGGACTTCTCGACGATGATCTTCCCGGTCTCGGCGTGCTCCGCGATGGTGCGGGCGACGGACTCGATGTAGCGCAGGTCGGCCGCGCGGCCGGCGCCGACGCCGTAGGTCTTGGTGGGGGTGTTCACCGCCACGAAGATGATGTCGGCCTTTTTGATCTGGCCGGCCACGTCGGTGGAGAAGAACAGGTTCTTGCCGCGGGCCTGCTTGACAACCTCATCGAGGCCCGGCTCGAAGATCGGCAGGGTGCCGCTGTTCCAGGCGGCGACGCGCGCGGCGTTCATGTCCACCACCGTGACGGTGATATCGGGACATTTCAGGGCGATCATGGCCATGGTCGGCCCACCCACATAACCGGCGCCAATGCAGCAGATGTTCATAATGAAAGAGGCCGGCAGGATGCCGGCCTCAGGAAAGAAAACCAAGGACGATTTTACACTCAGGCCGGGCTCGGGGCCGGGGAACCGCCGCCCGCCGTATCCGGGGAAACCTTGGGCGCCGGCTTGCCGGTCTCCGGCGGCTGCCGGGGCGGCTGGCGGACCATGACGATCGGCGACTTGATCTCGCCGTCCTTGAGGATTTCCAGGACGTGCTTGCCCTCGATGGTCTCGTGTTCGAGCAGGGCCTGGGCGACCTTGTCGAGCGCCGCCCGGTTGTCGCTGATGATCTGCTCGGCGCGGGCATACTGGCCGTTGATCAGTTCGGAGATGGCCTGGTCGATCTGGCGCGCGGTGTCCTCGCTGAGGTGCTGGGAACGGGTGATGTCGCGGCCGAGGAAGACGGTGTCCTGGTTGTCGCCGAGGGCGATCGGGCCGAGGTCGCTCATGCCGTAGTCGCACACCATGGCGCGGGCCGTGGCGGTGGCCTGCTTGATGTCGCTGGCGGCGCCGTTGCTGATGTCGTTCGTGATGAGCTTCTCGCCGATGCGGCCGGCCATCGCGACCGCGATGCGGTCGAGCAGCTTCTTCTTGGAGCTGGAAAGGATGTCCTTGGTCGGCAGGTAGGTGACGCTGCCGAGGCTCTGGCCGCGTGGGATGATGGTGGCCTTGTGGACGGGCATGGTGCCGTCATCGAGCACGGCCTGCACGACGGCGTGGCCGGCCTCGTGCCAGGCGAGGGACTTCTTCTCGTTGTCGTCCATCACGCGGCGGCGTTCGCGGCCCCAGAGGACCTTGTCGCGCGCGTCGTCGATATCGACCATCTCGACCTTCTTCTTGTTGCGGCGGGCGGCCAGCAGGGCCGACTCGTTGAGCAGGTTGGCCAGCTCGGCGCCGGAGAGACCGGGCGTGCCGCGGGCGATGAGGGCGAGGTTGACGTCCTCGGAGAGCGTGATCCGGCGGGCGTGGACGCGGAGGATCTGCTCGCGGCCGATGATGTCGGGCAGGTCGATGTAGACCTGGCGGTCGAAGCGGCCCGGGCGCAGCAGGGCGCTGTCGAGCACGTCGGGACGGTTGGTGGCGGCGATGATGATGACGCCCTCCTGGGTGTCGAAACCGTCCATCTCGACGAGCAGCGAGTTGAGCGTCTGTTCGCGCTCGTCGTTGCCGCCGCCGAGGCCGGCGCCGCGCTGGCGGCCGACCGCGTCGATCTCGTCGATGAAGATGAGGCACGGGGCGTTCTTGCGGCCCTGCTCGAACATGTCGCGCACGCGGCTGGCGCCGACGCCGACGAACATCTCGACGAAGTCCGAGCCGCTGATGGAGAAGAACGGCACGTCGGCCTCGCCGGCGATGGCCTTGGCGAGGAGCGTCTTGCCGGTGCCCGGGGGACCGACCATCAGGATGCCCTTCGGGATGCGGCCGCCGATCTTCTGGAATTTCTTGGGATCGCGCAGGAACTCGACCACTTCGCTGACCTCCTCCTTGGCCTCGTCGCAACCCGCCACGTCGGCGAAGGTCGCGCGGTCCTTGTCGCGGGTGAGCATCTTGGCGCGGCTCTTGCCGAAGCTGAGGGCGCCCTTGCCCGCCTGGCGGAGCTGCCGGACGAACAGGAAATAAAGCAGGCCGATGACGATGATGAACGGCAGGATGTTGAGCAGCAGCTGCGTCATCGCGGTCGTCGCGGGCTTCTCGACGAAGATCTTGGACTTCTGCAGGAGCTCGAGGTTGCTGTCGGTCAGGCGGCCGGTGGCCACGAAGGCCTTGGTCGCGCCGGTCTCGTTCTTGAGGATGGGTTCCTTGGTCTCGCCGGTCACCTGCGACCAGTCGCGGCCGCCGGTGCCGTCGGGCTGGATGAAGCCGGAGGCGATCTGGCCCTGCTCGGCGAGCTCGACGACCTGCTGGATCTTGAGGGTGGCCGGCTGCGGGGCCTTGCCCGGGTTCAGCATGAAGAGCGCCACGATGGCCCCGATGATCGCGATCCAGATCAGACCGGTCTTCAGGGGAAAACCGTCCGGCGGGAGGCTCTTGAGGGGACTGCGCTTCTTGTTGTCGTCGTTGTCGGCCATGGGGATGAGAGTGGTCGGGGAACGTGTAGGTTCCCTCTGGATAAGTCAAACGAACGACTGGCGGAAATATTGAGGCATTTTCCATGTCCGGCCGCGTTTTTCCCGCGGAACCGGGCCGGCCGCCTCAGCTTTTCTGCAAAAGCAGCCAACCGCGCCGGACGACCGCAAACCCCTTGGCGCCGAGACTGAAACGCGTGTCCTGCCCCCGCTGCACGGCCGCCAGCAGCTGGTTGAAGCCCTGTCGCGACAGATCGGTCTCGGGCCGGACCGCGAGCAACCAGCGGTGCAGCGCGCGGCGCACCAGACCGCGGGGCTTGCCGCCCAGCTTGGTCAAATCCAGCCGGCCGCGCCGGTCGAGCGCCTTGAGTTCGTCCAGCCATACCTCAAGTGCCGCATCGTCCTCGTCCAGCAGTTCGCGGGACAAGGCCGCACCGGCGAGGGCGTCGCGCCCGGCCGCCCTGGCCCAGGCCGGCAGCACCCGCGCCCGGATCCGGTTGCGGAAATGATCGTCGCCCGCGTTCGAGGCATCCTCCCGCCACACGGCGCCGGCCTTTTTCAGCGCCGCCACGAGTTCGGATTTTTTCAGCGTGAGCAGGGGCCGCAGGTGCAGCCGCCCCCCGCCCATGGTTTGCACGGGACGCGGCGCGGCCAGGCCGCCGGTGCCGCTGCCGCGCGCCAGCCGCATGAGCAGGCTCTCGGCAATGTCGTCCTGCTGGTGCGCCAGCCAGAGCAGGCGCATTTTGCGCCGCTTCATCTCGCGTTGAAAAAAGGCAAACCGCGCCGCGCGTGCCTCGGCCTCGCTGGCTGCAGGCCGGGTTTTGTAGGTTGCGCGCTTGCGCGCAACGTGGCGTGTTAGCACGCCACCTGCACGATCCCAACGCCCGGCCACAAACGTCACCCCGAGCGCGGCGCACACGTCGCGGCAGAACTTCTCGTCGGCATCCGCCGCCCGGCCGCGCAGCCGGTGGTTGAAGTGCAGCACGACGAAATCACGGCCCCAACGGCCCGGACCCTCCGCCCAGAGGCTCAGCAGCAGCGCCAGCGAGTCCGCCCCGCCGGAAAAGGCCAGGGCCCAGCGCGACGGCCGCCCACCCGGCCGTTGCTCGCGCAGATGCTCGGCGCGGGCGCGCAGCATCGCCGCCGGGTGCAGGCCGGTGTGCGGGATCCGCGCCGCGAACGCCGCGGCCACGGCGGGCCAGTCGGGTTTTCTTGTGGTGGCCATGGCGCGGGTGGAGGGCCCAGCTCCTGCTGGGCCGGGGCCCGGCGGGAGCCGGGCCCTCCATTTATTTGAAGCTCACGAACTCCTTGCCGAAATATGGCACGAGCGCCGCCGGCAGCTTCACGCGGCCGTCGGCCTGGAGGTTGTTTTCGAGCAGCGCCGCCAGCACACGCGGCACGGCAAGGCCGGAGCCGTTGAGGGTGTGCACCAGCTCGGGCTTGCCGGCCTGGTTGCGGAAACGGATCTGCGCGCGGCGCGCCTGGAAGGACTCGAAGTTCGAGCAGCTCGACACCTCGAGCCAGCGCTTCTGCCCGGCGGCCCAGACCTCGAGGTCGTATTTCTTCGACTGCGCGAAGCCCAGGTCGCCGCCGCACATCAGCAGCACGCGGTAAGGCAGCTCGAGCTTCTGCAGCAGGCGCTCGGCGTCGGCGCGGAGCTTCTCCAGCTCGTCGTAGCTGGACGACGGGTGGACCCACTTGAGCAGCTCGACCTTGTCGAACTGGTGCACACGGTTCAGGCCGCGCACGTCCTTGCCGTAGCTGCCGGCCTCGCGGCGGAAACAGGGTGTGTAGGCGCAGCGGCAGACGGGCAGCGCCGACTCCTCGAGAATCTCGTCACGGAAGAAATTGGTCAGCGGCACCTCGGCCGTCGGCACGGCGTAGAGCTGGTCGGCCGTCACATACATCTGGCCCTCCTTGTCGGGCAGCTGCCCGGTGGCGGTGGCACTGGCGGCGTTGACGAAGATCGGCGGGCTGACCTCGGTGTAGCCGGCCTTCACGTCCTCATCCAGGAAGAACTGCAGCAGCGCGCGCGACAGCTTCGCACCCTCGCCGATGAAGAACGGGAAACCGGCGCCGGTGACCTTGGCGCCGCGCGGGAAGTCGATCAGGTTGCCGAACCCGCCGATCTCCCAGTGCGGGACGGCGTGCGGGGACGCGGCCTCGATCGATCCGTGGGTCGCGTGGACGACGTTCTCCTCGGGCGTCCTGCCGTCCGGCACGGTGGCGTGCGGGATGTTCGGCAGCGTGAGCATGGCGGCGTGCAATTTTTCCTCGAGCGGCTTCAGGGCCTCCTCGGCGGCCTTGGCCTGGGCCGAGACGCCCTTCATCTCGGCGACCTTGGCGATGAATTCCGGCGAACCCTTCTTGAGCGCGACCATCTCGTTGTTCGCGGCCTTCTGTTTGCCGCGGAGGGACTCGACCTCGGCGAGCTGCGCGCGCCAGGCGGTGTCCAGCGCCAGCACGGCGTCGAGGTCGACGTCGAGGTGCTTCCGGGCGATGGCGGTGCGCACGGTTTCGGGCGATTCACGGAGGAGCTTGGGATCGAGCATGGGAAAGCCCATTCAAGGCGTATCCCCCCGGTTGAACAGGCTAAATTTGGAGGGTGCTTCGCGGGCGAGGTCGCCCGCGCTCCATCCTGTTGGAGCCACGGCGACCTCGCCGTGGAGGGTAATCAGGCGTGCGCCAGCGCCGCCTTGGCCTGCGCCTTGTGCAGCGAGGCCTCGATCCGGTTGAAGAGATAGAACACTTCCTTGGCCGAGAGCAGCTTCAGGTCACCGACCGGCGCCTGGATGGCGTAATTCGTCGGCGCCTTGATCGGATAGGGTCCGTATTGCCGCGGGTCGGTCGGGCCGAAGAGCCCGATCGTCTTGAGGCCCATGGCCGCGGCCAGGTGCATCGGGCCGCTGTCGTTCGAGATCACCCAGTCCGCCTTGGCCAGCAGCGCCGGCAGCGAGGTCAGGCTGGTGTTGCCGGTGAGGTTGAGGAAGGTGCCGTCCGGGAACGACTCCTTGCACGGCAGGTAATTGTTGCCGGCCCACACCACCTTGCGTCCGCCCTCGCGGATGAGCTGGGCGGTGAGCTGGGCGTAGCCGTTCCACTTCTTGTTGCTCTGGCCGCTGTCGGGAAAGATCAGCACCGGGCGCTGGCCCTTCCGCGGCTCCATGAAGCTGAGGTTGAGCCGCTCGAGCTCGCGGAAACGCAGCGGACCGGCCAGCCGCGCCTCCGCGCCGACCGCCGTGCAGAATTGCAGCAGGATATCCAGCACATGGCTCGAGCTGCCCGCCGGCGGCAGCGGGATCTTCGCATCGTAGAACATCCCGGCGCCCTCGCGCGCGTCGGTGCGGCCGAGCTTGCGCTTGCCGCGCGCCCACTTGGTCATGAGCCCGGTGCGCAGCAGCCCCTGGAAATCCAGCACCAGGTCGAAATTCTTCTTCCGCACCTCGCGCATGGTCGTGAGAAAACCCCGCGCGCCCTCGTGGCGGCGGAACACATAGACCTGGTCGACCGCCGCGCACGAGCGCACCAGCGGCGAGAAGATGTCGCGCACGATCCAGGAAATGCGCCACTCGGGCCGCTGCGCCTTGATCGACGCGGCCACCTGCAGCCCGTGGACGATGTCACGGAGCGCAGAAGGCTTGATGATGAGCATTTCCGGCATGGCGGGTGGGATGGACCACGCTTTCCGCGTGGCGTTCCCAATGTTGTTGGCGCGCAAAGAAACGCAAATGCGAACCCGGCCCGCCCGCGATTTTGGCCGGATTTACCGGCCTTTCGCAGCCGCCGTCAAAGCACCCGCGCGCGCAATTCCTCCAACGCCGCCAACACCGCCGCCGGCTCGAGGTCGGCCAGTTTCCCGCCCGGCGCCTCCACGGCCCGGTGCTTGGGATTCTCCAGGGGGAAAGGCCCGAAGCGCCGCGGCGAGGTCGGCCCGAAGATGGCCAGCACGCGGTTGCCCGACGCGGCCGACAGGTGCATCGGCCCGCTGTCATTGCCGATGAAGGTCGCCGGCTGCCGCACCAGCGCGATCATCTGGTCCATCGGGCAGCCGGTCAGGTTCAGGAAACGGTCGCCCGGCACCGCGACCTCGGGTTTCGCCGGCTTGCCGGCGCACCACGCAATCTTACTTCCCGGGATTGACCGGAAAATCAGCGCCGTCAGCTCATTGAACCGCGGCCACTCCTTCTCCGCCCCGCGGCTGTCGGTGAAGATTACGAAGGTGCTGCGCGGGTCGCCGGCGAAGAAATCCTGCCACGGATAGGTCACGCCCGCCCGCAGGTTCAGCGGAAAATCCAGCCGCGGCTTGATCCCATCCGCCCGCAGGAACGGCTGCAAGATCTCCAGGGCGTGATGCGGCCCCGCGCCGGCGGGCCGGTCCACGCGCCGGTTGTAGAAAATCCCCGCGCCTTCGCGCGAATCCGGCCGGCCCCACTTCACGGGCGCCCGTGCGGCCGCGGTCATGAGACCGGAACGCAGCAGGCCCTGCATGTCCCACACGGCGTCGAACTGCCGCCCGCGCAGCTGCCGGAGCAGCCGCACAAACGCCCGCCAGCCGTCGCGCCGGCGGAAAATGATGACCTCGTGCACGAACGGCGCCGCCTGCACCAGCCCGGCGAACCGCTCCCGCACCACCCAGCTGATCCGGCAGTCCGGCCGCTCCTTCGCCAACACCTGCAGCACCTGCAGCGCGTGCACGATGTCGCCGAGGGACGACGGCTTGATGACGAGGAGGCTTTGCATCGCGCGGCATTCGCAGGCTTGTGTCCGGGCCTGTTTTGTCCAACTCAATTTGCCGCACGCATGAAATTCGACGCCCAGGAAATCGCCGCCCGCCAGACCGAGCTCACCGCCCGCTGGCACCAAGTCACGCCCGCTGTGTCCTCCGAAGCCTTGGCGAAGGAGGACCGCGCGCATTTCTTCCGGCTGCTCGAGGAAAACCACCTCCGCAATTTCTCGCTCTGGCACGAGGAGGACTTCGCCCGCCGCGACGACCTCGGCTTCGAGCGCGTCTACCAGGCCAAGCGCAACATCGACCGCTTCAACCAGGAGCGGAACAACTTCGCCGAGGAGATGGACAAGGCCGTCGTCGCCGCGCTCAACCCGCCGCAGACCGGCCTCCCGCGCAATTCCGAGACGCCCGGCATGATGATCGACCGCCTCTCCATCCTCGCGCTGAAGGAATTCCACATGCACGAGGAGACCGTCCGCCCCGAGGCCTCCGCCGAGCACAAGGCGAAGTGCGCCGAGAAGCTCGCGCGCATCCGCCAGCAGCGCGCCGACCTCACCGGCTGCCTCGCCGACCTGCTCGCCGACGTCATCGCCAGACGCCGCACCTTCTCCGCCTACTTCCAGTTCAAGATGTATAACGACCCGGCGCTGAACCCGCAGCTCTACCGCAACGCGCCCAAGTCCGGCAGCGCATGAGCGGCGCCGGCGAGCACCCGCGCCTCTGGCTCCCACAGCACTGGCCCATGTGGGCGTGCCTCGCCTTCCTTTGGCTCGCCGACAAGCTCCCCTGGCCGGAGAAGCGCGCCCTCGCCCGCGTCCTCGGCTGGATTGTGTTCAACATCGTCGGCATCCGCCGCCGCGTGGTCTTCACCAACCTGAAGCTCTGCTTCCCCGAAAAATCCCTTCGCGAGATCACCGCCCTCGCCCGTGCCCACTATGACTCCCTTGCCCTCGGCCTGTTTGAGGTCTGCGCCGGCTGGTGGGCCAAATACGCCGACCTCCCGCCCCACCGGGTCATCGGCCTCGAGCATCTGACCGCCGCGCTGGCCAAGGGCAACGGGGCGCTCCTGCTCACGGCCCATTTCACCACGCTCGAGATCGGCGGCCGGTTCATGTCAGAGTCCCACAAGATGGGCGGGCTCTACCGCGACCCCAACAATCCCGTCGTCGCCCACCTCATGCGCGGACAGCGCGCGCGGCACATGTCGCCCGCCGTGCATTTCGACGACCTGCGCGGCCTCGTCCGCGGCCTGCGCGGCAACGCCGCCATCTGGTATGCGCCCGACCAGGGCAAGCGCAGCAAGTCCTCCGAGATCCTCCCTTTCTTCGGCGTGCCGGCCATCACCAACACCGCCACCAGCAAGATCGCCGAGATGACCGGCTGCGCCGTCGTGCCCTTCTTCGCCAAGCGCGAGGCCGACCATTCCTACACCCTCACCATCCTGCCGGCGCTGGAGAACTTTCCCACCAAGGACGCCGCGGCCGACGCCGTGCGCATCAATCAACTCATTGAGCAATACGTCCGCCTCGCCCCCGAGCAATACTTCTGGGTCCACAAGCGCTTCAAGGCTCGCGGCGAGGGCTACCCCGAGGTGTATTGAGGCGGAAGTAGCGGGTATCCAGTAGCGAGTAGCGGGCACGTCATAGCCATCAAGCCCTTGCTGGCATTTTCTACTCGCTACCCGCTACCCACTGCTCGCTACTTTTCCCCATGTCCTGGCCCGACCCGCGCCCGCTGCGCATCCTGGTGATCCGCTACCGCTTCATCGGCGACACCATCCTGGCCATCCCCACCCTGCGCAACCTGCGCCGCGCGTTTCCGAACGCGAAGATCGACGTCCTCAGCGAACCTGTCTCCGGCGACACGCTCGCCCTCTGCCCCCACAAGGATGAGCTGCTCTACTTCGCCCCGCGCCTGAAGGGTGAAAAGAAGCGCGCCGCGAAATTCCCCACGAGCCTGCCCGGCGCCGCGAGCTTCCTCCGCGCCCGGAAATACGACCGCTGCTACATCCTGCGCCGCTCGTTTTCCAGCGCCATCCTGCCCCTGCTCGCCGGCATCCCGCACCGCGTCGGCTTCGCGACCGACGGCCGCGCGTGGCTGCTCCAGCGCAGCACGCCCTACACCGACAAGCACGAGGTGGAGTGTTTCCTCGATGTCCTGCGCGCCGACGGCATCCCCGTCGCCGACACGCACAATGAAAACTGGACCGACCCGGCCACCGATCAGCGCGTGGACCGCGAACTGCCCGCCGGCCATCGCACCCGCGTCTTCGTCTGTGCGAAGTCCGTCTTCGATCTCAAGGACTGGGCGCCGGAGCGCTTCGGCGAGGTGCTCGCGTGGCTCGTGCGCGACCGGAACTGCGAGATTCATTTCTGCGACTCACCGGGCAATGCCGGCTATTATGCATCCATCCTCGCCGCGATGCCGGCGGACCTGCGCGGGCACTGTCACGACTGGAGCACCAAGCTCGGCATCCGCGAGGCCGGGTCGCTTTTGCGCCGGATGCAGCTGACCTTCGGCATCGACACGGGCTTCATCCACATCGCGGCCTCCTTCCACGTGCCGGTCGTCGGCCTCTACGGTCCGCTCGAGCCGTGGCGCTGGCATCCGTGGGACACAAAGCACACGATTCTCCGTCCCGCCGATGTGACCGGCCCGCGGCCCCTGCTCCGCATCTCGGTCGCCGAGGCGCAGGCCGCGCTCGAGCCCTACCTGAAGGACATTGGGCAAAAATGAATTCCCAGAAACCCGGCCTCATACCTTGTAGGTGGCGCGCTGGCGCGCCACGTTGCGTGCAAGCACGCAACCTACAGGCAGGACATTCATGAGCGCCAAGCCGCGGGTCATCCATTTCGTCACGGGCGGCGGCTCCGGCGCCACCAAGGTCGCGCTCGAGCTCGCCTGTGGCCACCTGCGCACGGGCAACTACGAACCGCTGCTCGTGTTGCGCCGCAAGAAAGCCGCCCTGCCTGTGACCATGCAAAACCAGATCGCCGCCACCGGCCTGCGCACCGCCTGGGTGGACGGCGGCTGGAAATGGACGACCCTGCGCCAGCTCGCCGCGATCATCGCCGGTTTCAAGCCGCAGGTCTTCGCCGCCCACGGCAACAGCGAGCACCTCTGGGGCCGGCAGGCCGCCTTCGCCGCCAACGTGCCGGTCGTCCTGCACATCGAACAAAACTGCGAACGCTATCCCTTCTGGCGGCGCTGGTCCGCGCAAAAGCTCGCCGCCCGCACCACCGTGACCGTGTGCGTCTCGCACGGTGTGGCCGACCACGTCCGCCAGCTGGGCCTCGCCGGCCCGCGCCTGGAGGTCATCCACAACGGTGTCGACGCCACGCGTTACTCGGTCGGCGCCCCGCCGTTCGCTGCGCGCACCCAGGACATCGTCATGGTCGCCCGCTTCGCCCGCCAAAAGGACCAGCCGACGCTGATCCGCGCCGCCAGGCGGCTGGTCGATTCCGGCTGGACCGGCCGGCTACTCCTCGGTGGCGACGGCAAGACCTCGCACCGTCGTGCCTGCGAAAAGCTCGCCAGTGCGCTCGGCCTGGCCGGCCGCGTCGAGTTTCTCGGACGCGTGTCCAATGCCGCCGAACTTTACCACCGCTGCCGCGCCGCCGTGCTCTCGACGCATTACGAGGGCCTGCCACTGGTGCTCGTCGACTACATGGCCGCGGGTTGCGCGGCCATCGGCAGCGATGCCGCCGGGGTGAACGACGTCATCGAACCCGGCGTCAACGGCTGGAAATTTCCCCGCGGGGACGATGCCGCGCTCGCCGCCGCCCTCACCGAGGTGCTGGCCGGCGGCCCGGCGGTGGAGGCGATCGTGGCCCGCGGCCAGGCCGACGCCCCCGGGCGGTTCTCGCTGCAGAAACAGCTGGACCGCTACGAGGCGCTGTTCGCGGAGTTGCTGTAGGTGGCGCGCTTGCGCGCCACGTTGCGAGCAAGCGCGCAACCGACAATTTGCATTGCCGCGCCCCGGCGGGTTCACAGCCTCGCGCTAGCCGCCATGCCCCTGCTCGAAGTCACGGACCTCCGCACCTACTTCCATACGCGCCGTGGCGTGTATCGGGCCGTGGACGGCGTCAGCTTCTCCGTCGAGAAGGGCGAGACCCTCGGCATCGTGGGCGAGTCCGGCTCCGGCAAGTCCGTGACCTGCTCCTCCCTGCTGGGCCTGATCCCGCAGCCCCCCGGCCGGATCGAGAGCGGCCGGGCGATGTTCGACGGCACCGACCTGCTGCATTGTTCGCCGGCCGAGCTCCGCGCCATCCGCGGCCGGCGCATCGCGATGATCTTCCAGGACCCGATGACGTCGCTGAATCCCTACCTGCGCATCTCGGAACAGCTCATCGAGCCCCTGCTGATCCACGAGAAGATCTCCCGGACCGACGCCCTCGCCCGCGGCCTGGCCATGCTCGAGGCCGTCGGCATCCCCGACGCGGCAAAGCGGCTGCACAGCTACCCGCACGAGTTCTCCGGCGGCATGCGCCAGCGCGTGATGATCGCCATGGCGCTGATCACGAAGCCCGACCTGCTCATCGCCGACGAGCCGACCACCGCCCTCGACGTGACCGTGCAGGCCCAGATCCTCGAGCTGCTCAAGCAGCTGCAGCGCGAGCTCGGCATGGCCGTTCTTTTCATCACCCACGACCTCGCCGTCGTGTCCGGCCTGTGCGACCGCGTGCAGGTCATGTATGCCGGCCGCGTGGTCGAGTCGGCCGACACCCGCTCAATCTTCCGGTCGCCGCAGCATCCCTACACCAAGGCCCTGCAGCGCTGCATCCCCGCCCTGCAGGACAAGGGCCGCGAACTCTTTGCCATCCCCGGGATGCCGCCCGACCTGTCAAAGCCGTTCACCGAGGCCGAACTGCTCAAGCGATTTGATCTCCCCGCGGAACAGCCTGCCACCGCCTCCGCCCCGGCCCATGTCATCGGTAGTGAGGCCACCGTCACGGTCCGCGACGTCAAGACCCACTTCCCGATCGAGTCCGGGTTTCTCGTCAAGCAGCAGACCGGCACGGTCAAGGCCGTGGACGGCGTCAGCTTCGAGGTCCGGCGCGGCGAGGTGCTCGGGCTTGTCGGCGAGTCCGGCAGCGGCAAGTCCACCCTTTCCCGCGCCATCATGCAACTGGCCCCGGTCACCTCGGGCACCGTCATGGTCAGCGGCCACGACCTCACCGCCGCGACCGCCGCCGAACTCAAGGCCGCCCGGCGTGACCTGCAGATGGTTTTCCAGGATCCCTTCGCCTCGCTGAATCCGCGCCTGACCGTCTACGCCGCGCTCGCCGAGCCGTTGCTGGTGCACGGGGTCGTCCCGCCGGCCGAGGTGCCGGTGCGCGTCGCCCGGTTGATGGAACAGGTCGGCCTCCCCGCCCGTTTCCTGCAGAAATACCCGCACGAGTTCTCCGGCGGCCAGCGGCAGCGCATCGCCATCGCCCGGGCCCTCGCGCTCGAGCCCAGGGTCATCATCGCCGACGAACCCGTCTCGGCGCTCGATGTGTCCATCCAGGCCCAGATCCTCAACCTGCTCGCCGGCCTCGTCCGCTCGATGGATCTCACGATGATCTTCATCGCCCACGACCTGTCCGTGGTGAAACACATCTCCGACCGCATCGCGGTCATGTATCAGGGCAAAATCGTCGAGCTCGGCGACGCCGTCGACGTCATGGAACGCCCGCAGCATCCCTACACCCGCACCCTGATCAGCGCGATCCCGCGGATCGCGCGGTAGCAAGCCCGGCGGGCGGCCGCGCCTTACCGGTCCTTCCGGGTCGGCGGAGGCTTTTCCCCGGCCGGCCCGAGCACCTCCAGCTCGCCGATCGTCACCGTGCCGCGGCCCAGCGGAGCCTTCACCCGCACCAAGCCGTCGACCTGCCGGCCGAAGACCTCGGCGCCGACGCGCGCCAGGGCCGGCAGCGCCTCCGAAAAATTGTTGCCCGGCGAACGCACGCTGAGCCGCGTGACCCACATGAGCCGCGACCGGCGCTCCTTCAGGCGCGTCTGGTTGTCGTAGGCCATCAGGATGACGAAATAGCGTTCCTCGTTCAGCTCGTTGCTCATCGTGATCTCGGCGGTGGAGGTCATCATCTGCTGGCGTTCGCGCTCCAGGCTGCGGGCGAAGCCGAGCAGGACGGCATTGCGGTTCACGGTGTCCTGCACGCCCTGCCGGGCCATGCCCATCGCGCTGGTCGCCGAGTTCAGCGCGGTCGGGTCGGCCAGGCCGTTGGCTTCCTGCGCCGCGCTGAAGGCCGTCAGCGCCTCCTGCGCCCGCTGGAGGTTGATGTCCTTCATCGGGTCCTCGGAGACCATCGTCATGCCCCAGTGCACCATGATCACCAGCCGGGCGGAATTCAGATCCGGCGCCGGCAGGTAGTTCTGTTTCGCGAGGCTGGCCGCCAGCGTGCGCGTGATCTGGGTGAAGGTGGTCTGCTCCAGGCCGCGATCAACGGTGCCGCCGCCGAGGAACTGTCCCTCGGCAAAAACATAGGTCTCGGGCTGCAGGTTGCCCGCGGCATCCCGCGGGCGCTGATAATCCGATCCCGCCGTGGCGCTGGCCGCGATCGAGGCCTCCTGCGCGGCGGCCGCTCCCCCGACGAGCAGCATCGCATGGACCACAACCAGACAGAGGAGGGGTTTCATCATGTGGCGTTGAGACGCCCGGAGGGTGCCGGAGGTAACCGCTGGGCCGCAAAACCTGCCGTTGCGGACAGTAAGGTCTCCGGTCCGGTCACGCCGGCTTGGGCAGGCCGACCTGCCGCAGCGCCTCGTAGGTGGCGATGCCGGCCGCCGTCGAGAGATTGAGCGAACGCAGCTCACCGTTCGCGTGCGGGATCTTCACGCGCTGCGGGTCCGTCAGCTCCGCGTGCAGCCAGTCGGGCGCGCCGGCCTCCTCGTTGCCAAAAACCAGGCCGTCACCGTCGGCGTAGGCCACATCCCAGAAAGTCCGCGTCGCATGCGTCGTGAACAGCCACAGCCGGCGCGGCGCGACCGCACTGGCCCTGAAGGCCGTCCAGTCCGCGTGGTGATGGACATCCAGCGAGTGCCAGTAATCCATGCCCGCACGCTTCAGGTTCCGGTCGGTGACCTCGAAACCCAGCGGGTGGATCAGGTGCAAACGGCTCCGCGTGACCGCGCACATGCGACCGATATTGCCGGTGTTTTGCGGGATTTGCGGCTGAAACAGCACCACGTGAAGCATTTGCGATGGTTGGAAGCCTTAATCCGCTGGACGGCAAGCTGTTTTCCCCTAGAAACCCTTCCGCCGCACGGGCCGCGGTCTCACCCCAGCCATGTCCAATTCCTCGCCCAAACCGGGAGAAAAGATCGTTGTGCTCGTCGACGACGAGTTCTCCTACATTGACCTGCTGCAGCAACTGCTCGGCGAACACCTCGACCGTCCGGTCCATGGTTTCACCAAGCCGGCCGACGCGCTGCGTGCGCTGCCCGCGCTCAACGTCGGCATCATCATCACGGATTACCAGATGCCGGACATCAACGGCCTGCAGTTCATCGCCGCCGTGCAGAAGATCAACCCGGACATCCCGGTGGTGATGATCACGGCTTATAACATGACCTTTACCGACCGCGAGATGGCCGCCGTGCCGTCGCTCAAGGCCATTGTCCGGAAACCGTTCAAGTGGACCGCGCTCGCCGCCGAGCTCGTCAAATACTGGCCGGACGCGAACCCGCCCAAGGTCATCCGCTCCGGCTCGCCGTTCCCGGCTGCCTGATCAGGCGCCGCGCTTCACCACGCGCAGGCCGTTGTTGTCGGCGAAAAGCAGGTGCGGTGTCGCGGACAGCTTGTGCGCCGCAAAGGCCGCCACCATCGCCCGGCCGACCTTCGCGGCCTTCGCCGGGCGTGCCACGCAGAGCACGCTCGAGCCGCTGCCGCTCAGCCAGCCGGTAAGCGCACCCGCGGCCACGCCGGCCTCGATCGCGTTCTTGGCGCCGGGGATCAGCGGCAGCCGGTAGGGCTCGTGCAAAAAGTCGCGCACCGCGTCGCGCAGCCGGTCGTATTCGCCGGAGAGGATCGCGGCCGTCACGTAGACCGCGCTGTTCACGCTCTTGATCGCGTCGAAATACGGCAGCTCCTTCGGCAGGATGCCGCGGGCCTTCTTCGTCTCCAGCTCCTGGTCGGGCGACACGACGACAAAGCAAAGATCCCTGCCGATCGGCTTGCGCAGCACGCCGAGCAGTTCGCCGGTGTGCGGGTCGCAGCGCGCCACGCAGAAGCCGCCGATGACGGCCGGCGTCGCGTTGTCCGGGTGGCCCTCGAGCTGGGTCACGAGGCTGCAGAGGTCGTCCTTGGAAAGCTTGGCCCCGGACATCTCGTTGAGCGCCGCGACCACGCCGGCGCGCAGCGTGACGCTGGAGCCGAGGCCGCGGGACATCGGCACGTCGCCGGTGATGTTGAGCTCGTAGCCGAACTCCTCCACCCCGGCGCGCACGAAGAACAGCGCCGCCGCCTCGTCCGCCATGCCGAGGCCCGCGGTGTCATGGTCGGTCAGCGGCCGGGCGCCGCTCCAGTCGCCGCGGGTGAGCGTGATGTCGTTGTAGACGGACAGCGCCAGGCCGAGGCTGTCGAAGCCCGAGCCGCAGTTCGAGGTGCTGCCGGGCACGCGGACGGTGACGCGGTTGGGAAGTTTCTTGCTCATGGGCGTTGTTTGAGGGCCTTGCGGGCCTCGAGATTCTCCTCACGTTTTTTGACGTCGGCGCGCTTGTCGAACTGCTTTTTGCCCGTCGCGGTGGCGATCTCGACCTTCACGAGGGCCTCCTTGAAATACATGCGCAGCGCCACGATGGTCTTGCCGCCGGTCTCAACCGCCTGGGTCAGCTTGCGGATCTCGTTCGCGTTGAGCAGCAGGGCGCGGACGCGCCGCGGGGCGTGCTGCGAGAGGCCGCCGTGCGAGTATTCCTGGATGTAGGCGCCGTAGAGCCAAACGCCGCCTTTCTCGATCCGGGCGAAGGCGTCGGTGATCTGCGCCTTGCCGGCGCGGATGGACTTCACCTCTGTGCCCGCCAGCTTGATGCCCGCCTCGAACTTGTCGTGGATGAAATAGTCCCGCAGCGCCTTGGCATTGCGCATCTCGGTGTAGCGGGTGGGATCTTTCGGCTTGGCCATGGGCAGGGTCCAGTGATGCGCGGAGGGCGCGGGGGCGGCAAACAAAAGAAGCGAGGCCGGGGCCTCGCTTCGCGGGAACTGGGAGTTGGCCGGGAGGGCCGGCTCAGGCCGTGTGCAGCTCGTAGCTGATCTTGCCCTCGATGACCTCGCGCAGGGCGATGTCCTCGGGGCTCAGCTTCTCGAGCGACTCCACGAGCGGACGGCTGCCGCGACGGAGCTGCTTCACGCGGCGGGAAACCACGTTGATCAGGACGTTCGGGTCCTGGATGACTTTCTGGGCGTCGCGGATGTATTCGTCTCTCATGGGTGCGGCAGGAAATTTTGTGAACGGATAGACCTACGGCGGAACGAAGGAGCGTCAAGGGGCAATTTGGGCCCGGCGGCCCCTTTCTTTTGGCTTTGCCGCGGGCCGGCGGCGTGCAAAACTCCCTGCATGTTCGTGGCTTGGACAACCACCGCCAAACGCGCCGACGCCGACCGGCTGGCCCGCGGCGCGGTCGAGGCCCGCCTCGCCGCCTGCGCCCAGGTCGACGGTCCGGTCACTTCCTATTATCATTGGGAGGGTAAACTGGAGTCGGCCGAGGAATTTCGGGTCTGGTTTAAATACCTGCCGGCCAACGCCTCGGCCCTCAGCGGCTGGGTGCACAACCACCATCCGTTCGCCACGCCGCAGTGGATTGAGGTGAATGCCGAAACCGTGGGTGAAAAATACTTGTCATGGGCTATCGCGAACTCTACATCCGCACCCTTCCCAAGCCCGAAACCACGTTAACCAAACCACTTTTATGTCCCAACATCCCAGTCTCAAGGCCTCCGGCGGCGGTCTCGTCGTCAAACGCAATGTCCTCAAGCGCTTCGAGCGCGTGGCCCTGCTCAAGAAGCGCGGCCAGTGGAAGGCCGGCGACCGCGTCCAGGGTCTCCGCAAGACCAAAGCCGACGTCTAATCCGTCTCTCATTTCCGACCAGGGCAGGATCGCACGCGACCTGCCCTTTTTCTTTACCCACGCGCCATGTTCGACCTCCTGAAGAAACTCGTCGATTTCATCATCCACATCGACCGCCACCTGGCGGAGATCATCGCCAGCTACGGCCTGTGGACCTACGGCGTCCTCTTCCTGATCATCTTCGCCGAGACCGGCCTCGTCGTCATGCCGCTGCTGCCGGGCGACTCCCTGCTCTTCGCCGCCGGCGCCTTCTGCGCCAAGCCCGAGACCGGACTCAATGTCCACCTGATGGCCGGCCTCCTTTTCGTCGCGGCCTTCCTCGGCGACACGCTCAACTACTGGGTCGGCCGCAAGATCGGCCCTGCCGTCTTCAAGCGCGAGGACTCGATCTGGCTGCGCAAAAAGCACCTCGATAAGGCCCACGCCTTTTTCGAGAAATACGGCGGCCGCGCCGTCATCCTCGCCCGCTTCGTGC
Source organism: Lacunisphaera sp. (assembly GCA_041909435.1). Lineage (GTDB taxonomy): Bacteria > Verrucomicrobiota > Verrucomicrobiia > Opitutales > Opitutaceae > Lacunisphaera. Next base: position 30,944 of record JAYRDK010000038.1, read on the forward strand.
CCATCGTGCGCACCTTCGTGCCGTTCATCGCGGGCGTCGGTTCCATGACCTACCCGCGCTTCATGGCCTACAATGTGATCGGCGGCTTCGTCTGGATCTACTTCTTCACCTACGCGGGTTTCCTGTTCGGCAACCAGCCCTTCGTGCAGAAGAACTTCAAGCTCGTGATCCTGGCCATCATCATCCTGTCCGTGCTGCCCATCGTCGTGGAGTTCGTCCGCGAATGGCAGAAGTCGCGGAAGGCACCCGCGGGCTGATTGTCGTTTTGTGGGCCAGCGAGCTTGCTCGCGCCTGTTCGGTGTTTGATTTCAGGTCTCAGGTCTCAGGCCTCAGGTCTCTGTCCGCGATGACACTAATCGCGATTGCCTCCGGCCGCCCCGCCGTGGCACCTTCCCGGTTCATATTTCCACCATGAGCACCTCGAAGAAGAAAGTCGCGATCCTCACCGCGGGCGGCCACGCCCCCTGCCTCAGCGCCGCCGTCGGCCAGCTCATTCTCCATTACACGCAGCAATGCCCCGACTGGGAGATCATCTGCTACCGCTCCGGCTACAAGGGCCTCCTCCTCGGCGACAGCATCAAGGTCACTCCCGAGATCCGCGCCTCGGCCGCCGTGCTCCGCCAATACGGCGGCAGTGTCATCGGCAACAGCCGCGTCAAGCTCACCAACGTCAAGGACGCCGTGAAGCGCGGCCTCGTGAAGGAAGGCCAGCTCCCCCTCAACGTCGCGGCCGAGCAGCTCACCAAGGACGGCGTCGACATCCTCCACACCGTCGGCGGTGACGACACCAACACCACGGCCGCCGACCTCGCCGCCCATCTCCAGAAGAACAACTACAAGCTCAACGTCATCGGCCTGCCCAAGACGATCGACAACGACATCATCCCGATCCGCCAGAGCCTCGGCGCCGTCACGGCCGCCGAGCAGGGCGCGCGGTTCTTCTCCAACGTCGTCACCGAGCTCGGCGCCAGCGCCCGCATGCTGATCGTCCACGAGGTCATGGGCCGCAACTGCGGCTGGCTCACCGCCGCCACCGCCCGCGCCTACCAGGCCAGCCTGGCCGGCAAGCCGTGGGTCCCCGGCATCGGCCTTGCGAAGGAGCGCTACGGCGTCCACGCCATCTACCTGCCCGAGCTCGCCCTCGACATCGAGGCCGAGGCGAAGCGCCTCCGCGCGCTCATGGACAAGCAGGGCAACGTGAACCTCTTCGTCAGTGAGGGCGCCGGCCTTGACAGCATCATCGCCGAGATGACCGCCCGCGGCGCCGCCATCGACCGCGACGCCTTCGGCCACGTCCGCCTCGACACCATCAACCCCGGCAAGTGGTTCGCCGAGCAGTTCGCCAAGCTCATCGGCGCCGAGAAGACCCTCGTGCAGAAGAGCGGCTATTTCGCCCGCTCCGCCCCGGCGAACGACGAGGACTTCAAGCTCATCGACACCTGCGTTCTCAAGGCCGTGGAATGCGCCAAGGCCGGCGTGACGGGGCTGATCGGTCACGATGAGGAACGCGGCAACGAGCTGCGCGCCATCGAATTTCCCCGCATCAAGGGCGGCAAGGCCTTCGACACCACCCAGCCGTGGTTCAAGGACCTGCTCAAGGAGATCGGCCAGCCGCTGACCGCCACGGTGCACGTGGCGCACTGAGCCGGTAGGGCGAATCCTCCGGATGAGCCGTTTCGCGAACGGCTCGTCGGGGACGAATCGCCCTACCCCCACAAACTGCTTGAAAACCCGCGCCACCCGGGAAAGCTACCCGCTCGGTTCCCTGCGAGTGTAGCACAATGGATAGTGTAGCCGCCTCCGAAGCTGCTGATCCGGGTTCGACTCCCGGCACTCGCACCAATTTTTAATCCGAAGCGGATTAAAAATTGTCCTCCGTCTTGTCCGCCATAGCTCACTGAGCGACGGCGGAAGCCTCGGCGAAGGAGGACACCAGATCCCCGCCCCGCGACCCCAATTCATGGAAAACACCCCGGCCCCGGCCTCGCGTCCGAAACTTGTGCTGCTTGCCGCCTTCCTGGGCTGGATGTTCGACGGACTCGAGATGGGCATCTTTCCGCTCGTCGCCCGCCCGGCGCTGCAGCAGATGCAGGCGGCCTACGGGATCGTGGACGACAGGTTCGTCGGCCACTGGATGGGGATCGTGACGGCCGCCTTCCTCCTCGGCGCGGCCGGCGGCGGCCTCGTCTTCGGCTGGCTCGGCGACAAGATCGGGCGCGTGCGGGCCATGAGCCTCGCCATCCTCTGCTACTCGCTGTTCACCGGCCTGGTTTATTTTGCCACCGAGCCCTGGCACCTCGGCGCCCTGCGTTTCATCGCCGCGCTCGGCATGGGCGGTGAATGGGCCCTGGGCGTCGCCCTCGTCATGGAAGTCTGGCCTGAGAAGAACCGTCCGATGCTCGCGGGCATCATCGGCGCCGCCGCCAACGTCGGCTTCGCCCTCATCGCCTGCGTCGGCATGTTCTTCGCCGTGACGCAGGAAACCTGGCGCTACGTCGTCGTGGTCGGCGCCCTGCCGGCCGCGCTCACCTTCTTCGTGCGGCTCTTCGTGCCGGAATCCGAAAAATGGCAGCACGCCGCCGCCCTCAAGCCCACGCAGCCGGTGAAGGAGATCTTCACCAACGCGGCGCTCTTCAAACCCACCCTGATCGGCATGCTGCTCACCGCTGTCGTGCTGATCGGCACCTGGGGCTCCGTGCAGTGGCTGCCGCTGTGGGCCGACAAGATGGCCGGTCCCGACCTGCCCAAGGCCAAGGCCTACACGCAGGCGCTCTCGGCCGTCGGCTCGATCTTCGGCTGCCTGATCGGCGCCTGGATGGGCGGACGTTTCGGCCGCCGGGCCGCCTACTTCCTGCTCTGCCTCGGTTCGCTGCTGAGCTGCGCGTGGCTTTTCCGCGGCATCGACAGCTACGGCGTGCCGTTCCTGGCGCTCACCTTCCTCGTCGGCGCCATCACCGCGTCCTTCTTCGGCTGGCTGCCGCTTTACCTGCCGGAGCTCTTTCCGACCCGCGTCCGCGCCACGGCCCAGGGCCTCGCCTTCAACACCGGCCGCATCCTCGCCGCCGTCGGCGCCCTCCAGATGGGCGCGCTCATGCAGACCTTCCACGGCAGCTACGCCCAGGCCGGCGCGGTCATCACCCTCGTCTATGCCTTCGGCCTCGTTTTGATCTGGTTCGCCCCCGAGACCAAGGGCAAGCCGCTGCCGGAGTAGTCCGGGAAACCATGTCGTCCGATTTGCTGGCCCTCCTTGCCGGCCGCCGCGGTCACTTCCGCATGGAGTCCGGTTACCACAGCGAGCTGTGGTTCGATCTCGATAAACTCTTTGAGGACCCGGCCCGCCTGCAGCCCTTTGTTGACGATCTCGCCAGCCGCCTCGCCGCCCACCGCATCGAAGCCGTCTGCGGCCCGATGACCGGCGGAGCGAAGCTGGCCGCCATGATCGGCACTAAACTTAACATTAAAAGTTTTTGCGCCGAACGTTTCGAACCACCCGACACCGCCGGCCTCTTTCCCGTCCGCTACATCGTCCCCGCTACCGAGCGCGAAAGCCTCCGCGGCAAGCGCGTCGCCATCGTGGACGACGCCATCAGCGCCGGCTCCGCGGTCAAAGGCACCCACGCCGACCTGCTCGCCTGCGGCGCCCGGCCCATCGTCTGCAGCGCGCTCATCATCTTCGGCCACCGGGCCGACGCATTTGCCACCGAGCATAACCTGAAACTCGAGGCCCTCGCCCGAATGTCTTTCGGCATGTGGAAACCCGGCGAGTGCCCGCTGTGCCAAGCTGGCAAAAAGCTAGAGGTCGTTTCCGCCTAGCTACAGAATCTTTGTTCTCAATCCCTGAACTCCAAGGTGGTGATAATCTGATTCGTCACCAATACATCGTCCAAGGCATGAGGGTTGATCCGATAAAACATGCGGCTTCTAATGCGCTTCATTTCCGCAATTAGATAGTCGGTAGGGAGTTTAGATTTTACTATGACCGACGGGCTCAGCTCGTCTTCCACGCCAAATTTTTCATACATCAGGTGCAGGCGTTCCTTCAATTTTTCGTCACTGAGCTTACTAATTGAACCTTGGAACGGCTCCAGAAGCTGGGCGTTTGTTTCATGGGTGACCTTGGGAATTTCGGAGCGAACTGCTTCGTAATATTTCTTCGCCTCCACGTCGAACCCACCGGAATCAATGCGTTGCGCCAATTCCTTTCCGGTTGGGCCGCAGTTTTTCATGAGCACGGTGATTCCTCGAGTCACTGTCTCATGATCCCCATGACGTGAAAGAGTTTTTGTTATCTTATCGGCACATTTAGAAGAGCCGATGTAGTAGAGTATTTCCAGCAGAGTCAGGCGGTCCTCTGGACGGGAGTCCAACAGATCGGCAACATGGAGTTCGGCGTCGGGCCCACTGATTCCGTAAAGAAACACACACATTAATTTCGAGTTCAGCGTAAAGGCATGCTGCGGTATTGTTATCCCCCGATCCTTGAAAGAAGGTCGCAGAAAAAGCCGGTCAATCTGAGCAAACACTTCTGAGCGCCCCGATTTCGCCAGTTCGTAGGTAAAATTAAAAAGCTCCTGATCGTTGTATTGGATGATTTTTTCCGTCGGATCGATTCTGGCCAGAGCTTGCAAAGCCACGGGCTCAGCTTCCTTTCGGCTGAGCTTTAAGGCCAGGTATGCCGTATCCAAAAGGAAGAATTGATCAGGAGTCTTACTCGCGAGCTCCCGTTTCAATTCCTGCAATATAATGGGCACCGCGAGAGATTTCAGGGTCTCAATTTTCTTCCACGCAGCATCCATTCGCGCGTTAATCTCCGTCAACTGCTTGTCATCATCTGTCGGCTGAATGTTTCTTAACTGAGCGAGCGCTCCAAGGACCTCAGCCTCTTGGCTAGCAAGCCCACGCGCGGTCAAAATCAGCAAGCAACCGGCAATGGTAGCAACTAACTGCATCTTTCTTTTCATGATATATCCCAAGGTGAAGTTACGGCCCGCGGGCCAAACACTCAGCATCCGTGTGAAATGTTCAAAGCAAAAGGCCGGCGGAATTGCCGGCCTCGTTGGCTGAAAGCTGACTGCTTCCCAGCTCAGGTATGAATCGCCTTGCCCAGCGTGGCCAGGGCGGCCTCGCCGAGGGCCTCGGACAGCGTCGGGTGGGCGTGGATCGTGTGATGGATCTCGTCGACCGTGGCCTCGAGGTTCATCGCCAGGCCATACTCGGCGATGAGCTCGGTGGCCTCGTTGCCGATGATGTGCACGCCGTAGATTTCCCCGGTCTTCGCGTCGGCGATGACCTTGACGAAACCCTCGGTGTCGCCGGCCGCGACGGCCTTGCCGACCGCGGTGAACGGGAACTTGCCGACCTTGTAGTCGAGCTTCTTCTCCTTGGCCTGCTTCTCGGTCAGGCCCGTGCTGGCGACCTGCGGCTGGCAGTAGGTGCAGCCCGGGAAGATGCCGACCTGCTTCGGCTTGGCGTGGCCGAACATGCCCTCGACCGCCTGGATGGCGCGGAAGGAGGCGACGTGCGCGAGCCACGGCGGGCCCTGGATGTCGCCGGCGGCATAGATGCCGGGCGTGCTGGTCTGGTAATTGTTGTCCACCTTCACAAACCCGCGGTCGAGCTCGAGCTTCACCTTGGCCGACGTCAGGCCGTCGAGCGCGGAGGTGATGCCGATCGCGACGAGCACCGTCTCGACCTCGAGCTCGGTCTTGGCGCCGTCCTTCACGAGGTCGAGCTTCACGCTCTTGGCGCCGACGCGGATGTTTTCGCTCTTGGTGCCGGTGTGGACCGTGATGCCCTGCTTGGTGAAGCTGCGCTCGAGGACCTTGCTGACCTCCTCGTCCTCGACGGGCAGGATCTGCGGGAGCATCTCGATGAGCGTGACCTTCGTGCCGAAGGCGTTGAAGAAATATGCGAACTCCACGCCGATGGCGCCGGCGCCGATGATGGCCATCGTCTTCGGGGCGGTCTTGGCGGCGAGGGCCTCGCGGGAGGTCATCACGCGGGTGCCGTCGACCGGCAGGCCCGGCAACGGGCGCGGCTTCTGGCCGGTGCAGAGGAGGATGTTTTTCGTGCGGAGAAATTTTCCCTTATGCTCGCCCTCGGTGATCTCGACCATGCCGGGGACGGTGACGGAACCCTTGCCGACCAGGTAGTCGACCTTGTTCTTCTTGAAGAGGAACTCGACGCCCTTGGCCATCTGGGCCGCGACGCCGCGCGAACGCTCGACGACCTTGGCGAAATCGAACGACGCGCCCGTGACGCTCAGGCCGTAGCTGTCGGCCTTCTGGATGGTGCGGTAGAGCTCGGCGCTCTTGAGCAGGGCCTTGGTCGGGATGCAGCCCCAGTTGAGGCAGGTGCCACCGGCGCGCTCCATTTCGATGACCGCCACTTTTTTGCCGAGCTGCCCGGCGCGGATCGCGCCGACGTAGCCGGCGGGGCCGCCGCCAATGATCACCAAGTCGTAAATGTCGTCTGCCATAATGGGAGTTTGTGGGCGGCGAAAGTCGCCCCACGGGCGGCAGCCGTCAAACGGAAAGTCCGTCCTGTGGGGCCGGGTCGCTGACCCGCCTGCCTGTCCGGTGGAAGGTCGGTCTCCTGACCGACCGCGGCCGGCCGGGAGGCCGGACCTCCAAAAACACAAAGGCGGGATCAGCGATCCCGCCCTACAGTTACCACCCCTCAGGTCTCAGGTTTCTCCTCAGATATCGATCACATCATCGCGCCTGGCCGGCGTGCCGGAGCGACCGGGGCCGCCCGGGGGGCGGGGCGGCGTGAGGAGGCGGTTCAGGACCAGGTTGGTCACGCTGACAATCAGCGCACCCAGCAGGGCCGACCCGAACCCCGCCACATGGAAGCCGTCCACCAGCCGGCCCACGAAGTAGAAGAGCACGGCGTTGATCAGCCAGATGCCCACCCCGAGGGTCAGGACGATGAACGGCAGCGTGAAGAGCAGCAGCAGGGGCTTCAGCACGGCGTTGAACAGGCTGAGCAGCAGCACGACGACAAACAGCGTCGTGCCGGTGTCATAGCTGATCCCGGGCACGATCTTGGTGCTGAGCACGACCCCGAGGGCGAGCACCAGCCACCGCACCAGCAGGTTGACGAACGGGTGGTTCATTGAATGATGGACCACAAACCTTTGCCGCGGCTCCCCGCGGAGCAATGAAAATTCTCATCGTCCAGGACTACCTTCGCAGCGGCGGCACCGAGCGCCAATCGGTCTTCATGGCCACGGCGTTCGCCAAGGCCGGGCACGAGGTCACCCTCCTCACCTTCCGTCCGCGCGGCGTCCTCGAGCTCGACGGCGAGCAGCAGCCCTTCGCCTTCCGCTCGCTGCAGTCGTTCGACACCGGGCTGGACTGGTTCGCGCCGGGCCTGCTCGGCGCCGCCGAGGAAGCCGCCCCCGATCTCGTGCTTTGCATGGGTCGCATGGCCAACTGCTACGCGGGCTTCATCCAGCGCCGGCTGCCCCGGGCCGCGGTCATCTGCACCATGCGCACGGGCAAGCTCCTGCCCTGGCTCTTCGTCCGCTCGCTGAAGCTCTGCCGCCACATCATCGCCAACAGCCACGTGGCCAAGCGCGTGCTGACCGACGACCACGACATCCCCGCGCACAAGATCACGGTCATCCACAACTCCGTCCTCCGCTTCACCGACGAGACCGCGCCGCGCAACAACGCCCTGCGGCGCTACCACGGCGCCAACCCGACGACCGCGGTCCTGCTCAACGTCGCCATGTTCCGCCCGGAGAAGAACCAGCGCGAGCTCATCGAGCTCTGCGCGAAGCTCCCGGGCTACCTCGACTGGCAGCTCTGGCTGGCCGGCGACGGCCCGGCGCGGAAGAAATGCGAGCGCCTCGCCCACGACCTCGGCCTCGGCGCACGCGTGAAGTTCCTCGGCTACACCTCCGACCCCACCCAGCTCTACCACGCCTCCGACCTGGCCGTGCTGGCCTCGCAGAGCGAGTCGCTCTCGAACTTCCTGATCGAGGCCCAGCTGCACGGCCTGCCCGCCGTGGCCTACGACATCGTGGGCGTCGGCGAGTGCTTCGTGCCGGACAAATCCGGCTGCCTCATCGCCAACCACGACCAGACCGCCTTCGTCGCCGCCCTCGACCGGCTCATCCGCCAGCCGGCCGACCGCCGGCGTTTCGCCCACCACGGCCGCGAGCACGCCGCCGCGAATTTCGTGCCCGAGCGCCAGATGCAGGCGCACCTGGGCCTGTTCCGGGAGCTGACCAAGCCCGGAGAACCCAAAGAATCGAAGAAACCAAGCATGCCGCAGCCACCCGCGAGCGGGCCCTTTGCCTCTTAGCTTCTTGGTGCGCGTTGGGCCCTCCTGACAGCGTTATGTCAGCAGGCATGGGTGGAAAGCCACCCGGGTTTGCGTTCCGCCGATTCGTCATCTTTCTGTGCCTCCTGTGCCGACCACCTCCGCCCCCGAGTCCATCCGCCTGCGCGGCGTCCGCCAGAACAACCTCAAGGGCTTCGACCTCGACCTTCCGCTGGGCAAGTTTGTCGTCGTCACCGGCCTGAGCGGCGCCGGCAAGTCCTCCCTGGTGTTCGACACCCTGCACGCCGAGGGCCAGCGGCGCTACGTCGAGACCTTCAGCGCCTACACCCGCCAGTTCCTTGACCTGCTCGACAAGCCCCGGGTCGACCGCATCGAGAACATCCGGCCGTCCATCGCCATCGAGCAGTCCAACACGGTCAAGACCTCGCGCTCCACCGTCGGCACCATGACCGAGCTGACCGACTTCGCGAAGGTCTGGTTCAGCCACGTCGCCGAGTGTTACGACCCCGCCAC
>JAYRDK010000039.1:0-35770 GCA_041909435.1 Lacunisphaera sp.
CTGGCCCGACGGCACGGTGATCACGCGGTCGATGCGCACCGAGTAGGTGAAGGGATAATAACCGAAGTGCCAGCCGGGCCCGAGGATCTCGGCCTGCGGGCCCATTTCGCCGTCGCGGGCGATGATCTGGCCGGTCGGCAGCGGCTTGCCGAAGAATTGCTTGTGCACGATACCGACCTCGTCCTGGTCGATCACGACCGACGACCCGACCACGAGGCCGAAGCCGAAGAGGGAGAAAGCGAGCACGATCAGCGCGCCGCGGCCGGCAGCCGGCAGCGTGAGGACAAACGAGGCGCCCAGCGCGACGATCGCGAGCACCGTGAAGAAGAGGATCAAGGCCATGTGTGTGCGGAGTTAAGGTTTCTGCCCGGAGGGCGGAAGGGGGCGAACGGCCCTAGCAAAGCGCACCCGGCTCCGGCAGTCGAGCCCGGAGGGGCCGGAACGAAACACCCGTTGGGTTTATAAAGCGGCCGCGCGGGCCGCCTCCAGCTCTTCCCAGCGGGCGAATGCCGTGGCGTGCTCCCGCTCCACGATCTCCAGGCGCTGCTTCACCTCCGCGAATTTCGCAGCCTCCTTCTTGTAGAAGGCCGGATCGGCCAGTTTCGCGGTGAGCGCGGCCTGCTCCTGCTCGAGCGCCTCGATCCTGGCCGGGAGCGTCTCGAGTTCCTTCTGCTCCTTGCCGGAAAGTTTCCTGGCCGGCTTGCCCGCCGCCTTGGGCGCGGCCGCCGGCGCCTTCGCCGGTTCCACCTTCCGCGCCGCCATTTTCTTTTTCTCGTTCTGCCAGTCGGTGTAGCCGCCGACGTAGTCGCCGAGCCGGCCGTCGCCCTCGAACACCAGCGTGCTCGTCACGACCTCGTCCAGAAACTCACGGTCATGGCTCACCAGCAGCAGCGTGCCCTGGAACTCGACCAGCAGGTCCTCGAGCAGGTCGAGCGTCTCGGCGTCGAGGTCGTTGGTCGGCTCGTCGAGCACCAGCACGTTGGCCGGCTGGGTGAAGAGCCGCGCGAGCAGCAGGCGGTTGCGCTCGCCGCCGGAGAGCACGCGCGCCGGCGTGCGGGCGCGGGCGGGCTCGAAGAGGAAGTCCTGCAGGTAGCTGATGACGTTCCGCGTGTGGCCCTCGATGGTCACCGTCGGGTTGCCGTTGGCGATGTTGTCGGCGACGGTCTTGTTGTCGTCGATCTGCGCGCGCAGCTGGTCGAAGTAGACGACCTCGAGGTTCGTGCCGTGCTTGAGCGAGCCACTGGTGGGCTTCAGCTGGCCGAGCAGCAGCTTGATGAGGGTCGTCTTGCCCGCGCCGTTGGGCCCGAGGATGCCGATCTTCTCGCCGCGCTGGATGACGGTGGAAAAATCGCGGATCACGACCTTCCCGTCGCCCCAGGCGTAGGTGACGTTCTCCGCCTCGATGACCTTCACGCCGGTGCGCTCGGCCTCGGTGACCTTGATGGTGGCGTTGCCGACGCGGTCGCGGCGCGCGCGGGCCTGGGCGCGCATGTCCTTCAGGGCGTTGATGCGCGCGGTGGCGCGGGAACGCTGGGCTTTCACGCCGCGACGGATCCACTCCTCCTCCTGCGCCAGCTTCTTGTCGAAGAGGGCGCGCTGCCGCTCCTCGGCCTCGAGCACTTCCTGCTTGCGGACCAGGTAGGTGTCGTAGTCGCAGGCCCAGCCGGCGAGGCGGCCGCGGTCGAGCTCGACGATGCGCGAGGCGATCTTGCGGAGGAAGGCGCGGTCGTGGGTGATGAAGAGCAGCGTGGGCTTCTTCTCCAGCAGGAACTCCTCGAGCCACAGGATCGACTCGAGGTCGAGGTGGTTGGTCGGCTCGTCGAGCAGCAGCAGGTCGGGCTGCGCGGCCAGCGCGCGGGCCAGCAGGGCGCGGCGCTTCAGGCCGCCGGAGAGGGCGGAGAATTCCTGTGTGGGCGGCAGGCGGATGGCGTTGATCAGGTCCTCGACCCGGACATCGCGCTCCCACTCCTCCTCATGGTGGTCGTCGTTCGGCCGCAGGCCGGCGGCGACGATGTCGTGGACCGTGCCCGTCAGGTCGGTCGGGATCTCCTGCGTGAGCCGGCGGTAGACCGCGCCGGACGGCCGGAAGACGTCGCCCGTGTCGGGCTTCATGTCGCCCATGATGACCTTCATGAGGGTGGACTTGCCCGCGCCGTTGCGCCCGAGCAGGCACACGCGCTCGCCCGCATCGACCTGGAAGTTGATTTTTTCCAGGATCGCGGGGCCGCCGAAGTGGAGGCTGACGTCGAGCAGGTTGAGCAAAGAAGCCATGGGAACGGGCGAACCTAGGCCCCGCCCCGGCCGGTGCAACCCAAAGCTCGGGAGATTTTAACCACTGATCTCCACCAATGAGGCACTAATCCAAACAACAGAACCAGAGTCTCTTGGTATCAGCAAAACCTGTCTTTCCGGCCCGATGATTAGTGTCCAATTAGGGTGGATGAGTGGTTAAACAGAACTCCGGTTGACTCCCCCGCCGGCCTCCCTGCAGTCTGCGCCCGTGACGACGACCGCCCAACCTCCCTTTCACCAGACCCTGCGCTGGCTGGCGACGCATGCCCGTTTCCCCGCGCAGCGCCTGCCGGAGAAGGCGGAACTGCTGGTCCTGATCGCCACGGCCGCGGCCACCGAGGAAAGCAACACCGCCGGCAAGCCCGCCAACGCCACCCTGGTCAGGAACAAGGACTTTGCCGCGCAGATCCGCAATTACACGGCCATGCGCCGGCGCACGCACATCACCTGCGACAACAGCGCCAAGACGTAGGCCTGACTCGTGGGCCAGCGAGCTTGCTCGCGCCCGTTAACGAATACGAGACAGCGCGAGCAAGCTCGCTGGCCCACGAATGGCAGACAAACGGGGCCCTCGGCGGCGCTTAAAGGCAGCGCGACGAACCGCGCCTGCCCCACCCCGCCCATGGATATCCTCACATCCGCCTTCCGGCAGCTGCGCGCCCATGCGGCGTTCAGCGCGCTCATCATCGCCCTGCTCGCCCTCGGCATCGGCGCCAACACCGCCATCTTCGGCGTCGTCCACGCCGTCCTGCTCAAGCCCCTGCCCTACCCCGAGCCCGGCGACCTCGTGCTGGTCCGCAAGGTCCCGCGCGATTCCACCGCCCAGATCCCCGGCAACGGCGACATGATGCCGGACAATGAATTCCTCGCCCTGACCGACGCGGTGCCCAAGTCCTTCCGCGCCCTGGCCGGCTACCGCAACAACTCCGCCACGCTGTCGCGCGGCGATGGCGCTGTCCGCGTGCCCTCGGCCGCGGTCACCGGCGGTTTCTTTCCGCTGCTCGGTGTCAGTGCCTGGCGCGGCCGGCTCTTTGATGAGACCGACCTCAAGCCCGGCGCCCCGCCGACCACGGTGCTCAGCCACGCGGCGTGGCAGGCGCGCTTCAACGGCGAGGACGGCGCCCTCGGCCAGGTCGTGAAGCTCGACGACGTGGCGCACACCGTCATCGGCGTGCTGCCGCCCTCGTTCGAGTTCACCGACCCGGTGCAGTTCTGGCGCCCGCTGCCCGTCGCCCCGAACGCCCCGGGCCAGCTGCGCATCACCATGATCCGCGTCTTCGGCCGCCTGCTGCCCGGCACCGCGCTCGACGTCGCCCAGCGCGAGCTCGACGGGATCTCCGATCGCTTTTGGAACAACCTGGTCGCCAGCTTCACCGGCCCCGGCCCGCAGCCGGTCAATGGAGGCGGGGTGCCCCCACCCCGCGGCGAGCAGCGCATCATCGCCGGTCCCGCGGGTGCTCAGCCCAACCAGCCCAATGCAGGGCCGGCGCTCGTCGCCGCGCCTCGTCCGCAATCCGGTCCGCCGGCAAGCCTCCTCCGCCAAGGCTCCGGCGCCCAAGGCGGCGACCCTACAGCCCAAGCATCCGTTAATCAGAACCGCCAGGTGGTCGCCGCCGGACCAAGTGGTCCGGGCGGCCCGCGCTTCCGCCCGCCTTTCGCCGACGCCGTGAGCTCGCTCGTGCCGTTGCAGGAACAGCTCGTGAAGCAGTCGCGCACCACCCTGTGGCTGCTGCTCGGGGCCGTGGGCTTCGTCCTCCTCATCGCCTGCGCCAACATCGCCAACCTCCAGCTCGCCCGTGCCGCCGGCCGCAAGCGCGACAGCGCCGTCCGCGCCGCGCTCGGCGCCTCGCCGTTCCGGCTCGCGCTGGAGCTCCTTGCCGAAAACCTGCTGCTCGCCCTCGCCGGCGGCCTGCTCGGGGTGCTGCTGGCGTGGTGGGGCACGCAGGGGCTGACGGCGTGGCTCGCGGACTACCTGCCGCGCGTCAATCCGGTCGGCCTCGACGCCTCCGTGCTCGGTTTCGCCGTGCTGCTGGCGGTCGTGGCGGGCCTCGGCTTCGGCCTCGCGCCCGCCTGGTCGGGCAGCCGCGTGGACCTGCTCGAAACCCTCAAGGAAGGTGGCCACCAGAGCTCGCCCGCCGGCCACCGCTGGCGGCAGGGCCTGGTCGCCCTCGAGGTCGCCCTCGCGCTCGTGCTAGCCGTCAACACCGGCCTGCTCGTGAAGAGCATCTACCAGCTCTACACCACCGAGCTCGGCTACCGCACCGGCGACGTCCTCACCGCCAACCTCGCCCTGCCCCGCCGCTATGGCACGCCCGTCCAGCAACGCGACTTCGCCAACCGCTGGCTCGAGGGCCTGGCCGCCCTGCCGGGCGTCAAGGCCGCGTCCCTCACCGACGCGCCGCCGCTTTCGCCCTACTCGCAGGTGGTCTTCTCCTCCACCACGCAGGGCTCCTCCGCGGCCAACGCCTCCGCCAGCAGCGCCCCGCGTTCGATGGCGGTGGCCGGCGTCACGCCGGACTTCTTCCGCGCCACCGGCATCGCGCTGCGCCAGGGCCGGTTCTTCACCGCGCAGGACGGCACCGACGCCCCGGCCGTGGCGATCGTGAACGAGTCCTTTGTGAAGCAATACTACCCGGAGGGCATCACCCTCGGCGCCCAGATCACCGCGCCGGTCAACCCCGCCGCCGGCCATGGCGCGCCGCCATCCACCGCCGCCGTCGTCGGCGTGGTGGCCGATGTGCGCCCGCGTGGCTTCGAGAGCAGCGCCCAGCCGCTGGCCTACTTCCCGCTTGAGCAGCAACCGCGCACGCGGCTTTCCGCCGTCATCCAGTTCGAGGGCGACGCAGCCGCGCTGGGCCGGGCCGTCACCGCGGCCACGCACAAGCTCGATGCCGAACTCGCCCTGGACCAGCCGTCCACCCTCGAGCAGCAGATTTCCCGGCAGACCGCGCCGCGGCGCATCACCCTGATGCTCACGGGCGGCTTCGCGCTCACCGCCGTCATCCTCGCCGCGCTGGGCATCTTCGGCGTCATGAGCTACACCGTCACCCAGCGCACGCAGGAGATCGGCGTGCGCATGGCGCTCGGCGCCGACGCCGGCATGATCCTGCGCTGGATGTTGCGTTACGGCGGGCTCGCCGTCGGTATCGGGCTCGTGGCCGGGCTCGGCCTGACCTTCGCCACCAGTAAGCTGCTGACCACGTTGCTCACCGGCGTGACCGCCCTCGACCCGGTCGTGATCGCCGCCGGCGTGGCCGGGCTCGCCGCGATCGGTTTGATCGCGTGCCTGCTGCCGGCCCGGCGTGCCACCCGGATCAACCCGGTGGAGGCCTTGCGCAGCGAATAAGACCGCCGTTTCCAAGGCGCTGATGTCAACCAATAGTTGACATCAGCCGAATCCACGCGGCCGGGATGATAATCGCCAGTTTACCGTCAGGATAAGTGTATCTCGCGTAACCGGCGGCTTCGGCCTTGGCTTGCTGCATGCCCCGCCCCCTTCGCTGGCTGACCGGCCTCCTGCTGGCCGGCCTGTCGCTCCACGCCCAACCCGCGACGACCTCCCTCGCCGGCGAATGGCGCTTCGCCCTCGACCGCGCCGATGCCGGCGTCACGGAGACCTGGTTCAACCGCGACCTGCCGGACCGCATCCAGCTGCCGGGCGTCCTGCAGGCGCAGGGCTACGGCAACGACATCGCCACCGACACACCCTGGGTCGTCGCCCTGGGCGATGCCTGGTGGAAGCTCCAGCCGGCCGAACTGCGCGATAAGTTCTCCCAGCCCGGCCAGGTCGAGGTGCCGTTCCTCGCGCAACCGCCCAGGCACTACCTCGGCGCCGCTTGGTATCAGCGTGACATCGAGATTCCGGCCGGGTGGTCCGGCCGACGGCTCGCGCTTTTCCTCGAGCGCCCGCGCTGGGAGACCACGGTCTGGCTCGACGGCAACAAGATCGGCACCAACAACAGCCTCGTTGCGCCCCACGAGTTCGAGCTGGGCCGGCCCGCGCCCGGAAAACACCGGCTGACCATCCGCATCGACAACCGCCAGATCGTGCGCGACCCGCGCAATGACGGCCACGGCGTGGACAGCCACGCCATCTCCGACGCGCTGGGCAGCACCTGGAACGGCATCGTCGGGCGGATCGAGTTGCAGGCCACGACGCCAATCTGGATCCACGACGCGCAGGTGTTTCCCAACGTCGAAAGGAAATCCGCCCGGATCAAGGTGACCCTCGGCAACGCCTCGGGCGCAAGCGCTGCAGGCACGATCTCCGCGAGTGGACGTTCAACCGCGATCAAGTGGGATGAATATGGCGGCTGGGCGGAACTCGAGGTCCCGCTCGGCGCGGACGCGCAGCCGTGGGATGAATTCAAGCCCGCGCTGCAAACCGTGACCGTGGCGCTGAAAGGCCCTGGCGCCGACGACGCGCGCACGCTCACCTTCGGCCTCCGCGAGATCACCTGGAACGGCAAGGACCTCGTCCTCAACGGCCGCGTCGTGAACCTGCGCACCACTCACTCCGGCGGCGACTTTCCTCTCACCGGGTATCCCGCGATGGACGTCGAGTCATGGCGCAGGATCATCCGCACCTGCCAGGCGCACGGGCTCAACGGCATGCGCTTCCACTCGTGGTGTCCGCCCGCGGCCGCCTTCACGGCCGCCGACGAACTGGGCTTCTACCTCCAGCCCGAGCTCGGCCTGTGGGTGCCGTTCAACCCCGGCAGCACCTATACGAAATACATGGAGGAGGAAACGCCGCGCCTGCTGCGCGCCTATGGCAATCACGCGTCGTTCGTGCTGTTCTCGCCGGGCAACGAACCGGCCGGCAGCTACGAGCAGGTCACGCCCGCTTGGGCCAAGGCCTGGTATGAAAAAGACCCGCGCCGGCTCTATTCCGCCGGCACCGGCTGGTTCCGCCGCGGCCAGGTCGAGGGCGGCGCCCAGTTCGCCGTGCTCGTCCGCTACGGGAAGGATCAGCGCAACCAGGCCGACCTGCGCGGCACCGACGGCTGGTTCGGCGGCGACTACCGCGCCGCCCTCGAAAACGTCCGCATCCCCGTCCTCGCCCACGAGAACGGCCAGTGGTGTTCCTACCCCGACTTCGACGTCATCAAAAAATTCACCGGTTACCTGCGTCCGTCCAACTATCACATCTTCCGCCATATCGCGGAGGAGAATGGCGTGCTGGAATACAACCGGGCCTTCGCGCACGCCTCCGGCCGCTTCCAGCTCATGTGTTACAAGGAGGAGATCGAGGCCAACCTCCGCACCCCCGGCCTCGCCGGCTTCCAGCTGCTCGACCTCCACGACTACCTCGGCCAGGGCACCGCGCTCATCGGCCTGCTCGACACGTTCTGGGAATCCAAGGGTTACGTCACGCCGGAGGAGTTCCGCCGCTTCAGCGGTCCCACCGTCCCGCTCGCCCGCCTCACGCGGCGCATTTTCACCACCGCGGAGACGCTCACCGCCGACGTCGAGCTCTACCACTTCGGCGCCAAGCCCCTCACCCAAGCCGCGGCGTATTGGGAGGTCGTCGACGCTTCCGGCCTCACCGTGGCCGGCGGCGATTTCCCACCGCGCGATGTCCCGATCGGCAAGAACCTCCCGCTCGGCCGGATCGCCCTGGCCTTGGACAAGCTGCCCGCCCCCGCCGCCTACAAGCTCATCATCGGCTTCAAGGACGACACCGATGCCGGCAACGACTGGAACTTCTGGCTCTATCCCGCCGCCATCGACCCCGCCGCGCCCGCCGGGGTGCTCGTCACGGACAATTGGGACGACGCCGAAACCCGCCTTGCCGCCGGCGGCCGCGTCGTATTCACGCCGTCCGCGGCCGACCTCGACCCCACGCGCAGCCCGCCGATGAAACGCGTGCCCGTGTTCTGGAACATCCAGATGACCGTCCGCCCGCCGCGAAACAACACGCCGCGCTTTGACGCCATGCTCGGCCTGCTCGCCGACCCGGCCCACGCCGCGCTCGCGCAGTTCCCCACCACCGAGGCCTGCGACTGGCAGTGGACGCCGCTCATCGACAATGTCCGCTCGGTCAACCTCACCGGCGCCCCGCGCGAATTGAAACCCATCGTCGCGGCCATCGACGACTGGAACCGCAACTGGCGCCTCGGCGTGATCTTCGAGTGCGCCGTCGGCCCGGGCCGCCTGCTCGTCTCCGCCATCCCGCTCGACGGCAAGACCCCGGGCGCCCAGCAACTGCGCCGCTCGCTGCTCGACTATGCCGCGGGCAACAAGTTCTCGCCCGCCGCCAGACTCACGGCGGAACAGGTCCGCGCCCTCTGGGCCGGTGGCAAGGTCCCGGCCGGCGAGCCTGCCGAGCGCGCGTTCGATCCCGATCTCGACGACGGCACGCAGCGGCCGGCTCCGAAGAATTGAAGAGGGGCCTTGGGTGGGAGGGGCTTTATGCCCCGACTTTCAGGATGCGCCACAGCCGCGTCGGGGCATAAAGCCCCTCCCACCCAAAACCGCTCGCAGACCGGCCCTATTTCTTATCCACGCTGAACTTCCCCGCCCCGGCGGCGAAGAGCACGAGATAACCGCCGAAAAACAGCCAGGCCAGCTCGCCGCCGCCCTTGAAATTGGCGGCATTCACGACGAAGAACGCCACACCCATCGTGAACGCGAGGATCAGCGCCGCCCAGCGCGTCCACAGCCCGAGCACCAGCAGCACCGAGCATCCCACCTCCGCAAGGATGGTGAGCAGGAAGCTCGGGACCTCGCCAATGCCGAGCGGATCCAGGAACGACAGCTTGCCGGCGAAGAGGTTCATCAGCTTGTCCCAGCCGTGCAGCCACAACATCGACCCACCGAGCCAGAGCCGGAGCAAAAGCAGTCCGGCATCCGGGCTGCTCGCGATGAATTCAAGGCGGAGAAATTTTTGCATGGGGTTGCCCGGCAGTGTGCACGACTTTGCCGGCCCTGCAATCCTCCCCTTGGAGGCGGGGCCATCAGCCCCGCGGGGGGTCGCTTCACCAATGCAGGTTGCGCGCTTGCGCGCAACGTGGCGTGCAAGCACGCCACCTACAGGGTCCGAACTCGCGGGACTGATAGTCCCGCCTCCAGCAGTTGTCTTTGGCTGGGCCATGACTACTCTCCGGCCATGACCGCCACCCATCCTCCCATCGCCGCCGGGACCCGCATCGGCCACGTCCACCTGAAGGTCGCCGACCTTTCGCGAGCGCTCGACTTCTACGTCGGCGTGCTCGGTTTCCAGCTCATGCAAAGATACGGTGCGCAGGCGGCGTTCATCTCCGCCGGCGGCTACCACCACCATATCGGGCTCAACACCTGGGAAAGCCTCGGCGGCACGCCACCGCCCCCGGGCCACACCGGGCTGTTCCACACGGCCATCCTCTACCCCACCCGCGCCGCGCTGGCCGACGCGCTGCGCCGGCTCATCGCCGCCGGCATCCCGCTCGATGGCGCTTCCGATCACGGCGTGAGCGAGGCGCTCTATTTGCGCGACCCCGACGGCAACGGCGTCGAACTCTACTGGGACCGCCCCGAGGCCCAGTGGCCGCGCGACGCCAAGGGTGGCCTCGCGATGGTCACCGCCCGGCTGGATCTGAACAACCTGCTCGCCGAACCAGCTGCCTGACACACTCCACGCTCGCCACCCGGGCGGCAGCGTGGCTGGCTCGGCGGCCATGTCGCGCGTGCTTACCCTGCTCACGAACGCCTTTCCCGTCTGGGTGCTGGCCGGCGGCATCATGGCCCTTTTTCAGCCGGCGTGGTTCACCTGGTTCAGCGGCCCGTGGATCGTGTGGGGTCTCGCCATCATCATGCTGGGCATGGGGCTCACGCTGACCTTCGACGATTTCCGCGCCGTCGGCCGGATGCCGAAGGCCGTGGCCCTGGGCTTTGCGGCGCAGTTCACCATCATGCCGCTGCTCGGCTGGGGCATGGGCCGGCTCTTTGATCTCCCGACCCCGTTTGCGGTCGGCCTCATCCTCGTGGCCTGCTGCCCGGGCGGCACGGCCTCCAACGTCGTGACTTACCTCGCCAAGGCCAACGTCTGCCTCTCGGTCGTCATGACGATGTGCTCGACCTTCGCCGCCGTGATCATGACGCCGCTGCTGACCTCCTGGCTGGCGGGCGCACTGGTGCAGGTGGACGCCTGGGGCCTCTTCTGGAGCACCTGCCAGGTCGTGATCCTGCCGGTCGTGATCGGCCTGTGGATCAACCGGCTGGCCCCGCGCCTCGTGCAACGCGCCCAGCTCGTCCTGCCGCTGGTGTCGGTCATCGTCATCGCCCTCATCTGCGCGAGCATCATCGGCGGCAGTGCCGCGGCCGTGCGCGGCGCGGGCCTGCCGCTGCTCGGCGCCGTGTTCGGCCTGCACGCGGGCGGCTTCGCCCTCGGCTACGTGACGGCGCGGCTGACGCGCTTCGATGAAACCGTCGCCCGCACCGTGTCGATCGAGGTGGGCATGCAGAACTCCGGCCTGGGCGTCGTGCTGGCGCGCAAACACTTCGCCGATCCGCTCACGGCGGTGCCCTGCGCCATCTCCAGCGTGTTTCACTCCGTGATCGGCAGCGTGCTCGCCGGCTGGTGGCGCTGGCGCAGCCGCCCGGCGCGTTAGTTCAGGCCCAGCTCCGCGAGCGACGGCGCGCGATGCACCTCGCCGCCGCCGAAACGTTTCACCAGTCCGTCCGCCGCGGCCTGCAGCCGTTCGCGGCGCCGCGCGAAAGCCTCGTCCGTCTCGTCCGGCCCCTCGATCAACAGGAGGCTGACGAGCGTCCGGCGCGGGGACAACGCCACGACCCGGATCGGCGTCAGGCGAAGCTTCTCGGGCGACGGGCCGGCGCGGAGATCGATCACGCCGGTGCCGGCGCTCGTCTCCAGGTCCACGACCTGCTCGCCCTCGCAGGTCAGCGCCCACCAGCGGCCGCGCTGCAACATGAGCCGCTCGCACCAGCCGGCGGTCCACTTCGGCAGGTTCTCGATATCGGCCAGGAAATTGAAAACGGTGTCGCGCGGGGCGGACACGGTGACGGTGAGGGGATGCACATTCATGGGCGGGCAGGTTTTTATCGTGGCTGGGGGAAAGGGAGCAGCCGGCTTTCAGCCTTTCTTGTGGTGGTCGTCATCCCGGGGCTCGCATCACTTCCCGGCGCGCGGGTCAGAAGGCGGGTGGTTGATCAGCCCGATGATGTTGCCAAAGGGGTCGAGCACGGCCGCGACCGTGATGCCGCCGCCCACGTCCTTCGGCTCCTCGTGCACCGTGGCGCCGTGGGCGAAGAAATGCTCGCACGCCTCCATGACGTTCGCGACGCCCCAGTAGGCCACGACCCCGCCCGGCGGCCGGCTCGCCGGCGCATCCGGGACGAGACCGAGCTCGAAACCGCCGAGGTTGAAACCGACGTAGAACGGCTCGTCGAAATACGGCGCAATCCCGAACACCTCGGCATACCAGGCTTTGGCGCGCGTCAGGTCGTGGGCGGGATAAAGGGCGGTGCGGAGGCCTTGGATCATAAGGAGGGCGGACATTATTTCGTTTCCGGGGGCAGCGGCAGCGAGGCCTGGCCGAAGACATATTTCCAGCCGGCGGGCGTGCGCGCGTAGGTGTCGCTGAACCAGAGTTTGTAGTCGAAGGCTTTGCCCTCCTTTGTCGCGCCCTTGATGTGCAGCAACGCCGTGATGACGGCGGTGTCGCCCCACACGCGCACCGTCTGGGTGCCGGGCAGCTCGTCCTGGATCTCGTAAAGGCGCGTGGCGTTCTTCGCCGCGTTGACGTGGTCGGCCTTGGTCGCGGTCCGGCCGTTGCCGAGGACGAGGATCATGTCGTCGGCCTGGATGCGCCCGATCGTGGCGGCATCGTTGTTCTTCACCGCCAGTTGGAACTCGGTGTCGAGGGCCGCGACGATCCGGGCGTCATCGGCGGCCGCGGCGCCGGCCGGCACAAAGCCGAGGGTCAGGCCGGCCGCCAGGAGGCCGCCCAGGGGAAAAAGACGGGACTTGGGGAAGTTAAGCATGCCCCACCCTACCAGAAGCTCCTGACAACCTTATGTCAGGAGCGACCAAACCCGCTTATTTCGCGTGCAACCGCGCGATTTTCTCGGCCTCCGCGCGCACCAGCGTCCGCAGCTTGGCCGGGGCGAGCGCCTCGGCCCGGTCGCCGAAGGACAGCAGCCACCGCGCCATCCACTCGAGCGACCAGGCGTAGAGCGCGAATTCCGCGCCGCCGTCGCGCGCCTTCTCCTCGATGAGCGTGGCGTAGCTCTCGCGCTGCGCGCGTTCCTGCACCGTGCGGTGGAACCACACGCGGACCGGCAGGGTTTTCTCCCGGGCGGAGGATTCTTCCATGTGCGCCTTGAACGAGAAACCCTCGCGCACCTCGAATTTCTCGGGCGTGAGCTCGAGCCGGCGGATGCGGTCGATCCGGAAATGCCGGTAGTCCGTCCGCAGCCGGCACCACGCGACCAGATACCACGCGCCGCCGTAGAAGACCACGCCCAGCGGCTCGACGTCGCGCGCCGTCTC
This sequence comes from Lacunisphaera sp., assembly GCA_041909435.1. GTDB lineage: Bacteria > Verrucomicrobiota > Verrucomicrobiia > Opitutales > Opitutaceae > Lacunisphaera. The sequence continues at coordinate 12,785 of JAYRDK010000039.1, forward strand.
CTCGGTGCGCTCGCGGCCCTGGTAGCACATGCGCAGCACGCGCCGCAGCACCACGCCCTGCTGCACCGGCAGCAGCCAGCGCTGGCCCGCCGCCTCCGGCGCGCTCTTGCGGGACGACTGGCCGTAGACGACGGTGCGCGCCACCAGCCGCTCGACATGGTCCTGCCGGTCGCGCGGCAGCACGGCGCGGAGCTTGTCGAGCGCCGACATCATCGGCGCCTGCAGCGAGGCGTCGGTGAACTGCTTCACCAGCTCGCCGCCGACAAACAGCGACACGGCCTCGTCGGCCGAGAACATCACCGGCGGCAGCTGGTAGCCCTTCAGCAGGCTGTAGCCGACCCCGGCCTCGCCCGAGATGGGCACGCCGGCCTCGCCGAGCGCGGCGATGTCGCGGTAGACCGTCCGCTCCGTGATGCTGAAATGTTCCGCCAGTTCCGACGCGCGCACGACGCGGCGCCCCTGCAGGTGCAGCACCATCGCGACAAGCCGGTCGGTCCGATTCATGCCCAACAGCACAAGGGGCCCGTTGACCCGCGACAATCTTCTTCCGGCAAGCCGAATCAAATTGGAGGCGGGACCATCAGTCCCGCGAGGCATGGGCCGCGTCACCTGCAATCCGCGGGACTGATGGTCCCGCCTCCATCCGCCACCCTTGGCCGAACGGCCCAGGCGCTAGCACACCGGCTTAACCGGCTCATCATGCGCCCTCACAGCCGCGCCCGTGGTCGGGCTTTAAGTTGCACCCCGCCCACCCCGGGGTAGGCTGCGGCCTTCCCGTGAACTCCGCCGACCGCTCCATCGCCGCCGCCGCCCCGGTCTTTCACGTGCGCGGCCTGACCAAGGTCTACGGCTCCGGCACCGCCGAGGTGCGCGCCCTGGCGGGCGTGGACCTCGACCTGAACGCCGGCGAGCTCGTCGTGCTGCTCGGGCCCTCCGGCTCGGGCAAGACCACCCTCCTCAACCAGCTCGGCGGCCTCGACATCCCGACCGCCGGCACGCTGCGCTACCGCGACATCGACCTCACGCACGCCAATGAGGAGCAGCTCACGCGCTACCGGCGCGAGTCGGTCGGCTTCATCTTCCAGTTCTACAACCTCATCCCGAGCCTCACCGCCCGCGAGAACGTCGGCCTCATCACCGAGATCGCGTCCAACCCGCTCACCCCCGAGGCCGCGCTGGGCATGGTCGGGTTGTCCCCGCGCATGGACCACTTTCCCGCCCAGCTCTCCGGCGGCGAGCAGCAGCGCGTCGCCATCGCCCGCGCCATCGCCAAGCGGCCCGAGGTCCTCCTCTGCGACGAACCCACCGGCGCCCTCGACGTGAAGACCGGTATCGTCGTCCTCGAGGCCATCCAGCGCGCCAACCGCGAGCTCGGCACCCTCACCGTCATCATCACCCACAACGCCGTCATGGCCGACATGGCCGACCGCGTCATCCGCTTCTCCGACGGCCGCGTGCAGTCGGAGGAGCGCAACGCGGCCCCGGCCGCGCCGGCGACCCTGAGATGGTAGCATGAAATCCTGCCGCAGCTTTCAATTGGTAGGGCGAATCCTCCGGATGAGCCGCGGCTCGTCAGGGACGACTCGCCCTACCGCCTTCTGAAAATGCTGCCCCATTTGGACCGCAAGCTCCTCCGCGACCTGATGCGCCTCAAGGGCCAGGCGGCGGCGGTGTCGCTGGTCATGGCCTGCGGCCTCGCCATGCTCATCATGGCGCGCAGCCTCATCCACTCGCTGGAGACGACGCGCGACGAGTATTACCAGGCCAACCATTTCGCCGAGGTGTTCGCCTCGCTCAAGCGCGCCCCCAACGACCTCGGCGCGCGCATCGCCGCCCTGCCGGGCATCGCCACCGTCCAGACCGGCCTCGCGGTGCCGGTCACGCTCGACCTGCCGGGCCTGGCCGAGCCGGCCAGCGGCCTCGTGCGCTCGCTGCCGGACTTCGGCGCCCCGGAGCTGAACCGGCTCTTCCTCCGCCGCGGCGCGTGGCTGTCCCCCGGCGTGCGCGGCGAGGTGCTCGTGGGCGAGGCCTTCGCCAAGGCCAACGCCCTCAACCCCGGCGACCCGCTGACCATGCTGCTCAACGGCCGGCGCCAGACCTTCCGTGTCGCGGGCATCGTCCTCTCGCCGGAATACATCTTCGAGTCGCGCCCGGGCGCCGCCCTGCCGGACAGCCGCACCTACGGCATCTTCTGGATGACCTACAAGGAGGTAGCCACCGCATGGGACCTCTACGGCGCCTTCAACCACGTCGTCGTCACCCTTGCGCCCGGCGCCGGCACCCAGGCCGTCATCGCCGAGCTCGACCGCCTGCTGCGCCCCTACGGCGGCCTCGGCGCCTACGGCCGCAAGGATCACCCCTCGCACATCCGCGTGACCGACGAGATCCGCGTGCTCACGATCCTCTCCATCGGGTTCCCCTCGATCTTCCTCAGCGTCGCCGCGTTCATGACCAACGCCGTGCTCTCGCGCCTGCTCGCCCTGCAGCGCGAGCAGATCGCCATCCTCAAGGCCTTCGGTTTCACCAACCGGCAGATCGTCGCCCACTACCTGAAGTTCGCCTTCGTGATGGTCGCCGGCGGCGTGATCTTCGGCCTGCTCGGCGGCCTGGTCCTGGGCCACAAGCTCGTCGTCATGTATGAGCTGTTCTTCAAGTTCCCCGACCTGGTCTTCCGGCTCGACTACCAGGCCGTGGCCATCGCGCTCGGCGTCGGCCTCGGCGCCGTGACGCTCGGGGTCTTCAGCTCCGTCCGCAAGGCCGCCCGCCTGCCGCCCGCCGAGGCGATGCGCCCGGAACCGCCGGCGAGCTACCAGCCGTCCTACCTCGAGCGCCTCGGGCTGAAGCGCCTGCTCTCCCACTCGTTCCGCATCGCCGTGCGCAACCTCGAGCGCCGCCCCATCCAGGCGTTGTTCACGGTCGCCGGCCTCTCGCTCGCCACGGCCCTGCTCATTTTGCCCAACACCTTCAAGGCCGGCATCGCCGACATCCTTGATTTCAAGTGGGACGTCGTGCAACGGCAGGACCTCAACCTCGGCCTCGTCGAGCCCTCGTCCGCACGCATCGCCCACGAGCTGGCGCAGCTGCCGGGCGTCACCCGCCTCGAGCCGTCGCGCTCCGCCGCCGTGCGCATCCACTTCCAGGGCCGCAGCCGCCAGATCGGCCTGCGCAGCCTCATCCCGGGCTCCATGCACAGTCGTGCCGTGGATCACTCCGGCCGCGAAATCCACCCGCCGTCGGACGGGCTGATCGTGTCGGCCAAGCTCGCCGAGGTGCTCGGCGCGCAACCCGGCGACCTGCTGGTGGTCGAGGCGCTTGAGGGCCGCCGGCCCGTCAAGACCCTGCCCATCGTCGGCCTGGCGGAGGATTTCACCGGCATCGCCGCCTACATGGAGCTGCACGCCATCAACCGTTTCCTCGGCGAAGGCGACGTCATCACCGGCGCCAGCCTCGGCCTCGACCTGTCCAAGCGCGGGGAATTCCTCGCCGCGCTGAAGGAGATCCCGCGTGTCAGCTCCGTCGCCATCAAGGAGACGATGCGCCAGAGCTTCCGCGAGACGACCGCGCAGATGATGGGCCTGATCCAGAGCATCTACCTGATGTTCTCCGTGGTCGTGGCCTTCGGCGTGATCTACAACAACGCCCGCATCTCGCTGGCCGAGCGGGCGCGCGAGCTGGCCACGCTGCGCGTCGTCGGCATGACGCAGCGCGAGGTCGGTGCCATCATTGTCATCGAGCTGGTCATCCTCGCGGCCTTCGCGGTGCCCTTCGGGCTCGTGCTGGGCACGGGCTTCGCCACCGTCATCATCTCCTCGGTGAACACCGAGACCGTGCGCCTGCCGCTGGTCTTCACCAGCTACACCTATTCCTTCGCGGTTGTCGTCGTGGTCACCGCCTCCGTCTTTTCCGCCCTCGTCGTCCTCCGCAAGCTCAAGCAGCTCGACCTCATCGCGACGCTCAAGGCGCCGGAATAGGCACCACCAATGGACACTAATCCCTCACTAATTATTCGAACCTATGGGTTAACCACGGATTGCACGGATTATTACGGATGGGCGATCCAGTGTTTCGCAAGCCCGGGAACTATCCGTGTCAATCCGTGCAATCCGTGGTCAAAAAGTCTTTCCCGAATTAGTGTCCCATTAGTGTGCATTAGTGGTTAAAGATCTTCCTGCTTTTATGAATCAGCCCACTTCCCCCACCAAGCGCCGCTGGCTGCCCTATGTCCTCGGTCTCGCGCTGATCGTCGCCCTCGGTTTCGGCCTGCGCCCCAAGCCCGCCCCGGTCGAGACCGCCCTCGCCGCCACCGGCCCCCTGCGCGCCACCGTCAGCGAGGAGGGCAAGACCCGCATCAAACAGCGCTACGTCGTCTCCTCCCCCGTGACGGGCCAGCTGCGCCGCGTGCCCTTCAAGCCGGGCGCCACCGTCGCCGCCGGCGATGTCGTCGCCGTCATCGAGCCGATGGCCGCCTCGCCGCTCGATACCCGCAGCCGCGCCCTGGCCGAGGCGCGCCGCGACTCCGCCGTGGCCACGCTGGAGAAAACCCGCGCCGCGCACGCCCTCGCCGTCAGCGAGCTGAAGCGCGTGCAGCGCATGTTCGACGCGGGCACCGTCTCGCCGCAGGACATCGAGAACGCGCAGCTGCGCGAGACGACAGCCTCGCGCGAGATCGTCGCGGCCGAGGGCGCCCTGCGCGCCGCCGTCGCCGAGCTGGCCGTCGTCGGCCCCGACACCGTCCCCTCCCTGATCGAGGTGCGCGCCCCCGTCGCCGGCCGCGTGCTGCATGTCTTCCAGGAAAGCGAACGTCCCGTCACCGCCGGCACCCCGCTGCTCGACGCCGGCGACCCGGCCGACCTCGAGGTTGTCATCGAGCTGCTGTCCCGCGACGGCGCCGCGCTGGTCCCCGGCGCGCGTGTCGAGCTGGAGCAATGGGGCGGCCCGAAGCCGCTCGAGGCCCGCGTCCGCCTGGTCGAGCCCGCCGCCTTCACCAAGATCTCCGCCCTCGGGGTCGAGGAGCAGCGCGTCAACGTCGTCGCCGACATCATCACCCCCGTGGCCGAGCGCGCCTCGCTGGGCGACAACTTCCGCGTCGAGGCCCGCGTGATCGTCTGGGAGACCGAAAGCACCCTGAAGGTGCCGGTGTCAGCCCTGTTCCGCCGTGGCAACGAGTCGGCGGTTTACGTGGTGCGTGGCGGCAAGGCCGTGCTCGTCCCCGTCGAGGCCGGCCGCTCCAGCGGCAGCGAGGTGCAGGTGTTAAAGGGCCTCACCGCCGGCGACGAGGTCATCCTCTACCCCGGCGACCGCGTCTCCGCCGGCCAGCGGGTGAAGCCGATGAAGATCTGAAGCGACCATGGGATCCACGGCCGCGATCCACCATTACGAACCCGGCCGGCCGCATTGGTGGCAGTGGCTGACCGTGCTCTCGCTGGACGCCCCGCTGGTCGCCGTGGCCTGGCAGGCCGCGCTCGCCCGCGCGGCCCGGCTGTCGCTGCAGACCCACCACCTGTTCATCCTTGGAACCGCCGTCTGGCTGGCCTACGCCGCCGACCGCTGGATCGAGGGCTGGCGGCTCAGTCCCGGGCAGGTCCTCACGCAGCGCCATTTTTTCTACCTGCGCTGGCGCTGGCCGGTCGCGACGGTGTGGCTGCTGACCCTCGCGACGGCCGTCACGGTCGCCGTGGTGGAATTGACCGGGGCCGAACTGGTCGCGGGGCTGCTGCTGCTCGTGCCCGTGCTAGTCTACCTGCTCTCGCACCAGCTCATCCACCGCCGGCATCCGCGGCGCGCCCCGAAGGAAGTCTGCGTGGCGTTGCTGTTCGCCGCCGGCGTGATCTGCTTTGCCGCGGCGCAACACCCCGCCGTGCTGCTGACGGAGGCCGGGCCGCTGGGACTGTTCGCGCTGCTCTGCTTCACCAACTGCAGCCTCATCTCCTTCTGGGAGGACGAGGTCGACCGGGCGCATGACCAGACCTCCCTCGCCCTCCAATATCCGCGCAGCCACGACTGGCTCCGCCGCCTGCCCTGGATCATCGCGGCGGCGGGCGCGCTCCTGGCGCTGGCCGGCAACCCCGCGCTCGCGGGCGTGAACGCGTGCACCGCGGCCAGCGGGACGCTGCTCGGCCTCCTGAACCACGCCCATCGCCGGCTCGGGCGGCAGCTTTCCCGCGCGCTGGCCGATGTCGCCCTGCTGACGCCCCTGGCGCTCCTGCTGGGGGAGACCCTCATCCGCGGATGAACCCGCGCACCGGCTTCGACGCGCTGGCCCCGGTCTACCGCGCGCTGGAATTCCTGGCCTTTGGCCGGGACCTCGAGCGCGCCCGTTTCGCCCACCTCGCCTGCCTGCGCGAGTGCCGCTCCATCCTGGTGCTTGGAGAAGGCGACGGACGCTGCCTGGAACGGCTGGTCGGGGCCGCGCCGCAGGCCCGGATCGATTGCCTCGACCTGAGCCCGGCCATGCTCGCCCGCGCCGCGGCGCGGCTCGCCGGTCGCGCGGCCGCCGCCCGGGTCAGTTTCCGCGAGGCCGACCTCCTCGCCACGCCGTTGCCCGCGGCGCGCTACGACGCCGTGGTCACCTGTTTTTTCCTGGATTGCTTCACCGCGGAGCAGGCGGCGGCGGTCATGAACCGCATCGAGGGCAGCCTGCAGCCCGGGGCGCGCTGGCTGTGGGCGGACTTCGCCTTGCCGGCCGGCGGGTTCGCGCGCTGGCGCGCCCGCCGCTGGGTCGGCCTGCTTTACCTGTTCTTCCGCTGGCAGACCGGCCTGGACGCGCGCGAGCTTCCGCCCGTCGGGGAAAATTTCGCCGCCGCCGGGTGGAAGCCGGTGGCGGACCTGACGCTGCAACACGGCCTGCTGCGCAGCGCGGTCTTCACGCGCCCGGCGGCCCGGTCCTAGTCCCGCGCGATCAAGCCCAGCAGCCGGTGCAATTCCGGGCCGTGCTGGCGGAGTTCCGCCAGGTGCACGGCGGACAGCTTCCGGATCAGCGCCTCACCCCGGGCCGTCAGCCGCACCTCCACCCGGCGCCGGTCCTCCCGCGCCGGCGTGCGCCGGACCAGTTGCCGTTGCTCGAGCCGGTCCACCAGCCCGACGGCACTGTGGTGCCGCAAGTGCAGCCGGGCCGCGAGCTCCCCCACCAAGACATGGTCCCGCCCCGGGAAACCCTTGAGGGCCAGCAACGCTTGGTGCTGCTGCGGCGTGAGGCCGGCCGCGACCGCCGCCGCCTGGCTGAAATTCAGGAACCGGCGCAACGCGTGCCGCAGGGCGGCCAGCATCTCATACTGTTCCTTGGTGATCTTGGCGGTGGCAACGGACATGGCGCCCCCAGCAAAGGGCCGGCGGGCCCGGCTGACAATCTGATTGCGTTATATCGTGCCACGATATTGTTTGTTCACCTTATGCCCGTGCCTTCCGTCCTGTCCTCCTCCGCTCCCGGCCACGCGGCCGACCGGCTCGCCGACTTCAGCACCAACCGGCGCGTGCTGCTGCTGAGCGCCCTTGCCCTGCCGATCGGCGTGATCGGCGCGGTGGTGGCGAAAGCGCTGCTCTGGCTGATCGCGGTGTTCACCAACGCAGCCTTCTTCCTGCGCTTCTCCAGCGAGCCCGTCACGCTGCAGGGCCACCATTTCGGCTGGTGGGGCGTCGCGGTGCCGGTGTTGGGCGGGCTGATCATTGGCCTGATGGCGCGTTATGGCTCGGAGAAGATCCGCGGCCACGGCATCCCCGAGGCGCTGGAGGCCATCCTGCTTGGCCGCAGCCTGATCAACCCCAAGGTCGCGGTGCTGAAGCCGGTGTCCTCGGCCGTGTCGATCGGCACCGGCGGCCCGTTCGGGGCGGAGGGGCCGATCATCATGACGGGCGGCGCCTTCGGCTCGCTCTTCGCGCAGCTGTTCCACCTGACGGCCGCCGAGCGCAAGACCCTCCTCGTGGCGGGGGCCGCGGCCGGCATGGCCGCGGTCTTCGCGACGCCCATCGCGGCCGTGTTGCTCGCGGTGGAGCTCCTGCTGTTCGAATGGAAACCGCGCAGCTTCATTCCCGTAGCCGCCGCGGCCCTGGTGGCCTCGCTGATGCGCGAGCCCCTCCTGGGCACCGGCCCGATATTTCCCGTCGCCTTGCACGAACCTCTGGGGCCCTCGGCACTCCTCCTCGCCCTGCTGGTCGGCGTGTCTGCAGGGTTTGGCTCCGGAGCGCTGACGGCTCTTGTTTATGCCTGCGAGGATCTGTTCGCCCGCCTGCCACTGAACTGGATGTGGTGGCCCGCGATCGGCGGCCTGGCGATCGGCCTCGGCGGCCTGGCCGATTCGCGCGTGCTGGGTGTGGGCTATGAAACGATCCATGGCCTGATGCGCGGCGAACTCCTCGCCGGGGCACTGGTCAGCCTGCTGCTCGCCAAGGGCCTGGTCTGGTCCCTGGCACTCGGCTCCGGCACCTCGGGTGGCGTGCTCGCCCCGTTGCTGATGATGGGCGGGGCCATCGGCGCGCTGGTCGCGTTGTTGACCGGGGCCGGCGACCCCGGCCTCTGGGCGATGGTGGGCATGGCCGCCATCATGGGCGGCACGATGCGCTCGCCGCTGACGGGCATGATCTTCCTGCTCGAGTTGACCCACGACTTTCATGCCCTGCCCGCGCTGATGACCGGCAGCGTCGCCGCCCTGGCCGTGACCGTCCTTTTGCTCCGGCGCTCGATCCTCACGGAGAAACTGGCCCGCCGCGGCCAGCACATCGCCCGTGAATACAGCGTGGACGTCTTCGAACTCATGCGCGTGGGCGACGTCATGGACCGCCGGCCACCCACGGTGTCCGCCCGCACGACCGTCGCCTCGCTCGCCGATCGCATCGCGGCGGGCGACCCGGCCGTCGCCCGCCGCCAGGGCACGCTCCTCGTCGACGACGCCGGCGTGCTGGCCGGCATCGTCACGCGGAGCGACCTCATGGAGGTGCTGTCGGCCGGTGACGCCAACGACACCACCTTGCTTGACGCCGGCAGCACCGACCTCGCCGTGACCCACGCCGACGCCACCCTGCACGACGCCATCGCCCTGATGCTCAAGCGCAACATCGGCCGCCTACCCGTGGTGGACCGCGATCACCCCGGCCGCCTCGTCGGCTACCTCGGCCGGGCCGACATCCTCGCCGCCAAGCTCCGGCGCCAGGAAGAGGAGGAAAAACGCGAGCGGGGGCCAATGCTGAGGCGCGCTTAGTGCCCGTGGCCTGGGCCCTTCCTTACCGCTCCGGGTTTGCCAAACATCAGGCCCGGGCGTAGCCTCCCGCCATGATTCGCGTTACATCCCCCCTCCGCGGTGCCGCCGTTGCGGCGCTGCTTGCGGCCTCCGTTTCCTTCGCCGCCGATGCCAATCCCACGCAGGAACGCGCCGACCGTTTCCTGCTCCTCGTCAACTCGGCCTACAAGTCCCTCGTCACCCTCGAGGGCAACGCCCAGTGGAAGGCCCTCACCGACGTCTCACCCGTCCACGACGCCGGCTCCGAGGCCGCCAGCAAGGCCCGCGCCGCCTTCACCGGCGACCCCGTCCTCATCAACGAGGCCAAGGCCCTGCTCCTCAAGCGCCACGAGCTGAACGAGCTCACCATCCGCGAGCTCCAGCAGCTGCTCCTCGCCGCCGCCGAGGGCCCGATGACGAACCCCAAGCTCGTCGCCGACCGCATCGACGCCGAGGTCGCGCAGGCGTCCACGCTGAACGGCTTCGAGTTCAAGCTGGCCGGAAAGCCCATCACGGTGAACGAAATCGACAACCTCCTCAACTCGAGCACCGACCTGACGGAACGCCAGGCCGTCTGGGAGGCGTCGAAGGAATCGGGCAAGGCCCTCAAGCCCGGCCTCGTGAAGCTCCGCGACCTGCGCAACGGCGTCGCGAAGGAACTCGATTACCCCGACTACTTCGCCCTGCAGGTCGCCGGCTACGGCATGACGACCGAGGAAATGATCGGGATGCAGGACGAGTTCATGCGCGAGCTGCGCCCGCTCTACCTGCAGCTCCACACCTGGGTGAAATACAAGCTCGCCGAGAAATATAAACAGCCCGTGCCGAAACGCATCCCGGCCCACTGGATCAACAACCGCTGGTCGCAGGAATGGGGCGGGCTTTCCGAGGGCGCCGACCTCACGCCGTTCTTCAAGGACAAGACGCCCGAGTGGGTCGCCAAGTCCTCCGAGCAATTCTACGTCGGCCTCGGCTTCCCCGCCCTGCCGCAATCATTCTGGGAAAAATCCGACCTCTACCCGGTGCCCGCCGGCGACAAGCGCAAGAAAAACACCCACGCCTCCGCCTGGCACGTGGACCTTGAGAACGACCTGCGCTCGCTGCAGAGCATCGAGGCCAACCCCTGGTGGTTCTCGACCAACCACCATGAGTTCGGCCACATCTATTATTTCATGGGTTACACGCGGCCCGAGGTGCCGGCCCTGCTGCGCACCGGCGCGAACCCGGCCTTCCACGAGGGCTTCGGCGAGCTGACCGCGCTGGCCTCCGGCATGGCGCCCTATTTGAAGTCCCTCGGCATCCTGCCCGTCGACTTCAAGGTCGATGAAAACGCCTTCCTCCTCAACAACGCCCTCGTCCCGGGCGTGCCGTTCATCTTCTGGTCGTCCGGCGTCATGGCGCACTGGGAGGCCGACGTCTACGCGAAGGGCCTGCCCGCCGACCAGTGGAACGCCCGCTGGTGGCAATACGTCCGCGACTTCCAGGGCGTCGAACCCCCGGCCGAGCGCGGCGAGGAGTGGTGCGATGCCGCCACGAAGACGCACATCAACGACACGCCGTGCTACTATTACAGCTACGCCATCGCGCAGGTCTTCAAATACCAGCTGAACGACTACATCGCGAAGAAAATCCTCAAGCAGCCCCCGCAGAGCTGCAATTACGCGAACAACAAGGAAGTCGGCGATTTCTTCCGCAAGATCATGGAGAAGGGCAAGACCGAGGACTGGCGCAAGGTCATCAAGGAAGCCACCGGCGAAGAACTCAGCACGCGCGCCATGGTAGAATATTATGCCCCGCTGATGAAGTGGCTGCAGGAACAGAACAAGGGCCGCCAGATCGGCTGGGATTGATTTATCCGGTAGGGCGAATCCTCCGGATGAGCCGCATCTGAAACCGGCTCGTCGGGACGGCTCGCCCTACCCGCCACCCCCATTAGTCCAGCAAATCGAACCCCGGCCTGCACCGGGGTTTTTCTTATACCGGCCCCGGCGTATTCCCCTCGGAAAAGGCAAGAAATGCGCCTTTTCCGACAAGCCCAGCCTTTACCAATCCGACCACGTAGGACATAGTATCCTTTATGGTCAGTCCTTCTACCCCTGGACCCCTGGGCGCTGCACAGCGCCTCTCGGGTGAAACCCCTTCCATCCCCGACGTTGTCATCCGGCTCGCGGGCAATTCCCAGGACGGCATCCAGGCCGTCGGCGGCTTCCTCGCCCGCCTCGCCGGCCGCTCCGACCAGGAGGTCATGACCTACATGACCATCCCGTCGACGATCTCCGGCGGCCCCTCGATCTTCCAGGTCCGCATGGGCTCCGGCGAAATCCTCTCCTCCGGTGACCGCGCCGATGTGCTGGTGGCGTTCTATCAGCACAGCTACGAGAGCCACCGCGCCTCGCTCCGCCCGGGCGGCGTGCTCCTCTACGACACCGACCACGTCACCCCGAATCCCGACGACAAGGACATCACCGCCGTCGGCATCCCGATGACTAGCGCCACGGTCGAGGCCGTCGGCGGCTCGACCAAGGAGAAGGGCAAGAACATCTACGTGCTCGGCCTGCTGACCCGCATGTTCGACCTCGACGTGCCGAAGCTCAGCCAGCTCATCAAGGAGCGCTTCGCCGGCAAGAACGAGGACATCGTCCGCAACGCCATGCTGGCCTTCGACGCCGGCTACGCCTACCCCGCCGAGAACCTCCGCTACCGCCTCGACAAGGCCGCCGCGCCCGCCGCCGGCGCCCGCCCGCAGGTCACCACCGACGGCAACACCGCCCTCGCCTACGGCCTCATCGCCGCCGGCGTCCGCCACGGCGCCGCCTACCCGATCACCCCGTGGTCCTCCATCATGGAGACCCTCCGCGTCGAGCTGCCGAAATACGGCGGCATCTTCGTGCAGTGCGAGGACGAGATCGCCGCGGCCTCCACCGCGCTCGGCTTCGCCTACGGCGGCCACCTGTCCATCACCGGCTCCTCCGGCCCCGGCCTGTCCCTCAAGATGGAGGCCCTCGGCTGGGCCACCATGGCCGAGATGCCCCTCATCGTCGTCAACATCCAGCGCGGCGGCCCGTCCACCGGCATGCCGACCAACATCGAGCAGAGCGACCTCCTGCAGGCCATCTACGGCTCGCACGGCGACTGCCCGCGCGTCGTCCTCGCCCCGAAGAACGTCGAGGACTGCTTCTACCTCGCGATCGAGGCCGGCCGCATCGCCCGCGAATACAGCACCCCGGTCATCATCCTGTCCGACCAGGCCATCGCGACCCGCATCGAGGCCTTCCCCGAGCCCGAGCTCGCCAAGCTCATGGGCCCGACCAAGCCCGACACGGCGCCGCGCGACGCCAGCTACAAGGCCTACCCGCTGGACGCGATCACGCGCCACGCGCCTCCGGGCTCCGTGATGGGCTCCGGCAAATACCCGACCGTCACCGGCCTCGAGCACGACGAACTCGGCCACCCGACCGCCAATCCCGGCCTGCACACGAAGATGACGGCCAAGCGCCGCGACAAGCTGAAGAAGCTCGCCGCCACCCTGCCCGCCCCCGAACTGGCGGGCGACCAGTCCGGCGACGTCCTGCTCGTCGGCTGGGGCTGCACCTACGGCCCGATCCGCGAGGCCATGGGCCGCCTGCGCGGCGCCGGTGCCAAGGTCGGCCACATGCAGATGCGCCACATCCACCCGCTCGCCCCGGGTCTCGGCGACATCTTCGCCCGCTACAAGCACATCATCGTGGTCGAGATCAACGACGAGGGCCTCTACGGCTACGGCCAGCTCACCACGCTCCTCCGCGGCTGCTTCTGCAACCCGGCCATCGAGAGCATCACCAAGACCGACGGCCTCACCTACAAGGTCAGCGAGATCGTCGAACGCGTCGCCAAGAAGCTCGGCCTCGCGGACACCACCGTCGGCATGCGCAAGCAGAGCGTCCTCGCCATCCCGGCCCGCAGCTAAATCCCCAACCCCTTCCTCCCATGTCCACTGTTGCCGTTCCCCCTCCCGCCCCGGGCGCCCCGCTGACCAAGAAGGCCCTGACCGCCGACCACCCGACGTGGTGCCCCGGCTGCGGCGACTTCGCCGTGCTGGCCTCGTTCTACAAGGTCCTCGAGAAGCTCAACTACCCGCAGGAGAAGATCGTCACCTTCGCCGGCATCGGCTGCTCCTCGCGCTTCCCGTATTTCGTCAACACCCACGGCGGTCACTACATCCACGGCCGCTCCCTGCCCTTCGCCGCCGGCATCTCGCTCGGCCGCGACGACCTGCACGTCTTCGTGTTTGGCGGCGACGGCGACGGCTTCTCCATCGGCGGCAACCACCTCGTCCACACCGCCCGCAAGAACCCGCGCCTGACCTATGTCATCATGGACAACTCGGTCTACGGCCTGACGAAGAAGCAGACCTCCCCGACCTCCCCGCTCGGCTTCAAGTCCAAGACCGACCCCTGGGGCGCCTTCGACCAGCCGATCAACCCGATGCGCACGCTCCTCAACAGCGGCGCCACCTTCGTCGCCCGCTCGCACGCCACCCAGGTCAACCACATGGTCGACATGATGCTCCGCGCGGCCAACCACGACGGTTTCTCCGTCGTCGAGATCCTCTCCGAGTGTGTCGAGTTCTTCGAGGGCGCCTTTGACGGCGCCAACCCCCGCAAGGGCGGCGCCTGGCAGACCATCGACCTCAAGAAGAACGACGGCACGCCCGAGGACGCCCTGCGCCACGACCCGACCGACGAGATCGCGGCCTTCAAGCTCGCCTCCGAGGCCTGGCCCGGGAAGTTCGGCGTGTTCTACGAGAACAAGACCCGCCCGACCAAGAATGCCCTCGAGCAGAAGCTCATCGCCACCACCCGCGAGAAGACCAAGAACGCCTCCGACCTGGAGCTGCTCTCAAAGACCTTCGCCCGGATGCGCTGAGGATAGTGGAGGGCCCATCTCCAGATGGGCCGCGGTCGGCCGGGAGGCCGACCCTCCACCGATTCAAGCCCCGCCTCACCCGCGGGGCTTTTTATTGCCCGCCGGCCGCCGCCGCGAAAAAACGGCGTTGCTTCGGGGCAAGGCCGGCTGCCACCTTGTCGCCAGCCGGAATCGTCCGGGTCACCTCAAAACCAAAATTCCGTCAGCTCTCCATTTCTCCTCCGGGAGATGGGCCATGGAGAAAACCATCATCCTTTGTCCGCAATGCGGACAGCGGCTCGCGCAGCTATTGGGCGAGATCGGACAGCGCCGCCGGCTGACAGCCCTCGGCCAGGCCCGCGTGCGCACCGCCAGGAACGCCCTGGGCGAGGAAATGGCCTCGATCATCTGCCCCAAGTGCAAGGCGGAGAAGTCGATCAACCCCGCCCACTGGCTCGGCGACCGCTGATGCTGTAGGGCGGGATCGCTGATCCCGCCGGTGGACGTGCGATGGCGGGATCAGGCGATCCCGCCCTACAACCAAACCTGGCCGCCGGTTTTTGTTTTCGACCCCGGCGCCGCGGGCTGCTTGGCTCCGCGCCCATGTCGAAGGTCTACTTCTATTACTCGGCGATGAACGCCGGCAAATCGACCGTCCTGCTCCAGTCGAGCTACAACTACCACGAGCGGGGGATGCGCACCCTCCTCTTCACCCCGGCGATCGACACCCGCGCCGGCACCGGCAAGGTCAAGTCCCGCATCGGGCTCGAGTCCGACGCCATGGCCCTCCAGCCCGACGAGGACATCTTCGCGCACGTGAAGTCCGCCCACGCCGCCCAGCCCGTCGCCTGTGTGCTGATTGACGAGGCCCAGTTCCTCACCCGCCCGCAGGTCGAGCAACTGACCGAGATCGCGGACCAGCTCCGTATCCCCGTGCTCTGCTACGGACTGCGCACCGACTTCCAGGCCCAGCTCTTCCCCGGCAGCGCGGCGTTGCTGGCGCTGGCCGACAACCTCATCGAGCTGAAAACCATCTGCCACTGCGGCCGCAAGGCCACGATGAACCTCCGCGTCGGCCCCGACGGCCGCGGCGTGAAGGAAGGCGCCCAGGTCGAGATCGGCGGCAACGACCGCTACGTCGCGATGTGCCGCCGCCACTACAAGGAAGCGCTGGCGTGATGGGCGCTGATCCTTTTCCAATTTGTGGGCCAGTGAGCTTGCTCACGCTCTTAATGCGCCTGCCAGCAGGCCGCCCACGCTGACAGCCCATGATCTCCCTCAGCCGCTTCCTCCTCACCCTCACCCTCACTTCCGCCATGTCCGCCGCCAGCCAGCTCATGTTCATCGGCACCTACACGCCCAAGGACGGCGCCAGCAAGGGCATCTACGCCGTGCGCCTCGATACCGCCACCGGCACCCTGGGCGAGCCGGTCGTCGCGGCCGAGACCCCGGGACCGACCTTCCTCGCGTGGCGCCCCGACCACCGCGTCCTCTACGCCGGCGGCGAGGGTCCCGATGCCGCGGGCAAGATCACCGGCGGCGCAGCGGCCTTCACCTACGATGCTGCGACCGGCCGGCTGGCCTCGCTCAACTCCCGCGGCACCGGCGGCAGCGCCACCCATCTCGCCACCGACGCCACCGGCCGGATGCTCGTGACGGTCAACTACGGCGGCGGCTTCGCCGCCTCCTTTCCGCTCGATGCCGACGGCCGCATCGGCCCGCGCGCCTCGCTTCTCGCCCACGCCGGTCCACTGGGACCCAACAAGACCCGTCAGGACAAGCCCCACCCGCACTCGGTCACCTTCGCGCCCGACAACCGCTTCGCCTTTGTCGCCGACCTCGGCCTTGACCGCGTGCTGGCCTACCAGGTCGATCCCGCCGCCGGCACGATCGCGCCGCACGACCCGGCCTTCATCCCGACCCCGCCGGGCTCGGGGCCGCGTCACACCAAGTTCTCCCGTGACGGCCGTTTCTTCTACATCCTGAACGAAATCGACGGCTCGATCAGCGTCTGCGCCTACGACGCGGCGCGTGGCGCCGGCACGCCCATCCAGCACATTTCCACCCTGCCCGCCGGTTTCGTCGTCACCGACCCCGACCGCGCCGCCGAGATCCGCGTCCACCCCAACGGCAGGTTCGTCTACGCCTCCAACCGCGGTCACGAGAGCATCGCCGTCTTCGCGATCCAGGCCGACGGCACGCTCAAGCTCGTGGAGCTCACGCCCTGCGGCGGGAAGCACCCGCGCAATTTCGAACTCTCGCCCGACGGCCAGTGGCTGGTCTGCGCCAACCAGAACAGCAACAACCTCGTCTCCTTCAAGGTCGACGCCGCCACCGGCCGCCTGACCGCCACCGGCAGCACCGTCACCGTGCCCCAGGCCGTGTGCGTGCTGTTCGCCCACTGATCGACCGGGACCACGCCGGTCCCGCATCGATGGAATTTTCCCTTGGTTTTGCGCCGGCTTTCACCGCCGCTGATGTCAACTATTGGTTGACATCAGCTCCTCCCGCGGCGGCCGTCCTGCCCACCAGTTAAAACCGCGCGTTGCCGTCCGGCCCGGGCCGGGGCGGGCGCATCATCAGCACGACGTAATACGCGCCGGCCACGAGGCCGACGCACACCAGCAGAAACCAGTCGCCCCGCTGCGTGTAGTAACTCTGCTTGCCCACCCAGCGCTGGTCGCGCGTCACCTCGAGGGTCTGCGCCCCGCGGAAATACACGCTGCCCTCGTCGTTCTCCATCGTCGCGCGGATGTTGCCGAACTCGTCGATCCAGCCGCTCCAGCCGCCGTTGCCGACGCGGATGACCGGCCGGCGGGTCTCGATCGCGCGCAGCACCGAGTGCGCCGCGTGCTGGTAGGCCGCCCCGCCCTCGCCGAACCAGGCGTTGTTGGTCAGCACGGTGAGCACCTCGGCCCCGGCCCGGGCGCTCTCGCGCGCCAGCCCGGGGAAAATATCCTCGAAGCAGATCAGCACGCCGACCGGCACGCGGCGCGAGCCGACGGGCACGAGCAGCGGCGCGGCATCGGTGCCGCGCTGGAAATCCCCGCCGATGGGCGCGAATTTCTCGATCCAGCCGAACACGGGCCGCAGCGGGATGAATTCGCCGAACGGCACGAGCTTGCGCTTGGCGTAGCCGGTGCGCTCGAGGCCCGTGGCCGGGCTCACCACGAACGCGCCGTTATACCATTCCTCCGCCTGGCCGGTCACCTGGGTGTAGACGGTGCCGAAGAGCAGCGGCTTGCGGGTGCGCCGGGCGACCGTCTCCAACCACCCTTGCACGTTGGGATCGCGATACAGCGCCCACGGCGTCACCGCCTCGGGCCAGATGATGAGCTGCGGCGCGCCCCGCCGGCTGGCGTCATAGGTCACCTGCTCGATCGTCTGCAGGACCTCGGTGGCGCGCGCGGCGTCCCACTTCTCGTTCTGCGGGATGTAAGGCTGCACCAGGGCGGCGCGCACCAGCGGCTTCCGCTGCTGGTTGAAACTGTCGGCCAGGAACGGGAACGAGCCGCCCATGAGCACGAGCAGGGCGACGGAGAACTCCGGCGTGCGCTTCTTGAAGCCGGTCACGCCCTCGAAGAAGGCCCGGTGCACGTAGGCCGCCGCGCCGAGGTTGAAGCAGATCAGGACGAACGAGGTCACCCCGGCGCCGCCATACGCCGCCACCTGCAGGATGAGCGGCCGCTGCCACTGGCTCGCCGCGAGCGGCAGCCACGGGAAACCGCCGAAGACGACGCCCCGGAACCACTCGAGCACGACCCACAGCGCCGCCAGCCCGAGCAGGGCGAAGATGCGCACCATGGCCTTGTGGCCCTTGAGGCGGGGAATGGCCCACCACGCGGCAAGGAACCACGACCCCACCAGCAGCCCGACGAACGGCCCCAGCAGGAACAGGCCGCCCCAAGTGACGTTGTGCAACCAGCCCAGGATGAGCGTCCACGCCACCACCTGCGCCGCCAGCACCGTGCGCGCAAACAGCCGGAAAGACGGCTGCCGGTAGGCCCAGAGCAGCGCCGGCAGGGCCAGCACATAGGCGGCCTCGCCCGTGCTGACCGGCGGAAAGGAAACATAGGTCAGCAAGACCGTGAAGCCGAACACCGCCAGGATCCACGCCAGGTTGGGATGCCGTTGCCACAGCGTCGGCCGCGGCTCGTAGGGGTCCATTTGCATCGTCTGCTGTCTCACTGACATAGTGCTTTATTCGAGACTTAATTTGTCTACTGTCCAGACAAGCTTACCAAACACGGAACGTATGATTACTCGCCTGAAAGTCAGTGGCTTCAAAAATCTGGTGGGTGTAGATATCAGTTTTGGGCCTTTTACGTGCATTGCCGGACAAAATGGAGCTGGGAAATCAAATCTTTTCGATGCAATCCGGTTTTTGAGCGTCGCTGCTTCGAAAACTTTAACCGAAGCTGCATTGTCGGTTAGGGATGAAAGTCGCACTTCAGATGTCAGAAGCATCTTCCATCGCGTTGGTGATAACTACGCCGAAATAATGTCATTTGAAGCAGAGATGTTGGTCCCATCTGAGGAAGTGGATGATTTGGGCCAGACAGCACGAGCAACGAATACCTTTCTTAAGTATCAACTAGATATCGGGTGGCGCAAAGAATCGAAATCAGGGGGCTACGCTCTAGAAATAAAAAAAGAGGAACTAACTCATTTCACTGCTCGCGAAGCCAGTAAGCATCTTTTTTTTGAACATAGCGCCACCAAATGGAGAGGTAGCATTCTTAAAGCAAAAGCCGGTCGAGGCGCTCCTTTCATTTCAACAATAAGCAAAAGCGGGGAATTACTAATCCGGCTTCACCAAGACGGTAAAAGCGGTAACCCCCTAATGAGAGCAGCCAAGAATCTCCCGAGGACTGTTCTATCAGCTGCGAATGCTGCTGAATCGCCTACAGTCTTATGCGCAAGACGAGAAATGGAAGCATGGACGCTACTTCAGCTTGAGCCTTCCGCCTTGAGACGTCCCGATGATTTTAACTCCGAGGCAAGGGTTGGGCACAATGGAGCACATCTTCCCGCGAGCTTGTATCGCTTGGCCCAACACGAGAAAGACGTCGGACGTGTCTACAGCCGAGTAGCGAATCGTCTCTCTGAGCTCATCAAGGATGTGAAATCCGTGGGTATTGATCGCGATGAAAAACGTGAGTCTTTAACATTAACAATGACTGGACGTGATGGGACTGAACACCCCGCGCGTGCGCTTTCTGATGGAACCCTACGATTCCTTGCCCTTGCCATTATTGAAATAGACCCGGAAGCAACTGGCGTGCTCTGTTTAGAGGAGCCTGAAAACGGCATACATCCTGAGCGGATTCCGGCAATGCTTAGACTACTTCAAGATATCGCTACGGACCCCCTCGAAGAAGTTGATGGAACTAACCCACTGAGGCAGGTAATCCTGAACACCCATTCGCCTCTTGTGGTAGCTGAAGTCCCCGAGGATTCTCTGCTGTTTGTTGATACAGTAAGTGCACTCAGCAACGGTGCAGCTTACAATAAAGCCGAGTTCGTTTGTTTGCCGGCAACTTGGCGCAAAAAAAATGAGGTTTGCGCGCGAACGATCTCCAAAGGGGCCTTACTCGCCTATCTACAACCAGCCACCGGACTATATTCCGTTGTCGTTGCTAACGACAAACCAACTCAAAAACGCCGTGTTATCGATAGAGATGATATGCAGATCCTACTTGAATTGAAAGTCGCAGAAGAAAATGGAAGTCCGGTATACGCTTCTAGCTGAAGGTCCGTCAGACGCAGCATTAATACCGATACTCAACTGGGGTATACGTCAGCGTGTCACTGACGCTGCTATCGTTAGCCAATTTGCAGATTTCGGACATCTCCGACATCCGCCACGAGGTCTAGAGGAGCGAATCGCAAGAGGCATCGATTTATATCCATGCAACCTCCTTATTATCCATCGAGATGCTGATGCTCAACCTCCAGATTATCGCTACGTCGAAATTACTGCAGCACTCAATGCCGCCAAGGCAAAGCTGCCAGCTTTTCCTCACCACGTTTGCGTGGTCCCCATCCGTATGACCGAAGTGTGGCTGTTGATTTCAGAAAGCGCGATTCGGCATGCAGCCAGTAACCCAAATGGGAATACAGCCCTGCATCTCCCGCCTATTAACCGCTTGGAGACTCAAGCTACACCAAAGCAACTGCTTCAACGAAGCCTTGAAACCGCAAGCGGTCTACGTGGTAGAAATCTGAAAAAATTCAGTGCGAGTAGAGCCGTCTATAATATCCCAAATCACATTACAGATTTTTTGCCCCTGAGACGGTTGTCTGCCTACCAGCGATTCGAAGCTGATCTTGCTGCATTATATCCAGTAGCGGCAAAGCAATAGCCTTCAAACAATCAGAGCGTCGGCAGCAGCGGCGGCAGCTCCCCGAGGTTCGCCACCTGCCGGAAACGCGGGCGATCGTGCGGCACCGTCTCGACGTGCTCGTGCTGCCAGGTGATGTGATACGGCACGTGCACGCCGGCCCCGCCGAGCTCGAGCACGGGCAGGATGTCGGACTTGAGCGAGTTGCCGACCATGACGAACTCCGCGTGGGCGACGCCGTGGCGGCGCAGCACGCGCTCATAGGTGGCGCCGTCCTTCTCGCTCAGGATCTCGATGGCGGAAAAATGCGGGGCGAGGCGCGACTCGGCGATCTTGCGCTCCTGGTGGTGCAGGTCGCCCTTGGTGATGAGCAGCAGCCGGTAGTCGCGGGCGAGGGCCGGCACGATCTCGGCCACGCCGGGCAGCAGCTCGACGGGGTGCGCGAGCATCTCCTGGCCGAGGGCGAGGATCTCGCGGATCTCCTGCGCGCTGATGGCGCCCTGGGTCAGCTCGATGGCCGTCTCGGAGGCGCTGAGCATGAAACCCTTCACGCCGTAGCCGTAGAGCGGCAGGTTGCGCATCTCGGTCCGGAAGAGGACGCGGTCCACCTCGGCGGCCGGGTGGTATTTCGCCAGCAGCGCGCGGTAACGCTGCTGGGCGCGGTCGAAGATGCTCTCGTTGTGCCAGAGCGTGTCGTCGGCATCGAAACCGATGATCTTGATCATGGGGTGTCGGATTGTGGGTAGGGGCGGTTGCCCTCAACCGCCTTCGGGGAAGGGCCGTTGAGGGCAACGGCCCCTACCATTCAAACACGGGCGTCAGCCCGCCCCATGGCAGTTCTTGTATTTCTTGCCGGAGCCGCAGGGGCACGGGTCGTTGCGGCCGACCTTCGGCGCCTCGCGGCGGATGGTGACCGACGGGAGCTTGATGTCCTCGGCCGGCGCCGCGGGTGCGGCTTCATCGCCGGCGGGGGCCGCGGCCTGGGTGGCGGCGGCGAGCGCGGTCGGCGCGGCCGCCGGGCCCTGCAGGCGGGCCGAGCGCGAGAGGATGGCGAAGAGATTCTCGAAGGCGTCGCGGTTCGTCGCCGAGCGGAAGAGGCTCGTGCAGATCTGCAGGCGCACGTTGTTCATCAGCTCCTCGAAGAAGCGGAAGGCCTCGCCCTTGTATTCGGAGAGCGGGTCCTTCTGGCCGTAGCTGCGCAGGCCGATGGAGCGGCGGAGTTCCTCCATCTCGGTCAGGTGCTCCTGCCAGTGGTGGTCGATGGCGTTGATGACGATGTAGCGCTCGAGGCCGCCCAGCGCGGCCTGGTCCTCGACGGACTCCTTCAGCGCGTAGGCCTGCTTGATGCGCTCCACGAGCTCCTTGAGCAGGCCGTCGAAGTCGCGGCGGCCGGAAAACTCCTCGACCTTGGCGCTGACGGGGAAGTGCGCGTTGAGCCAGCCGACGAGGCTCTCGACGTTGGCCGAGCCCGCGCCGCCTTTCTCGTCGAAGCCGGCGGACTCAAGGCGGGCGGCGACCTCCTCCTCGATCATCTCGAAGATGATGTCCTTCGGACGCTCGCTGTGCAGGGCGCCGTTGCGGATGCCGTAGATGACCTCGCGCTGCTTGTTGAGCACGTCGTCATATTGGAGCAGGCGCTTGCGGATGGAAAAATTCTGCTGCTCGACCTTCTTCTGGGCCGACTCGATGGAGCGGTTGAGCCACGGGTGCTCGAGCTCCTCGCCCTCGTTCATCGCGCCCTCCATGATGCGGGAGGCCAGGTTGCCCTGGAGGAAGAGGCGCATCAGGTCGTCCTCGAGCGAGAGGAAGAACTTGGTCATGCCCGGGTCGCCCTGGCGGGAGCAGCGGCCGCGCAGCTGGCGGTCGATGCGGCGGGACTCGTGGCGCTCGGTGCCGACGACCAGCAGGCCGCCGAGCTCGCGAACGCCCTCGCCCAGCTTGATGTCGGTGCCGCGGCCGGCCATGTTGGTGGCGATCGTGACGGAGCCGCGGTGGCCGGCGCGCGCGACAATCTCGGCCTCCTGCTGGTGGAACTTGGCGTTGAGGACGGTGTGGATGACCCCCGCGCGCTTGAGCATGCGACTGAGCACCTCGGACTGCTCGACGGTCACGGTGCCGACGAGCACGGGCTGGCCGCGCTGCTGGGCCTCCTGGATCTGCTTCACCACCGCGCCGTATTTGTCACGGCGGGTCTTGAAGATGGAGTCGTTCTTGTCGACGCGGATGCAGGGCTTGTTCGTCGGGATCTGCGTGACGGCGAGCCGGTAGATCTCGTGGAACTCGGTGGCCTCGGTCTCGGCGGTGCCGGTCATGCCCGCGAGCTTCTCATACATGCGGAAGTAGTTCTGGATCGTGACCGTCGCGTAGGTGCGCGTCTCGCGCTCGATGGTGACGTTCTCCTTGGCCTCGACCGCCTGGTGCAGGCCGTCGGACCAGCGGCGGCCGGACATGATGCGGCCGGTGTTCTCGTCGACGATGACGACCTTGCCGTCCTGCACGACGTATTCGACGTCGCGCTCGTAGAGGGAGTAGGCGCGGAGCAGCTGGGA
>JAYRDK010000040.1:0-33398 GCA_041909435.1 Lacunisphaera sp.
AGGAGGGAGTTTTCATTTACTTGAGCACGAAGGAGGAGACGAGCAGCGGCGCGGTGGGCGACGCCGACTTGACGTAGACGACGTTGACCGAGCCGGGGGCCAGGGCAACGGTCTTTTGCACGCCGCCCGCGTCGATGGTGAGCTCGCGGCTCTCCGGGGTGGCGAGGCGGGCATACTGGAACTCCTTGGGCAGCGAGGTCCAGGTGCGGGTGTCGGCGATGTTGGTGGCGGAGTTGATGCCGCCCATGATCAGGCCGGCGGCGAGGCCGGCCCACATGCCGCCGCGGTCCTCGGCGGCCTTCTGCACCACGGCCGCGATGATGGCCTTGGTGGCGGTGGTGATCATCGTCTTGGTGACGACGGCCGGCCACTCGTTCTTGAAGTCGTTGGCGATGACGCTGTCCATGCTGGCGACCGTGGCGGTGTTGACCGTCGTCTCGCCGGCCTTGACGCTCAGGCTCGGGATGTAGGACTCGTTGAACTTCAGCTTCGGGAAGGCCGCGCCGACATAGGGCATGCGGCTGCTGACGAGGAAGGTCGGGATGTCGACGCGGACCTGGTCGCGGGCGGCGGCGGTGCCGGTCTCGAAGATCACGTAGGTGACGCCCTCGGGGGCCTTGCCCTCGGCGGCGGCGGCGGCGGCATCAAGGTCGGCGCGGATGAAGGGGTTCTCGGGGACCATCGAGGCGACGCGCTCGAAGGACTTGCGGCCGCGCTCCAGGTCGGAGCCGCCTTCGCCGAGCACGGTGAAGAACAGGCCGTCGAGGAACACGGAGTAGGGATTCACATAGTCGCCGTAGGGCTTCATCGGGGCGATCGACGCGTTGAGGGCGGCCTGCAGGCCGGAACCGGTCTTCGGGTCGTTGAGCGCCTTGTTGGAGTCGTAGGCGGCGGACTTGCCCTTCTCGTCCTTCAGCTCGCCGCGGGCGGCCTTCTCCTGCTCGTCCTGCACGGCGGCGATGCGCTTCTCGTTGGCCGCGACGGCGTCGCGCTGGCGCTGGAGCGAGCGGTTGAGCTCGACGCGGGCCTTGTCCTTGTCGCCGAGGGCGAGATAGCCGACGGCCTTGTAGGTGTTCATCATCACCTTGTCGTAGGCGCGGCCGCGATACGGCAGGTTGGCCTGGTTGGTCATCGCGGCGCCGAGCTCGGCGCCGACCTTGACCTTGGCCTCTTCCTCCCAGGCGTTGACCTTGGCCTCGGCGGCATCAAAGGCGGCGACGGCGCGGGTCAGATAGTGCGTGCGCACCTCCTCCGGGGTCGGTTCGGGGAGCGGCGGCGGGGGCGTCTCGCCCTTCTTGACCGGGGCGGGCGCGGGCCGGATGTCGGGCACCATCGTCGGGTCGGCCATGGCGGCGGTCAGGAGCGTGGCGCCCTGCTCGAGACGGAACACCAGCTCGTCCTTGCTGCCGGCGCTCTTGGCGGCCTGCTGGTCGATCTGGATGACCGCGGAGGCGAAGCTGCCCGTCTTGGTCGAGTTGGTGAACTGTTGCGTCTGCTGTTCGTAGGTGGCGCAGCCGGTGAGCAGGGCGAGCGCGAGGGCGCCGGCAACCTGACCCACCCGGAGGCCCCGGAGGTGCGATGTGGATGTGTGCATGGTAAAGCTGGGGGTGACGGGGGTGACCAGGACGAAAGGCGGGCCGGGGGATTACGACTCGTCCCCGCCTTCCACGAGACGGACCACGGCGCCGCGGTCGATGCCGGTGTCCTCGACGATCTCGGCCTGGGAATTCTGCGGGGTCACGCGCGTGACGCGGACCTTGCCGACGAGGACCTCCTCGCGGCTCTTCTCGCCGGTGTCGGGGTCGACGAGCTCGTCGCCGAGCATGTAGACCTCCCAGGTCTGGCCGACCTCGATGCCGGACTGGTCGTTGCGGTTGATCGTCACGATGCGGTCGCGCTTGCCGATGATGCGCGCGGGGGAGACGACGTCGGCGGCGCGGACGGCGATCTTCTGGGCGATCTCGCTGACGGCCTGGATCATGAGGTCGTCGGAGGCCTCGCCGACGCGCACGGTGGTGTTCTCGGAGCGGTTCTCGGAGTCGCGCTTGGAGACCTTGAAGTTGGCGCTGGCGACGGCGCGCTGGGTGGCGACCTCGGTGATCTTGGCGACGGCGGAGAGCTCGACGACGCGGGCGCGGACGGTCTTGCCGAGGGAGGCGAGGCGGCGCTCCTCCATGCGGTCGTTGAACGAGTCCACGCGGATGGTCATGACGTAGTCGGCCTTGTTGAAGGCGAAGGCGCCGCCGGAGGCCGCGGCCTCGGTGGCGAGGGCGTCGGCGTCGGAGCGCTCGAGGATCTCGAAGCGGCGGGTGTTGAGCACGCGGTCATAGACCTGCGAGTCGAGGGCCTCGATGACGGAATCGAGCGAGAGCCCGACGCCCTGCTTCTGCATGCGGGCGGCCAGCGAGGGCGTGGCGACCATCTTGGTGATGGCGAGTTTCTTCTTGCCGGTGGACTCCTGGGCGCGGGTGGCCGGCGCGAGGAGGACGAGGGCGGTGAGGAGGGAGAGGAGGATGCGGCCGGATTTCATGGCGGTGGGTGGCTGAAGGTTGGAGGTGGCGGGCGGGTTACCAGCCGAACAGGGAGCGGGTCGGGCCGGCGTTGATCGTGATGCCTTCCTTGGTGTTCACCTTGAAGCCGCTGTTTTCGAACATCTTCGCCTGGCCCTCAAGGACCTTGACCTGGGCGTCGGTGAGCTTGGCGCCGTTCTTGAGGTCGTTGATGAAGGCGGTGGATTCCTTCCAGCGGGCGTAGCCGGCCTCGCTCATCTCGAGCCCGACGTTGAGCGTCTGGCCGTTGGTGAAATTGACCGTGCGCTCCCAGGGCTTGTAACCCTCGCGGACGACGCGGAGCTTGTGCAGGCCGGCCTTGACCGTGAGCTTGCCCGGGGCGGTGCCGACCGCGAGGCCGTCGACCTCGATGGTGGCGGCGGCCGAGACCTTCAGCTTGTCCTCGGACATCCGGACGGTGTTGTCCTTGTCGAGGCGGACATCGGGGATGTAGAGGTCGGCGAGCTCGGTGGTGAAGTTGACGGTGACGTTGCCCTGGGCTTCCGAGGTGGTGATGCGGCCGCGGTCGAGCTGGCGCTTGAGGCTGGCGGCGACCTTGCCGGCGGCCTCGGCGAGGAGGTCGTTGAGCACGCCGGAGCGGTCGTCGGCCAGGCCGCCGCTGCTCTGCTGGACCATCTTGGTGACGCGCACGGTGTCGGCCGCGAGGCTGGCGCCGGTGTTGCCGTCGAGGATCTTGTAGGTGACGCGCGCGGTGCGCTCGTCGTTGATCGTCTTCACGCCGTAGGCGTCGATGGTCTGCTTGTTGGAGTCGAAGCCGGTGATCGTGACCTGCAGCAGGTGGGTGGCGCCGAGCGACTGGGCGAGACGGACGGCGGAGGTGCCGTCGGCCATCTGGGCGTCGAGGGCGTTGGCCGAGGCGCCGGGGGCCATGCCGGCCACGGCGTTGAGGGCGGTCTCGCCGCTGATCACGCGCACGTTCAGCTCGGTGACCTTGCCGGTGACGTAATCCTCGAGGGCGCCAAGCTGGTTGGCGCCCACTTCACCGGCGCGGTTGGCCGTGAAGATCGCGACCGTGACGCCCGCGGGTTTTTCCGCGACTTCCGTCACGGTGGTGGTGAAGGTGCGCTCCGTGGTGGTGCGACCGTCCTTCTCCGAGGACTTGGTCTGCACCGTGGTCTTGGCCGGGGCGGAGTTTTGAGCGAAGGCGTGGGTGACGCCGAGCGCGAGAAGGGTGACGAGTAGCTTCAGTTTTGTAGACATGACCGGTTCGGGATTAAGGGGAAACGGGGGAGGCCGGCGGCTTATTTCAGCAATCCGGCTGAAAGCCCGGAGACGTTGTGAGGTGAGCACAATACACTACAGGGCCACTAAGTAGATTTTCCGGCATCGAGGCAAGGTAATGAATCAAATCTGCATTTGTGATCCCCCGCACGAAAGGCTGAAAGCGTAGGGGAATCCCTGAAAACAGCCGACCGCATCCGGCCGTGCGCCGGCTAAAACGCGGCGTTGCACCGCGGGCGGCCCGCGCACAACCATGGGCCCGTGACTCTCGCCGCCCTCGGTTGGAACGACTCCCTGGCCCAAGCCTTTGCCCCCTACGCGGCCGAGGGTTGCGAGCCGGCGCGGGTAACCCTCGAATTGAAGGGTTATTGCGAGGTGACCGGCGAGGCCGGCGCCCGCCTGGGCGAATGCAGCGGCCGGTTCATCCACTCCGCCAAGGCCCCGGCCGCCTACCCCGCCATCGGCGACTGGGTCGCCGTGACCCCGCAGCCGGGTGATGCCACCCGCGTCGCCATCCAGGCCGTGCTGCCGCGCCGCACCAGGTTCTCCCGCCGCGCCGCCGGCGAGGAGGTGCTCGAGCAGATCGTGGCGGCCAACGTGGACACCGTCTTCCTCGTCAGCTCGCTCGACGGCAACCATCACCTCCACCGCCTCGAGCGTTATCTCGCCGCGGCCTACGCCAGCGGCGCGCAGCCGGTCGTGCTGCTCAACAAGGCCGATCTCGCCGGCGAAGCCGACACCGAGGAAATCCCGCTTGAGATCACCAAGGTCGCGCCCGCGGTCCCCGTCTTCGTCATCAGCGCCAAGACCCGCCGCGGCCTCAAGGCCCTCGCGCCGTGGCTCCGGCCCGGGCAGACCATCGCCCTGCTCGGCTCCTCCGGCGTCGGCAAGTCCACGCTCATCAACCGCCTCATGGGCGACGCCGTGCAGTTCACCCAGGAGGTCCGCGAGGCGGACAACAAGGGCCGCCACACCACGACCCAGCGCGAGCTGCTCGTCACGCCCGACGGCGTGATCATCATCGACACCCCCGGCATGCGCGAGATCCAGCCGTGGGAGGCGGGCGCCGGCCTGGCCGCGGCCTTCGACGACGTCGCCGCCGTGGCCGGCCGCTGCAAGTTCCGCGACTGCACCCACACGGTCGAGCCCGGCTGCGCCGTGACGGCCGCGCTGGCCGACGGGTCGCTCGAGCCGGCCCGCTGGCAGAGCTACCTGCGGATGCTGCGCGCCACCGCCCACGAGGTCCGCCGGGTGGACCGCCCCGCCGCGCAGCAGCACCGGGCGCAGATGAAGAAGCTCACCAAACAGCTCCGCCGGCGCGTGCACGAGAAGTCGGGCGAGGAGTGAGTCCATCCGGGTGTCCTGCTTTCCAACCAACCTGCCTCAGCGCCTTTCTGCCCGCTGGATGATGTCAACCAATAGTTGACATCAGCCAAGGTCGCTTCCCGGCAAAAACGTGTGCGGAGGTCACCAAGGCGCAGTCAGCGCGGCGTTGACCTGCCGCCCGGCCGCACCAAGCTGCCGCCACTATGTTCACCATTCTGGGAGCGGATGGAAAAGAATACGGGCCGGTGCCGGCCGCCAAGATCCATGAGTGGATCAACGGGGGTCGCGCCAACCTCTCGACCAAGGCCAAGCACGCGGACGAGGGCGTGTGGAAGACCCTCGGCGAATTCGCCGAGTTCAGCGCCCCGCCCGCGGCCGCCGCGGCCCCCGCCGCCGCCCCCTCGCCCGCCGCAGCCGCGGCCCCGGACCAGCCCGCCGGCCCCGTCGACGCCAAGGCCTACGCCGCCGAGCTCATCGCCCGGGCCGCACCGCTGGACATCTTTGGCTGCCTCAGCCGCAGCTTCGACCTGTGGAAGGCCAATCTCCTGCCCCTGGTGGGCGTGACCTTCGTGGTCTTCCTCGCCACGGCCGTCCTCGGCATGGTCCCGATCCTGGGCGCGATCGTGAACATTGTGTTCAGCGGCGTGTTCTACGGCGGGCTCTATTATTACTACCTCGGCAAGATGCGCGGCGAGCCGCGCGAGTTCGGCGACGCGTTTGCCGGCTTCTCCAAGGCCTTCGGTCCGCTCGCGCTGGCGTCCTTGCTCACCGTCGCCCTCTCCATGGCCGCCGCATGCGTGCTCATCGCCCCGTGGGTGGTCGGCATCATGATGACCGCCCACCAGGGCCAGCCCAACCCGGTGCTTTTTCTCGGCATCTTCCTGTGCGCCCTGCCGATCTTTTATCTCTCGGTCAGCTGGACCTTCACCTTCGCGCTGGTGATCGACCAGGGCCTGGGTCCGTGGACCGCGATGGAGGTGAGCCGCCGGGTCATCACGAAGCAGTGGTTCCGGGTGTTTTTCACCGTGCTGCTCGGCGGCATCCTCGCGATGCTCGGCCTCATCGGCCTGATCATCGGCGTGGTCTTCACCCTCCCGCTCGCGATCGGCGCCCTGCTTTACGCCTACGAGGATCTCTGCAACCCGCCGCCGGCGACGGGCCAGGGCTGAGCGCGTCGCGGTAGCAATGCAGGGTCGGCGCCTGCGCCGACCTAACACGCGAGGTCGTCGCAAGCGACGACCCTACATTTGTGATAATTCAGCCGCCGGATTTTTTCCGCACGAGCAGGTGATCCACGGAGAGCTGGCCCGGCCCGAAGGCGAGCACGAGCAGCGACGCCAGCAGGAAGAGGAACGGCGCCGCAGTGAGAAACTGCTCGGGGTCGCTCGTGATGGCCAGCAGCGCCTCCCTGTCCGCCGTGGCGTAGGCCACCAGCATGGTGAAGACCAGCGGCACCGCGACCGGCCGCGCGAACAATCCGAGCGCCAGCAGGAGGCCGCCGCCACACTCCGTCGCGCCGGCCATGATGGCGTTGAGCTTGGGCAACGGCAGGCCGAGGCTGCCGAAGAACTCCGCCGTGCGGTCGAGGTTCATGAGCTTGCCCCAGCCCGTCTGGGCGAACGACACGCCCCAGTAGAGGCGGATGACCAGCAGGAGCGGTGACTGGAGATGGGCGGCCAGGCCGTCAAATTTGGCGAGCAGCGGACGAAGTTGCATGCCGGTGGGAGCGGCGGGGGCGGGAATTATTCCTGGATTTGTAGGTTGCGAGCTTGCTCGCAACGTGGCGCGCAAGCGCGCCACCTACATCAATCTTCACCGCCGGCACAGCCAGCCGAGCTCCATCCAGTTGCGGAACCAGCCCTGGACCCGGGCGGCCCGGTCGGCGTGGGATTTTTTTGCCCGCGGAAGGCCGGTCGCCAGGGCCTGCTCAAGCGTCCGGCCGGCCCGGAGCGCGGTGAGGATGCGGAAGGCCGCCGGTTCCAGCCGCTTGAAGTAGATCCTCCCCTCCAGGCGGTGCACGGCGACATGCACGCGCGCGCGCGCCGGCAATTTGGTTTTCCGGTCCTGACGCCGGCGCAGTTCCGTCGGCGCGTTGCTGGCGTCGCCGCGCAACAGCTCCGCTTCGCGCTGCTTCACGGCCAGGATGAAATCATCGACCGGGTATTCCAACCGCAGCAGCTGCAGGTAGGGCTGCAACGCAAGCTTGAGTTTTCCCTGCCGCGCGGCCGGCACATCGAGCAGGTCGTTGGCGGTGAAGACCGGCTGCGACGCCGTGTCGAACACCTCCACCCTCGCCCACTCGAAGCGAGCCAGGTCGTGGCACAGCGCCGTGTGCGGCCTCGTGTAGCGCGGCTGCTCGCGGATAAATTTTGCCAGCCGGCCGGGCAGGTTGCGCAGCGTGAACGAGGCGGACGGATATTTGACGAGGTAGGCCTCGGCAAGGCGTATGAATTTTTTGTCGCCGAGCACGGCGCGCAGGCCGGGACAGTCGTCGTAGAGGCTGTCGAGCACGCGGAACCAATACATGCGGTTGTAGATCTCGAGCCGCTCGAAGGACGTGAGCCGGTCGTTGGGCTTGGCGATCTGCGCGGCGACGGCGCTCGTCGGCCGGCCGTCGGTCCAGCGCCGCTGCATGCGGCTGTCGTCGGTCAGCGGCCGCGAGACCACGCGCCACATGGCGCGCTGCAGGCCGGCGAGATCGGCGGTGGAGGCGACTTGGGCCGGGGCGAAGGGTTTCCGTTTAGCGGGCATATCCGGCAATCAGTTCTGCTGGAGGCGGGGTGCCTTCACCCCGCGGGTTACGGGCCGAGTTGCCTGTGCGATGCGGGGTGAGGGCACCCCGCCCCCAAGAACCGCCCGGGCCTGGGCGATGTATTCATTGGCCTTCAGGGCTTCGTCGTGGACCTCGTCGAACGAGGGGATCTTGTCGTCCCACTCGAGAAGCGTGGCCGTGACGCCGCAGAGCTTCGTGGCATGGGCGTAAAGTTTCCAGACCGGGTCGAGCACCGGGTGGTCGTGCGTATCGAGGATGTATTTCTCGAACTTCGTGTGCCCCGCGATGTGCATCTGCGCGACGCGGTGGTGCGGGACATTATCGATGTAATCGTAGGGGTTGAAGCCGTGGTTCTGCGCCGAGACGTAGATATTGTTCACGTCGAGGAGGATTCCGCAGTCGGCGCGCTCGACGACCTCGGTGAGGAACTCCCACTCGGTCATCTCGGAGACGTGGAACTCGGTGTAGGAGCTCACGTTCTCGACGGCGATCGGGATCTCCAGGTAGTCGCGCACCCGGCGGATATTCGCGGCGGTCTGCTTCGCCGCCGCGACGGTGTAGGGCATGGGCAGCAGGTCGTGCGAATAGGTGCCGTCCACACTGCCCCAGCAAAGGTGGTCGGAGAGCCACGGCGTCTTGGTGCGCTTTGTCAGCGCCTTCAGGCGGCGGAGGTGTTCCTTGTTCGGGCCGTCGGCCGCGCCGAAATACATGGCGACACCATGCTGGACGACGCGGTATTGGGCGAGGATCCGGTCGAGCACCTCCAGCGGTCGGCCGCCGTCGACCATGAAGTTCTCCGAGATGATCTCGAACCAGTCGACCGTGGGCTTCCGGCTCAGGATGTGGTCGTAATGCGGGATGCGCAGGCCGATGCCGATGCCGTAGTCGGTGTAGCCGTTGAATTTATTGGCGGGCATGGGAGATCAGGCGAGGCCACCACTAATCCACACTAATCTCACACTAATCCGGATTAGTGTCACATCAGTGGCCATTAGTGGTTAAAAAATAAGCCACCCGGGAGGTCGATGGAATTTCCACGTGCCGCCAAAGCAGCAAACAACGGAGGCCGGGGACGGCCCGGCCTCCGTGAAATCGCCGAACCGGACTCAGCCCTTCTTGGACTCGTCCTTCGCCTTGTCGTCCTTGGCGTGGGCCGAGTTGCAGCCGCCCTTGCCCTTGCAGGAATTCTTGCCCTTGCAGCCGTTGTCGCTGGAGCCGCAGCCGCCCTTGCCCTTGCACTCGTTCTTGCCCTTGCAGTCGTGGGCCTTGCCGTCCTTCTTGCCGCTGCAGCCGTCTTTGCCTTTACAGCTGTCCTTGGCCTTTTCGGTGGCGGGGGCGGTGGAGCCGGCGTCGGCGGCGTAGGATTTCGCCGCGAGGGCGCCGAGGTAAAGGCCCGCGATCGCCGCGGCCGTGATGATGGTCTTGGAGGACTTGTTCATGTGATGCTGATTTTGGGTTCGGGTTGCTCCCGCCAGGGTGGCGGGAGGTTCGCAGCCAATCGGCTGGTCGGGATAGGAGCACCGATCCCGGGGGTTATTCCAGAAAATCATGCGGTTTGTCGACCAAGCAGCATCCGCTTGCGACGAAACGCACTCTTATCGGTGGGAGGGATTTTATATCCCGACATGGGAGGCGGCATCCATCCCGTCGGGGTGTAAAACCCCTCCCACCCAGCTGCCTGGGCTTTTGGCGGTTGCACGTGCCGGAACGTCCGGCCAGAAATTTTCCATGCGCCTCCCCTGCCGCTTTCTCGTCACCGGTGCCGCCCTGTTCGCGGCCACCCTCGCCCCCGCCAAGACCCTCATCCATGCCGGCTCGCTCATCGACGGCCGCGCCGACACCGTCCGCAAGGCCGTCACCGTCACCATCGAGAACGACCGCATCACCGGCCTCGCCGACGGCTACACCGCCCCGGCCGCGGGTGACACTGTCATCGACCTGAAGGGCGCCACCGTCATGCCCGGCCTGATGGACATGCACGTCCATCTGACCGGCGAGCAGTCGCCGCAGAGCTACACGGAGGGATTCTTCATGAACCCGGCCGACACCGCGCTGCGCTCCACGGTCTACGCCCGGCGCACCCTGCTGGCTGGCTTCACCACCGTCCGCGACTGCGGCGCCGAGGAGAAACTCAACCTCGCGCTGCGCGACGCCATCGCCAAGGGCTGGGTCGACGGCCCGCGCATCTACGCCGCCGGCAGCGTTGGCACCACCGGGAGCCACGTGGGCGACAGCACCTCGGGCTTGAACTCCCGCCTCCAGGAGGTCCTCGCCCCCTACAACACCGCCGTCGGCAACGGCCCCGACCAGCTGCGCGCCATCGTCCGCCAGCGCTACAAGGACGGGGCCGACTTCATCAAAGTCTCATCCACCGGCGGTGTGCTGAGCCTCGCGAAGAGCGGCCAGGCGCCGCTCTACACCGACGAGGAACTCGCGGCCGTCATCGCAACCGCCAAGGACTATGGCATGAAGGTCGCCGCCCACGCCCACGGGACCGAGGGCATGCTGCGCGCCGTTCGCGCCGGCGTGCACTCCATCGAACATGGCACCTTCATGACCGATGAGGTCATCGCCCTGATGAAGGAGAAAGGCACCTGGTATGTGCCCACGATCAGCGCCGGGCGCTTCGTCGGGGAGAAGGCCAAGATTGACGGCTATTTCCCTGCGGTCGTGCGCCCGAAGGCCGCCATGATCGGGCCGATCATCCAGGCCACCTTCGCCCGCGCCTACTCGGCCGGCGTCAGGATCGCCTTCGGCACGGACCAGGGCGTCGCGCCGCACGGCGACAACGCCAAGGAATTCATCTACATGGTCGAGGCCGGCATGCCCCCGATGAAGGCCATTCAGGCGGCGACCCTCGAGGCCGCCAAGCTGATCGAAATGGAAAAGGACCTCGGCACGGTCGAGACCGGCAAGATCGCCGACCTCGTCGCCGTCCCCGGCGACCCGCTCGCCGACATTTCGCTCATGACCAAGGTCAGCTTCGTCATGAAGGCTGGGAAGGTCTACAAGCAGTGACCTGGAGGGTTGGTCTCCAGCCCAACCGCGGCCGGTCAGGAGACCGGCCCTCCATCAAATGATCCGGTCAATCAGTGCCTCGCCCTTCTCAAAGCGGCGGAGATTTTCGAGGAACTGTCTGACGAGCTTTACATCCTGGTCGCCGGTGCCGCCGCCAAGGTGGCAGGTGATGAAACAATTCGGGGCGCTCCACAGCGGGTGCGCCGGGGGCAGCGGCTCGGGTTCCATTACGTCGAGGTAGGCGGCGTTGAGGCGGCCGGACTTGAGCGCGGCGATCAGGGCATCCTGATCCACCGTCGTGCCGCGGCCGACATTGTAGAAACGGGCGCCGGGTTTAATGGCGGAGAAGCGCGCCGCATTCATGAGCAGCCTGGTCGCCGGCGAGTCGGGCAGCAGGTTCACGACGTGGTCGGCCTCGCCGAGCGCGGCGGTCAGGCCGGCATCGGTCACGATCTTGACCCCCTCGTCGCCGCGGGGCGTGCGGCGGTAGGCCGTCACCTCGCAGTTGAAGGGGGCGAGCAGGTCGGCCAGGCGTTGGCCGATGGCGCCGAAGCCGAGGAGCAGCACGTTCTGGCCGGTGATGACGGAGGCCGTGAAGCGGTCCTCCAGGTAGCGCCACTCGCGCGGGCCGTCCTGGTTGCGGAGCTGGGCCGGCAGGTTGCGGGCGAGCGCGAGCATGGCGGCGAGCATCTGCTGCGCGCAGGGGTCGGCGAAGACGGCCGAGGAGCTCGTCACCAGCGTGCCGCGGCCGGTCATGGCGGCGCGGAATTCCGGGGTGTCGTAGCGCGTGTAGCCGGCGGTGCTCAACGCCACCCAGCGCACGCCCGTGAGCCGCAGGGTGTCGCCGATGTCGGGCTGGCCGAACGCGACATCCGCCCCGTTCATCGAGGGATCCGAGGTGCCGGCCGCCAGCACGGAGGCCGAGGACTTCGGCGAGTGGACGAGCCGGTGGCCGGTGGCGGCGAGTCCCTGTTTGAAGAGTTCGAGGGCTTCGGGGCGGAAGCCGTGGTTGGTCCAGATCGTCTTGCTCATGCGTAACCCATCAGGTCTGCAGCCGGCGTGCCGTGCAAAATAAAAAAGCCCGGACCTTTCACCACTAATGGGATTCATCAATGATGAATCCTACAGGGTGTGCGGCGACTGATCGTCGCCGCGAATTGGTGTTGGGGCCGGCTGATCGCCGGCGTCGGGGCGTAAAGCCCCTCCCACCCGGCCCAGCTGGAGCTGGGCCCTCCACATAAATAAAAGAGCCCGCGATCAGCGGGCCCTTGAACCTATCCCGGAGCCGATAAGGCGGAGGGGTGAATTCAGGTTCCGCCGATTGGCGGAACCCATCAGTGGTTAAAACCCAATCACCAGATCTTCGCGCGTTTCTCCGGGGCGACCCACATCGGGTCGCCTGCCTTCACGCCGAAGGCCTCGTAGAAGGGCTCGAAGTTGACCAGCGGGCCGATGGCGCGGAAGCGGCCGGGCGAGTGGCTGTCCACCTCCACGCGGCGCTTCTGCTCGTTGTCGCGGATGTTGGTGCGCCAGACCTGCGCCCAGGAGAGGAAGAACCGCTGCTCGGGCGTGAAGCCGTCGATCAGCTTGCGCTCCTTGCCTTGCAGCGAGCGCTGCAGGGCCTCGTAGGCGATGGAGACGCCGCCGAGGTCGGCGATGTTCTCGCCGAGGGTGAGCCGGCCCTTCACGGTCAGGCCGGGGAGCGCCTCGTAGGCGTTGTATTGGTCGACCATCTTCATCGCGCGGGCCTCGAAGGCCGCGGCGTCCTCGGGCGTCCACCAGTCGGTCAGGTTGCCGTCGGCGTCGTAGCGGCGGCCTTGGTCGTCGAAGCCGTGCGTGATCTCGTGGCCGATGACGGCGCCGATGCCGCCGTAGTTGACGGCGTCGTCGAGCGTGAAGTCGAAGAAGGGCGGCTGCAGGATGCCGGCGGGGAAGTTGATGTTGTTGGCGGTGGGCCGGAAGTAGGCGTTCACCGTCGGGGGCGTCATGGCCCACTCGGTCTTGTCGACCGGCTGGCCGAGCTTGGCCAGGTTGCGTTTCACCTCGAATTCGTTCGAGACGCGGACGTTGGCGAAGTAGTTGTCGCGGACCACGGGGACGGTGGAATAATCCTTCCACTTCTCGGGATGGCCGATGTTGGCGTAGAAGCGCTCAAACTTGGCGAGGGCCTTCCGGCGGGTGGGCTCGGTCATCCATTCGAGCTTGGCGAGGCGGTCCTTCATCACGGCGGTGATGTTGGCGATCATCTCGGCCATCCGGGCTCTGGCCTCGGGCGGGTAATAGCGCGCGACGTAGAGCTGGCCGAGCGCCTCGCCGATCTGGCCGTCCACCACGCGGACGGCGCGCTGCCAGCGCGGCTCCTGCGCGGGCGTGCCCTGGAGCACGGTGCTGTAGAAGTTGAACATCTCCTGCTCGAAGGCGGCGGAGAGATAGGGCCCGGCGTTGCGGAGGATCTTGTAGCGGAGGTAGACCTTCCAGTCGTCGAGCGGGCGGGCGGCGAGCTGGGCCTGCAGGCCCTCGAAGAACTTCGGCTGGCCGACGATGATCTCGGCGGCGGCGGGGCCGCCGATGCCGCGCTCGGCGAGGTAGGCGGCGAAGGGGAACGCCGGCAGCTTCGCGGCGAGGTCCGCCGTGGGCATCTTGTTGTAGTTGGCGAGGCGGTCGCGGAGCTCGACGGGGGACTTGGCGTTGGTGGCGAGGGCGGTCTCGACCTCGAGGATCGTCTTCGCCCCGGTGGCCGCGGCCTCCGGGGTGGCGCCGGCGAGGCCGAGGATCTTCGCCACGTGCGTGAGGAAGGCCTCGCGGAACTTCGCGTGCTTCTCCTCGAAGTAGTAATCCCTGGTCGGGAGGCTGAGGCCGCCCTGGAAGGCGTAGAGCGCGTTGATGTCGCTCTGCTTCTGGTCCGCGCCGACGGAGACGGCGAACAGGCCGGAGACGCCCTGGTTGTGCAGCACGGCGAGCGCGTGGGCCAGGTCGGTCAGGCTGCCGATGGCGGCGACCTGCGCGAGATCGGTGGCGACGGGCTTGGTGCCCGCGGCGTCGATGGTCGCGGTGTCCATGGCCGAGGCGAAGAAGTCGCCGACCTTCTGCTCGACCGAGCCGGGCTCATGCGACTTGGCGGCGGCGGTCTCGAGGATGGCCCTGAGGCCGGCCTGGTTGTATTCATCCAGCTGGGCGAAGGCGCCCCAGCGGGACTTGTCGGCCGGGATCGGGTTGTCCTTGGACCAGTTGCCCCAGGCATAGCGGGCGAAGTCGGCGCGCGGGTCGACCGTGGTGTCCATGTAACCGGGGCTGAAACGCGGGACGGGCGGCAGGTCGGCGGCGGTAAGCGACTGCGCAGCACTCAGGCTGAGCGCCGCGGCGAGGAGGCGGATGGGTTTCATAGGGGGAGCCGCAAACTAGAGCGGGAATGGCCGCTTTGGCAACGGGCCAGTGGCCCGAGCCCGGCTTCCCGCGAGCTTGCACCCGCCCCGATGAGCGGCGCCGCCGAACTACGGTTGACCGGCCTGAGGACGCCTTCTAGCAACATCCCCCGATGTTTTCCCGCGCGATCCTTCGTCCACCCCTCGGCTGGATGATGTTGGTGTTGAGTTTCCCGGGCGCGATGGGGGCCCGCACCGCCCCGGGTTGGTTTGATCCCGAAGCCGGCCGACCGCCGTTCCGGGATTTCCGCCCGACGGAATACCGCGGCCATCCACAAGTCTACGACATCACCGTGGCGCCCGACGGGCTCATGTATTTTGGCAACCAGGAAGGCATGATCGAATTCGATGGGGCCCGCTGGACCCATTACCGGGCGCCGTCACCCTTTCTTTTTCAGCTGAAGGCGGCGCCGGATGGCCGGGTTTGGGGCGGCGGGTTTGATGAACTCGGTTTTTTCGAGTCCACACCCGAAGGTGGCCGGCATTTCGTTTCGCTGCGCCCGCGCCTGCCCGCGGCCGCCCAGCCATGGGGTCGAACCACCCAGATCCTTGTTCGCAACGACGAGATCTATTTCACCAGCCCGCGCGGCCTGCTCCGGGTGCGAGGCGAGTCGGTTGCCTTCTGGCCCTCCCCCGGCCGCAATGTTCGCCTGAGCCTGCATCCATTCGGCCCGCGCGTGCTGCTGCACGCCGCGACCCACGGCTTGTTCGCGCCGCAGGACGACGGCCGGCTCGAGCTGGTCTCCAACGCCCATCCGCTGTTGCAGACCGGCCGGGCGGCTTCCGTCCCACTGGCGGATGGCCGGATCCTCTGGTGTGTGAGCGGCGCCGGCGCCTACCTCACCGACCCGGCGGCGCAAAGCTTCAGCCCCTTCAGCGCGCAACTCGACGAATTCCTGCGCAAAGGCGGCCGCCTGAACGCGGCTTGCGCCCTCCGCGACGGAACCCTGGCCTTCGCCTCCAGCGTCCAGGGTCTGGCGCTCGTGTCGGCCGATGGCGACCGGCTCCGACTGCTTGACCGCGCCTCCGGCCTGGCCGACCACAGCGTCCTCAGTCTGTGCGAGGACCGCGAAGGCGGGCTGTGGCTTGGCTTGAACTCCGGCCTCACCCGCCTCGCGCTCGAGGGTCACGTGACCGTGTTTGACGCCACCAACGGTCCGACGCCGGGCACCATCGACAGCTGGGGCCGCCACGCCGGCCGCCTCTACGCCGGCACCTATGACGGCCTCTATCGCCTCGAACCGACCGATGCCGCCGGGCATGGCGCTGCTTTCCGGCGGGTCACGGCACGCGTCACGAACATCTTTGGCATCCAATCCCACGCCGGCCGTTTGCTCGTCGCCAGTGGCGCGGGGCTTTACGAGGTGGATGAGCAAGGCAACGAGCAGCTGGTCGTGCCGACCCCGGCCAACAATCTCTTCGCCATGGTCCCGTCGCGGCGCCACGCCGGACGCTTCTATCTCGCCGGGGGCGGCGGCCTGACCGTGGCCCAACACGACGCCGGCGGCTGGCGGATCGTCGGCGAGCGAACGGACCTGGGAGACCTGCACACCGCGGTGCTGGAAGCCGACGGCACGCTGTGGCTCTCCAGCGACATTCGCGGCTACTGGCGGGTGGAACGGGCCGAGGACGTGACCGACTGGGCGAAAGCCACCGTCGAACAGTTCGGCCCGGCCCAGGGTCTGCCCGAGGGGGTGGTCTGGAATACGGTCACGCCCGGTCACGCCGGCACCGTGTTCTTCACGGACAAGGGGGCCCGCCGTTTTGACGCGAACCAGCGGCGGTTCGTGCCGGAGGATCGCTACGTCACCCCCGGCAGTCCACCGCTGCTGCTCACGCCCACCGTCATCAGCGGCCGGGACACCTGGGGCTCGGCCTTTCGGGACTCCACGTTGATCGCCACCGCCCCGCTGGCCCGGTTCCGCACCGGCGCGGATGGGAGCATGGAGATGCGGCTCGCGCCCGTTGCCGCGCTGGCCGACCTGGGCTTCGGCGGGGCGGCCGTCATGTGGGTCGACCACACGGCGGGTGGCGATGTGTTGTGGGCCCGAGGCTACAACAACACCATCCGGATCGACCTGGCGGCGCCGGCGCCGCCGGACTCCCGCTGGGAAACGCGCATCCGGCGCATCACGGCGGCCGGCCGGGCCCAGGCCGTGCCGGTGGTCCAACCGCAAAAGCTTCCCGCCCGTTTCGCCTATTCCCGCGAACCGCTCGTCTTCGAGCTCGCCGCGCCCCGATTCAACGCCCTCGAGGGCCTGCGCTTCCAAACCCGCCTCCTCGGCTACAGCGACACCTGGTCCGAACCCGCGCCGGCCGCCGCCGTCAGCTTCACCAATCTCGAGGGCTCGTTCACGCTCGAGGCCCGGGCGATCGACGCGGCGGGCGCGGTCAGCGAGCCCGCGCAGTTCGCCTTCAGCGTCAGCCCGCCGTGGTCTCGCTCCCCCGCCGCGTATGCCGGCTACGCGCTGCTCGGCGGCCTCGGCATCGCCGGTTACATCCGCTGGCGCCTGGCCGCCGCCCGCCGCGAACAGCAACGGCTCGAGCGACTCGTGACCGCGCGCACCACCG
The DNA here is from genome assembly GCA_041909435.1 of Lacunisphaera sp. Taxonomy (GTDB): domain Bacteria; phylum Verrucomicrobiota; class Verrucomicrobiia; order Opitutales; family Opitutaceae; genus Lacunisphaera. The sequence goes on from JAYRDK010000040.1 coordinate 16,902, forward strand.
AGCTGGCCGTCGCCCGCGACCAAGCGCAGGCGGCCGACCGCGCCAAGAGCAATTTCCTGGCGCACATGAGCCACGAGCTGCGCACGCCGCTCAACGGCATCATCGGCTACGCCCAGGTGCTGGAACGCGATGCCGCCATCACCGGGCCGCAACGCGAGCGGGTGCAGATCGTGCACCGCAGCGGCTCCCACCTGCTGCGCCTGATCAACGAGGTGCTGGACTTCTCCAAGATCGAGGCCGGGCGCACGGAACGGAACGACGCCCCCTTCCCCCCGCTGGACCTGCTGCGCGAGCTCGCGGGCCTCCACACCGCCGCCGCCGCGGCCAAGGGACTGCGGCTGGTCACGGACCTGCCGGCCCTCCCCCCGGGCTTCCGGGTGACCGGCGACGGGCAAAAGCTGCGCCAGATCCTCGACAATCTCCTGAGCAACGCGGTCAAATTCACCCGGGCCGGTTCGGTCACGCTCGCGGCCACGCCCGAGCCCGACGGGCGTTGGCGCTTTGCCGTGCGGGATACCGGGGTCGGACTGTCCCCGGACGACCTGGCGCGGTTGTTCCAGCCATTCGCGCAGGCCGCGAGCCGCCCCGAGGCCGACGGCACCGGACTCGGCCTCGTCATCACCCAACGCCTCGTGCGGTTGCTGGGCGGCGAGCTGGCGGTGGAGAGCGAGACGGGCCGCGGCTCCGATTTCCACTTCATCCTGCCGCTGCCGCCGGCGCAGGCCGCGGCCACGCCGGCGGCGCCGGCAGGTGAAATCATGGGTTACGCCGGGCCGCGCCGCCGGGTTTTCATCGTCGACGACCACCCGGTGAACCGCCAGCTGCTGGCCGACCTGCTCACCCCGCTGGGTTTTGACTGCCCCATGGCCGCCAGCGCCGAGGAAACGCTGGATCACCCCGGCCTCGCCACGGCCGATCTCGTCATCACCGATGTGCGGCTGCCCGGCATCGACGGCCTGACGCTGGCCCGGCGCCTGCGGGCAAGGCGAGCCGTGCCGGTCATCCTGTCCTCCGCCTCGGTCCTCACCTTCGACCAAGCCGCCGCCCGCGCGGCCGGGGTGCCGGATTTCCTGCCCAAGCCCTTCACCGCTTCCCAGCTGCATGAGCTGGTGGGCCGGCTGCTCGCGCTCGAGTGGCAGCGGCGCAGCGCCGGACTTCCGGCGGAACCGGGCGTCGCGCTGCCGGGCTTTGCGCGCGAACAGCTGGCCGCGCTGGCGGAGGCCGGCGACATCGCGGCCTTCCGCGCCACCCTGCGGGAACTGCGCGCGCGACTGCCGGATTGCCAGGTGACACTCGATGAGTTGGACAACCTCGCCGCCGGCTATCAGCTTGAGCGGCTCCGCCGGTCCCTGGCGGGCACCTCCGCATGAAGCACACCGGCCGAACCGTTCTCGTCGTCGATGACACCCCCGCCAACCTCGGGGTGGTGATGGAGCTGCTGGCGGGCGCCAACCTGCGCGTGCTCGTGGCGGAAAGCGGCAGCCGCGCCCTGGAGCTGCTGATGCGGCAGCCGGTCGACCTGATCCTGCTCGACGTGGTCATGCCGGGGCTCGACGGCTTCGAAACCTGCGCCAAGGTCAAGGCCCACGGCGCCTGGCGGGACCTGCCGGTCATCTTCCTCACGGCGGTCGACGACCCGGCCCAGAAGCTGCGGGCCTTCGAGGCCGGTGCGGTGGACTACGTGACCAAGCCCCTGCACCCGCCCGAAGTGCTGGCGCGCACCCTGGCCCACCTTGACCTGCGCGCGGCCCGCCGCGAGGTCGAACGGCAGAACGAGCGCCTGGAATCCGAGGTCTCCCTCCGCCTGGACGCCGAGGCCCAGCTGGCCCAGTCGCTCGACCGGGCGCTGCTCATCACCGACCGCGAAGGCCGGGTGATTTTCCAAACCCTGCGCGCCTCGCAGCTCCTGCACAAGCACCTGCCAAACCACCGGGCCGGTTTCCTGCCCCCGGAGCTCCACCGCGCCGAGCGCTATGTCAGCGCCGCGGGCGCGCTGCTGCTGCGGCGCTTCATGGAGAGCGGCACCGACACCCTGACGGTCCTCTACCTCGTGGAGGAGCATGCTCCCGCCGGGCCGGCCGACCTGATCCGGCTCGGCCTGACCCCGCGCCAGAGCGAGGTGCTCTACTGGATCGCACAGGGCAAGACCAACGCCGAGACCGGCATCATCCTCGGCGCCAGCCCGCGCACCATTGACAAGCACGTCGAGCAGCTGCTCGAGCGTCTCGGCGCGGAGAACCGCCTCGCCGCGGCCGCCATGGCCGGCGAAATCCTCCGGCGGCCGACCTGAGCCGGCCTAGCGGGCGCCGTAGGCCTGCTTGATGGTCGCCTCGTAGTTCTTGGCGAGCTCGGGATAGAGGGCCATCGCGGCGGCGAAGCCCTTCACGTAGTCGGCACTGGCGGAGAAATTCAGGTGGAGGTAGAGCGAGAGATCCTCCAGCCGGTCGAAGGAAATGCTGGAGGACTGCTTGATGAACTCGGGCCCGCCCAGGGCCGCCAGCGCCCCCAGTTCCTTCCCCTTTTTCTTGGCGCCCATCGCCAGCAGGCCGCCGGCGAACGGGATCTTGGACGCGGCCATCTGGCCGGCCTTTTCCCCAGCCTTGGCGCCGACGGCCGCCCCGATCTGCGCCCCCAGTGCCTTGTTCGCCCACGGGGTCAGCTGGCCGTTGGCATCATAGGGCAGGTAGAATTTGCCGCTGTTGTCCAGATGCGGCGTGGGCGCCACGGGCCCGGCGGTCGCCGCCGCCGGGTTGGTCGCGGCGCGAAGCTCCTTGAGCTTGCCGAGAGTCTGTTGGATCTGGCCGATAATCACCTGCGCCCGGACGATGTCGGCGGCCGACTCCGCCCGGACCTGGGGGAGCGCAAGCAAGAAGGGGAGAAACAGGAGGAGGCGTTTATTCATGGGAGGGAGAGGGACCGGCGAACCGACGCCGGAGGGCCAGGCCGAGGGTGAGCCCGCCGGCCAGCAGGGCAAAGGTCGACGGTTCAGGCACGGCCGCGACCGCGCCGTCGATGAAGCGATAGTCGCTCGAGCCCGTGACCAGCTGGGTGATATCCGTGCCATCCAGGTCGGCGCGATAGACCCCGTGGTATTGCTGGGTGAAGTAGATCGAGGCGTCGGCAATGAAAATGCCGCTTGGCGCCCCGACCATGTCGAAGGCGCTGATGAGGGTCGTCACGCCCGTGCCGTCCAGATTCGACCGCTGGAGCTGCTGGCCCGTCAGGTTCACCCAGTAGAGATAGGAGTCGGTCGCATCGATGCCGTAGGGAATGTTGCCGCCCGCGGAAGCGAGCGTCGTCACACCGCTCCCATCGAGGTTGGCGCGCTGGATCGTGTGGGCCGTGGCATTCGTGAAATACAGGTAGTTGTCCGTCGCGGTGATGCCCTGAAGAAAGGGACTCCCGCTGACCGTGGTCAGCGTGGTGACGCCGCTACCATCCAGGTTGGAGCGAAAGATCCCGCCGGAAATGTTGACCCAGTAGAGATAGCTGGCGGTCACCGCGAGGTCGCGCGGCATGGAAAGTCCGCTGATGATCTGCGTGCGATTCCCGCCGTCCGGATCCATCCGCCAGATCTTGCCGGCACTGTCCTCGGAGAAATACACATAGGTGCCGTCATAGGCGACGCCCCAAGGATTGGTGAGGGTCGGCGTCAGGTCGGTGACATTACCGCCGCTGCCGGTGGCGCTCAGCACGCGGTCGTTGCCGTTTTGGGCCCAAAAGATGATGCTCTGCGCCTGCAGGGTGGTCGCCCCCAGCAGGACGGCGAGCAAGGCGGCCAGGAGCCGGAGGGGACGGAAAGTTTTCACTCCGGCACTGTAGCAGCCGCCGCGCGATGCCACCATACGCAGACCTGCGTAGGGTGGCCGGTCAGGGGCCGAACAAGGCCGCGGCCATCTCGGGCGCGGCGAACATGGCGCCGCCATCGTGGCCGATGCCGGGGGTCTCGACCTTGCGCCAGTTGAAGGTCCAGCCGCGCTCGGCGGCCAGCTTCTGAGCAAACTCAAAACAGGCCTGACCACGCGCATACCTATGCGGTCCCTGCCGCAGGGCCTCCGGCGACTTGTCGAGGTTGGCCGAGTCCGTCAGGATATCGCCCGTGCCGAGATAGAGCGTGAGGGGCGCGGCGAGGTAGCGGCGCAGGGCGGCCTCGTCGCCGAGCCCGGCCGGCAGCCCGCCGAAGCCGTAGCCGAACTTCCAATCGGTGCGCGGGAACAGGTGGCTGCCGGGATTGCCGGCCACGATGCGCTTGGCCTCGGTCGGATAAAACGCCGCGAAACGCGCCAGAAACTGGCCGCCGGCCGAGTGGCCGAGCAGGTAGTAGGGCAGCCCGGGTTCCCCCTCCCCCGCCCGCAGCGCGTCGATGAGCTGCGGCACGAGCGCGTAGGTCCATTGCTCGCGGGGCCGTGGCGTGCCGTCCTTGGCGAGCAGGCCGCCGCGGATGTAGGCGTCGGCGGGAAAGCGCTCCTTGTCGAACAGCGGGGCGGCGACGATGACCTTGAACCGCTCGGCGACGGCGATCGCGAAGTTGCGGTAATCCTCGGCGTTGCGGCCGATGCCGTGGAAGACCAGCACGAGCGGCCCGCCCTGGTAGAGCGACGGCTTGTAGGTGAAGACCCTGATGGTGCCGCCGGTGGTGGGGATGTCCTGCACGCCCGCGCCGGCCGGCAGGGGCGCGGCGTGAAGGGTGAGGGCAAAGACGAGAAAAAGGGCAACAGAGAATGTCTTCATGGAAATGTGATTCAGAATGGTGGGAGGGGTTTTACACCCCGACCGGTTCGGGCATGGGAACGTCGGGGTGTAAAACCCCTCCCACCCTGTCAGGAAGAGTTACCCGGCGGCTTCAGCATGATCCGCGCGCCCTTCTCGCGGTCGAACTCGCCCTCCCACATCGCCACGACGACCATGGCGACGGCGTTGCCGCAGAGGTTGGTGACGGCGCGGGCCTCGGACATGAAGCGGTCCACGCCGAGCAGGAGCGCGATGCCGGCGACGGGGATGTGGCCGACCGTGGCCAGGGTGGCCGCCAGGGTGACAAAGCCGCTGCCGGTGACGCCGGCGGCACCCTTCGAGGTGACGAGCAGCACGGCGAGGATGCCGAGCTCCTGCATGAGCGTGAGGTCGGTGTTGGTCGCCTGCGCGACGAAGATCGCGGCCATCGTCAGGTAGATGCAGGTGCCGTCGAGGTTGAAGGAGTAACCCGCCGGCAGCACGATGCCGACGACGGGCTTGGCGCAGCCGATCTCCTCCATGCGCTGCATCATGCGCGGCAGCACGCTCTCGGAGGACGAGGTGCCGATGACGATGAAGATCTCCTCCTTGATCCAGACCAGCAGGCGCCAGAGGCTGAAGCCGTGAAACCGGGCGACGAGCCCGAGCACGACGAACACGAACAGCGCGCAGGTCACATAGACGCAGGCCATCAGCTTGCCCAGGGAAAGCAGCGACCCGAGGCCGTATTTGCCGACGGTGAAGGCCATGGCGCCGAACGCGGCGATCGGCGCGATCTTCGTGACAAAGCCGACGATGCCGAAGAACACGTGCGAGACCTCGTGCAGCATCTCGCGCACCGGCCGGCCGCGCTCGCCCAGCCGGGAGAGGGCGAAGCCGAAGAGCAGCGCGAGCAGGAGCACCTGGAGCAGGTCGCCGTCGACGAACGCGCTGACGAAGGTGGCGGGGATGATGTGCAGCAGCCAGTCCACCGTGGTGGCGTGGCTGGCGGCGGCGGTGTATTGCGCGACGGACTTGGCGTCGAGCGTGGCCGGGTCGGCGTTGATGCCGGCGCCGGGCTGCACCCAGTTGACCACGAGCAGGCCGATGACCAGCGCGACGGTGGTGATGACCTCGAAGTAGATCAGCGCCTTCACCCCCACCCGGCCGACCTTCTTCATGTCGCTCAGGCCGGCGATGCCCACGACGACGGTCGTGAAGATGATGGGCCCGATCAGCATCTTGATGAGCTTGATGAACGCGTCGCCCAGCGGCTTGAGCTGCGCGCCGAGCTCGGGATTCTGCCAGCCGAGCAGGATGCCGGCGACGATGGCCAGCAGCACCTGCACATAGAGCGAGCGGAGGAACCTCATGGGAAACGGAAGCGAGACCGCGCGGGTGCGTTTTAATTTACCACGGATGACACGGATGGGGACGGATGATCCTGATCAATCCGTTTTTATCCGTGGAATCCGTGGCGAAAAACATGCACGTGGGCGGCACGTCAGAACTGCCGCGTGAGCTGCAGCGACCAGGTGCGGCCGCGGGCCATCAGGTTGTAGACCGAGGGATCGTAGCCGCGGGAGTCGCTGGAGAGCGGCGGTTCCTTGTCCAGCAGGTTGACGACGCCCACGCGCACGGCGGTGTTGCCGATCCACTTGTTCTTCGCGCGGAAGCGGTAGCCGACGTAGGCGTTGTAGCTCATCGAGTCGCTCACCAGGTAACGGTAGGTCCGGATGCCGTTGTTGACGTAGGGCACGATGTAAGACGGCGAGCCGAGCGACTCGTAGATGCTCTGGGTCGTGGTGGCGCCCGAGTCGGTGTAGTCGCCGGTGTAGTAAGCCGAGAGGCCGGCCGACCACTGCTGCTTGCGCCAGGTGAGGGTCGTCGTGCCGCGCCACTTGGGAGTGGCGCCGCCCGCGGCGTTGGACCAGCGCAGGTCGCTGCGCGCGGCGCCGGCGGAGTTGTAGGTGTGGAAGTCGTTCAGGTAGGTCCAGGTGGTGTTGACCGTGAAGTTGCCGAGCGCCATCCGCGGAAACTTGTAGGTGACGTCGAAGTCGTAGCCGTTCACAAACTCCTCGGAGCGGTTGAAGTAGGTAGTGCGGAGGATGTCGATCCCGCCGACGACAGCCCGCTGGTTTTCCGGGGTGCGCGTGGCGTTGTAGGCGGCGAAGAAGTCCCGGTCGGCCTGCGTCACGGGCAGGCGGACGACGGAGCCGTCGCCCTGGTAGGCGGAGGTGCCGGAGCCGAGGTCGATGCTGCCGATGGCCTGGCCGGCGGCGAGCGCGGCTTGGGTGGCGGCGATGAGAGCATCACGGTCGTCGTTGATGGAACCGGAGGAGGCGATCACGTCCTTCTGCCGGATTTCCCAGTAGTCGGCGGAGAACGAGAGGCCCTTGACGAACGGCACCTCGACGACGAACCCGGCGGACTTGCCGGTGGATTTCTCGGGCTGCAGGTCCGGGTTGCCGGAGGCGATACTGCGGCGGTTGGAGGCGCCGTCGGTGACGAGGCCGGTGACGGCGCTGCGATAGCTATCGACGCTGCCGGTGACCGTGCGGATGAGCGTGCCGGTGAAGAGCTGGGCGAGGTTGGGCGCATGGAAGCCCTGGTTGTAGGAGGCACGGACCATCACCCACGGCAGCGGCTTCCAGTTGAGGCCGAGCTTGGGCTTGGTGGTGTCGCCGAAGTCGGTGTAGCTCTCGAAGCGCGCGGAAGCCGAGAGCTCGAGGGACTGGACGAGCGGCAGCTTGAACTTGTTGCCGACCAGCGGGACGACGGTCTCGACGTAGGCGGCGGCCACGTGGCGGGTGCCGTGCGTGTCGGAATTGGGCGAGAACCCGAGGAAATCGTTGGACTCCGGGTCGAGGCCCGAGCCCGGCGGGTTCAGGCCGGCGAAGGGCGGGCGGGAGTCGTCGTAGGCCTCGTAGCGGAATTCGCCGCCGAAGGCGGCACCGATGCTGTTGCCGCCCCAGATCGGCAGCACGTCGCCGAAGGCGCGGAAGTCGGCGCTGGTGAGCTCGGTGCGGCCCTGCCGGATGAAGTTGGAGCGGAAGGTCGACTGCACGCTCTCCGGGTTCACGTAGTCGCCGGTGACGACGAGCGTGCCACCCTGCACCGCGAAGGTGCGGGTGAAGGGGTTGAAGGCCGTGGCCGGATTGCTCTGGTTGATGGCGTTGATGAGAAGGCTTTTCCGGCTCGGTCCGGCCTCGTTGTCGGTGACGCGCGATTCGGTCTGCAGCACGGCGGCCTCCCAGTTCCAGGTGTCGAAGAGCTTGCCGCGCACGCCGCCGACCACACGGTAGATGTCGTTGGTGACGGTCGCGGTGCGGTCGGCGAGGTCGGTCAGGCGCTTGTTGGTGATGCGCACGGCGGAGGGGGTGCCGGTGAGGCGCGGCGTGCCGTCGGCGTTGGGCGCGCCCGTGGGCGACCAGAAGCGTTCTCCAAAGGGGTTCCAGGGGTTGGTGACCGGGACGATGATGTTGCCGTCGGTGGAGGCGGTAATGCCGTCGGGCTCGCGGTAGGTGACGGAGCGGGCCTTGTAGCCGCTGAACTCGCCGAAGACGGTGAGGTTGGGCCGCAGCTCGTAGGCCGCGCTGGCGAAAACGTTGCCGCGGGTGGATTGGGGCTGGATGACGCGGTAGGTGTTGTTGTTCCAGTAGAAGGTCTGGGTGATGCCGGCGCGGCTGGGCGTGGTGGTCTGGAAGCCGACACCGGTCGTCGTGGGCACAAGGAAGAAGGTGCCCGAGGTGGCGACCAGCGAGGCCGGCACGCCGGCGGGGCGGGCGGCGGTGAAGACGCCGCTGGAATTGACGGTGCCGGTGGAATAGTTGCCGAACTCGGTGGTGGCGGAGCGGGCGTTGAAGGTCGTGTCCGTGGAGACATTCCAAGGCGCGGGGGCGCGGTAGCTCATGTCCGCCTCCGCCGCGAAGGCCCGGTCGCGGGCGTAGATGGCCTGCCGGTCCATCAGGTCGGCGACGATCATGAAGTGGCCCTTGCCGCCGCTGAAGGTGAAGCCGTGCGTGAGCGTGGCGCGGAGCTCCTGGCCGTCGCCGATCTCGGTGACGCCATAACGCAGGGCGAGCTCGGTCCCGTTGTAGTTGGGGCGGGTGATGTAGTTCACCACGCCCGCCACGGCGTCGGTGCCGTAGATCGAGGAAGCGCCGTCGCGCAGGACCTCGACGCGGTCGAGGCCGCGGTTGGGCAGCTGGTTGACGTTGGTGGAGAGCGTGGGCACGCCCGCCTCGCCCTGGCTGATCGGGTGCGGCGCAAGCCGGCGGCCGTTGAGGAGGATGAGGGTGTTGCTGGAGGGAATGCCGCGGAGGGAGACGGAAGCGTTGTCGCCGCGGGCGGTGGCGCCGAGGGTGGCGGTCTCGTTGCCGGGCAGGCCGGTGACCTGCGGCAGGGCGGTGAGGAGGTCGGAGGCCTGCGAGGCGTCGCGCGCCTCGATATTGTCACGGTCGAACACGGTGACCGGCAGGACCTTCTCCTGGTCGAGGCGGCGGATGTTCGAGCCGGTGACGGTGAACTTGTCGAGCTGGACGGGGGCCTCGTCCGCGGCGGTGCTTGGCGCGGCCGGGGCGGCAGCCTCCACGGCGGCGCCCTTGCGCGCGACGGCGAGGGCGCCGGTGCGCTCGTCCTGCTGCACGGCCAGGTCGGTGCCGGCGACCATGCGGTCGAGCGCCTCACGGGCGGTCAGCGAGCCGGACACGGCCTGGGTGGTGACCCCTGCCACGGCGCCGGCGGAAAACAGGAGCTGCTCGCCGGACTGGGCCGAGAACTGCCTGAGGGCGGCATCCGCGGCGCCCGCCGGGATGGCATAATCCTTCCGGACCGGCTCGGCGGCGCCGAGGCCCGCCGACAGCGCGAGCGCGAACAGGGCGGCCGCAGCCGCCCGGAGCATACGAGGAAACAACCGGCCATAAGGCCGGCAGGACGTGAGGTGCGTGGTCATGAGGTAAAGGGCCGGGATTGTTTGGGGTGGGGTAATCCGCCGGCAATGGGGAAGACGGTTTAAGCCATGAAAACAGCTAAAAGGATTTTTTCTCCCGGGGCCGGCCGGGGGAATCACTTCAGGCGGAGGATGGTGCGGTCCTCGCCACGCTCGGCGACGACGTTGTAGCTGGTCTCCAGCAGGCGCACGAATTCCGGCCAGCCGTCGGGCCGGAAGGTGCTGCTGAAGAGCTGCTCCAGCAGCCGGGAATCGGCGATGACGATCTGGTGCGTGTTGTAGCGGTTGAACTCCGCCACGACCTCGCGCAGCGGCACGTCGTAGAACTCCAGCCGGCGCTCCTGCCAGGCCAGGGCGCGGCCGACCGCGGCCGGCGCGACCGGCGACACGCTCGCGGCGGCCCGGCCGGTGACGGCCTGCGTGGGGATCAGGGCGCGCTCGCCCGCCACGAGCAGCGGGGTCCCGGTGGCGGCCTGCGGCATGAGCAGCGACCCGCCCTCCACGCTGTCATTCACCTGCACCTTGCCCTCGGTCACGAGGACCTCGACGGTGGAAGGACGCAGGCGGACATTGAAGGCGGTGCCGACGGCGCGCACGGCGACCTGGCCGGCGCTGACAATGAACGGCCGGTCGGGATTCTTCGCGACCGTGAAATGCGCTTCGCCGCGCACGAGCCGCACGCGGCGCTCGGTGGCGGTGTAGGACACGTCGACCTCGCTGTTGGTGTTCACCTGCAGGATGGACCCGTCCGGCAGCTCCGTCCGCTGGAGGACGCCGACCGCGGTGACGACGTTCTGCCGCAGGCCGCCTGGTGCAGGCAGGCGCGGCCAGGCCAGGGCGAGGAAGGTGACGGCGGCGGCGGCGGTCAGTGCGGCGTAGGTCCACAGCGCACGGTGGCTCCGGCGGCGGCGCGGGGCGAGCAGGTCGGCGTCGGGCCGGGCGGCGCCGGCCGGGCGGGCCACCTGGAGGCGGTTGAAGCTCTTCCACGTGGCGTCGAGCTCGGCGAACATCTCGGCGTGGCGAGGGTCCTGCTGGAGCCAGCGGATGAACGTGGCGGTCTCGGCCTCGCTCAGGCCGGCATCGCGCCGGCTGATCCAGACGGCGGCGGCGGCCTCGATGGCGGCGGCCTCGGGACCCGTGAAGAGCGGTTGGAAAGAAATCGGGTTCATCAGTCGTGGGTCCGGGTCACGCCATGGGCGCGCAGGTAGGTCCGCAGCCGCAGGACGCCGATGGCGAGCTGGGCGTTGACGGTGTGCTCGGAGATGCCGAGCTGCTGCGCGATGTCGCGGTGGGAAAGGCCATAGATCTTGCGCAGGGTCATCACCTGCCGGCAGCGGGCGGGCAGCGCCTGGATGGCGGCGGCGAGCAGTTGGAGTTCCTGGTCATGGCAGACGGTTTCGGCCACACCGGGCCTATCTTCCAAGACGGGCAGCAGGTCGATTTCAGCTATGCCGTCGATCGCCACCACCTGCCGGCGGCGGAAGAAATCGAGGGCGGCGTTGCGCGCCGTGGCGAAAAGGAAGGAGCGCGGCGAGTGGACCGGGTGCGCCGCGCGGGCCTGGAGCAGGCGGGCGTAGGTTTCCTGCACGAGGTCGTCTATGTCGGGGTGGGCCGGGAACTTGTTGCGCAGATAGCCCCGCAGCGAGGCTTCGTGCGGCTGCACTTCCTCGGCGAACCAACGGGCTTGCTCGGCGTCCTGCGGGGGCATGGGGGTCGGCCCTCCAGTTCATGGCCCGGGCCGGTCCTGTCGAGGGGTTAAATAATAATCTTATGCCCGCTAGTAGAACCGGCGGGGTGGGACGTCTTTGCGGAGGCGGCCTACACACCCCGTCGCTTCGCGCCACCCCTCTCCAGAGGGGACCCAAACGTTCGCCAGCGAGGATCCCCTCTAGAGAGGGGTGCCCGACAGGGCGGGGTGTGTTGTAGGTTGCGCGCTCGCGCGCAACGTGGCCCGCGAGCGGGCCACCTACAGTTTTGAAACAAACCCCGCGCCCGTCTTCGCCTTCACCTCGGCGAGCGTCACGCCGGGATGCAGCTCGAGGAGGACCAGGCCCCCACCCGGCTTCACCTCGAAGACACAGCGGTCGGTGATGATGAGGCTGACCACGCCCTTGCCCGTGATGGGCAGCGAACATTGTTTCAAAATCTTCGGGCTGCCGTCCTTGGCGCAGTGCTCCATGACGGCCACGACGCGCTTCACGCCGGCCACGAGGTCCATCGCGCCGCCGGGGCCCTTCACCATTTTGCCCGGGACCATCCAGTTCGCGATGTCGCCGTTGTCGGCCACCTCGAGCGCGCCGAGGATGGAAAGATCAATGTGCCCGCCGCGGATCATCGCAAACGAGTCGGCACTGGAGAAAAATGCGGAGCCGGGAATCGTCGAGATGGTCTGCTTGCCGGCGTTGATGAGGTCAGCGTCGACTTGGTCATCCGGCGGGAACGGTCCGATGCCCAGCAGGCCGTTCTCGGACTGCAGCGTGACGTTCATGCCCTTCGGAATGAAGTTGGCGACGAGCGTCGGGATGCCGATGCCGAGATTCACATAATAACCGTCGCGCAATTCCTGCGCGGCGCGCCTGGCCATCAACTCGCGGATGGGTGTTTCCTTCTTGGAGGCCGCGGCGCCCTGCACGGTGCGGAACTCGATGCGTTTCTCGTAATTCGTTCCCTGGATGATGCGGTCGACGTAGATGCCCGGTGTATGGATGTCGTCGGGGGCGAGCTCCCCCACCTCGACCAGTTCCTCGACCTCGGCGACACAGACCTGGCCACAGGTGGCGATCATCGGGTTGAAATTCCGCGCGGTCTTGCGGAAGACGAGGTTGCCGGACTTGTCGCCCTTCCACGCCTTCACGAGCGAGACCTCCGCCTTGATGCCCGGCTCGAGCACGTATTCCTTGCCGTCGAAAACCTTGGTCTCCTTCCCTTCCGCGAGTTTCGTGCCGAACGCGGTGCGCGTGTAGAAACCCGGGATGCCCGCGCCACCGGCGCGCAACCGTTCGGCCAGCGTGCCCTGGGGGATGAGTTCGAGCTCGAGTTCGCCGCTGAGGACCTGGCGCTCGAACTCCTTGTTTTCCCCCACGTAGGAAGCCATGACCTTTTTCACCTGCCGGGTCGTGAGCAGGATGCCCATGCCGAAGCCGTCCACGCCGGCGTTGTTGCCGACGATGGTCAGGCCCTTCACGCCGCTGTCGCGCAGCGCAACGATCAGGTTTTCCGGGATGCCGCACAGGCCGAAGCCGCCGGCGGCGATCGTCATGTTGTCGTGCAGCAGGCCCGTGAGGGCGGCCGTGGCGTGGGGGTAAACTTTGCTCATGGAGAGGATTTCTTCACCACAAAGACACGAAGACCCAAAGGACCAAGCTCAATGCCCATGCCTTTCTTTGCGTCTCTGTGTCTTTGTGGTTAATCAGATTAATTCCACGCACACAGCCAGGCCTTCGCCGCCGCCGATGCAGATGGCGGCGACGCCGCGCCTGAGGCCGCGTTCCTGCAGCGCGGCGATGAGGGTCACGAGGATGCGGGCGCCGCTGGCCCCGATGGGGTGGCCGAGCGCGATCGCGCCGCCGCGAATGTTCACCTTGTCGTGCGAAATCCCGAGCTCCTGCATGAACGCCATCGGCACGACGGCGAAGGCCTCGTTCACTTCCCAGAGATCGACGTCGGAAACCTTCCAGCCGGCACGGGCGAGCGCCGCCTGTGTCGCCTGCACCGGCGCGGTGGTGAACCAGACCGGATCCTGCGCGTGGCCGCCGAAGCCGGCGAGGCGGGCGATGGGCTTCAGGCCCTTTGCTTTCGCCGTGTCGGCGGTCGCGAGCACGAGTGCCGCGGCGCCGTCGTTGATGGAGGAGGCGTTGGCCGGCGTGATCGTGCCGTCCTTCTGGAAGGCCGGCTTCAGCGTCGAGATCTTGTCGTATTTCACCTTCGCCGGACCCTCGTCGTGCTCGACCTTGGTGGCGTTGCCCTTGGCGTCCGTCATCTCGAACGGCGTGATCTCGGCGGCAAACTTGCCGTCCTTCTGCGCGGCATTGGCACGCTTGAAACTCTCGATGGCGTAGGCGTCCTGTTGCTCGCGGGTGAACTTGTATTTCGACGCGCACTGCTCGGCGCAGTTGCCCATGTGCAGGTTGTTATACGGATCCCACAGGCCGTCGGTGATCATCGAGTCGATCACCTGCTGGTGGCCGATGCGGAAGCCGTCGCGCGCCTTCGGCAACAGGTAGGGCGCGAGCGTCATGTTCTCCATGCCGCCGGCGACGGCGATCGTGCCCATGCCACCGGCGAGGAAGTGGGATGCGCCGATGACGGTCTGCAGGCCGGAGCCGCAGACCTTGTGCACCGTCACGCAGCGCACCGACTGCGGCAGGCCCGCGCCGAGCGCGGCCTGGCGCGCAGGTGCCTGGCCGATGCCGGCCTGGAGCACGTTGCCCATGAGGCAGTCGGTGACGTCGGCGGGGTTCACCCCGGCCCGGGTGATGGCGCCCTTGATGGCGGCGGCGCCGAGCTTCGGGGCGGGCACCCCGGCAAAGGCGCCCTGGAAGGCGCCGATCGGCGTGCGGGTGGCGGAGAGGATAACAATGTCGGTCATGGGGATGGGGATAACACCAGGAAACAAAGCAGCTAAGTTCAGGTTCTTCGTTTCCTGGCTTCTTCGTGTGGATTCAGGTCGGCCGCTTGATTTCGAACAGCTCGGTGGTGCGGGTGTAGTAGTTGCCGCCCATGCGGCCGATGGTGTCGAGCTTGACGGGATCAAGCACGCCGTCGGTGATGACAGACTCTCTGACATGCGCGCAGAGCACGGTGCCGAACACGACGTTGCCCGCGAGCGGGCCCTCGCCGATGCGGACGATCCGGTCGAGCCGGCACTCGAAAGAGACGGGCGACGCGGCGACCCGCGGCGGCTTGACCAGCGTGGACGGCGCGGTGGCGATGTTGAACTTCTCGAACTCGCTCTCGCCGTGCGGCAGCGGGGCGGAGGTGAGGTTCATCGGCTCGCGCAGGGCGTAGGGCACGACATTGACGACAAACTCCGGGACCTGCTCGACGTTGACGACGCTGTCCTTCTTCTTGCCGGTGCGGTCGTTGGCACCCGTGAACATCAGGGTCGGCGGGTTGGCGCAGATGCCCATGAAGAACGAGAACGGCGCGAGGTTCGTCCGCCCGTCGGCCGAGATGGTGGACACCCAGGCGATCGGCCGCGGGTTGATCGCGTTGATCAGCCACGGGTAGGATTCGCGGGGCGGGAGTTTTTGGAAATCAACGATCATACGATGGGCGGGGTCGACCAAACCGGAACCGGCCCGGACGGGCAATCGGCTCCTTCTGGTCATACTGTCTAACAAATCATCCCAGCCATGACAGCGGATAATTCGGGTCGTCCATCGCGAGGGCCTCGGCGGTCAGCTCGAGCGGGAACTGCGTGTCGAACATCACGGCCAGCTCCTCGGTGCGGGTGTGCTCGAAGCTCTTCAGCGTCGTGCCCGGATGCGGACCGTGCGGGATGCCCTGCGGGTGCAGCGTGAACGAGCCGGGCTCGACCCCCTTGCGCGAGCCGAACTGGCCGCGCACATAGAAGAGCACCTCGTCGGCCTCGGTGTTGTCGTGCGCCCACGGCACCTTGATGGCCTCGGGGTGGTGGTCGAGGTAACGCGGCGCGAAGGTGCAGATGACGAAACCATGCATCTCGAAGGTCTGGTGCACCGGCGGCGGCAGGTGGACGGTGCCGGTGAGCGGCTCAAAATCATTCGCGTTGAACGTGAACGGGTAGAGGTAGCCGTCCCAGCCCACGACATCGTGCGGGTGGCCGGCCATGATGTTGCGCGTGAAACGCGTGCGGTCCTTGGTCAGCACGGCGAAGTCCCCCTCCTTGTCCTGCGCGATGATCTCGGTCGGGCCGTGGAAATCGCGCTCGCTGTAGGGCGCGCCCATGCGGATCTGGCCCTCCTGGTGCAGGTAGCGCGCGGGGAGGCGGACGGGGTGCGTCGACTCGATGATGAGGTAGTCCTCCTTCGCGATGTCGTCCGGCACGAGGCGGTAGATGGTGCCGCGCGGGATGACGATGTAGTCATCCTGCTTGTAGCGGAGCCGGCCGTATTGCGACTCGAGCCAGCCGCCGCCGGCCCAGACGAAGATCACGTCGTCGCTCTGGCCGTTGCGGTAGAAGTCATAGCCCTGGTCCATCGCCGTCGCCGGGCGGCAGCGGTAGGCGCCGATGTCGGCGTTGAACATCAGCGGCACGCGGCCGGTGTAGGGGTCGCCCTTCCGCGCCAGGCCGGCGGACTTGAGGTGGTGGTGGCGCAGCGGGGTCGGCGCGCCGGGCCTGAGGGCGAACTCCCGGAACAGCTCGACGCTCTTCACGAGCGTCGGCGGCCGCAGGTGGTAGAGGATGCTGTAGGCGCGGTCGAAGCCCTCGGTCGTGACGACGTGCTCGTAGTGCAGGCCCTCGCCCTTGTAGCTCACGGCGGGGTCGCGCGGGAACCTGATGTGATGTTTCCGGGGCAGCGCGCCGAGCTTGAGGTATTGGGGCATGGGGAAAAAAATTAAGTGGGGGCAAGGGCCGGGGATGCAGGTGTCAGGTCTGCGGGGTGGTCATGCCGAACACTAACCGTCCTCGCCCCCACTTAAAGTCTCAAAGCGTGCCGCGCCGGGCCTGCTCGCGCTCGATGGCCTCGAACAGGGCGCGGAAGTTGCCCTCGCCGAAGCCGATCGAGCGGCCGCGCCGCTGGATGACCTCGAAGAACAGCGTCGGCCGCGCGAACACGCACTTGGTGAAAAGCTGGAGCAGGTAGCCGTCCTCGTTGTCGCGGTCGACGAGGATCTTGAGCTTCTTCAGGTCC
>JAYRDK010000041.1:0-32688 GCA_041909435.1 Lacunisphaera sp.
GGACCGCGGGCAAACCCGCCAAGGTCGCCTACGTCGCCGTCGCCAGAAAGCTCCTCGTCTTCCTCAATCGCATCCTCTCCGATGCAGCCCCAAGCCCAGCCTAATCAAGACAGTTGCTCCATCAATGCCGTTCAACGTCCTGCCGGCGCAAGAGATGCATCGGCGTGGTCTCGAAGTTCTTGGCCGTCGTGAGGTGGCCGACGTATTCGGAGGTCACGCCGCTGTCCGGCTCCAGCCGCAGCAGCGCGGCGAAGCTGGTCGTCACGTAGACCTCGCCCGGCGGCGTGCGCGGCTCGATCCGCGCGGCGCGGGTCAGGCCGCGGCCCATCACCATGTTGATGCGCAGCACCGGATCGTAGACCGGCACCAGCGGGGCGACGTGGCCGCCGAGCCGCAGGGAGAGATCGGCCGGCAGGCCCGCGGCCGCGAGGTCGACGGTGTGCAGGCGCTCCTGCAGGTCGAGCGCGACCCGCGCGCCGTTCACGGCGTTGTCGACCACGAGGAAAAGGCCGTCGCCCCAGGTGTTGCGCACGATCACGTGCGCGCCATGGCGGTCGAGCACCTCGGCCACCGGCTGCATCACCGTGGCGAGGAAAAGCTTGATGTGCTCGTCGTGCAGCCGGCTGAAGCCCTTGAAGTCGCCGAAGAGCACCGCGTGGATCACGCGCTTGGCGGAGGGGAGGATGAACGGGGCCGTCGGGGTGGTGCGGGTCGAGCGGACGGGGATGACCTCGGTCGTGCCGCCCGCGAGCCGCCATTGCGACATGTCGTGCGCGGTGCCGGCCTTGTCGTGGGTCTCGTCGCCGTCAAACACGGCGAGCTGCCACACGCGGGTGTCGATGCTGACGGCGCGGTTCATGGCCTGGCCCATGGCGATGCGGCCGGCGTAGGCGAAGAGCACGTCGTCGCCGTTGTAGGCGCTGTCGCTGGCGATCGTGACCGAGGTCGCCGCGCCAAGGCAGTGCCGGAAGCGCGTGACCCAGTCCGGGCCCGCGGGCGCGACGCTGATGGCGATGAATTCCTCGATCGCGAAGGGGAGCACCACATGCAGCTCGGCCCCGAGTTCGAGGGCGATTTCCGCGATGATGATGTCGGCGCCGCTGGCGAGCGAACCGTGCGCGAAGCCGACGCGATTCGTCCGCAGCTTTTGGCGCACCTGCTCGGCGACACCGGCCTGCTGTTCGTGCGGGAAGCGCGCGCGTGCGCCCGGCGGCGCGGTCATGTGGCCGCAGAAATGGATCACCTCCGGCTGGGCCAGCACCCGGGTGACCGGTTCCGGGTCCAGGCCGAGCGCCTGGCAAAGAAAACGCAGCTGGCGCCGGGTGGTGGCCTGCGCGCCGTGGTCGTCATGGGACAGGCTGGCCGCCTTGGCCAGGGCGGCCAGGGCGCCGGCCCGGTCGCCGAGGATGAGCAGGGCTTCCGCGCGTGTGGCCCAGGCCCAGTAGTGCCCGGCATCGGCGGGGTCGGTGAGGGCGGCCGCCTCCCGGTCCACCAGGGCCAGGACCTCGTGCGCCAGCGGGCGGGCGAGATCCGGGCGGCCGGCCATCTGCCACTCGGTCGCGGCGTTGACGCCGGCATAGGAGCGGCCGAGGCGGCGGTAAACCGCCTCATAAGCCGCCGCGGCCACGGCGGCCAGCACCGGCCGCTCGGGCGGGGCCGCCCGCAAGGCATGGTCCTTGGCAATGCGGGCGGAAAGAGCCGCGATGTCCTCGGAAAGGGCCGGCGGCAGGTCGGCCGGCAGGGCCTTGGCGAGTTTCTCCGCCTCCGCGACCGCCCGTTTGGCGCCGCCGGAGCGGGCCAGCGCCAGCACCCGAAGATACCCGATTTCCGCCCGGGATACCGGGGTCAGGGGCGGCTCAAAACTGTGGGCTCCCGCACCCTCCGCCACATCGTAGGCCGCCAGGTATTCGCCCCGGCGGATCAGGTGCCGGATCATGCCGATCGCCTCGTTGCTGCTGGTCGTGGGCAACAAGGCCGGTTTCGCGGTGGGGGCGGGGGAGGGCATTCGGCCTTACTGGGGTGCTGGAACGGGTGTCACTGAGGGTTTGGGCTGGCAAGGCCTAAGCATTATCGCCATGAACTGCCGGGAGTTATGCCGGACAACACACACTCGCCCGGCGGTGTTTTTCTCAGCTATGCGCGGGAAGACACAAACGCGGCACGACGCATCGCCGAGGCGATGCGTGCCTTTGGCGTCGATGCATGGTTCGACCAGAGTGAATTGCGCGGCGGCGATGCCTGGGACGCGAAGATCAGGAAGCAGATCCGCGAATGCGCATTGTTCATGCCGATCATCTCCGCCGCCACGCAGGCGCGCGGCGAGGGCTACTTCCGCCGCGAGTGGAAAATGGCGGTCGAGCGCACGCACGACATGGCCGCGAGCCGGATCTTTGTGGTGCCCGTCGTGATCGACGACACGCCCGAGGCCGGGGCCGAGGCGCCGGAGGAATTCATGCGGGTCCAGTGGACGCGGCTGCCGCACGGCGCGCCGACGCCGGAATTCATCGCGCAGGTGAAGCGGCTCCTCGAGACCCCGCGCAAACCCGCGCTCAAGCCCGACCTCCCCCGGCCGCCGACGCTGCCGCCGGAGTTCCGGCAGGCCGCCCGGGCCAAGGCCGAGGCGGCGGCCACCGCGGCGAAAAAATCCGGCCCGGGCGCCGTGGGGTGGATCTCGCTCGGCGTGGTGGCCGTGGGCGTGGCCGCGGTCTTTTTCGCCATACGCCGGCCGGCGCCGCCGCCCGCGCCGGCGGCGGCCGAGGTCAAGCCCGCCGAGCGGACCGTGTCTCCCGTGGCCTTGGCGAAGGGGGACAAGTCCATCGCCGTCCTGCCGTTCACCAACATGAGCGAGGACAAGGACAACGCCTTCTTCGCCGACGGCGTGCACGAGGACGTGCTGACGAACCTCGCCCTCATCCGCGAGCTGCGCGTCGTCTCCCGCACCTCCGTGCAATCTTACCGCGGCACCGCCAAGTCGATGAAGCAGATCGCGCAGGAGCTCGGCGTCACCTACATCCTCGAGGGCAGCGTGCGGCGCTCGGGCAACAAGGTGCGCGTCACCGGCCAGCTCATCCACGCCGCGACCGACGAGCACGTCTGGGCCCAGACCTACGACCGCGACCTGACGGACATCTTCACGATCCAGTCCGAGCTCTCGCAGCAGATCGCCGGGGCGCTGAAAGCCGCGCTTTCGCCCGAGGAGAAGGTCTTCATCGCGCGCAAGCCCACGACCGTCTCCGCCGCCTACGATGAATACCTGAAGGGGCGCACCACCCGCAACCGCTCGCCCACGGGCAGCAAGGCCGCGCTCGCGTCGGCCGAGCAGTCGTTCCAGCAGGCGGTCGCGCTCGATCCGGATTTTGCCGCCGCCTGGGGCGAGCTCGCCGTCGTGCACGCGCTGCGGATTTTCTGGGGTCATGACACCAGCCCGGCGCGGCGCGCCCAGGGCGAGGCGGCCATTGCCCGGGCCGTCCGGCTGGCGCCGGAGGCGCCCGAGGTGATCCGGCTGGCCGGCACCTACGCCTACTACGCCCACCGCGACTACGCCAAGGCCACCGAAAGCTATGAGAAGGTGCTGCGGCTCCAGCCCAACGATCCGACCGGCTACATGTCGCTCGGCCTGATCCAGCGCCGGCAGGGTCGCTGGGCCGAGTCGCTCGTGAACCTCCGCCGGGCGGTCGAGCTCGAGCCGGGGAACGTCACCTACGTGCGCAACCTGCTCTCGTCGGCCCGTAACGGCCGGCGCTGGGACGAGGCCCGCGCCATGCAGCAGCGGCTGATCGCCCTGCTGCCCGGGCAGGTGCGCGAACAGTGGTTCCTCGCCCAGATCGAGTGGGAGGCGACCGGTTCCACCCGGGCGGCGGACCAGCTCCTGGCCGCGTTGCCGGCGGCGGACCGCGAGTCCGAACTGGGCCGCTTTTTCCGCGCTGCCTTGGCGCTGAACCGGGACGACTACGAGGAATTCAAGCGGCTGGACGCGCTGCAGCCGGCTTATCCCGACGAGGTGGCGCCCGTGCTCTCGGCCATCAACGCCGCGACCTACCATTATGCCCGCGGTGACCAGGCGGCCGCGCGGGCGCGCATCGAGCCTTTTGTCGCGGCCGCGCGGGCGCAGGCGCAGGCCGAGCCGGACAATTTCCGTGCGGTCGGCACGTTGGGCGCCCTGGAATTTTTCCTGGGCAACACCGCCGAGGCCCTGCGCCTGGCCCGCCAGGCGGTGGACCTGATGCCGGAGAGCAAGGATGCGCTCGACGGCCCCGCCGGTCGTTATTATCTGGCCGCCGGCTATGCGCTGGCGGGCGACAAGGAGCGGGCCCTGGCCGAACTTAAGCTGCTCTTCAACCTGCCGGGCGGGACCATCGTGCACGCCACCCGCACGGACCCGGCCTTCTTCCGGCTCCGCGGCGACCCGCGCTTCGAGGCCCTGCTCAACGACCCGAAGAACAACGCGCCGCTCTTCTGATGAGCGAATCCACCAAAGCCGTCTTCCTGAGCTACGCCCGTGAGGACACGGACGCGGCGAAGCGCATCGCCGAGGCGCTGCGGGGTTTCGGGGTCGAGGTCTGGTTCGACCAGAGCGAGCTGCGCGGGGGCGACCAGTGGGACGCCCGGATCCGCGGGCAGATCAAGACCTGCACCCTGTTCATCCCGATCATCTCCGCGACCACCCAGGCGCGCGACGAGGCCTACTTCCGCCTCGAGTGGAAACTCGCGGACGACCGCTCGCACCTCATGGCGCCGGGCAAAGCCTTCATCGTGCCGGTGGTCATCGACCACACGCCGGAAACCGGCGCCACGGTGCCGGAATCCTTCGCCCGGGCGCAATGGACGCGGCTCGATGGCGGTAATCCCTCCACCGGTTTCATCGAGCAGGTGAAGCACCTGCTGGAGTCGCCGCGTAAGCCCGCGCTGAAACCCGAACTGCCCCGGCCGCCGACGCTGCCACCGGAGTTCCGGCAGGCTGCGCAGGCCAAGGCCGAGGCGGCGGTCGCCGCCTCGGCGAAAAAATCCGGCCTGCCCGGCTGGGTTTGGGTCATGATGGCGGTCGTGCTCGTTGCCGTGGGCGCGGGCTTCGTCTTCCTGCGCCAGCCCGCCGCTCCGGCCGCGACCGCGGAGAAATCCCTTCCTGCTCCCGTCTCGAGCCCGCCCCCTTCGGCGGCTCCCGCCGTCGCGGCCAAGTCCATCGCGGTCCTGCCGTTCGCCAACATGAGCGCGGACAAGGATAACGATTTCCTGGCGGATGGCATCCACGAGGACGTGCTCACGAGCCTGGCCAAGATCCGCGACCTCAAGGTCATCTCGCGCACCTCCGTGCTGGCCTACCGCGACACCGCCGCGCGCAACCTGAAGAAGATCGCCGCCGACCTCGGCGTGGCCGTGGTGCTCGAGGGCAGCGTGCGCCGGTCGGGCGACAAGGTGCGCGTCACCGCCCAGCTCATCGATGCACGCACGGACGAACACCTCTGGGCGGAAAATTACGACGGCGACACCAGCGATGTGTTCGCGTTGCAGGCCAAGCTCGCGCAGCAGATCGCCGGCGCCCTCAAGGCGACGCTGACGCCCGGTGAACTCTCGCTGATCGAGCGCCGCCCCACGCAGGACGCGCAGGCCTACGAATACTACCAGCGGGCGAAACTGTTCCGCCAGCGCTTTGCCGCGAACACGGGCCGGGCCGACTACGAGTCGGCCGTCAGCCTGTATGAGCAGGCGCTGGCGCGCGACCCCAACCTGGCGCTGGCCTGGGGCGACCTGGCGTTCGTCCACGGCGTGATGTATTGGTTCGGGGCGGTCGATCCCACGCCCGCCCGTCGGGCCCGCGCCGCGACCGCGCTGGCCGAGGTGCAGCGCCTGGCCCCCGGGGCCCCGGAGACCCGCATGGCGCAGGGCGCCTTCGCCTACCTGTGTGAGAACGACTGGACCAAGGCCCTGGCGGAGTTGCGCGCGGCCGAGACCGGGCTGCCCAACGACGACCAGCTCCAGTATCTCCTGGCCATCGCCCACCGCCGGCTTGGCTCGCTGCCCGCGGCGCTGGCGCATGTGCGGCGGGCGGTGGACCTGAACCCGCATGAGCGGCGCTCCGTCACCACGTTCGTTGAGACCAATTTCGTCATGCGCCGGTATGCCGACGTCCTCGCGCTGGCACCGCGTTTCCTCACGCAGTTTCCGGAGGACAACCTGCTGCAGGAGTTTTTCATCGACGCCCAGTTTGCCGTCGACGGCGACCGGGCGGCCTGGCTCCGGAAGCTGGCGGCCCGGCCGCCGGCGGCCGACGATCCGCATGGGTTGATCCGGGCCCTCGAGCTGGCCATGAGCGCCGGCGACCCGGTTGCCGCCGACCGGGTGCTCGTGGACGAACGGCAGGCCTGGTATCCGGGATCGGGGGCGGTCATCCAGCTGCCCGCCTCCCTCTTGCGGGCGGAAGTGGCGCTGTGGCGCGGTGATCCGGCGGCTGCGCGCCAGCATGCCGCCGACGCGATCCGGGCGCTCCAGTCGGCCCGCTGGTCGCCCCGGCAGGAACCGGTCGTGGCGGTCGCGCCCGCCCGCGCCCGGGTCTGTGCCGGCGAGCCCGGGGGCGCGGCGGAGCTGCAGCAGGCTTTGGTGCAGCTGGCCCTGCGGGACAAGTTTGTCATCGCCCCGGCCTGGAGCGAGGCCCTGCGCACGCTGGCCTTGGCGGGGCACACGGAAGCCGCCTTCGCCGTGCTGCGGCTGTATGCGCCCGGCCCGATGGTCGAGTCGGCCAATGAACTGCGCAACGATCGCCTGCTGGCCCGCCTGCAGGCCGACCCGCGCTTCGAGGAAATCCTTAAAACCGCCCAACCGTTATGAGCGAACCTACCAAAACCGTGTTCGTGAGTCACACCCGCGAGGACCTTGAGGCCGCGCGACGCATCGCCGACGCCCTGCGCAGCCAGGGCATCGAGGTTTGTTTCAACCAGGACGCGCCGTCGGGCGGGGAGGAAGCGACCGGCAAGCAGGTCCGCGAGTGCGCCCTGTTCCTGGCGGTGGCTTCCGCGCAGACGCAGCAGCAGGCCGAGGGTCCCTTCCGCCGCGAGTGGCAGGTGGCCGCCGAGCGCGCGCGCGGCCTCGCGCCGGGCGCCGCCTTCCTCGTGCCGGTGATGATCGACGACACGCCGGAGGTGCAGGCGCTCGCGCCGGAGGAATTCATGAAGGTGCAGTGGACGCGCCTGGCCGGCGGCCAGCCCACGCCGGAATTTGCCGCCCAGGTGAAGCACCTGCTCGGTGGCGGCCAGCGCCGCCGGCCGACCATCGCGCCGATGGCCACGGGCCTGACCACCGCCCCGATGCGCACCCGCCCGCCCATGACGGCGTTGCCGCCGCTGGCGCCCAAGCCGCCGCCCCCGCCCGTGGCGATCGAGGTTGCCCCGCGCAAGAAATCCGGCGGCAAGGCCTGGCTCTGGATCATGCTGGTCCTGCTCCTCGCCGGCGGCGCGGGCGCCTATTTCTTCCTGCTGCGGTAAACGGAATCCGCCGCCACCAACCGTCCGCTCCGCCCTGCGACCAGAATTCTTTCATGCTGAAACCACGCCTGCTCCTGTCCTGCCTGCTCGCCGTCACTGCGTTGTTCGCCCGCGCCGCGGATCCGGCCTTCGACCGATGGGCCGAGGCCTTTGCCGCCGACTGGGTGCGCACCAATCCGCAGCTGGCGACCCGCACCCAGTATTTCACGGGGGCGGAGCAGGACGCGCTCGACCGCCGGCTCGCCCTCGCCGGGGAGTGGGGCAACCTCTACGGGCTGAAGGCCGCGACCGGGCAGGCGGACCTGGCCCGCCGCGGGCTGGAGGAATTGAAACGGTTTGCGCCGGCGGACCTGAGCCCGGCCCAGCGCACCTCGGCCGCGGTCATCCGGTGGACGCTGGAACAATCCGTCGCCCACGTGGAGTTCGCGCAGCACCAGTTTGTCTTCGAGCAGATCGGCGGCTACCACCTCGGGCTGGTGGCGTTCCTGACCTCGGCGCACCCGGTCCGGAACGGGCGTGACGCCGAGAACTATCTCGCCCGCCTGGCGCAGGTCGGGGCGCGGATCGACGAGGGCATCGCCGAGACGAAGGCCGCGGCCGCCAACGGCATCCTCCCGCCGCGCTTCGTGCTGGAACGCGTCATCGGCCAGGTCGACGGTTTCGTCGCCGCGCCGGCCGCGCAAAACCCCTTGGTCGCCACGTTCGACGAGCGCCTCGCCGCGCTGGGCACCGCCGTGACCGCGGAAGCGCGCGCGAAGTTCGTGGCCGCCGCCACCAAGGAAGTGACCGACACCGTCCTGCCGGCCTACCGCCGCCTGCGCGACCTGATGGCCGCGCAGCTGCCGGCGGCGACGGCCGACGCGGGCGTGTGGCGGCTGCCCCGCGGCGCCGAGGCTTACCGGCACGCGCTGGCCCTCAGCACGACAACCGCCCTCACGGCCGACGAGATCCATGCGATCGGCCGGCGCGAGGTCGCCCGCCTCGAGGCGGAGATGGACGCGATCCTGCGCCAGCTCGGTTTCACCGAGGGCCCGGTCGCGGCCCGGGTGGAGCAGGTGAACAAGAGTCTCGCCTTGCCGGCCGAGCCCGACCCGCGGCCGCTCCTGCTGGCGAAGGTGCAGGCGGTCGTGCAGGATGCCGGGCGCCGCTCGGTCGAGGCCTTTGACCTGCGGCCGGTGGCGCCCGTCGTCGTCCGGCGCGAGCCCGCCTTCTCCGAGGCCAGCTCGGCGGCGCATTACAGCGACCCGGCGCCGGACGGCTCCATTCCCGGCGTCTACTGGCTCCCGCTGGCGGACCTCGGGCCCAAGGTCACGTGGCTCGGGGTCGGCCTGAAGTCGACGGCGTATCACGAGGCGATCCCCGGCCACCATTTCCAGATCACGATCCAGCAGGAATCCAAGGATCTGCCACGCTACCGCAAGCTCGGCATCTTCGGGGGGAACAACGCCTACATCGAGGGCTGGGCGCTCTATGCCGAGCGGCTCGCCGACGAGAACGGCTGGTATGACGGCGATCTGCCCGGCCGGCTGGGCTACCTGCAGCTGCAGATCTTCCGCGCCCGACGGCTCGTGGCCGACACCGGCATCCATGCCCAGCGCTGGACGCGCGAACAGGTGATCGACTACGGCTTCACGCCGCAGGAGGCGGAGCGCTACATCGTGTGGCCGGGCCAGGCCACCTCCTACATGGTCGGCCAGCTCCGGCTCCTCGAGCTGCGCGAGGCGGCCAAGGCCGCGCTCGGCGCCAAATTCTCGATCAAGGAATTCCACAACGTCGTCCTGCGCGGCGGTTCGCTGCCGCTGGCCGTCCTCGCGCAGGAAATCGACGCCTGGGTGGCGGCGACGAAGGCGAAGTGAAGCCCCAACGTTTAACCTTCAACGCCCAAGTGAAAACAAGCGCCGCCCCTGATCATTGAGCGTTCAGCGCGTTCTCCCCCTCCCCGTCGGTCCAACACACACCCTGATGCACTCCGAATCCCCCGCCGCCGCGACCCCTGCCAGCACGCCGTTCCATGACGACGTCTGGGAGGACCTGCTGAACTATATCGAGGAAAAACGCGTCATCCCCATCGTCGGTCCCGAGCTGCTCAAGGTGCAGACCGAGGCCGGCCCGCGCCTCCTGTTGGAATGGCTCGCGGAGAAGCTCGCCGCCCGCCTCAACGTCGACCCCGCCCCGCTGGCCAAGCCGCTCACGCTGAACGACGTCGTGTGCAGCTACCTGACCAACCACGGCCGCCGCGAGGAGGCCTACACCCGGTTGCGCACCATCATGCGCGAGGCGGCCTTCGCGCCGCCGCTGCCGCTGCGGCAGCTCGCGGAGATCACGGACTTCAACCTCTACGTCTCGATGACCTTCGACCCGCTGCTCGAGCAGGCGGTCAACGCCGTGCGTTTCGGCGGCGCGGCCAACACCGAGGTCATCGCCTACGCGCCCAACCGCGTCGCCGACCTGCCGGTCGAGCGCGACGACCTGCAGCGCCCCGTCGTCTACCACCTGCTCGGCCGCCTGTCCGCGTCGCCGACCTACGTCATCTCCGACGAGGACATGCTCGAGTTCGTCTGCGCGCTGCAGAGCGAGCACCTGACGCCCGAGAAGCTCTTCCATGCCCTCGAGCACAACCACCTGCTCGTCATCGGCAGCGATTTCTCCAACTGGCTCGCGCGGCTCTTCCTGCGCATGACCAAGCGCCGCCGGCTCTCCGACCCGCGCGACGTGGGCGAGATCCTGGCCGACAGCCACAGCCTGAAGGACGTGCGCCTCGTGTCGTTCCTGCAGCAGGTCAGCGTGCGCACGCGGATGTTCTCCGGCGCCGAGGAGTTTGTCGCCGAGCTGCACCGCCGCTGGATGGCGCGCCGCGGCGGGGTCCCGGCGGCCGCGGCCGCCCCCGCGCGTTTCCTGCCCCCGGCCCGCGAGATGCCGGAGAACGCCGTGTTCATCAGCTATGCCCGCGAGGACCTGCCCGCCGTGCAGAAGCTCAAGTCCGCGCTCGACGCCGCCGGCATCACGACCTGGTTCGACATGGACCGGCTGGAGAGCGGTGACGACTACGACCTCAAGATCCGCAACAACATCGCGCGCTGCTCCTTCTTCCTGCCGGTCGTCTCCGCCTCCACGCAGCGGCGCCACGAGGGGTATTTCCGCCGCGAGTGGAACTACGCCGTGGACCGCACGCGCGGCATGGCCGACGGTGCCGTTTTCGTGCTGCCGGTCTGCCTCGATGCCACGACCGAGGCCGACGCCATCGTGCCCGAGAAGTTCAAGGCCGTCCATTTCAGCCGTGTGCCCGGGGGCGAGCCTCCGCCGGAGTTCGTGTCCCGCCTGAAGGAATTCTTTAACGCCCGCCGCTGATGAAAACCAATCCCACCCCCGCGGCGCCGGTCGCCACCGTCGACGAACAGAACCCCTGGCTCGGCCTGGTCTCCTTCACCGAGGAAACCCGCGGCTACTTCCACGGGCGCGAGGAGGAGGCGGCCGAGCTCGGCCGCCGTGTCCAGCGCAAGCTCCTCACGATCCTCTTCGGCCAGTCCGGCCTCGGCAAGACGTCCATCCTGCAGGCCGGCCTCGTGCCGCGGCTCCGGCCGGAAGGTTTCTGCCCCGTCTATGTGCGGCTCGACTACGACCCGCATTCGCCGCCGCCCGCCGAGCAGATCAAGCGCGCGGTCTTCCGCGCCACCGAGGCCGCCGGCACCTGGACCCAGAGCGGCTCCGCCGTGGCCGGCGAGACGCTGTGGGAATTTCTCCACCACCGCGAGGACGTCCTCAAGGACGCGAACGGCCGCGTGCTGACACCCATCCTGATCTTCGACCAGTTCGAGGAGATCTTCACGCTCGCCCAGTCCGACGACGCCGGCCGGAAGCGCGCCCAGGAATTCCTGGCCGACCTCGCCGACCTCGTGGAGAACCGCCCGCCGGTGGCGCTCGAGGCCCGCATCGACCGCGACGAGGCCGACGCCTCCAAGTTCGACTTCGCCCGCGCGGACTACCGCATCCTGATCTCGCTGCGCGAGGATTACCTCGCCCACCTCGAGGGCCTGAAGGGCCAGATGCCCTCGGTCACGCAGAACCGCATGCGCCTCGCGCGCATGACCGGGCCGCAGGCCGTGGCCGCCGTCCGCGCGCCCGCGCCGCACCTCGTCAGCGAGGCCGTGGCCGAGGCCGTCGTGCGCTTCGTCGCCGGCGGCGCCGACCTGGCCCGCGCCGAGGTCGAGCCCTCGCTGCTCAGCCTGATCTGCCGCGAGCTGAACAACACCCGCCTGGCCAAGGGCGAGGCCGAGATCTCCGCCCACCTGCTGGAGGGGTCGCGCGACACCATCCTGTCCGAGTTCTACAAGCGCGCCCTGAAGGACCAGCCGCCCGGCGTGCAGACCTTCATCGAGGACGTGCTGCTGACCGATTCCGGCTTCCGCGAGAGTGTGGCCGAGGAGCGCGTCCGCAAGGGTTTCGCCGCCGCCGGTGCCGCCGAGGGCGCGCTCGCCCTGCTCGTCGACCGCCGTCTGCTCCGCGTGGAGGACCGCCTCGACCTGCGGCGCGTGGAGATCACGCACGACGTGCTGTGCAGCGTCATCGGTGCCAGCCGCGGCGTGCGCCGCGAGCGCGAGGCGCTGGCCGAGTCCAAGCGCCAGCTCGCCGCCCAGCGCGAGCGCGAGCTCGCGACCCGGAAGGCACTCACCCGTGCCCGGCGCGTCGCGGCCGTGGCGGTGGCGATCATGCTGGTGGCGATCGGCAGCGCCGTCTTCGGCTGGATCAATTACCGCCGGGCGCACGCCGCCGACGCCGAGGCCCAGGCGGCGCGGCAGCTGACCGAGCGCGCCCGCGGCGAGGCCGAGAAGCTCGTCGGCTTCCTCCTCGAGGACTTCTACGAGGAGCTCAAGCCCACCGGCCGCGCCGAGATCGTCGGCAAGCTGGCCGACAAGGCCGTGGCCTACTACGACGGCCTGCCGCCCGAGCTGATGACGGCGCAGACGCGGCTCTATCGCGGCATGGCCATGGTGCGCAAGGCCGCCGCGCTCTACGACTCGGGCAAGGAGCGCGAGGCGATGGTCATCGCCCGGCAGGCGCAGAAGATCTTCGAGGACATGCGCGCCGCGGGGGACACCAGCGACGAGACGGTGACGGCGCTCGCCCTGTCGGTTTTCGCCGTCGTCTCGCCGGCCGCGCTGGGCGAGACCAAGGCCCAGCTCGCCAGGGCGACCGACCTGCTGCGGCCCATCGTGGCCTCGGGCCGGGCCAGCCGCACCGCAAAGCTCGCCTTCGGCGACATGCTCCAATACCTCGCCCATGCGGAAGCGGACGCCACGCTGGCCGTGGCCCACTGCGAGGAGTCCCGCCGGATCCTGGCCGACATGGGCGCCTTGAACCTGACCGACCTCACGGCCGCCTCCATCTACGGCGACGTGACGGACACGGAGTCGCGCATGACCATGCGACTGGGCCAGGTCGACGAGGCGGACCGCCTCGCCGCGATTGTCAGCGACATCGCGGAGAAAGTGCTGCAGCAGCGCCCCGGCGACCTGCGGGCGATGAAGAACCAGTATTTTTCGCTCAACATGCAGGCCAATGTCGCCCGCAACCGGCATGACCTCGCCAAGGCGCTCGAATACAACCTGAAGTCCGACGAGGCGGCCCGCTACTACACGCGCTTCAACCCCGCCGACGCGAGCGGCTGGGACAACCGCGGCAGCGGCATCCGCGAACTGGCCTTCAGTTATTTCGACCTCGGCCGGGTCGCCGAGGGTCTGAAGAAGCTGGAGGAGGGCGCCGCGCTGGCCCGGGATCCGCGCAACAAGACCGGCATGAGCTTCTTTTCCTATCAGGCGACGATGCTGACCGCGGCTTGGAACGCCCAGCTGGGCAACCTGGGCTCGGCGCGGTCGGCCCTGGCCCAGGCGCATGTGGTCCAGAAGGAATTCGTCAAGGACCGCTCCATCGACGCCGAGCTGGAGGAGATCGGGACGCTCGGCCTGGGCCTGCTGGAATGCGCCATCGACCAGGCCGAGGGCAACCATGCCAAGGTTCATGCCCGGGCGGTGGAAACCGCCGACAAGCTCGCCCGGATGAAGGTGAAGGCCGAGGGCAATATCGAAACCCGCAACAACATCCTGCGCCAGAGCCGCACCCTGCAGGTGGAGTCCGCCCTGCGGCTGGGGAACTTTGAGGAGGCTGTGGAGGTGAGCGGTGACCAGGTGACCAACCCGCGTTTCAGCCGCCGCATGGACGCCCTGGACCTGGCCACGGCCACCGCCCGCGGCAAGCTGCGCTACGGCCAGGCCCTGCTGGGTGCAGGCAAGCGGGCGGACGCGCTGGTTGCCTTGCGCGATGCCGAGGATTTCTACCGCGAGCAGCAGGCCAGGGGCGCCGCCGACACCGGCTTCCGACAGGATTTCGCCCGCACCCTTTACCATCTCTCCCGGGCCCAGGCGGCGGATGACGCCGGCCGCGCGGCGCGGCTCGCGCTGCTCGACGAGGCCATGACCCTGCTCGGCGGACTCACGGTCGAGGCCCAGCAGCTGCGCGACAGCAAGGAGCTGATCAAATGGGTGACCGATGCGCGCCGCGAGGCGCGGGCGGGGGACTGAGCGGGGAACTGCAGGACGCGCAATGATCGAATCGGAAAATGCAGTTTTCACCACAGAGGCACAAAGGCGCGGAGGAAACCCAGCGTTCCAGCACCCATGGTCTGAACTCTGGGTTTCCGTGTCGCTGTGGTCCAACTCCGTGACATGAGCGAGCACGGCAAGGCAGTCTTCCTGAGTTACGCCTCGCAGGACGCGGAG
Organism: Lacunisphaera sp.; assembly: GCA_041909435.1. Classification (GTDB taxonomy): domain Bacteria; phylum Verrucomicrobiota; class Verrucomicrobiia; order Opitutales; family Opitutaceae; genus Lacunisphaera. Next base: position 14,249 of record JAYRDK010000041.1, read on the forward strand.
GCGGCGAAGCGCATTGCGGAGGCGCTGCGCGCCGCCGGCGTCGAGGTGTGGTTCGACCAGAGCGAGCTGCGCGGCGGCGACGCCTGGGACGCCATGATCCGCCGGCGCATCAAGGAGTGTGCGTTGTTCGTGCCCGTCATCACGCCGAACACGAATGCCCGGGCCGAGGGTTATTTCCGCCTCGAATGGAAACTCGCCGTGGACCGCTCGCACCTGATGGCGGACGATGCGCCCTTCCTGTTTCCCATCGTGATCGGTGACGTCAGCGATGCCACGGCGCGCGTGCCGGACAAGTTCCGCGAGGTGCAATGGACGCGCCTGCGGCTCGACGAGACGCCCGGCGAACTGGCAGGGCGGGTGGCGCGGCTTTTGAGCGGTGGATCCCAGGTGGGAGGGGTTTTACACCCCGACGGCTCGGGCAGGTCGGGGCATAAAGCCCCTCCCACCGGTCATGCCGCCCGCTGGCAGTGGTGGATGATCTTCCCGGTCCTCGGCACGATCATGGGCCTGCTGTTCGCCGCCGTGCCGTTGTGGAAGGCGTTCAACCGCCCGGCGCGGCGCGAGCCGCCGGCGGTCGCACCCGCGGCCACGCCGCCGGTCGCGGCGATGTCGCCGGCGCGCCAGCTCGCGGAAAAAGCCCGCGTCCTGCTGGATGCGATCGACTCCTCGCCGGACGACTACGCCACGGCGGAAGGGCTCGTGAAGCGCGCGCTCGAGCTGGAGCAGAACGACGGCGAGATCTGGGCGATCTCCTCCCGGCTCAACAGCATGTTCATGTCGCGCGCCTTCGACAACACGGGCGCCCGCCGCGAGCCCGCGCGCAGCCAGGCGGAGCGGGCGTTGAAACTCGCGCCCGACTCGGTCGAGTCGCTGCTGGCCGTCGCGCGGGCGAACCGGAGCACGGATGCGCCGCGCGCCGAGGCGGCGCTGCGGCAGGCGCTCGCACTGGCCCCGCAGAATGGGCGGGTGTTGCTCAACCTCGGCTCGTTGTTTCGCGTGCAGAACCGGCTCGATGAGGCGATGGGCTATTACGAGCAGGCCGCCGCCGTGCCGGAGGTCAGGCCGCTGGCGCGCTACGATCAGTTCCTCGTCAGCTTCTACCGGCGGAAATTTGCGGACGCCGAGCGCTACGTGCAGGATGCGGTCACCGAGCTGCCGACGGCCAACGCGGTCACCGGGCTGGCCATGGTGCAGCTCACGTGGCGCGGGCAGCCCGAGGCGGCGCTGCGCGTGCTGGCGGCGGCCCCGGGCAAGGTGCGCGCCGAGCCGCGCCCCGTGATCGTGACGGTGCTGGCCGCGCAGATGAACCGGCAGCCGGAGGTGGCGCTCGCGGCCTTGCGCCGGTTCCCGGCCGATTACGTCAACGACGCGTGGTATTTCGGCCCGAAGGCGCTGCTGGTGGGTCTGTGCGAGTGGCAGGCCGGCCGCCCCGAGGCGGCGCGTGTCGCATGGGAGTCGGGCATCGCGCTGCTCCGGCGGCGCATGCAGGACTCGCCCAACAACGCCGAGGAACACCTGCGGCTGGGCGAACTGCTCGCCTGGTCGGGCCAGACCGAGGCGGCGCTGGGCGAGGTGAGGGTCTATGAGCAACTCATGAGCGGCCGGACGGTGGACTGGACCGCCTCGCCGGCGCGCGTCTACGCCGCCCTGGGCCGGGCCGATGAGGCGGTGCCGTTGCTGGCCCAGGAACTGGTCGCGCCGCCCTCGGGCCGCTGGCCGCTCACGCCCGCGCTGCTCCGGCTCGATCCGCTCTGGGACAAGATCCGCGACGATGCGCGCTTCCAGAAACTCTGCGCGGATCCGCCGACCCCGGCGGCGACGTCCGCGGCCAATTCGACGACCGTGTCCTCCGCAGCCTTGGCGAAGGAGGACAAGTCCATCGCCGTCCTCCTGTTCACGAACATGAGCGAGGACAAGGACGCCAACGCCTTCTTTGCCGACGGGGTGCACGAGGACCTGCTGACCAACCTCTCCTTTATCCGCGACCTGCGTGTCGTCTCGCGCACCTCTGTGATGCAGTATCGCAACACCACGAAATCCATCAGCGAGATCGCGCGCGAGCTGAAGGTGGCCTACGTGCTCGAAGGCAGCGTGCGCCGCGCCGGCAACAAGGTGCGGGTCACCGGCCAGCTCATCCGCGCCGCGACCGACGAGCACGTCTGGGCCAGCAACTACGACCGCGACCTGGCCGACGTGTTTTCGATCCAGGCCGAGCTCGCGAAGTCCATCGCCGCCGCGCTGCAGTCCGTGCTGTCGCCCGCAACGGCCGCCCTCCTCGAGCGCAAGCCGACCAACAATCCCGCCGCCTACGACGTCTACCTGCGCGCCCGGCAGCTCGACTACTCCACCCAATACTCCGATGGCCGCGAGGTCATCGCCTTGTTGCGCCGCGCCGTGGAGCTCGATCCCGGTTTCGCCGCCGCCTGGGCTGCGCTCGCCTACCGCGAGGCGTTCCGTTACTTCAAGGTCGAGCATACCCCGGCCCAGCTGGCCCTGGCCGAGGCCGCCGTGAACCGCGCGGTGCAGCTGGCCCCCGACGATCCCGCCGTGGTCACCGGGCTGGGGGACTATTATTACTACGGCCACCGCGACTACGTGCGGGCGACCGAGCAATACCTCCGGCTCGCGCAACTGCAGCCCAACAATCCGGACATTTTCAGCAAGCTCGGCTATATTCAGCGCCGCCAAGGCCGCATGCGCGATGCCCTGCCGAATTTTCGACGCGCCAGCGAGCTCGATCCCCGCACCCAGCTCTACCTGTCCGACTATATCTGGTCCCTTGCGGGTTGCCGGAAATACGACGAGGCCGAGCGGCTGGGCCGGCAATTCATGCAGGCCTTTCCCGACGACCTCTATGTCCCGGCCAACCTCGGCCGGATTGAGCTGGCGGCCCGTGGCTCCTTCGCGGCGATGCGCGCCTTCGCCGCGCGCCCGGTGGCCCAGGCCCAGCGCCCGGAGCACCTGTATTCCCGGCTGTTCAATGCGCGGGCCGCGGCCGACTGGACCGAGGCCATCCGCCTGGACCGCGAACAACGCTATTTCGACGGCGATGACGATACGCCGCGTTTCCTGCAGGATGTCCTGGCCGCCGCGACCTTTGCCGAGGCTGGCGACGATGCCGCCTGTCAGGCCCGGGCCGCCGAGGCGCTGGCCGCCATGAACACCCTGCTCACCGAGCAGCCGCTCAACGCCCAGCTCTGGGGCGCGCTCAGCCTTGCCCACGGCCTGCTCGGGCACCACGACGACGCCGTGCGCTGTGGCGCCAAGGCGCGCGAGCTGCTGCCCGAGTCGCGCGATGCGCTGACCGGGGTGGGCATCTCGGGATTGGTCGCCTCCGCGCTCGCCTACGCCGGCGAAACAGACCGCGCCCTGGCCGAGTTCGAGCGCCTGCTCCACGTGCCGTTCGGGGCCAACCCGATGCTCGAGCGCGGCATCTGGCTCGGGTCCTGGAAACCGCTGCGCGCCGACCCGCGTTTCCAGAGGCTCATCAACGACCCGCAGAACAACGCCCCGCTGTTCCAGCCATGAACGAACCCAGCAAGGCCGTTTTCCTGAGCTACGCCTCGCAGGACGCCGAGGCGGCGAAGAAAATTTGCGACGCCCTGCGCGCCGCGGGCGTCGAGGTGTGGTTTGATGCGGAGGGCGGGCTCGAGCACGGCGACGAGTGGGACGCGAAGATCCGCCGGCAGATCAAGGAGTGCGTGCTTTTCCTCCCGGTCATCTCGGCCAACACGCAGGCGCGGGAGGAGGGTTATTTCCGCATCGAGTGGGAGCTGGCGGCCCAGCGCGCGCTCGGCATCGCCTCGGGCGTCGCCTTCATCCTGCCCATCGTGATCGACGACACCCGCGAGCCGGACGCACTCGTGCCCGACCGTTTTCGCACGGTGCAATGGACGCGCCTGCGCGCGGGTGAGCTCACGCCCGAGGTGAAGGCCCGTTTCCTCAAGCTCTGGTCGCACCGCACCGGGGCGCTGAAGCACGAGGCTGTTTCCCGGGGACAGACGACGGACGGCGGAGGACCGACGGTGTCGGCGAGGATTCCGTCTCCCGGCTGGAAGATTTACGCCGGGCTGGCCGCGGCGGTCTTCGCGCTGGCGGCGGGCGCGGTCTGGTGGAGCCTCCGCCCGGGGTCCGCGCCCGCCGTCGTCACGCGCCCCGACGCGGCTCCGACCGGGTCATCGATGCGGTCCACCCGCGTGTGGCCTAAGGACCCGGAGCTGAAGAAGGCCTTCGGCATCATTTCCGGGCTGGATGTGACGGTTGAGTCATGCCGGTTGGCGGAGGACATGATCAATGCGGTGTTGAAGCAGCGGCCGACCGACCCGGAGGCGACCACGCTCTATGCGATGCTGAACAACTATTACATCAACCGCGGCTACGATGTCTCCGAGGAGCGGCAGGTGCTGGCGCGGCGGTTCTCCGAACGGGCCCTGCAGCTGGCCCCCGAGGAGCCGGAGGCGCTGGCGGCCATGGCCCAGTTCATCACTTTCCGCGGCGCGGACTTCGCCCGCGCCGAGACCCTCATCCGGAAAGCCATGGCCTTGGCGCCGGAGGATCCCCGCTTCGCCCGCATTCTCGTCTACAACGTGCTCCGCCCCATGGACCCGGCCCGAGCGCTGGCGCAGGCGAAGGAGAACGCCGCGCGTTTTCCGGATGACCCGCTCACCCAATACGACCTGGCCCTGATCTGCCGCGGGACGGGTGATCTTGAACTGATGGAGAGGGCGCTGGACCGGACGCTCGCGCTCGTCCCGATCTCGTCGGCCCTGATCTGGAAAGGCTGGCTGGCGGCCTGGGTGCACGGTGACCTGGCGGGCTTCAAGGACTGGCTCGACCGCATCAGCGGCAACTACCGGTTCAACGAGCGCGCGGTCTACATGCACTACCTCTATGCCTGCCTGAGCGGAGACACGGCCCACGGGCTGGAGGCGCTGCAGGCCTTTCCGGGCTCGTGGCTGAACGATTTCTATTACACCGGTCCGCGCTCGTTGCTGCTGGCCGACCTGCTGGTCCTGGCGGGGAAACCCGAGCTGGCGCAGGTGGAATACGGCCGGGCGCTGGCCGAGATCGGGCGGATGGCGGAGCGCTACAGCCCGGACACGATCTGGCGGGCGGAATTCTGGGCGCTGCGCGGCGCCGGCCGGGAGGCGGACGCCCGGGCGGCGGCGAAGCGCATGATGCAGCGCCTGAACCGTCCCTACCGCCCGCCCATCATGCAGTGGTGGCATGATGTCATCCCGGCGCAGCTGCTGGCCGGCGACCGGGCCGATGCCCTGGCGCTGATCCGGGAGGCGGCGATGGTGCCCGTGGTCCGGGCGCAGATCCGGACGGCGCTCAAGATCGACCACCGCATGGCCCCCTTCCGCGACGACCCCGAGATCCAGGCCCTGCTGGCGGAATCGGCCAAGACCGCCCTCGTCCGCGACTGGCCGAAGGACCCCGAGCTGAAAAAAGCCATCGCCCTCACCGAGGGCCTGGAGGCGATCCCCGACGACCTGATGCTCGCGGAGGAGATAACGAAGCGGGCCGTGGACCGGTCGCCGACGGACATCGAGGCGGTCACCGTGATGGCGCGCGTGCAGTCACATTTTCTCCGCCGCGGTTTCGACCGCAGCGACGAGCGCGCCGCGCTGGCGAAGCGTTATGCCGAGCGGGCCCTGCAGCTCGCCCCCGACGAGCCCGAGGCGATGTATGCCCTGGCCACCTACCACTTCAGCCGGGCGACCGGGGAGACCGCCCGCACCGAGCAGCTGTTGCGCCGGGCCATGGCGCTCGACCCCACCAACCCCCGCCCCGGCCGGCTGCTGGCCGATCTCTTCAACGCCACGAACCGCCTCGACGAGGCGATCGCCCAGGGGCAGGACAACGTCCGCCGGTTCCCGAACGACGTGCTGAGCCACTACGACCTGGCCCGCAATTACAAGGACCAGGGCCGCTATGACGAGTTCGACCGGGAGCTCGACGCGACCCTGGCCCTGGCGCCGCTGCCCAATGCCATCGTCTGGAAAGCCCGGCTGCAGTTCGGGCTGCGCAATGATTTTGCCGGCATGAAGGCGTGGCTGGACCGCGTCCCGGCCCGGGTGCGCGGGACCGAGCGCGCGGTGTTCAGCTATTTTCTCTACGCCGGCCTGGGCGGCGACCCGGAAACCGGGCTCGCGGCGCTGCGCGATTTTCCGGACAAGTGGTTCACGGATTTCGAATACGCCGGGCCCACGGCGCTGTTGAACGCCTCGTTGCTGGAACTGCAGGGCAAGACCGAGCTGGCCCGGCGGCAATACGAGGTCGCGCACGGCGAGATCCAGCGCATGCGGCAGACGGACCCGGGCCGGATCGGCCTCAGCCAGGTGGAGTTCTGGACCCTGCTCGGGCTCGGTCGCACCGAGGAGGCGAAGGTCAGCTACCGTCGGGTGGTGGAGGGCACCCGCCGGCCGTATGCCCAGGAGATGGTCAACGGCTGGTGGTTCACCACCATTCCCGCGGCCCTGCTCATCGGCGACCGGCCGACCGCCCTCACGCTGCTGCGCGAGTCCGTCGAAACCCGGCCGCAGAGCCGCGCCGCCTTCCGCCTGCGGTTCCAGATCGATCCGCGCATGGCGCCGTTCCGCGACGACCCGCAGATCGTCGCCCTGCTGGCGGAGCCCCGGCCGGAAACCGTCGCGGCGCCGTTGAGCGAGGCCGGCAAGCTCACCGCCCGCACGGTCACGCTTTACAGCAAACTCAACTACACGCGCGAGGACCTTGCGATCGCGGAGGATCTCGGGCGCAAGGCCACCGAGCTGGAGCCGGATTCCGCCGCCGCGTGGGGCGCGCGGGCGGGCGTCCAGGCGACCTACCTTTACCGCAACTGGCTCGCCAGCGACAAGCGCCGCCAGGACACACAGACGTTCGCCAGCCGCGCCCTCGGGCTGAATCCCGACGAACCCGAGGCCCTGCTCGCGCTCGGCCATCTGCTCCGCAACCAAGGGGTGGACGATCAGGCGATCATCCATTTCCGCCGGGCGCTGGCCGCGGCCCCGGGCAACCTGCGCGCCGCCCGCGCGCTGGGCACCACGCTGAGTTTCTCCGGCCAGCGGGAGGAGGGTCGCGCCGTGCTGCTGGCCGCCGTCAAAAGCGATCCCCGGGATGCCCTGGTGCGCTACGACCTAGCGCTGACCTACGATGTTTATATCTCCCCGTCCGGCCGGCCCCCGGCCGAAATCACGACGGCGATCGAACACCTGGATGCGGGCCTGGCCGTCCAGCCGCTGGCCTCCCTGCTGACCGCCAAGGCCGTGTCGCAAGGCGGCTGGCTGGGCGATCTGCCCGCCCTGCGCACCACGCTGGCGCAGCTGGAAAAACTTCCCCTGGCGGAGCGGGCCGAGGACCGGAGCGTCTTTGTCGCGATGTGGGGCGCCCTGCTCGACCGCGACCCCGCCCGCGCGGCGGCGGCGGCGGCGCTCACCGCCAAGAATTACTTCGAGGACTCGGTGGTGCCGCGCCGGGCGAAGGATTGGTCGCTCGCGATCGCGCACCGGTTGGAAGGCAAGGACAACCTCGCGCGGCTCGACTGGCAGCGGGCCGAGTCCGTGCTGCGGCAGCGCCTGAACGACGATCCCAACAACCTGTCCCGCGTCGTCGAACTCGCCACCACGCTCGCCTGGCTCGGCCGGACGGACGAGGCACTCCAGCTGGTCGCTCCCGCTGAGGCGGCGGCGCGGGAAGAACCTTCGCGCCAGCGCAGCCGGCCGCTGGGGGATTTCTACGCGGCGATCGGCGATGCGGCCAAGGCGGCGCCCTACCTCCGGCAGGCACTCAACCAAACCGTCTTCCTGACCTCGAAGACCCTTCCGCTTGACCCGTGGTTCGACAAGCTCCGCGGCCAGCCCGAGTTCGAGGCGCTGCTGAAAGAAGCCGCCAGGAAATGAGCATGGATAACGCCCAACGTTTAACGTTTAACCCTTAACTTTTCATGACCGAACCGCAGGGCAAATCCCGGGAGCCGAGGCCTTGAGCGTTGAGCGTCCAGAGTTAAACGTTGAGCGTTCCGCGCCGAAGGGCGCGGTCTTCCTCAGCTACGCCTCGCCCTGCTTCGCCGAGGCTTCGCAGGGCACGGCAGGACGCGTCGTGAATGGAGGTGATATTCGATGAGCGAGGGCACAAAGGCTGTTTTCTTGTCTTATGCGTCTCAGGATGCCGAGGCGGCGAAGCGCATCTGCGACGCGCTGCGCGCCACCGGCGTCGAGGTCTGGTTCGACCAGAATGAACTCGTCGGCGGGGACGCGTGGGACGCGAAGATCCGGAAGCAGATCAAGGAGTGTGCGCTGCTGATCCCGGTCATCTCCAGAACCACGCAGTCCCGGCGGGAGGCCTATTTCCGGTTGGAGTGGAAGCTCGCGGATGAGCGCACGCACCTGATGGCGAAGGGCACGCCGTTCATCCTGCCCGTGACCATTGACGCCACCAGCGACCGGGATGCCCTCGTGCCGGATTCCTTTCTTGCGGTGCAATGGACGAAGCTGCCGGACGGTGAGGGCGGGGCGGCGTTCGCGGCCCGGGTGAAGAAACTATTGGCGGGCGAGGCCAATCCCGTGGGAGGGGTTTTACACCCCGACGTGTCGACGAAGTCGGGGTATGAAACCCCTCCCACCAGAAACCACTTCGCCAAATGGTGGTGGGCGCTGCCGATCCTGGGCGTCGCGCTCGCGCTGGTGCTGGTGATCAAGAGAGGGCCTGGCGAGCCGGCGCGGGCCGCCCCGGCGTCGGTGGCCGGGACGCCGGTTTCCATTTCCGAGGCCCGCAAGCTGGCGAACCAGGCAATGCAGCTGCTCGAGGATCCGAACTTCACCCGCGAGACCTCCTGGCTCGCCGACGAACTCTGCCAGCGGGCTCTCTCGCTCGACGCGGCGGATGCCGAAGTCTGGACGGCGGCGGCGCTGGCCTCGATCAACCTTTACTCAAACACCTACGACCCCAGCGCCGCCCGGCGGGAGAAGATCAGCTCGCAGGCGGCGCGCGCCGCCCAGCTGGATCCCACCTCGGTGCGGGCCGCCCTAGTGGTCGCCCTCAGCCTGGACCTCAACTACAACGCCGAGACCCTGCGGACCCTGCGCGAACTGCACCAGCGCGCCCCGGAGGACCAGCTGGTGATGTTTCACCTGATCCGGGCAGAAGGGAGGCAGGGCAATGAAACCGCCCTGCAGGGCCTGGTGCAGAAGCTGCGCACGCTGCCCCGCACCGGCTTGTTTCCACTCACCCTGTGGTTTGTGGAACTGCGCCTGCGCGGCGAGGGACGCTATGCCGAGGCCGAGGGGATTCTCGACGAAATGTTCTCTGTGTCCGCCCAACTGAGGGGCGCCCATTACGAAAAGCTTCAGGTGCTGATGGGGAGCTGGCATGACCTGAACGAGGTCGAGCCGCACCTTGAGCGGATCCCTACGCGCTATCTCTCGGAGCCGGCCTTCGGCTCGCTGATCGCGCAATACTGGCTGTGGCGCAACCAACCCGAGAAGGCCCTCCAGGCCTTGGCCAAGGTGCCGCAGGACTATTTTGAGGAGTATGCCGCCCGGGAACCCAAGGCCTATCTGGCCGGCTGGGCGCACACCCTCGCCGGCCGGCCGGCCGCGGCCCAGGCCGAGTGGCGCAGCGCCCTGGCCCTGGTCGAGGAGCGCATGAAATCCGACAGCCGCAACTTCACCCTGCTCAACCAGCGCGCGCTCCTGCTCGCCTTGACGGGTCAGCGGGAGGCCGCGCGGGAGGCCTGGCGGCTTCGCGTTGAACTGGGCGGCGAACAAAACCGCCCGGGCATGAACATCGAGGCCATGGTCCTCCTGGCCACGGGCGAGCCCGAGTCCGCGGTTGCCGCCATCGAGCGCGGCTGGGCCGGGCTGAATATCGGGTCCCGCGCGTGGACCCTGCCCCTGCTGCGCTACCATCCTGCCTATGCCGTGGTCCGCGATGACCCCCGCGTGCAGCGGATCATCGCCGCCGGCGTGGCGGAACTGCGCCACCTCAGGGAAAAACAACTGGGCGCACCGACGACCGTGTCCTCCGTAGCCTTGGCAAAGGACGACAAATCCGTCGCCGTGCTGGCGTTCGCGAACCTGAGCGACGACAAGACCAACGAGTATTTCTCGGACGGCATCAGCGAGGAGCTGCTCAACGTGCTGGCCAAGGTGCCGGGGCTGAAGGTGACCGCGCGCACGTCGTCGTTCCACTTCAAGGGCAAGGACACGCCGATTCCCGAGATCGCGCGGCAGCTCGGCGTCGCCTATGTGGTCGAGGGCAGCGTGCGCAAGGCCGGTGACAAGGTCCGCATCACGGCGCAGCTGATCAAGGCGGCCGACGGCTTCCATGTCTGGAGCGACACCTTCACCCGGGACATCAAGGATGTCTTCGCCGTGCAGGACGAGATCGCCGGGCTCATCGCGCAAAGCCTCTCGCTCCAGCTCGGCACGAGTTCCGTGCGAAAGGTTGCGGTGGTGAACCCGCAGGCTTTCGAGCTCTATGTGCAGGCGCGGCAGGCGTGGAGCCTGCGGACCCCGGAGGGATTTGCGCGGGCCGAGCAGATGCTGAACCGGGCGCTGGAACTGGCCCCGGATTTCGTCCGGGCCCGGGCGGCGCTGATCGACGTGGTGCAGATGCGCCGCTTGCGTGAGCGCAAGGTGGGGGCCTTTGGCCAGCGGCATTCACCGGAGATCGACCAAAGGCTGGCGCAGGTCCGCGACGTGCTGGCGCTCGATCCGGAGCTGGCCGAGGCTTATTCGACCCTGGGCCAGACGCTGGATTCGAAATGGCAACGCGACGAGGCCGGGCGAGCCTACCGCCGGGCGACCGAACTCAACCCCAACTATGCGACCGGGCGCCATTGGTATGGCATGCACCTCGCCGAATTGGGCCGCATGGATGAAGCGCTGGCGGAAGTGGAGGCCGCCTGCGACCTGGATCCCTTTTCGTTCATCATCCTGGACAACTACGGCTGGCTGCTGAACCTTGCGGGGCGGAATCGCGAAGCACTGCAGATGCTTGATCGCGCCGCCGCGATCAATCCCGGTTTCGACCAGACCGCCCGCGCCAAGGCCGCGGCGTTGGCGGCACTCGGTCGCACCGCCGAGGCCCAGGCAATTGCACGGCAATTGAGGAATTCACAGCGTGAGCTGGACGTCTGGACCCTCGGCTTGGTGGGATTGCATGATGAAGCAGCGACCTTGTTGCAGCGGATGGAGCCGGGTGACGTGACCAATCGTTTCCAGGCCCTGCTGTCCGCCGGTCAGCGCGAGGCCGCCCTGACCGCGCTCGCCGACCCGTCCGGCGCCAGCAAGGGCGACAGCATCGACACCCTGTTCCAGCCGATCTACGACCCCGTGCGCACCGACCCGCGTTTCATCCAGTATCTTGCCACGCTCGGCCTGACCGAGGCCCACACCCGGGCCCAGGCGTGGCGTCGCTCGCATCCGCCCGAAAAACCGGGGGAGGCAAAGCACTGAACGCCCAATGACAGAACCAAGCGAACAATCGCGGAGGCCGAAACCTTGAGCGTTGAGAGTTCAGCGTTAAACGTTGAGCGTTCCGCCCCGAAAGGTGCGGTGTTCCTCAGCTACGCCTCGCCCTGCTTCGCCGAGGCTTCGCAGGGCACGGCAGGACGCGTCGTGAACGGAGGTGATATTCGATGAGCGAGGGCACAAAGGCTGTTTTCTTGTCTTATGCGTCTCAGGATGCCGAGGCGGCGAAGCGCATTGCCGACGCCTTGCGCGCCACCGGCGTCGAGGTGTGGTTCGACCAGAACGAGCTGGTGGGCGGGGACCAGTGGGACCAGAAGATCCGCGGGCAGATCGGCTCGTGTGCGCTGTTCCTGCCGTTGATCTCGGCCAACACCCAGGCGCGGCTTGAGGGGTATTTCCGGCTCGAATGGAAGATCGCCGCCCAGCGCACGCACACGATGGCGGATGAGAAAACCTTTCTCCTGCCCATCCTCATCGATGACACCCGTGACGCCGACGCCAAGGTGCCGCCTGAGTTCCGCGCGGTGCAGTGGACAAAGCTGCCGGCCGGCGCGGATTCGCCGGCCTTCAGCTCCCGGGTGAAGAAGTTGCTGGCGGGCGAGGCCAATCCCGTGGGAGGGGGTTTACACCCCGACGTGTCGATGAAGTCGGGGTATAAAACCCCTCCCACCAGAAACCACCTCGCGAAATGGTGGTGGGTGCTGCCGATTATCGGTGTGACGATTGCGCTGATGCTGTTGCGGAAGGAACCGCCCAAGGACCAGGCATCGCAGACGGTATCACAGCCGGCCTCCGTCGCATCCGTTTCCGAGGCCCAGAAACTCATCCAACAGGCGCGGCAAATTTATGAGGGCGGCGACGAGATTAATCGCGAGAACATCGTGTTCGCCGAGGACCTGGTGAAACGGGCGCTGGCGCTGGATCCAGCCGAGCCGGGGGCGTGGGAGCTGGCGGCAAAACTCAACCACGCGCTCGTCTGGTATTCCCTCGACGCCTCCGAATCCCGCCGCGAATTGCTGATGCAGCAGGCCAACCGGGCCCGCGCGTTGGCGCCCCAGTCCGTGTCAGCCCAGCTCGTGGCGATCGATGCCCGGCTGGCTTTGAATTTCGGCCGCGTGGCGGTGCCGCCGGATTTCGAAAATGAAGTGCGCGACCTCGTTACCCGCGAACCCGGCAACTGGAATGCCCAGCGGGCTTGGAGCACCATGCTCCGTTTCATCAGCGGCCGGCAGGAAGAGTCGCTGGCGGCCATCCGTCGCGCCGTGGAGTTGTCCAACGGTTACCCGGGCGTGGTGGCCGATCTGCTCAACACGCTCGTGCGGCAGCGCAAATACGCCGAGGCGGACGCGGTCATGACGAAGTATCTCCCGCTGCGCCCCACGGGTCGGTTGCTTTGTTGGGACGTCATCCTCCGCCTGCGCTGGCGGGGCGGCCCCGGCGCGGCCCAGCAGTCGCTCACCCGGTTCCCCACCTGGCTGTTGCAGGAGGATCGCGGTCTGTTCCTCGCCTGGCAGACATGGTATTGGAGCCGGGATTCCGCCAAGGCGCTGCGGGCGGCGCAGGCCGCCCAGCGCGACTATGTGCGGGATTTTTCCTTCTACGGACCGCGGGCGGTGCTCACGGCGCAGGCACACGAGCTCGCCGGCAGCGTCGAGGCCGCGCGCGCCGACTGGCAGACCGCGCTCGTGCGCGCGGAGCGCGAACTGGCCACGGACGCCCAGACGGAAGACGCCTTGTATTGGAAGGCCTGGGCGCTGGCGCGCCTCGGCCGCACCCCCGAGGCCCGGACCATCACCGCCCAACTCCGTCAGCGAAACCGCGACGGCTTGTCCGCGTTTTTCAAGGGCACCAGCCTGGCCGCCCTTTTGGCCACGACGGGCGAGATCGACGAAGCCCTCGCGGAAATATCCACCCGCCTGAACACCCTCGACGATAGCATCGGCGTCACCCGACCCGCCCTGGAACTTGATCCGGCCTATGATGCGATGCGCGGTGATCCGCGGTTTGTGGCCCTGCTAAAACAGGCCCCGGCACCGGACAAGGAGAAACCCGTCACGGCAACGCCGGCCGAAGACAAATCCGTCGCCGTGCTGGCGTTCGCGAATCTCTCTGACGACAAAAACAACGAGTATTTCTCCGACGGCATCAGCGAGGAACTGCTCAACGTGCTGGCCAAGGTGCCGGGCCTGAAAGTGTCCGCGCGCACCTCGGCATTCTTCTTCAAGGGCAAGGAAGTGCCCATCCCGGAAATCGCGAAGCAGCTCGGCGTCGCCTACGTGGTCGAGGGCAGCGTGCGCAAGCAGGGCGACAAGGTCCGCATCACCGCCCAGCTCATCAAGGCCGCGGACGGCTTTCATGTGTGGTCAGACACCTTCACGCGCGACCTGAAGGATATCTTCGCCGTGCAGGACGAAATCGCCGGTCTGATCGCCCGGCAGCTCCAGCTCAAGCTGGCCGAGGGCAGCGACCGTGGGACCGTGGATCCGGCACTCTATGAATTGCTGCTCCAGGCGCGGGCCCTGACGCTGCGCGAGAGCAATGAGGACTGGCGGCAGGCGATTGCGCTTTACCGTCGCGCGTTGGAGCGGGAGCCACGCCTGGCCCTCGCGTGGGCGGAAATGGCCCGGACCTATGTCCAGCTGGGGCGGTTCGGCGGAATGCCGATCCAGGGCGCCATGCGGGAGGCGCGCGCCGCCGCCCAACGGGCCTTGGAATTGGAGCCCGACCAGGCCACCGGTCTTGTTGCCTTGGGTTGGGTGCAACGCACGGCCGACTGGGATTGGCGCGCCGCGCGGCAATCCTTCCAGCGCGCACTGGAACTCGCGCCGGGCAACGCCTCCATCATGGGTGACCTGGCCGTCTTCTACTTCAATACCGGCCGCGTGGCCGAGGCGACGGCCCTGGCCCGCCAGGCCGTGGAGCGCGATCCGCTCAATGCCCGGGCCCAGGCCAGCTTGGGGTTCATCCTGAACCTGAACGGTGATTGGGAGCAGGCGCTGGCGCCGTTGCGGCAGGCCGTCGCGCTGGCCCCTTCCATCGAGGAGGTGCGCTCGCATCAGGCCCGCGCCTTGATGGCGCTGGGTCGCCTGCCGGAGGCCGCGGCCGCGGCGGAGCAGGAGCCGAACGAGGCCTACCGCCTGATCGCCCGTGCCTTCATCCCGGGACCGGCGGCGGATGCGGCGATGGCGGAGTTTGTGGCCAAATATGGTGAGGAAATGCCGGGATATGTGGCCAACATCCATGGCATCAGGGGCGAGATTGACCCGGCTTTTGCCTGGTTCGAGCGCGCCCTGGCCCGGCGTGACGCGGCCGTCGTCTGGGTCAAAACGAACGTCAACAACCGCGCGTTGCGCGCCGATCCGCGCTGGCCGGCTTTCCTGCGCAAGGTCGGACTGGCGGACGACCAGCTGAAATGAGCGGAGCAAGGCAGCCCTGGCCGCCGGAACTCGACGCCCTGATCGCCGCGTCGAAGCATCACCGCCTGGTGCTGGAGAATGATCGCGTCCGTGTCCTCGACACGTGGATCGCGCCGGGTGACACGGTGCCGCTGCACACGCACCGCTGGCCGGCGGTGCATCAGGTCGTGAGCTGGAGCGATTTCGTGCGCCGCGATGCGGACGGCAAGGTGACGGTGGACACGCGCGGGAAGCCGGCGCCGGCGGGCTCGCCCGCCGTGCTCTGGGGCGAGCCCCTTCCGCCGCACACGCTGGAAAATGTCGGCGACCGGGAACTGCACGTCATCAGCGTGGAGCTGAAGGACGGGGTTCGCCCGGGAAATGTGTAATACAATACGTTACACGTTTCCGGGTGGAACGCGCTCCACCCTCACAGCTCGGCGGCGATCTCGGCGACCTGGCGCTCGTAGGTGATGCCGCTGTCGGGCGGGAAATGCTTCAATCCGTCGGCGCGCAGGGCGGGGGCGTGATCGCGGATGTAGTCGTCAAAGGTCTTGCGCGAGGGGAAGGTGTATTGCGTTTCAACGACCGCCGGGGCGGTGTCGCTGGTGCGGTCAGGGAGAACAATACGCACGGCGGTGGCGCCGCATTTCATCAGCTCGACCACATGGTTGGGCGAGAGCCAGGCGAGGTAGCGGCCGCGGATTTGCGAGTTGGGGCATGTGGTTCGAACGGTATAGAGTATTGAGGGCATGGAAATTTTTGTCAGCCTTCGCCAAGGCTACGGCCGATTCGTCCAGTCCCGCGAGACGGGACAGGCGAACTGGACGTCTTTGCACACGGCGCGGACGGTGTAGAGGATGGCGGGCATGGAATTAGAAATCAGAAGTCAGGGCTGAGACAATGTAGGTTGCGCGCTTGCGCGCAACGTTGCGTGCAAGCACGCAACCTACAAGACAAAGCAAGCCCGCCGGGCGGCGGGCTTGGGGTAGGGGTCGTTGCCCTCAACGACCCGGGCGGTTGGGGCAACCGCCCCTGCCTATTTGGCAACGGCGCCGGGGACGGTGCCGGCTTTGATGAGGACCATCTTGTCCGGGTTGAGGTGCTTCTTGATGGCGCCGTTGACCTGCGCCGGCGTGAGGGCGGCGATCTCCGTCGGGTAGGTGTCGAGCCAGCTGAGCGGCAGGCCGCGGTTGACGGTGGCGAGGAGCTGGTTGGCCATGCCGTCGGTGGTGGCGAGCGCGACCTTGAAGGTGCCGATGAGGTTGGTCTTGCGGTCGGTGACCTCCTTGTCGGTCACGCCCTCGCCATACCAAAGGGTGAGCTGGCGCTGGGTGGAGGCGACGCCCTTGTCGAGCAGGTTGGGCGCGAAGGTGGCGGCGATGCGGAAGTCGCCGTCGGCGAAGGTGTCGCTGGCGAGGCGGGCGTTGATGCCGTAAGTGAGGCCCTCCTTGTCGCGCACGTTGCCCATGAGGCGGCCGGTGAAGCCGCTGCCGAGGATGGCGGTGGCGACGCGCAGGGCCTGGTAATCGTCCTGGCCGTAGCGCAGGCGCGAGGGCTGGGCCAGGATCACGCTGACGCTGGTCTTCTCGGGCATGAAGACGACCTGCTCCTTCGCGCTGTCACCCGGCGAGGCGGGCAGGGCGGCGGGGAGGGCGACGCCGCCGGTCCAGCCGGCGAAGGCCTTGGCGAGCTCGCCCTGGATCTGCGGGATATCGAGGTCGCCGACGGCGGTGAGCGTCATGTGGGCCGGACCGTAATGCTTGGCGTGGAAAGCCTTCACGTCGGCGAGGGTCGCGCTTTCGATGGCGGCGAGCATCTCCGCGTGGGGCGTGGGGCGGTTCGGGTGGCCGATGGGGTAGAGCGCCAGGGCGGCCGCCTCGCCGGCGAGGAAGTCGGTGCTCTCGAGCGAGCGCTTGATGTTGCCGGCGTATTGCTTCTTCGCCTTCTCGAACTCCTCGGCGGAGAGGGCGGGCGAGCGGAGCTGCTCGGCGATGAGCGCGATGACGAGCGGCACGTCCTTCTTGAGGCACTTGGCGCTGATCTCGACGAGCTCGTTGCCGACGCTGAAGTCGAGCGTGGCGCCGACGGCCTCGAGCTGGGCGGCGATGGCGAACTTGTCCTGCGTGGTCGTGCCCTGGTCGAGCAGGATGCCGGTGAGGGTGGCGACGGCGGGATTGGTGCCGGCGGAGAAGACGTCGCCCGCGGGCAGGGAGCCGCGGATATTGACGACGTTCTTCACGCCGGTCGGGTAGAGGAGGACGTCGATGCCCGAGATGTTCGTGCGGGCGACCCTCGGCGCGATCTGGGCGAGCGCGACGGAGGACAGAAGACCGAGGACGGAGAACAGAAGGAAGAGGCGTTTCATGGTGAAATGCTTTGGAAGGTTACTTGGCGGCCGGGGCCTTCGGGGCGGCGGGCGCAAGGGGGATGAACCAGCCGGTCGTGCTCTGGTCCTCGTTGAAGTAGAGGTTGGCGACGCGCTGGACGTCGGCGGCCGTGACCTTGGCGGTGGCCTGGTCGAGGGTCTCGTAGAGCGTCCAGTCGCCGACGGCGATGCACTCGTTGATCTGGGCGGCGATGGCGAAGGTGCCGTCGCGCTGGAAGGCCGAGTCGGCCACGATCTGGTTGATGGCGCTCGAGACCTCGGCGTCGGTGACGCCCCCGGACTTGATCTTCTCGATGTCGGCGAGGGCGATCTTCTCGACCTGCTCGTGGGTCACGCCCGGGGCGAGCGGCACGAAGGTGTAGTGGAGCATCGGGTCGTGGGTGAAGCGGGGGAAGGTGAAGACCCCGGTGGAGAGGCTCTGGTCGGTGATGGACTTGTAGAGCCGGCTGTTCTTGCCCGAACCGAGGATGGAGGCGAGGACCTGGATGGCCGGGTAATCGGGATGGGTGCCGGCCGGGATCTTGTGGCCGATGGCGACGGCGCCGAGCTGGCCGGCGCGCTTGATGACGAAGCGGCGAGGGCCGCTCTGGGCGGGCTCCTCGGTGTAGATCTGCGGGATGGGCTTCGGGGCCTTCGGGATGGGGCCGTAGGACTTCCTGATCAGGCCGAGGGCGTTGGCCGGGTCGAAGTCGCCGATGACGGTGACGGTGGCGTTGTCGGGCCAGTAGAAGGTGTCGTAGAACTCGCGGAGTTTCTCGATGGAGACCTTCTCGATGTCGGAGCGCCAGCCGATGGTGCTGTGGTGGTAGGGGTGGGCGATGTAGGCGTAGGAGCCGAGCTCGAGGAAGAGGGCCTGGATGGGGTTGTTCTGGCCGCGCTCGAACTCGTTGCGGACGACGGTCATCTCGGGGCGGCGGTCGTCCTCCCGGAGGAGCAGGCCGCGCATGCGGTCCGCCTCCATCGCGACGACCATGGGCAGGTGCTCGCTGCCGAAGGTCTCGTAGTAGTTGGTGCGGTCGACGGAGGTGGTGGCGTTGTTGGTGGCGCCGATGGGGTCGAGGATCTGGTCGACCTTGTTGCCCTTGTCCTTGTTGAAGTTGGCGGAGCCCTTGAACATCAGGTGCTCGAGCAGGTGGGTGGCGCCGGTGGTGCCGGTGACCTCGTTGCGGGAACCGACGC
>JAYRDK010000042.1:0-32524 GCA_041909435.1 Lacunisphaera sp.
CGAGCGGGTTGCGGATCTCGTGGGCGAGGCTGGCGCCGAGCAGGCCGATGGTGGCGAGCTGCTCGGACTGGCGCGCCTGCATGGTGAGGCGGGAGCGCGCGAGGATGTTGTCCATGAACTCGGCGATCTCCTGGACCTGCTGGACCTCGGGGTAGGTGAAGGGCCGGTGGTTGACCTTGGTGCCGAGGACGAGGAGCAGGGAAGGCGTGGTGCTGCCGCGCGGGGCGGTGACGGCGAGGCCGAGGTCGAACTCGGTGAGGAACTGGCGGAGGTCGACCAGGCCCGGCTCGGCGCGCTGGCGCTGGAGGCTCTCGGGGGTGGTCCAGCCGTTCCGGCAGAGGGCGGCGTGGGCCGGGCGGTCCTTGGTGAACTCCAGGTCGCCCGAGGCGTAGACCTCGCTGCTGTCGAAGAGCAGGCGGGCGTAGTTGGCCTGGCCCCAGGTGCGCAGGAGGCTCTCGAAGGCCGCGACGAGCTTGTCGGGATTGGGCTCGCTGCGGGCGAGGTCGCTCATGGTGCGGCGGAGTGTGGCGATCTGCTGCTCAGTGGTGAGGCGAAACCACTCGCGGGTCTTGCGCTCGAGGGTGAACACTAGGAGGCAGCAGATCCCGACGCTCAGGAACAGGTCGGCCGGCGGCAGCAGGATGAGGCCGAACAGCCACCAGCCTCCGAAGATGCCGAGGCACAGCACCAGCACGAGCACAAGCCGCTGCAGCACGGACAGGAACACCTGCCGAGCGTCGAAGACGCGGTGCACCGTGACGGCCCAGGCGGTCAGGGCATAGAAGGTGACGACCGTCAAGGGGCTGAGGCGGGAGAGGAAGCGTAGATTGAGGTAGGTGCCGCCGGCGCTGATGGCGATGGCGAGCAGGCAGCTCAGCGCGCTGTTGAAGGTCAGGAACTGCAGCTCGATGCGGCGCACCCCCTGCTCGCGCCTGAGCAGCCGGTAGGAGTGCACGACCAAGAAGGCATACAGCGCCACGCTCACGACGGTGTAGATGAGGTAGCCGACGCCGCGCCGCGGGTTCTCCGGGGTGGAGCTGCTGGGGATGAAAAGATCCGTGAAGCAGAGCCCGGCCAGCACGGTGCCGATCAGGAACCACGGCCATGAGCGGCGCAGGGCGGCGCCGGACTGGCCCTCAGTCGTCAGGATCGACTGCATGAACAGCCAGATGATCCATGGGAAGAAGGCACCGGCGGCAGACGCCGCTCGCAGCCATGGCACCGGGTTGAGCATGGGGACGCTCTCGCCCGCGCGCAGGGCAAAGACAAAGCAGACCAGCCATGCGGTCGAGGTGAGGGAGGCGAGGGCGAAGACCTGGTTGGTGAAACGCCGGGCGTTGAGCCACAGCACGCTCGCGCCGATGGCGAGCGTCAGCACGGCGGCGATAAAGATCAGCGTGGACATTACCGCTCGAGGACCAGGGCCGAGTTGCTGCCGGAGAGGCCGTGGCTGTTGACGACCGCGACCCGCACGGGCAGGCGGCGGGGCTGGCAGGACAGGTTCAGCGGGCAGGCGGGATCCGGATTTTCCCAGTTCACAGTCGGGGGCAGCACGCCGTGGAGAAGGCTCAGCGCGGTGCTGGCCGTCTGGATTGGTCCGGAAGCGCCGAGGGCGGTGCCGATGGCGCCTTTGATCGAACTGACGGCGATCTCCGCCAGCCGGGGGCCATAGAGCTGTGCCATGGCGCGGGATTCATGGGCATCGATTACGCGGTGGCCGGTGCCCCAGGCGTTGATGTAGTCCACCTCGTCGGGCCGGCGGCGCGCGTTGGCCAGGGCCTGCCGGACGCACTCCACGAGACCCATGGCCGTCTGCCGGTCCTGATCGTTGGCGTAGCTGTAGCCGGTGATCCACGCCACGGCGGGTCGCGGGCTGGATTCCGGCTCGAGCACAAAGATGGAGGCACCCTCGCCGAGCACGCCGGTGGATCGCCAGAGATCAAACGGGCGGCATGCTTTTTCCGGCGTTTCATTGGTGGCCGGGCTAAGTTCGGAGGCGTTGAACCCCAGCATCGGGTAAAAGGAAAGAGGGCATTCGCTGCCGCCGCAGAGCGCCAGGTCGGCCTGCCCGCTGGCGATGAGCTCGGCGGCCTGGCCGACCGCGTCGAGCCCGGAGCAACAGGAGGTCTGCATGGTCAGCATGCGCGCGGACACGCCGAGCCACTCCACGATCTTCCCGGCCACGTTGGCGACGGAGGCCTCATACATGATGCTGCCCTGAGTGTAGCGGGCCCCTTTTTTCATCACCAGTTCCATGCCGCGCCCGATCTTGTCGAAGTCCATGATCGAAGTGCCGGTCACGACGACGGGCTGGTGTCCGGCCAGCTCCCCGAGGGTAAGGCCGGCATCCTTCAGGGCAAGAATGGCGGCCACCAAGCTGAACTGGGTGTGCCGGGAAAGCCGCTTGGGGTTTTCGTCCGGGGCATACCGCTTCAGGTCGAAGTCCGAGACCTCGGCACCCACAAACTGGCCGGCGGCGGGGTCGAAGCGCGTGATGGCGCGCACGCGGCTGACCGGCTCGTTGATACCCTGGAAGAATTCTTCGCGGCCGATGCCCGCCGGCGTGACCGGGCCGAGACCAGTGATCTTAACGCGGCGATGCATAGGCGGGCCGCGGGAGGCGGGTGGGCGGGGAAGGAAAGGGCGCCGGGAGGTGGTTCAATGCGGGCGGAGAGTAAGTGCGACGACCGACTTTAGTTGCCGGACAATGCAAGGCACGGCAAGCCTCGGTATCGCAAAAGAGATTTGCCCCGCGGCGGGCCCGAACCCAGAACAAACCAGCATGACCGCCCCGGAATTCGAAGCCCGCCTCATCGCCTGGGCCCGTGCCCGGCCCGATGTCTCGGCGCTGGTGCAGATCGGCTCGCGGGTGCAGGCGGGCGCGACGGTCGACGCGTGGTCGGACTGGGATTACCAGCTCATCGTCCGCGACCCCGCGCCCTACCTGAACCGCACGTGGCCCGCGCAGATCGCGCCGTGCTGGGCTGCGCACCTGGAGCGCACGCCGCGCGGCGTGATGAAGCTCAGTGTGGTCTTTGCCGGCGGCTGGGAGACGGACTTCGTCCTGCTGACCGCGTGGCAGATGAGGCTGGTTTGCCGTGCCCTGCGGCATCCGGGGGTGGCGGCGTGGTATCCGGCGGCGCTGCGCGAGGGCGTGCGGAATCTGCGGCTGGTGGCGGGGCCCGGCCACCGCGTGGTGCTCGGTGGAGCGGCGTGGGAGCGGCGTTACGCGGCACTTGCCGTGGCTTGGCCGGAAGCCGGTTTTATGCCGGAGGATTTCGTTTTTCATACCGCGGGCTTCTGGCGGCACGCGGTCTGGACCGCCAAGAAGATCCGGCGCGGCGAGCTTCGGGCGGCACAACGCTGGGCGCACGTGGAGCTGCGTGAGCACACCCACGCGTTGCTGGCGGAAGAGGCCCGGCTGGAGGGCCGGACGCCGCGACCCGAGGCGCGGCAAGCCGAGCGGTGGCTTGGCGAGGAGCGGCTAAAGCAGACGGCGGCGCTGACAGGCGTGACGCAGCGCGAATTGGCTGCCGGGCTGCTGGCGGAGCTGACCCTGTTCCGCGAGGTCACCGCAAGCGTGGCGGCGCGCCGCGGGTGGACAGTGCCGGACCACGCGGCGGTCGAGGCGTGGCTGCGGGCAGAGCTGGCAGCGGTCGCCGGTTAGCTCGCGAGCGGGAAAACGAGGGTGAAGACGGTGCCGCCGCCGGCGCGGGGCTCGACCTTCATCTCGGCGTGGTGGGCCACGGCGATGTGACGGCAGATCGTCATGCCGAGGCCGGTGCCGTGCGCCTTGGTGGACTCGATCGGTTTCTTGAGGATGACCGCCAGGATGTCCGGCGGCAGGCCGCTGCCGTTGTCGGCGATGGCGAGCACCACGCGGTCCGCCTCGCGCCGGATGGTGACGACGACGCGGGAGGCGCCGGCCTCGAGGGAATTTTTGATCAGGTTCTGCAGCACCCGCATGATCTCGTAGCGGACGCCGGTGATCTGCGCGGAGGCGTCACCCTCGATCTCGATGCGCGGCGAATCGAAGAACAGGACGGAGCGGGTCTCCTCCGCGGCGCCGCGGAGGGCGAAGGTCTCGCCCTTGGCGATGCTCTTGGTGCTCTGGCGCCAGGACTCGGCCAGGTGAAGGCAAAAGGAGGAGCAGTGCTCAAGGCGTTGGGCGTAGTGGACAATCCGGTCGATCGAGGCGGACTTGCCCGAAAGGTTCTGCGCCTCGTCGAGCAGCATGTTGGTGTAGCCGATGGTGACGACGAGGGGGTTGCAGATGTCGTGCACCATCTCGGCGGCGGCCTGGCCGTAGCCGACCTGCATCTGGTGCTTCTTCTGCTCGGTCTTCACCGACTCATACATGCCCTCGAGCTGCTTGAGCAGGGAGGCGCGCTTGCGGCGCTCCAGCGCCTGGGCCGCGTGGCGGCGGACGGCGGCCTGCAGGACGTCGACGTCGAAGGGCTTCTTGAGATATTCGTTGGCGCCGAGGCTGA
The DNA here is from genome assembly GCA_041909435.1 of Lacunisphaera sp. GTDB lineage: Bacteria > Verrucomicrobiota > Verrucomicrobiia > Opitutales > Opitutaceae > Lacunisphaera. The sequence continues at coordinate 4,491 of JAYRDK010000042.1, forward strand.
TGGCGGCCTGGGCGGAGGCGAGGGCGCCGTAACCGGTCATCATGATGACCGCGACATCGCCGTCGATGCGGCGGAGCTCTTCGAGGCCCTGGATGCCGTTCTTCTGCGGCATGCGGATGTCCATGACGACCACGGCGAAAGCATCCTTGCGGATGAGGTCGAGGCCGCGGTCGACGCGGTCGGCGGTCTGGACATCAAATTCATCCTGCAGCAGGTAGCTCATGCTCTCGCGCGGTCCCAGCTCGTCGTCGATGACGAGGACCTTGGGTCGGGCCGGGGTGGTGGCCGGTGCGGTGGAGGTGGTATCGAGCATGGGTGAAACTGCGGAGGGCAGGCTGGAGGTGGCCCCCCAGTTTGGCAATCCGAAGCTTGGTCAGGACTCCCTAAGAACGCAGCCCGTTTGCTAATTAAGTGTTATTTTGGCGTCACGTCGTGCGTGACGGCGTCGGGCTCACGCCACGGCTTTGGTCAGATCAGCTGGTGTTGCGGGCCGTGCGGAGAAAAGGGTTTAACCACCGAACCGCCATGGAGCAAAGAAGTGGCGAACAGCGGGCCAGCTATGTCGTCCTTCTTCGCAGTGTCACCCGACGGATTGACCGTCACCATGACAGGCTCGGTGGTTAAAAGGTGCAGACTGCCGATCAGGTCCGCCGGCGCGGTCTGTAGGGCGTGGTTGCGTGCGAGGCGTTCCTTCAGGTCTCGTGATCGGATCACGACCAGAGGTTGCCAGAGTTGCGCGCGTTCGTTGTCCCGGGCCAGCAGTCCGGCAATGTGTCCCGATACGGCTGTTCGAAGATCCACTCGTTCGGTCGTGGGTAGAACCAGGCCGCCAAGCGCCGCGGTCACACCGGCTAGTATCATCCAGTAAGTCCAAGGTCGCTGGGGGCCATGGAACACATACAGGCTTTCCAGCGTCCGCACGGCGGTTTGTTCCGACAACAGCGGAGAACGGGTATGCGGTTGAAGCGGGGCAGGCATCGGCGTGAAACTGCCGTCGAGGCTGCCCGCGACCCGGCTTCGGCCAAACGGTTTGCCGTAATTTTTCCGTAAACGCCGGTGCGTTTTTAAGCGGAGCGGGAGTTCGTGTGCCGTCCGTTCGACGGCGGAAGATAACAATAGCCAGACTTGGGCGTCACCCGGACTGCTGATCGGAGATCCAGGCCAAGCTTGCGATAGGAGGACGAGAGTTTGCCGAGCAGCACGCGGAGATTGACCGAATCGCCAGGAAAGGCGCGATTGAACAGTTCCCCGTAAAGCAGGCCATACGTCAGGGTCTTGCCGGGGGACTCGGATAGGAGGCGGGCGAGTTCAACCTCTTTTGGGGTGATGTGGGTCGCCCGGGCGCCGCATTGGAGCTGTTGCTGGTCGGACAGCACCGTGGCGCCGGCCAGTGCGAAGTCGTCAGGAGGCAAGGGTCGGGTCATTGACGGCGGGGAGGCCCGGAGGAACTTGGCGATGTATTCGAGCAGGACGTCGGGACGCAGCGGATCTCGGAGCACGCAATCGGCCCCCAGGGAAAGCTGCCGGGCTTCCTGCCGCGGGGAGCAATCCGCCCCGGCGAGGACAATTACACGCGTATTCGGCAAAAAGCCTGCCTTGTGCAGCAACGAGAGGATGTCGTCGGAATAGCCGTCGGAGAGATTGATGCGCGTGAGGACAAGTGACGGCAGGATTTTTCTGAGCTGGGATTTGAACTGGCCGATCGAGAGACAGGTGCTGGCAGGCCGTGGACAGTTCTCGACCAAGGCGGCCAGCGAAGAGGCCTCGCGGGAACTGCTGGAGACAATGACAATCATGCGGAGGCCTCAGGTCGGCAGGGCCAGCACGAGTTCGAAGCGTTCATGGGTGGGGGCCACGGCCATGCCGAGCATGCCTTTGCACTTGATCAATCCATGAAGCAATCCCCGGACTGGCAGCCTGATCAAGCTGGCCTGATGGCCCTCGAGCCATTCCTTGATCTGGGCGTGATTCAGCGCGCTGGCGCCGGTCCTGATGCCGAGCAGAACGCCGGGTTGGCTGTGGAGCGCCTGCTTCCGGTTGACCCAGAGGAATCCACGGGTGCGCAAATCGCGTTGCGCGGTATCCAGCCGGGTCAGGCCCTCGGCCCGCACCTGCACCGTGGTGCCCGGGGCGGTGAGTTCCAAGGCGGCGCCAAGCGCGGGAATCAGAAGGAGCAGGAGTTCAATGCCGGAAAGATCACGGATAACCGCGCTTTGCTCCTGGATGAGCATATCGAGATTCTTCCGATGCTGCTCGGTCCGGGCCCAACGCGCGCAGATGCCGAGGGCATGATTGAGGCATTCGCCCAGATGCGCGGCCGACGTGTCCCGGTTGGCATAGGCTGAGTTGAAGAACCTCTCGGTAACATTGGTGGCGGCCTCAGCGGCTCTCCGCGCTTCCTGCAAGGAGCGGCAAACCGCCCCGAGGCGTGCGTCTGGCTTGCTTTTGTCCTCCAATGAGTGCGTGGCGCTGACGAGCAGTGCGTGGATCGTGGTGAGCAAATTTGCGGACTGAAGCAGGGCGTCTCGCGCAGATTCCGAGGCGGTAAACTCGACATCCCGCTCGATCTGAGCCGCGCCCAGGTCACGGGCCAGCGAGCCGGAATCCTTGACCAAGGTCATCTCCTGGCGACGCGCCCGGGTGCGCTGGATCCACTCAGGCAGGCGTTGCTCAAATCCCGTGCGATCGGGCAATGGCTTGAAGATGAAATCATAAACCTGGAGCGGGATGGCGCGCCGCAGGTTCTCCTCCGTGCCAAAGCCACTGAGAATGACAAATCCCAGACCGGGATCAATTTCACGGGCGGCCTCCACGAAATCCAGGCCGTCCATCCCCGGCATGTGCAGGTCGACGATGCACAGGTCGAAGGATTCCTGGCCGACGCGCGCAAGAGCCGAGCGGGGATCGGAACAGGATATCAGGTCGAAGCGATGGCCGAGTCTCAAGCGAAGCGAGGCGTGGATCTGACGTTCGTCATCCACGGCCAGGATTCGCGGAGTGACGAGTTCGCTGGAATGAGGAATCATGTTTTGCTCGGTGGGCATCAAGCGGGACGGACCTCTGGCCGGGAATGGAGCGGAAAGGAGGCGGACTCAAACAGGATGCCGCCCGATAAACGCTTCGGGCTCGGGACAGCTTTCCGTTGCGGAAATATCGCTTTGAATGCGGCGCCCTCGCCGGGTGTGCTGGCGACAGCAATCTCCCCTCCGTGCAGGTCAACGATCTTGCGGCAGATGGCCAGACCAAGGCCGAGCCCGCGCACCGTATCCCCCGTGTCCTTGGTGGTGAAGTAGGGATCAAAAATACGTTTCAGGTTTTCGGTTGGGATGCCGATGCCCTGGTCCGTGACCGTAAGGCAAACCTGTTCAACGGGCTTGCCTTCAACCGAGATGGTCACCACGCCACCGGGTGGCGACGCATCTATGGCGTTGTTCACCAGATTCATCGCCAATCGTTGGAACAGCACTGGGTCGGCCGAGAACCGGGCCTGCAACTCGCAGAGAGGCTGAAGCCGGACTTCACGTCGTGCGGCTCGCTCCTGTGCCAGCCGGACCACGGATGCGAGGCTTTCGACGGGATCCACCTCCTTGAATTGCGGGATGAGCCGCTGTGAGAAGAAAAGGCTCTCGCGAATGTAGTCGTGCATGACTTTCACGGAGTTCAAGGCCGCATCATAAACCTCGGCCTCGGCGCTGCCCGGCGTCGCCCGTCCTTCCGAATACAACAGGTAAGTAGCCACGGGGGTCGTCAGGTTGTTCAAATCATGAGCGAGACTGCGCGACATCATGGCGGCCGATTCCATCCGAGCCAGCTTGGCGGCATGTTGCGACAGGTTGGCGTGCGACAGGATGTTGTCCATGAGTTCGCCCAGATCCAACAACAGGCGGATATCGGGATAGGTGTAGGGCCGCAGGCCGTGTTTGAGCCCAAGGGCGAGCAAAAGCGTGGGTGAATCACTGCCGAGTGGAACCGCGAGCAGCGCACCGAGATTGTGTCGGGACAACAGCTCGGAGCATTCCATCGTGCCCGGTCCGGACTTTCTTCGCTGAAGCAATTCGGGGGTGATCCAGCCTTCTCTGCATAAGGGCACGAGGCCTGGCCAGTCTGCGCTCACGTTTATGTCCCTGCCGGCAAAAACACGGTTGTTCGCGAGCAGCAGAACAACGCGATCCGCCTGGCACCAATCACACAAGAAGTCCTCATAGTGTGACTTCAGCTTATCGGCTTCCGGCTCCTGCCGGGCCCATTTGACGATTGTCTTGCGGGGTTCGATCAACCGGTAGCCATGGTCCAAGCCGAACCACCGTTGCATCGGGCGCGCGCACGCAAGGGCCACCAAACCTGTGCCGATTGCCGCAAGAAGTATGCCGTAGGGCTGATCCACCGACTGGTGCAGCAGAGCCGTGAGGATCGTTGCTGCTGCGCCAAGGATGACAAGAAGTGTAATGCGGTGGGCCAGGGAGGCGATTACCTGGCGGGCGTCGAATATCCGATGGTAACATACGGTCCAGACGGTGAGGGCATACAAGGCCAGAAAAATGAACGGCGCGCTACGGCTCAACGGTGGCAATCCGAACATGCGACCAATGTATATACAGAGCAGCGCCAATACGCCGGCCAGCCCGGTGTTGAGCACGAAAATCTGCATCTCGATTCTGCGGACGCCGGCGAGGCGCGGCATTTGGCGATAAGCGCCTGTCAATATAATGACGCTTTCAATCAGCAAAACGCAGAAATAGATTGTGTATGCGTATCCCCGTTTAAAAGCCCATGGCGTGGAGCCCGAAGAAATAAAGAATTCTGAGGAGATCAGAATAGCTAACGCACAGAAGATAGCGAACCATGGCCATGATCGCTTGAGAATGCCTGAAAGAGTCAGGGTTGGCGTCGCGACTGCCGGTATCATTAACTGAATGAACCATGGCAGAGTTGCTGCAGTAGCGGCGCCAAGGCGCAGCCAGAAGAGATGATTTTCGTGAGTCGCTAGTGTGTATAACCGTGTTTCGCGAATGACCATGAAGACGGTGAAGAACCACAGAGCTATCGCCGTCAAAACCAGCACGAATATGCGATTGATCAGTCGATTCGGATTGATCGAAAAGATGCCAATACCAGTCAGCCCGCTCGCAAAAGCAGCGCCTAAAAATACCAGTTCAAGGGCGGGTATCATGGCTGTGCAACCAGGCGATTAAGCATCCGCCTTCATCGTGAATACAAAGTCGCGCAATAGTGTGATGGGCGAAACAACAGACATTCGGGTTTGCAGCCAATGCTTGCAGAAAGCCCCGAGTTCGCGGCCATTAAAAATACCTAATTGCAGGTGCTTGGAAATCGAAGCCGAGTTTTCCGCTTTGAATGCGGTCGGACGACCTCGTAGCGGGTCAGGCTTTGCGGTTTATGGACGACTCGGTCGGCTGAGGTGTTTGACCGACTGCGGATCGAATATCACCTGGTTTGCGGAGCCGGCAGGCCGCTCGTCATATTGAGAATATCCGGTTCGCCGAGCTTCACGGGGGCGCGGGCGGGCTCGCTGGCCCACAAGGGTCGGATCAACCAAACGCCTTACGGGCTCCCGGGGAACGGGTGCCGCGAATCGAGGGCGAGCTTCTCGATCTCGGAGTGCAGCTGCACGAGCTGTTCGCGCAGGTGCCGCTCGTTTTCCCCGAGGCGGTCCCGGTTCTGATCCAAGGTGATGATGGCCTGCTCCAGACCGGCGCGGATTTTTTGGGTATCCGCATAGGACAGGGCCGTTTCCTTGGTGCTCATGACGGGTGGAATATAGCCGTTGGTGGGGAGATAAGCCATAGGGTGCATCCCCCTTTTAGCCGGGAGCACGGCGGGGCGCCGGGGCGAAAACAGCCTGCGCGGGAGCGCGGGCCGCACCTAAAGAAAGGACCCGCCTCAGGCGGTCTTGGCGGCGACGCCGCGGGAGAAGAGCTCGGTGATGACGTCCTCGAGGGGCACGTCCTGGATCGTGATGTCGTCCACGGCGCCGAGGCTGAGGATCTGCTGGAAGACGGGCGTCACATGCTCGCTGGGGACATGGAGGAGGATCTCGCCGTCCTCGCAGACCTTGCACTCGCCGTGCAGGGGCTGCCAATCCGCGGGGAAGGCGCCGTCGCGGGGCTTGAACTTGATGATGCGCTGGCGGGCGCCGGCGCCGGTGATGCGAGCGAGGGCGCCGTCGTAGATCTTCCTGCCGTGGTCGATGACGATGACGCGCTCGCAGAGCGACGAGATGTCGGCCATGTAGTGGCTCGTGAGGAGGATGGTCGTCTTGGTGCGGCGGTTGTAGTCGCGCAGGAACTCGCGGACCTTCTTCTGCGACACGACGTCGAGGCCGATGGTGGGCTCGTCGAGGAAAAGCACGCGCGGGCGGTGGAGCAGGGCGGCGATGAGCTCCATCTTCATGCGCTCGCCGAGGGAGAGCTCACGGACCATGACGTTGAGCTTGGGCCCGACGTCGAGGAGGGCGACGAGCTCGTCGAGCGTGGCCTTGAACTGGTCCTGCGGCAGGCCGTAGATGGCGCGGAGGAGGTAGAAGGACTCGATGGCGGGCAGGTCCCACCAGAGCTGGTTCTTCTGGCCGAGCACGAGGGCGAAGAGGCGGCGGTAGGCGTTCTCGCGCCTGGTGGGGTCGAAGCCCGCGACGCGCGCCGTGCCGCTCGTCGGGTAGATGAGGCCGGAGAGCATCTTGAGCGTGGTGGTCTTGCCGGCGCCGTTGGGCCCGAGGAAGCCGACCAGCTCGCCCTCGGCGATGCGGAAGGTGATGTCGTCGGCGGCGCGGGTCTCCTCAAATTCGCGGTGGAACAGGCCCTTCACGCCGCCCCAGAAACCGGGCTGTTTCTTGTAGGTGCGGAAGACGCGCGTGAGATTTTGGACCTCGATCATTTTTGAAGAGAAACCTGAGATCTGTGACCTGAGACCTGCCGTGGATTAGGGTGGATGGAAGTTGGCGAGTGAACACGGAAAAAACGGGAACGCAATCGCGACATTGCACCCGGCCGGCGGGGTCGCCAATTTGCCGGCATGGAATCCGCGCCGCCAGTGATCGACCTGCATCGCCACCTCGACGGCAACATGCGGATCACGACGATCCTCGACCTGGCCCGCCAGCACGGCATCAAGCTGCCCGCGGACACGCCGGAGGGCCTGCGACCTTACGTGCAGGTGATGTCCACCGTGCCGGACCTGCTGGCGTTCCTCGCCAAGTTCGAGTGGATGATCGCCGTGCTCGCCGACCCTGCCGCCTGCCGGCGCATCGCCCGCGAGAACGTCGAGGACGCGAAGGCCGAGGGCATCGCCTACCTCGAGCTGCGCTTCAGCCCGTATTTCATGGCCACGGCACACCGGCTCGATGTGGCGAAGGTCGTCGAGGCCGTCGTCGAGGGCGCGGCCGAGGGCAGCCGGGCGACCGGGGTGAAGGTCAAGCTGATCGGCATTCTCAGCCGGACCTTCGGCGCCGAGGTGTGCATGAAGGAACTGGAGGCGCTCCTGACGCACCGGCAGCACCTCGTCGCGCTCGACCTGGCCGGTGACGAGAAGAACTACCCGGCGGAGCTGTTCACGGAGCATTTCAAGCGCGGGCGCGACGCGGGTTGGGCGATCACCGTGCATGCGGGCGAGGCCGGCGGTGCGCCGAGCGTGTGGTCGGCGTTGCAGAAGCTCGGGGCCACGCGCATCGGGCACTGTGTCCGCGCCGTGGACGACCCGAAGCTCATGGATCACCTCGTCGCGCACCGCATCGGCATAGAGGCGAACCTGACGAGCAACGTGCAGACCAACACCGTGCCGAGCCTGGCGGCGCACCCGCTGAGGCAATTCCTCGACCGCGGCCTGCTCGCGACGATCAACACCGACGACCCAAGCATCAGCGGCATCGACCTGCGGCACGAACTCGAGGTCGCGGCGCCGGCGGCGGGGCTGACCCCGGCGCAGATCCGCCAGGCGCAGCGCAACGCGCTGGAGATCGCGTTCCTGAGCCCCGCCGAAAGAGAGGGGCTCAGGAGAAACCTGAAACCTGAGACCTGAAACCTGAGATTGAACACCAGCAGCTACCTGCACGCACCATGAACAATTGGAGAGGTCGCCAAACTTTTCAGGATGCTTGGGTGACTCTGGTCGGGATCATTTTGTTAATGATGGCTGTTTACTGTTTCATGCCGCCTGAAAGGACCGCGAAAGGTGCCCTTTCCGGTGTCTTCATTGCCGTGCGAAATCTCATTCCTGAAGGCTATAGCGTGGCGGCCGGCATTACCTTGCTTGCGGCTGTGATAGCTTGGTTCGCGGTATTCGCCATCAAGAGAAAATCTTAAAAAGCTGACGCCTGGTTTCCTTTTAAGGCCAGCGCGCTCCAACGACCAGCGGCGCCGTGCATTCAGAGCCAGAATCAGCGTGCGAACTCCGGCAGGTTTGAATTTACTCGAAGTATGAGATTTTTCTTGGCCGGGCTTGTCCTGTTCGTCGGGGCCGCGGGGCTGCATGCCCAGAACGTCGTCGTCAACCTGCTGGCGCCGGTCGAGGCCGCGACGCCGGGCGGCGAGGTGCGCGTGGACCTGGTCATCCTCAACCCGACGCCGACGGAGGTCATGTTCGAGACGCCAATGACGCTCAGCGGCACGCTGAGCAGCGAGCGGCGCAGCTGGCCGGTGCAACTGCGCGGACAGGCCGGCGGCGGGGCGCAGATCGCCGCGCGCGGATTTTCCTACCGGTCGTTCATCTTCACGGTGCCCGCCGAGGCGCGCGGGCGGTTGGTGCTGGACCTGGAACAGCCGCAGCCGGCGCGCGCCCTGATCGAGGTCAAGGCCGCGGCGGACCCCGGCCGCGAGCGGCGCATCGCGTCGGCGCCGTTGAGCAGCAGCCTGCCCGGACAGCCGGCGGAGGCGGCGATCCAACGGAGTTTCGCCGGGCGGTTCAGCCCGCACGAGCCGGTGTATTTCATCTACGGGCCGGACGCGCCGGGCGCCAAGTTCCAGTTCAGCTTCAAGTATCGCGTGCTGGGGCAGAAGGCCGGGCTGGGGAACAGACTGCCGGTGCTGCGCGGCCTTTACGCGGGTTACACGCAGCGCTCGCTCTGGGACATCGATGCGGAATCCAGCCCGTTCTACGACAGCAGCTACATGCCGGAGCTGATGTATGAGTCGCAATCCGTCGTGAGCCCCGGGGACGGGGGCGGCTTCAGGCTGCTCGGCTACCAGGTCGGCGTGCGGCACGAGTCGAACGGCCAGCAGGGTCCGGACTCGCGCAGCCTGAACATCGCCTACATCCGCCCGGCGTTTTCCTTCGGCCGGCTCGACGGCTGGAACCTGATCGTGGTGCCGCGGATCTTCGAATACATCGTGGACGTGGAGAACAACCCGGACATCAAGGACTATCGCGGCAACGCGGAGCTGACCGTGATCCTCGGGCGCAACGACCGCGGCGCGCTCGCGCTCACGGGGCGTGCCGGCCAGGGTTTCCACAAGGGCAGCCTGCAGGCGGACCTGACGATCCCGGTGAAGTTCGACAAGATGTTCGATTTCGCGACCTACCTGCTCATCCAATACTGGAACGGCTACGGCGAAAGCCTGCGCAGCTACAACCAGCGGAGCGAGACGGTGCGCGCGGGGTTTTCGCTGGTGAGGTGAAATGCGGAAACCTGAAACCTGAGACCTGAAACCTGAGGATTAACACGGACCTGTGCACGCTTCCGCTCTATCTGGATGAAACTTCCCCAAATTAAATCTTACTGGATTGCCTGGCTGGTGATTGTAGCGGGGCTTTTCTTGCTCAAGTGGGCTGTGGGGCGGCTGGGCTTCGCCGGTATCGCAGATTGGATTGGCTTGGGGTATCTGGCTTTAATCTGGTTTCCCATTATGATCCTGAATTATTTCGAGCAACGGCCTCTGCTGTTACGGCTCGAGGAATTGAGCAGATCCAATGGGGAGATATCATTTCCTGCTTGGGCCATGGTTCGAGCAGTTTTTACCGGCGAGAATTATGGCGATGAGGAGGTCGCTCGTTTGCGCCCGCGGTATATCAGTTTCCTTAAGTTTGCTCTCTTCGCGGCGTTCGCTTTCCCACCGACAATGGGTCTCCTTAGTTGGTAGGCGTGGCTTAGATGCAGTAGGGAGAACTAGCTGCATTTGCGTGCGAGGTTCGCCGACGAGCGGCGCCCGATCCTAATGTAGGTGGCGCGCTTGCGCGCCACGTTGCGTGCAAGCACGCAACCTACAGGCTGGCCGGCAGGCCCGACTGGCTGGCGACCTCGAGCGAGGCCAGTTCCGCGGCGGTGAGGCGCACGGGCAGGGCGGCGATGCCGTCCTCTAGCTGCGCGATGGTGCGGCTGCCGATGATGGGGACGACGGGGAACGGGCGGGACCAGAGGTAGGCGAGGACGATGGCGCTGGGGGCGACGCGTTTGGCGGCGGCGAGTTCCGTCACGATCCGGCCGGCGGCGAGGTTGGCGGGCACATGAAAATCGTGCTTTTCCAGGCCGGTGTCGCCGCGGGCGAGCTTGGAGAAGAAACCGTTGGCTTGGGACGTGTAGGGAATCACGGCCATGCCGGTCTCGCGGTGAAAGCGATAGGCCTCGGCGTCGAACTTCACGAAACCGGTGAATGGCGGCGGGCGGGACGCAGCGACGCCCAGGCACCAGAAGGGCTGGTTGGCAGTGAAACCCTGCTGGCCGGATTTTTTCGCGTAATCGCTTGCGGCGCGCAGGCGGGCGGCGGTCCAGTTGGAGGCACCAAAGGCGCGGATCTTGCCTTCGCGCAGGAAGGTGTTGAGCAGGTCGATAAAGTGTTCGACCGGGCGGGTGGTATCGTCGCGGTGCAGCCAGTAGAGGTCGATGACGTCGGTGCGCAGGGTGCGAAGGCTGCCTTCGAGATCGTCGCGAATCTCGGCGACGGAGGTGCGAGGTATGTCGACCGAGTCGATGAAGGGGTGGGCGCCCTTGGTGGCGAGGACGAGCCGGGCGCGGTTGCGGCGGGCGGTCATCCAGTCGCCGATGATGCGCTCGCTACGGCGGGGCTCGCCCGGCACCCAGTCCGAGTAGATGCGGGCGGTGTCGAGGAAGTTGCCGCCAAGGGCGACGAAGCGGTCGAGCAGGGTGAAGGATTCGGCCTCGGTGATCGTGTTGCCGAAGGGGACGCCGCCGAGGCACAGCGGGGAGACGGAGAGAGGTGTGCCGGGGAGCTTTATCGGGGACATGGGCGCTACTTGTGAGCGTTAGTCCAACAGCGCATTGGGGTCAACGCGCTCCACCTCGAAGCGTCAGAGCAGGCGCGGCCCGCAGGGACGCGGGCCCTCCAATTAAAAGGTGGGATCAGCGTCCCGCCCTACAGGTCAGGCGTGCCCCAGCTTCCGGTAGTCGAGGATCGTGTGGCTGATGCTGCCGCCCTCGATGCACTTGAGGTCGGTGAGCAGCTCGGGCGGAGAGACGTCCTCACCGTCGCACCAGATGAGCTTGTGGCGGCCGTCGGCGTCGGGCGGTGTGAACAGGCCCGGCACGAAAAAGTGCGCCGGCACGGTGTGCTTCATCCCGGTGTCCGGGCGGCAGGGGAACGGGAAGTTGATGTTGTGAACCGTGAAGCTGCGCGGGGGCGTCTTGGGCAGCAACTCGCCGGCTAACCGCGCGGCGTGGGCGGCGGAGTGCTTCAGCGTGGCGGCCAGTTCCTCGCCCGGTTTGCCGCCGTGCTCCTTGAGATCGTAGTAGACGGCCTCGGAGACATCTTGGGAAAAAGCCATGGCCGGCAGGCCGTGGAGCGTGCCCTCGAGCGCGGCGGAGACGGTGCCGCTGGCGATGATGAAGCCGAGGGTGCAGTTGAAGCCGACGTTGATGCCGCTGACGACGGCGTCGACCTTGGTGGGCAGGAGGTGGGCGATGGCGATGTTGACGCAGTCGGAAGGCGTGCCGTCGACGGTCCAGGTCGGGCAGCCGAAGCCATGGTCGGCGACGGCGGATTGCACGGTGCGGTGGCGGGTCTTGGAGGCACCGGTCCAGCTCTGCTCCGTGAGGGGAGCCACGACGTAGATCTCGTGTCCGGCCGCCTTCAGGGCGTGGACGAGCGCGTGGAAAAAGACCGAGTTGATGCCGTCGTCGTTGGTGACGAGGAGTTTCATGGGTGTGTTCCCCTACGGAATACAGGAAAAGTCCGAAGGAAAGGGCTAAAGCCCTAGCCGAAAGACTAAGTTGGATTTTGTCGTTGGTCGGGGCCGTTGGGGGCAACGGCCCCGACCAACGTGGCGTGCAAGCCAGCCACCGACAATGAAGGCAGCGGGCCAGATGGTCCCCCCACCAACCCGGGCATGAAAAAGCCGCGACTTGCGTCGCGGCTTGGAGAGGAGAGGCGCGAGCGAGCTCGCTGGCCCACTTACGACTGCACCGGAGCGGCGGGCTCGGCCGCCGGCTCAGCGGGGGTGCCGCCGGCCTGCTTCTGGGCCTCGAGCTCGGCCATCGCGGCCTTGCGGCTGAGACGGACCTTGCCGGAGCGCTCGTCGATGCCGACGCACTTGACCGTGATCGAGTCGCCGACCTTGACGACGTCCTCGGTGCGGCGGACGCGGAAGTCGGCCAGCTCGGAGATGTGGACGAGGCCTTCCTTGCCCGGGAGGCACTCGACGAAGGCGCCGAACTCCTTGGTGCCGGTGACGCGGCCGGTGTAGATCTTGCCGATCTCGATCTGGGAACCGCCGCCGCAGAGGGCGTCGATCTCCTGCACGGCGCGGTTCATGGCGTCGGCATTGTTCGAGTAGATGAAGACCTTGCCGGAATCGTCGTCCGCGATGTCGATCTGCGCACCGGTCGTCTCGGTGATGCGGCGGATCGTCTTGCCGCCGGGCCCGATGAGCAGGCCGATCTTCTCGGGATCGATCTGGATCGTCTGGATGCGGGGGGCGTATGGGCTGAGATCCTTGCGGGGCGCCGGCAGGGAGCCGAGCATGACCTTGAGGATCTCGATGCGGGCCTCGCGGCACTGGTGGACGGCGGCCTTCACGATCTCGAACGGCAGGCCGTTGATCTTGAGGTCCAGCTGGAAGCCGGTGATGCCCTTGGTGGTGCCGGCGATCTTGAAGTCCATGTCACCGAAGTGATCCTCTTCACCGAGGATGTCGGTGATCGTGACCCACTTCTTGATGGCGCCGGAGGCGTCCATCTCGGTCATGAGGCCGCAGGAGATGCCGGCGACGGGGGCGATGATCGGCACGCCGGCGTCCATGAGGGCCAGACAGCCGCCGCAGATCGAGGCCATCGAGGTCGAGCCGTTGGAGGCCATGATCTCGGAGACGACGCGGATGGAATACGGGAAGACATCCTCGGGAGGCAGGATCGGCACGAGGGAGCGCTCGGCGAGCGCGCCGTGGCCGATTTCGCGGCGGCCCGGGCCGATGAAGCGGCCGGCCTCGCCGACGGAGAACGGCGGGAAGTTGTAGTGGAGGATGAACGACTTGGAGGTCGCGCCGCCGGTGAGGCCGTCCATGTCCTGGGCCTCCTTGGTCGGCCCCAGGGTGACGAGGGCGATGTTCTGGGTGTCACCACGCTGGAACATGGCGGAACCATGGACGCGGGGCAGCACGCCGACCTGCGCCTGCAGGGGGCGGAGGGACTTGGCATCGCGGTGGTCCGAGCGGACGCCCTTGGCGAGGACGGTGGCGCGGTAGGCCTTGTATTGCAGGTCCTCGAACACGACGTTCAGGTCGACGTCGGTGAACTTGTCGGCGCCGAGCTCGGCGGTGAGGGCGGCCTTGGCCTCCTCCTTGAGCGCCTTCACGTTGGCGGAGCGGACGTTCTTCTCGTAGCCGAAGATGGCGGCGGAGACGCGCTCGGCGGGGACGACGCGCTCGATGATGGCGCGGGCCTCGGGGGTGGCGCCGATGAGCTTGAAGGTGGCCTTCGGCTTGCCGGCGAGCTTCTGCAGCTCCTTGATCGCGGCGATGATCGGCTGGATGGCGTTGTGGCCGAACTCGAGGGCGGCGATGAACTTGTCCTCCGGGATCTGGTCGGCGGAGCCCTCGATCATCAGCATGTCCTTCTCGTTGCCGACGTAGATGAGGTCGAGCGACGAGCTGAACATCTGCTCGATGGTCGGGTTGGCGACGAACTGGTCGTCGATCAGGGCGACGCGCACGCAGCCGATCGGCCCGTTCCACGGGATGTCGGAGATGGCGAGGGCGGCGCTGGCGCCGTTGACCATGGCGATGTCGGAGTCGTGGATGAGGTCGGCCGACATGAGCTGGCCGATGATCTGCACCTCATTGAGGAAGCCCTCGGGGAAGAGCGGGCGGCAGGGGCGGTCGCAGAGGCGGGAGATGAGGATCTCGCGCTCGGAGGGACGGCCCTCGCGCTTGAAATAGCCGCCCGGGAAGCGGCCGGCCGCGGCATACTTGTCGCGGTAGTCGCAGGTCAGGGGGAAGAAGTCCTGGCCGGGGCGCATGGTCTGCGCGGCGCAGGCGGTGACCATGACGTTGGTCTCGCCGACGGTGACGAAGACGGCGCCGCCCGCGAGGTTGGCGATGGAGCCGGTGGAGAACTTCAGGTTCAGGCCGGCAACGGATACATTGTGTTTCTGATTCATGACTTAACTTTTCGGATGTGCGCCACGCCGGCCGGATTGCCGGAACGTCGCGCTGGGTTCGGACGATTCGCTTTCTTGGGCCCCCTTGAATCAGCTCCCGGGAAATTTCGGATTACGGTCCCGGCATCGGCCGGGGCGGTAAGCGGAAACTCCCGTGGGTCTGCTTCGTGGGGGATTGAACAAAAGGCGGCCCGTCGGTGGGCCGCCTTTCGTGAAAACGGGTTACTTGCGGAGACTCAGCTTCTGCAGCAGGTCGTTGTATTTGGCCAGGTCCTCGCTCTTGACGTAATCAAGGAGCTTGCGACGGCGGCTGGCCATCTGGAGAAGGCCGCGACGGCTGTGGAAGTCCTTGCGATGCGTGCGCAGGTGCTCGGTCAAGTGATTGATCCGGGCCGTGAGCAGCGCGATCTGGACGTCGCTGGAGCCGGTGTCCTTCTCGTGGGTTTTATATTGGCTGATGACTTCTGACTTAACGGGTTGTGACATGGTTTATGTGGTTGATGACGCGGTCTTTGTTGGAGCTTTCGCTCCGTGTCACCCGCTTGTGGAGGGCCGGCGACACCGTTAGTTGTCCGGTTGCCCGGACTGACCGTGGTGGGAATCTGCGACCAGCAGACTCTCACTAACGAAGGGGCCATTAACTAAACCGAGCCCCCCTCCTGCAAGCGTTATTTTGCCGGAGTCGAGGTGGGACAGGGTGGCGCAAAATTAGGGAGGGATCACGTCTGAATCGGTGGAGAGCTCAGCTCCGGCTGAGCCGGCTTTCACAGGCGTTATCCCGTGCGCGGCCCAGCTGGAGCTGGGCCCTCCACCACCAACATAATCAGCCCGACCTGAGCGCCAGGCCCTTGATCTCCGCGCAGCCGGGGAGTTTTCGGAGCTTTTCGACGATGGAGTCCTTGTGCATGAACAGCTCGTTGCGGACGACGGCGTGGGAGACCAGGACGACGAGGAGCTTCTTCTCCACGACGAGCGGGTGGGAATAGGAGGCGTTGGCGGCGCCGACGAGCTCGGCCCATTTCTCGCGGATGCTGTGTTCGACCGAGTCGTGGCTGATGCGGTATTTGACCAGCAGTTCGTCGATGAGGGAGGTCAGCTCGGAGGCCTTGCGGTTCTTGGACCGGCTGGTGTCCTCCGGCAGGTCGCGGATGCCGGCGATGAGGTTCTCCACCGCGCGGGAAAATTCCTTGGGCTCGTCGGAGTTTTTTTTAACCACGGATTTCACGGATTAACACGGATGGATATGTGATACCTGTCATCCTGAGCGGAGCGAAGGATCCAGCAAAATGTGGGCCGGCGGACAACCCTCTGGATTCTTCGCTGCGCTCAGAATGACCGTAAGGGGTGCTGGATTGGTTATCCGTGATCATCCGTGAAATCCGTGGTCAAACTCCGGCATTCTGCCGGTCGTAGAGCGACTTGTAGAGCGCGTTGCCGGCGTAGAGGGAGGCGTGGTCGCCCGAGGCGACGATCTCGCCCTTGTCGAACACGAGGATCATCGAGGCGTCGCGGATGGTGCTGAAGCGGTGGGCGATGATGAGCACGGTCTTGCCCTGGACGAGGTGGCGGAGGGCGTCCTGCACGGCGGCCTCGCTGTCGGAGTCGAGCGCGCTGGTGGCCTCGTCGAGGATGAGGATGGGCGCGTGGCGGAGGAAGGCGCGGGCGATGGCGATGCGCTGCTTCTGGCCGCCGGAGAGCAGGGCGCCGCGCTCGCCGACGATGGTGTCGTAGCCCTGGGGCAGCTGCTCGATGAACTCGTGCGCGTGGGCGAGCTTCGCGGCGGCGAGGATCTCCTCGCGCGAGGCGACGGCGGTGCCGAGGGCGAGGTTGTTGTAGATGGTGTCGTTGAAGAGCACGGGCTCCTGCGAGACCAGCGCGATGTTGCGGCGCAGGTCGGCGAGGCGCATCGAGCGGACGTCAACGCCGTCGATGGTGACCGCGCCCGCGCCGGCCTCGTAGAAGCGGGGCACGAGGTTGGCGAAGGTGCTTTTGCCGGCGCCGCTCGGCCCGACCAGCGCGCAGACGGTGCCGGCGGGGATGCGGGCGCTGACCTGCCGGAGGGCGGGGTTGTCGCCGTAGGCGAAGGTGACGGCCTGGAACTCCACGTGGCCGCGCAGCTTGCCCACCGGGACGGGGGTGGCGGGGTCGGTGATGGTGACCGGCTCGTCGAGGACGTATTCGAGGCGGCCGAGCGAGGCGGCGCCGCGGTTCAGCTCGCTGTTGAGGTAACCCAGCTTCTTGATCGGCTCGTAGCAGAGGTAGAGGGCGGTGATGATGGCGAGGAAGGTCTCCAGCTTCACGCCGGCGTAATAGGCGAAGACCAGGGTGGCGGCGATGCCGACGGCGGAGATCAGCTCGATGGCCGGGGTGAGGGCCTGGGCGTATTTGACGACCTTCATCTGCGCCGTGATCAGCCGGCCCGTGGCCTGGCCGAAGCGGTCGGTCTCCCGCTGCTCGAGCCCGAAGGCGCGGACCTCGCGCGCGGCCGAGAGGTTTTCGTTCAGCTGGGCCGAGACATCGCCCAGCTGGTCCTGCACCTGGCGGGCGCGGTGCACGACCTTCTTGCCGACGTAATGCACCGGCAGCACGGCCAGCGGCACGATGGCGAGGCAGACGAGCACCGTCATGGCCCCGTCGGTCGTGAAGGCCTGCCAGACCAGGAAGCCGAGGGCGCCGAGGAGGGCCATGGGCTGCTTGACGCCGTCGTTGGCGATCAGGGTGAGGGTGGACTGGAGCTGGGCGCTGTCGGCGATGCCGCGGGACAGCAGGTCGCCGCTGGATTCCCGCTGCAGGAAGGAAAGGGGCAGCACCTGGAGCTTGCGGAAGTAATCGAGGCGGACCGCCTCCAGCACGCGCACGCCGGTCAGCTGCACATAGTAACTGTTGAGGAAGCTGGTGACGGCCCGGAGCAGGAAGAGCATCGGCACGGTGGCGGCGATGAGCACGACGGTGGCCAGCGGCATGCCGCCGCCGCCGGAGCGGTCGAAAATCACCGGGAAGACATACTTGATCAGCATGGGCAGGCCCAGGCCGTTGGTGGCGCCGAACAGCAGGCCGTAGAACACCGCCGCGAACAGGGTGCCCCGGTTGGATCGCAGGTAACGGAAATAGGGGCGGAAACGGCGGAGCATGTGGGCAAGAGCAAGGCAGAGGACCCGCCTTCGCGCAAGGCTACGGCGCGGCAAGCAGATGACCAGCCGTCGCCGGGCCTATGGCAGGCAGAGGACGGAGGACAGAGGCCAGACGGAAAAGTTGCCTGCAATCATAGCCGACGACAGGTCGAATTGGTGGGAAGGTTTTATGCCCCGACTTGCACGCTGTCGGGGTATAAAACCCCTCCCACCGGCAGACGCAGGGAGGCAGAACTCAATCCTTCGCGGCCCGCACATCCAGGGCGTCCCGCAATCCGTCGCCGAGGAAGTTGAGGGAGAAAAGGGTCAGGGAGAAGACCCCGCCCGGGAACACGAGCAGCCACCAGAACTCCTCCATCTTCTCGGCGCCGTCCTTGATCAGCGTGCCCCAGGAGCTCATGGGCGGCTGGACGCCGAGGCCGAGGAAGCTGAGGAAGGCCTCGAGCAGCATGACGGCCGGGATGGTGAGCGTGGCGTAGACGATGATCGGGCCGAGGGCGTTGGGCAGCAGGTGGCGGAAGATGATGCGACGGTGGCCGTAGCCGAGGGCGCGGGCGGCCTCGATGAACTCCATCTTCTTCAGCGCCATGATCTGGCTGCGGACGATGCGCGCCATCGTCAGCCACTCGACGGCGCCGATGGCGACGAAGAGCAGGATGATGTTCCGGCCGAAGAAGACCATGAGCAGGATGACGAAGATCGTGAAGGGCAGCGCGTAGATGATGTCGACGAGGCGCATCATGACGGCGTCGGCCTTGCCGCCGACGTAGCCCGCGACGGCGCCGTAGACGACGCCGATGGTCAGCGCGACCAGCGTGGCGCAGAGGCCGACGCCGATCGAGATGCGGCCGCCATAGAGCAGGCGCACCAGCAGGTCGCGGCCGAGCGTGTCGGTGCCGAGCCAGTGGGCGGCGGAGGGCGGCGTGGCGCCGAGGTCGAGGTTCTGCTCCTGGTAGGTGGCGCGCAGGAACCACGGGCCGGCGACGCAGAGCACGGTGAGGACGAGCAGCATGATGCCGCCGGCCACGGCGAGGCGGTTCTTCTGCAGCCGGTGCCAGGCATCGCGGCCGGGGGAGGAGCCGCGCTCGAGATCCACCGGCAAAACTGGAGATTCTTCAACCACGGATGACACGGATTAACACGGATGGACTTGTAGGGCGGGGTCGCTGACCCCGCCGCGAACAAGGCGGGATCAGCGATCCCGCCCTACAGCATGAGATGGATTGGTTATCCGTGATCATCCGTGAAATCCGTGGTGAAAAATCCATCATTCGAACTTCAGCTTCGGGTTGAGCCACACCTGGACGACATCGACGGCCAGGTTGCAGACGACGATCAGGCTCGCGTAGAGGATGACCGTGCCGAGCACGAGGGTGTAGTCGCGGTTGAAGGCGCTGTTGACGAACTCGCGGCCGAGGCCGGGGATCTGGAAGATGGTCTCGATGACGAACGAGCCGGTGAGGATGCCGGCGACGGCGGGCCCGAGGAAGGAGATGACGGGCAGCAGGCCGCCGCGCAGGGCGTGGCGCAGGACGATGCGGGTCTCGGAGGCGCCCTTGGCGCGGGCGGTGCGGATGTAGTCCTGGTTGAGCACCTCGAGCATGCCGCCGCGCGTGAGGCGCATCAGGTAGGCGGCGTAGACAAAGCCCAGGGTGAGGGCCGGCAGCACGCGGTCGGTCCAGTCATACCAGCCCGAGGCGTTGACCCAGCGGAGGTGGATGGCGAAGAGGAGCACGAGCAGCGGGCCGAGGACGAAGGTGGGCACGCAGATGCCGAGCATGCCGGTGGAGCTGGCGAGGTAGTCGAGCCAGCTGTTGCGGCGGACGGCGGCGAGCACACCGAGCGGCAGGCCGATCAGCAGCGCGACGCCGAGGGCGAGGCCGCCGAGCTCGAGCGACACGGGCAGTTTCTGGCCGATGATCTCGTTGACGGTGCGGTTGGAATACTTGAAGGACGGGCCGAAGTCGCCGCGGAGGATGCGGCCGAGGTAGTTCGTGTATTGGCGCCAGATCGGCTGATCGAGGCCGTAGTGGGCCTCGAGGTTGCGGAGGATCTCGGGCGGCAGGGCCCGCTCCGAGGTGAACGGGCCGCCCGGGACGAAACGCACCATGAAGAAAGTCGCCGTGATGATCACGAACAGGACCGGGATGGTCTGGAGCAGGCGGCGGACGACGAAGCGGAACATGGTGGCGGGACACAGATGACAGAGGACGGAGGGCGGAGGCCAGACGGAAAAAGCAAACCCGCGCCGGAAGGCGCGGGTCGTAGGTGGCGTGCTCGCACGCCACGTTGCGCGCGAGCGCGCAACCTACCGGTTCATCATGGCGTCACGCTTCGCCTTGAACTCGTTGCCGGGTTTCCACTCGGGCCAGGTGTCGCCGTTGGCGATGCGCCAGCCGACCTGGAGGAGGAACACGGTGTCCTGCGCCGCGCCCTCGAAGGTCCAGTCGGGCTGCACCTCGTCGGTGACCTTGTGGTAGCGGTTGGCGATGTAGTCGTTGATGTTCTTGTCGGCGAAGTCCGCGGGCTGGCCGATAAAGCTGCGGCCGTTCTTCGGGTAGTAGGAAGGCACGCCGACCTTCGCGAACTCGAAGTGGTCGCTGCGGTAATAGGAGCCGTTCTCCGGGCGCGCCTCGGGCTTCATCTCGCGGCCCTGCGCGGCGGCGACGGCGATGCCGATGTCGTCGATCGTCGAGGCGCCGAAACCGATGGTGGCCATGTCGCTGGTCGGGCCGAACATGTTGGACCCGTCGATGTTGATGTTCGCGAGGGTCTTGGTCAGGGGGTAGAGCGGGTCCTGCGACGCGTAATAACGCGAGCCGAGCAGGCCCTTCTCCTCGGCGGTGACGAAGAGGAAGACGAGGCTGCGCTTCGGGCGCTGGTCGGCGGGCAGCGCGGTGAAGGCGCGGGCGAGCTCGAGCACCTGGGCGACGCCGGAGGCGTTGTCGAGGGCGCCGTTGAAGATCTTGTCCCCCGGCAGGCGGTCATCGCGGCCGAGGTGATCCCAGTGGGCGGTGTAGATGACGTATTCGCCGCGCAGCTTCGGGTCGGCGCCGGGCAGGAGGGCGACGACGTTCTTCGAGGCGACGGGACGGAGGAGGTTGTCGACGTTGAAGGTGGCCTTGGCGCCGAGGACGACGGGCTGGAAATCGGGGCGCACGGCGGCAGCCTTCGCGCGGTCGTAGTCCTTGCCCGAGGCGGTGAAGAGCCGGCGGGCGGCGTCGAGCGTGAGCCAACCCTCCATGGCGACATTGCCGGCGTTGAGGTCGGGCGTGCTGATCTCGAAGTTCTCGCGGCTCCGGCTGCCGGTGATGACGGCGAAGGGATAGGCGGCGGGCGCGGTCTCGTGGACGATGAGGCAGGCGGCGGCGCCCTTGGCGGCGGCGATCTCGTATTTGTAGGTCCAGCGGCCGTAGTAGGTCATGGCCTTGCCGCCGAAAAATTTCGGGTCGAGCGCGCCGTCGGCGGTGGTGACCGGCGGATCATTGATGAGCATGACGACCGTCTTGCCCTTCACGTCGACGCCCTTGTAGTCGTCCCAGCCGAACTCCGGCGCGACGATGCCATAGCCGACAAAGACGACCTCGGTGTCCTTGGCCCCGACCTGCGGCACGAGGCGGCTGGAGGGGCCGACGAAGTCGTTGATGTTCTCCATCGCGAGCGTGCGGCCGTCGAGGGTGAACGAGAGGGTGGGCGTGGAGCTGATGCCGACGAGCGGGACGTTCTGGATGTAGGTGCCGTCGGGATTGCCCGGCGAGAGGCCGAGCTTCTGCAGCTCCGTCACGAGGTAGGCGACGGTCTTTTCCTCGCCGGCGGAGCCGGGTGCGCGGCCCTCGAACTCGTCGGACGAAAGGACCTTGGTGTGCGCGAGGATGTTCGCGGCGGAGATGACGGGTTGCGGATCCGCCGCCAGCGCGGATGCCACGGCCCCGAGGAGGACAGCAGGCAGCAGTTTGAATTTCATAGGGGAGGGAAATCGAATGTGCGGGGTGCGCGCCGGGTGGCGAGCGCGGAGTTGCCAGAGCGGGCTTGGGCAAGGTGGGCAGCCTGCTCGCAGGCGCGGGTCTGGCGCGAGCGAGCTCGCTGGCCCACGAAAACCGGGCGCACACCGCCTACTCGACAGACAAACCGCGATAAAACCGCGTCCAAAGGCGGTCGGCCCGCCAGTTTTTCACGCGCGGGGCGACGAGGAAGTTCTGCGTGTTAAAATAGAGTGGGATAACAGGCATTTCCTTGAGGAGCAGTTTTTCCGCCTGCCGGTAGGCCGCGTTGCGGGCGGTCGGATCGAGCGTGGTCGAGGCGGCGGCCACGAGCCGGTCGAACTCCGCGTTGCGCCAGTGCGGGTAGTTGAGCGGGTGGGTCGAGGTCAGCTGGGTGAAAAGGTCCGACGCACCATCGTAGTCCGGAATGGCCGTCATGAAGGCGAGGGCGAAGTCGCCGCTGGCGAGGGAGGCGAGGTGGGTGCGCGCCTCGCGCGGGGCGATCGCGATCTCAAGGCCGAGCTCGCGGCGCCACATCTGCTGCACGGCCTCGAGCTGGGCGGGATTTACCGGCCAGGTGGACAGCTCGAGCTTGGGAAAGCCGCGACCTTCGGGGAAGCCCGCCTCGGCCAGCAGGCGGCGGGCCTCCGCGATGTTCTCGGTGATGCGTTCGGCCGGCGAGTAACCGCCGAGGCCGGTGGGCACGAAGTTGAAGGCGGGGTGCCCGCTGAGCAGGACCTTCTCGACAAGCGCGGGGCGATCGAGGGCCAGCGCCAGCGCGTGGCGGACGCGGGCGTCGTCGAGCGGCGGGCGGGTGGTGTTCAGGACGAGATAGCGCGTCTCGGCCAGCGGCACGGACCGGAGGCGGGAGGGCTGCTCCGCACGGTAGCCGGCCACCTTGGTGAAGGGCACGGCCATCGTCACGTCGAGCTGGCCGGCGCGGAAGGCGCGCTCCTCGGTGTCGCCGTTGTCCATCGCGAGGAAGCGGATGCCGTCGAGCTGCACGTTGGCGGCGTCCCAGTAATGCGGGTTCTTGCGGACGGCGATGTGCTGGTTGGGTTTCCACTCGGTGAGGACGAAGGGGCCGTTGCCGACTTTGTCTGTCTGCTGAACGGGAATCCAAGGACCGCTCGCCACCTTGGCGGGAAAGTCTGCATCGGGTTGAGCAAGTGTGATCATCAGCGTGTGTGCGTCCCGTGCAGCGACACCGAGGGGTCCGGCAGCGACCTTGTAATGTTCCGCAGCGCCCCTGATTGAGAAAAACAGCGCGACCTTGGGCGCGGCGGTGGCAGGGGTGAGTGCGCGCTCGATCAACCGGATGAAGTCCTGCGCGGTAATCGGATCACCGTTGGACCTCTTGCCGTTTGGCCGGAGATGGAAGGTGTAGGTCAGTCCATCGGGCGAGACTTCCCAGCTTTCGGCCGCGCCGGGCAGCGGGGCGCCGCCGGCGGGATTGGGGACGAGCAGGCCCTCGCCGAGGGCGCGGATGATGAAGAACTCGTCGGGCAGCGTGGCGAGCTGCGGGTCGAGGGTGGCGGGCTCGTTGCGCTGGGAGATGCGGAGGATCTTTTCCGCCGGGGCGGTTGCCATCTCTCGCTTCGAACAGCCTGAATTGATGGCCACGAAAAGGCACAAAAAGACGCAAAAAAAACGAGCCCCGATGCCGGTCATTCTGATCCCGCGGGCGCGGGGGAAGAATCCAGAATTATGAGCGCCGATGGACATGCTGCTGGATCCTTCGCTTCGCTCAGGATGACACGCGGAGTTTACTTACCGGCCTCCAACCAGACATAGCGGAAGTCCGAGTGGTCGGTCGGGGTCGGTTGCCAGCCCTTGACGGCGGGGTGGAGGAAATAGACGTGGGTGTTGAAATAGATCGGGATGATCGGCGCGGCCTCGAGGACGAAGGCCTCCGCCTGGGCGAGGACGGCGGCGCGCGCGGCCGGATCGGCGATGGTGTTGGCGCGGTCGGAGAGGGCGTCGTAGGCCGGGTCGGACCAGCCGGTGTGGTTGTTGCCGTTGTCGCTGCGCCAGAGGTCGAGGAAGGTCGTGGCGTCGAGGTAGTCGGCCGTCCAGCTGCCGAGGAGGACCTGGTAGTCGCCGTTGCGCCGGCTGGCGAAGACGCTCTTGTATTCCTGGTTCACGAGGCGCACTTCGATCCCTAGGTCGCGGTGCCACATCTGCTGGATGGCCTCGGCGACGAGGCGGAGGATCTCCGAGTTGTTGTAGAGGATCTCGATCGGCGGCAGGCCGGCGCCGTTGGGATGGCCGGCGTCCGCGAGCAACTGGCGCGCGGCCGCGAGGTCGTAGGCCTGGCGGGCGGGCGGGGTGTAACCCTTGAGCAGGGGCGGCACAAAGGTCGGGGCCGGGGCGCGGCCGCCGGGGAGGATCTTGCTGGCGATGGTGTCGCGGTCGACGGCGAGGGAGAGGGCGCGCCGGATGCGGGCGTCACTGAGCGGCGCCTTGCGGACATTCACGCGGAAGAAATAAGTCTCCATGTTGCGGTCGATGCGGAGCGCCGGGTTGTGGTCGCGCTGGGCGGGCAGGACCTTGGAGAGCGGCAGCGCGTAGGTGGCGTGAAGCTGGCCGGAGCGGTAGGCGCGTTCCTCGGCGTCGGTGCTGTCGGTCGGGTAGAGATGGACGGCGTTCAGGCGGACCCGGTCGCGATCATAGTAGGTCGGGGATTTCTCGACGACGATGCGCTGCTGCGTGGTCCACTCCTTCAGCACAAACGGCCCGCTCGACACCATCTTGCCGGGCCGCGTCCAGGGCGTGCCGCGGCGGTAAGGATCGCCGACCGCGGCGATGGCCTTCACGTTGACCGGGCGCCAGCAGGAGTTGAGGAGGGCCTGCAGGAAATAAGGGGCCGGATGCGTCAGCGTGACGACGAGGGTGTGCGGGTCGCGGGCGACGGCGGCGACCGTCGAGAAATCGGTGGTCTTGCCTTGATGAAATGCCTCCGCGCCGCGGATCAGGTAGAGGAAGTAGGCGTAGTCGGCGGCGAGGCTGGGCGTGAGGATGCGCTGCCAGGAATCCACGCAGTCTTGAGCGGTGAGCGGTGAGCCATCGCTCCATTTCGCGTCGGGGCGGAGGTGGAAGGTGTAGACCAGGCCGTCCGCGGAAATGTCCCAGCTCGCGGCGAGCGCGGGCACCGGGGCGAGGGTGCCGGGCTCAAAGCTGACCAGCGGATCGAACATCGTCTGCACCAGCTTGGCCTCGCCGAGGCCGGTGACCGTGTGCGGATCGAGGTCGGACGGCTCGGAGCCGACGCTGAGGTGGAAGATGCCCTCGCGGTTGCCGCGCTCGACGAGGGTCTCGCGCCTCTTGCAGCCGGAATTTATGGCCACAAAGAGGCACAAGACGGCGCAAAAAAATACTCCGGACAAAGCTCGGCCGTTGGTCAGCTTATGGTGCATTTTTGTGACTCTTTGTGGCTAAATTTTCCGGATGAGCGCCACGGCATGGGCCGCGATGGCGAGGCCGCGGCCGATGTCGTCGGCGCCCTCGTTGGTCGTGGCTTTCACGCCGATGGCGTCTACGGAGAGGCCGGCGGACTTGGCGAGCACGGCCTTCATCTCGGCGAGGCGCGGGGCGACCTTCGGTTTCTCGGCAATGAGGGTGGCGTCGATGTTCACCGGTGCCCAGCCGCGCGTGCGGAGGGCGGCGATGACGCGTTGGAGCAACACCTGCGAGTCGGCGTCCTTGTAGGCGGGGTCGGTGTTGGGAAACTGGTGGCCGATGTCGGGCAGGCCGGCGGCCCCGAGCAGGGCGTCGCAGATGGCATGGGTCAGGGCGTCGGCGTCCGAGTGGCCCTCGAGGCCGAAGTCCGCGGCAAAGGTGACGCCGCCGAGCACGAGTTTCCGGCCTGCGGCCGTGCGGTGGATGTCGTAACCGTGGCCGATGCGCAGGTCGCTCATGGCAGGAAGGGATCCGCGCCGTCCGCGCGGGCCAGAAGAAATTCGAGGTAGGCGAGGTCGGCCGGCGTGGTGAGTTTCGGGTTCGGGTGCGGGTTCTCCAGCAGGGCGACGGGGTGCTTGAGCAGCTCGACGGCCGCGGCGTCGTCGGTGATGGCGAGCTTGCGCTTGGCGACGGCGGCGTAGGCGCGGCAGAGCAGCTCGCGGGAGAAGACCTGCGGGGTCTCCATCGCCCAGAGATGCTGGCGGTCGAGCGTGCGCAGGCGGCCCTCGCCGCGGTGTTCCTTGATGGTGTCGGTCACGCGGTGGGCCAGCACGACGGCATCCTCGCGGCGGACGATCTTGTGGAGGGCGACGAGCTGCTCGACGCGGACGAGCGGGCGGGCGCAGTCGTGGATGAAGACGTAGCCGACATCGTCCGGCAGCTCGGCGAGCGCAGCGGCGACGGAATCCTGGCGCTCGGCGCCGCCGCGGACGAAGATCGTCGGGGTGGGGGCGTAGGCGGAGAGCTCGACCATCTGCTGCTGGTCGCGGTAGGTGACGACGAAGAAGTCCACGGCCCCGCTGCGGACGAAGGTGGCGGCGGTGTGGGCGAAGGCCGGTTTGCCGGCGAGCGGGGCGAGGACCTTGTCCGGCACGGCGCCGGCCATGCGGCGGCTGCTGCCGGCGGCGAGGAGGATGGCGGCGGTGCGGCTCATGCTAGGGTGAAAGTTGAGGGTTGAAGGTTGAAAGCCCGGTCACACGGCGGACAGTTCGGCGAGGATGGCGCGGGCGGCGGCGGCGGGATCGGCGGCCTGCAGGATGGGGCGGCCGACGACGATGTAGGTCGAGCCGGCGCGCGCGGCGGCGGCGGGGGTCATGACGCGCTTCTGGTCGTCCTTGCCCGCTTCGCTGGCCGGGCGGATGCCGGGGGTGATGAGCTGCATGTCGGCGGGGAGTTTTCCGCGGAGCATGGCGACTTCCAACGGCGAGCACACGAGGCCCTTTACACCCGCATTGGCGGCAAGCTGGCCGAGGCGCGCGACCTGTTCCTCGGGCGAGGCGCTGACGCCGGTTTCGTTCAGCCCGGCGGTGTCGGTCGAGGTAAGCACGGTGACACCGAGGATGAGCAGCTGGGGATTGGTCTTTTGCTGCGCCGCCACCGCGGCGCGCATCATCTCGCCACCGCCGCTGGTGTGGATCGTGAGCATCTGGATCGGCAGCGGGCCGAGCGACTCGACGGCCTTCGCGACGGTGTTGGGGATGTCGTGGAGCTTGAGGTCGAGGAAGATGTTGAAGCCCATGCCGGCGACCTCGCGGACGTAGTTGGGCCCGTAGGCGGTGAACATCTGCAGGCCGATCTTCACCCAGCGGAGCTGGCCGCGCAACTGGCGGAGGATCGGCGCGGCGTCTTCGCGCGTGGGGACATCGAGGGCCAGGATCAGGTCACAAGGCATGTTGGGAGCATCACTAATGGACACTAATGCGCACTAATCAAAGAGAGAAATCGCCCCGGGTTTTGGGCTAGGATTGGGCGGCATTAACGTGCATTAGTGGACGGAAATTCATGGGCGTCTCCCTTTTCAGTCCCGCGAAGCTGAATCTTTTCCTCGCCGTCACCGGGCGGAGGGCCGACGGCTTCCATGACCTGGTGTCGGTGGCGGTGCCGCTGGACTTCGGCGATCAGCTTGAGGCGCGGAGCCGGGAGCCGGGAGCGGGGAGCCAGTTTACCCTGACCTGCGACCAGCCGGACGTGCCGGTGGACGGGAGCAACCTTGTGCTCAAGGCGGCGGCGGCATTTGTCGCGGCGACGCGCTGGCCGGGTGCAGTGGACTTCAAGCTGACCAAGCGCATCCCCGTGGGTGCCGGGCTCGGGGGCGGCAGCAGCAACGCCGTGGCGGCGCTGCGGGCGCTGAACCAATTGTCGGGCGGCGCGCTCGCGGAGGACAAGCTGGCCGGGATCGCGGCGTCGCTCGGTTCGGATTGCGCGCTGTTCCTGCACGACGTGCCGGTCGTCATGCGCGGCCGGGGTGAGCGCATCGAGGCGCTGCCGGCGCCCGCCGCGGCGCGGTTGCGCGGCCGGCGGGTGCTGCTGTTCAAGCCATCCTTTGGCATCAGCACGCCGTGGGCCTACGGGCGGATGGCGGCGGAGGCGCCGGCGCACTATCGGCCGGCGGCGGAGGCCGAGGCGCGGCTGGCCGCGTGGCTCGGGGGCGAGGCCCCGGCCGAGGAACTGCTGGCGAACAACATGGAGGGTGTGGCCTTTGCCAAGTTCATCGCCCTGCCGGTGCTGCTGGCGCAGCTGCAGCGCGGGTTCGGCGTCACGGCGCGCATGAGCGGCAGCGGCAGCGCGTGCTTCGCGGTGCTGCGTGACGATGCCGCGACCGCCCCGCTGGTCGCGGCCATCCGCGCGGCGTGGGGGCCGCGGTGCTTCGTGCAGGAAGCGCGGCTTCGGTAACGGCGCCCGGCGCAAGC